>NZ_LVVY01000081.1 GCF_001650025.1 Devosia elaeis | reverse complement strand
CTCGGGGCTTCCATCAACCAGGTGAACCCGGAGGTTTTTGAACTGGCCGGCGCTTCAGCGCGGGGCGCGCTTGGCCAGGATGCGTTGCAATGTGCGGCGATGCATGTTGAGGCGGCGGGCGGTTTCCGAAACGTTGCGATCGCAGAGTTCGTAGACGCGCTGGATATGTTCCCAGCGCACCCTATCGGCCGACATCGGATTTTCGGGCGGCTCGGGCTTGTCCTCGCCGGTGGCCAGCAGGGCATTGATGACGTCGTCGGCATCGGCGGGCTTGGAGAGGTAGTCCATGGCGCCCAGCTTCACGGCGGTGACGGCGGTGGCGATATTGCCATAGCCGGTCAGCACCACGGCGCGGGCATCGGCGCGCTTCTGGTGCAGGGCCGAGACCACGTCGAGCCCGTTGCCGTCCTCGAGCCGCAAATCCACCACCGCATAGGCGGGGGGGCGTTCGGCGACGGCGGCGAGCCCGGCGGCCACCGAGCCGGCGGTGCGCACTTCGAAGCCCCGCCGCGCCATGGCGCGTTCGAGGCGGCCCAGAAAGGCGGCGTCGTCATCCACGAGCAGCAGGCTCGGATCGGCCGCGAGGAGATCTTCGATCGTGTTCATGGGCTTTTCCATAATCGCTTGCTTCCGATCCGTCAAAATCAGCCCGCCCCGTGCTGGTCGAGGTCGCGGCGCTCCCAGGTGATGGTCACCCTTGCATGGCCGGAGAGTTCGGCATTGTCGAAACGCAGCCGGGCCCCGGTTCGCTCCAGCAGCGTCTTGGCGATGAAGATGCCCAGGCCCATTCCCCCCGGCTGGTGCGCGTCGCTGCCGGCGGGGTCGCGGGGGCGGCTGGTCAGATAGGGCTCGCCCAGCCGCGCGATCAGCTCCGGCGCGAAGCCGCGTCCGTCATCGGTGATCGAGACGCGGATTTCGCTCTGGTCCCAGGCGCTTTCGATGCGCACGCTCTGCCGGGCGAAATCGGTGGCGTTCTCGATGAGATTGCCCAGCCCGTAGAGCAGGCCCACCGAGCGCGGAAAGATCGGCGCCGGCCCGGCCGCGTTCTCGGAATAGAACAGGATCACCTTGCCGCGCCCTTCATGGGGGCGCGCCACTTCGTCGAGAATGTCGGTCAGCGGCGCCTCGGCGAAGAGGTCGGCCGGCTCGCTGCCCAGATTGCGCAGCTTGGCCAGGATGGCGCGGCAGCGGGCCGATTGCGCGATGATCAGCTCCACGTCCTCGGCCAATTGGCTGCCTTCGGCCACTTCGGCGCGCATCTCCTTGGCGGCCAGCGCGATGGTGGAGAGCGGCGTGCCCAGCTCATGGGCGGCGGCGGCGGCCAGGCCATCGAGCGCCGAAAGCTGCTCGCGCCGGGACAGAGCCAGTTCCGTCGCCGCCAGGGCATCGGCGATCTGGCGGGAATCGTGGGCCACGCGATTGGTATAGGCGGTGATGAACACCACGCCGCAGATGATCGACACCCAGATGCCGATGACATAGATGCGGTTGAAGGTGATGGGCGCCGCCGGATCCCAGGGCAGGGGCAGGTGCACCACCGAGATCAGCGAGGCCAGCACGCAGGCGAGCAGCGCGATCAGCAGCGTCTGGCGCTGGGGCAGGGTGGTGGCGGCCACCGAAACCGGCGCCAGCAGCAGCAGCGAGAACGGGTTCTGCAAGCCCCCCGTCAGCGCCAGGAGGCCCGCGAGCTGGCACAGATCGAACGCCAGTTGCAGGGCGGCGACGCGCGGCGCCAGGCGCAGATTGGCGCCATAGCGCCAGACCAGCCCGATATTGAGCGCCGCCGAAAGCGCGATCAGCCCCAGGCATTCCCAGAGCGGCAATGGAAAGCCCAGCCCCAGAAAGACGAAGAGCACGCCGATCGTCTGCCCCGCCACGGCCAGCCAGCGCAGCACCAGCAGCGTCTGCAGGCGCAGCGGGCGCCAGCCGGCAGGCAGAAGATTGGGGGCGGGAAGCGCGTCGTTCATGGCCCTGTCTTAGCGCATCGGGCCGGGCCGCGGCACACCATTTTTCGGCCTATAGGGAGGCAATGGGTCATTTCAAGAGCAAAAAATCGACAGGCACATCCTTGATCCCACCCTTGCCGCGACCACCTAAAGGGCATCGTGACTGGGAGACGAAACGACATGAACACCGCAATCATCAAACCGCAATGGTCGCCCCTGACCATCGCCCTCATGGTCCTTGGCTTCATCCTGTTCTGGCCGCTGGGCCTGGCCGTCCTCGCCTATATCCTGTGGGGCGAAAAGTTCGGCGGCTCCGCCGAAAAGGCACAGTCCTATTGGAACAAGGGATGCAGCTATATGCGCAACAATGCCAAGCATAGCGGTTTCGGCCGCACCGACCATGCCTCGTCCGGCAATGCCGCCTTCGACGAATACCGCTCCGAGCAGCTTCGCCGCCTCGAGGAGGAACGCGCCCGTCTCGACGCCGAGATCGACGCCTTCCACGAATACATGGCCAATCTGCGCAAGGCAAAGGACCGCGAGGAATTCGATCGCTTCATGAGCGAACATCGCGGCTCCCGCCAGGGTTTCGGCGATGACGGGCGCAATAATTCCAACAATTGGGGCAACCCCAACAACGCCTGAGCATTATCTTTCTCGACTTCCCTACCTCCTGAAGCCGGTTATTCCCAACGGCCACTTCGGCGCCCCGCAAGGGGCGCCATTTTTATGCCCGGCCCGTCCGGCGCCGGGTAAACTGGCTCCAGTGATTCTTGCTTTTCGGCCTGATGTTTTCTTTCCTGCGCCAAAGTCCCGCGCCGCCCGCCGTCACCCACATCGATCTCGATGGGGTGCGCACGGCCGTCGCCGTCAGGACCAGCAAGCGGGCGCGCTCTTTCCGCCTGTCCCTGCCGCCCGGCGGGCCGCTGCTGACCCTGCCGGAAAAGGCGCGCTGGGCCGATGCCGAGGCGTTCCTTCTCCGCCATCGCCACTGGCTGGCCGCAAGGCTGCCGCGCACGGCACCGGCGCAGGTGCTGGCCGCCGGCATCGAATTGCCCTTGCGCGGCGAAGTGCATAGGGTAGTCGCTTCCGGCCAATTGCGCGGCCGGGTGGACCAGGCCGCCGACGAGGACGGACCCTTTCTCAGCGTTCCCGGTGATCCGCAGCACCAGCCGCGCCGGCTTTACGATTGGCTCAAGGCCGAGGCGCTCGCCGATCTCCAGGCGCGCAGCGCCGTTCATGCGGATCGGCTGGGTGTCGTCGTCAAGCAGGTGCGGCTGCGCAGCCAGTCGAGCCGCTGGGGCTCTTGCTCGTCCACCGGCAATATCAATTACAATTGGCGCCTGGTCCTGGCGCCGCCCTTCGTGCTCGATTATGTCGCCGCCCATGAAGTGGCCCATCTTGTGGAGATGAACCATTCGCCGGCCTTCTGGGCGACCGTTGCGCGCACCCTGCCGGACATGGAGCGGGGCCGGGCGTGGCTAAAAACACACGGTCGGACGCTAATGGCGTGGCAGGCGCCCGGCGAGGGGCCATGACACCCATCCTGCCCCGATCCTGCCGCAATCGCCCGCCTAACAGGTCCGCATGCAGCGCGTAGTGGCCCTCATTGCCCTGATTTTCGCCTTCGCGTCCCTTGCCGGGACGACGGTGGCGCATGCGCATCGCTATGTCAGCATGCCCATCGTGGTGCTGAACCACGTGGACGCGAACAATGTGTCCATACCGGTTTTCGTCCAGGTCCAGCGCGGCGAGATCGACCTGGGCAAGGGCATAATCATGCCCTGCGGGCCGCATCAGGCCATTCCGGTCCCGGCGCCGCAAATGCCCCCGGCGCCGGCCTGCGACGTGCCGGTCGCCCTGCTGGATGCTGCGCCGCCTGCCTGGCGGGAAACCATACCCTTGCGGCCGCCCAAAGCTGCCTGAGCGAAGCCAAACCGACCCTTCATTCGCTTAGAGGCCCTGTGCGGCCAAGGAAATCATTATGTCCACCATTCTCGACGCGACCCCGTCGCGCCGCGCTGTTCTGGCCGGTCTGGCCAGCTTCGGCGCTCTGGCTCTTGCCGGCTGCTCCACCACCGGCACCAGCCGCGTCACCACTCCGGCCGAACCGGTTCGTCCCACCATTCCGCCCGATGTCCTGGCCATGTATGGAGCCCGGCCCGACGAGGAATATCCCGTTCCCGCCGCGGATATCTCGATGATGAACCCCATCTATTGGCGGCAGGAAGTGGACAATGTCACCGGCGAGCGCGAAGGCGCGGTCGTGGTGGATACGGCCAATTACTTCCTCTATTTCACCATGCCCAATGGTCGGGCCATGCGCTATGGCGTCGGGCTGGGCCGGGCCGGCTTCGAATGGAGCGGCAAGGGCCATATCGCCTATAAGCGCAAATGGCCCGTCTGGACCCCGCCCGCCGAGATGATCGAGCGTCAGCCGGAGCTGGAAATGTACCGCCATGGCCAGCCGCCCGGCCTGCTCAACGCGCTGGGGGCCCGCGCGCTCTACATCCACCAGGGCAATCGCGACACGCTCTACCGCGTGCACGGCACCATGGACGTGGTGACGATCGGCAAGGCCGTCTCCAGCGGCTGCGTCCGCCTGCTGTTCCAGGATGTCATGGATCTCTACGACCGCGTGCCAAACGGCGCGCCCATCGTGGTGCTCTAGCAGCGGCGCTGCCGAACATCGGCAAACAAAAAGGCCCCGGACGATCCGGGGCCTTTTCTTTCCGCTGCGTCAATTGCCGAAGATCATGTCCATCAGCGTGCGCTGGGAATTGGGCTGCTGGTAGACCGGCTGCTGGCCCATATCGGCGGGCGGCGCGAACTGGCCGGGCTGCTGCTGGATCACCTGCGGTTCGGCATAGATGGGCTGCTGATTGTAGACCGGCTGGCCCTGCGACGCCGGAGCGCTGGGCACCCAGACCTGTTCGCCGGTAGCCGGATCGACGATCAGCGTCATCGGCAGGCCGGTATCGGGATCGACCGGCGCATTGCCCGCTCCATTATTGGGCTGCTGCAGCGCATTGCCGGTCACCGGGTCGATGGCCTGGCCGAAGCTGTCATATTGCACGTTCTGGTCGAACTGGCCCCAGGTCGGGTCGGCGCCATTGGTCAGCGGTTGGCCGGTGGTCGAGTCATATTGCATCCCGGTCGCCGGGTCGGTCATGGTTCCGGTCTGGATCGGCGGATTGGCGCTCTGCCCCTGGATCGGCTGCAGGCCCTGCATCGGCTGGCCGGTGGCCGGGTCGATGGCATAGATCTGGCCGGTGGCTGGGTCGGTCATGGTCTGGACCGGCTGGCCGCTGCCGCCATCGACATATTGCACCTGCGGCTGGCCCGTATTGGGGTCGATCACCGGCATGCCGGTATTGGGATCGATCACCTGCTGGGCGATGAGCTGGCCGGCATAGGAGCCGCCCGGAATGGGCTGCGGCGAGCGGCCGGCATGGGCCTTGGTCATGAACTGGGACCAGATCGTGGCCGGCACGTTGCCGCCCGAAAGCCGGGTTCCCTTGTTGTCGTCATTGCCCAGCCACACGCCGGTGACCATGGCCGAGGTATAGCCCACGAACACCGCGTCGCGGGATTCCTGGGACGTGCCGGTCTTGCCGCCGAAATCCCAGCCGCCCAGATTGGCCCCGCGTCCGGTGCCCACTTCCACGGCCGTCTTGAGCATGTCGTTCATCTCGGCCAGGATATTGGGGTCGATCACCCGGCCCGGGCCGGCATCGGAGGCTTCGTAGAGCACCTTGCCGTCGACATCGGCGATCTTGGTGATGACGTTCGGAATGACGCCATAGCCGCCATTGCCGAAGGGCGCATAGGCGCTGGTCAGTTCCAGCAGGTTCACTTCCTGGGTGCCCAGCGCGATGGACGGCACCGCGGTCAGGTTCGAGGAAATGCCCATGCGCATGGCCACTTCGATCACCTTTTCGGGAGTGACGTCGATGGCCAGCCGCGCGGCGATGGTGTTGAGCGAATAGGCCAGCCCCTGGCGCAGCGTCACAGTGCCGGCATATTTGCCGGTCGAGTTGCGCGGGCTCCAGCCATTATAGTCGAACTGGGCGTCTTCGGCCAAAGTGTCGGGCGTATAGCCCTTTTCCATGGCCGCCAGATAGACGAAGGGCTTGAAGGCCGAGCCCGGCTGCCGCTTGGCGGTCACCGCGCGGTTATACTGGCTCTGCTGGTAATCCACGCCGCCCACCATGGCGCGCACCGTGCCGTCGACATCCATGGCAACGAGCGCGCCCTGCGAGAAGCCACGCTTGGGGCCCTCATTAGCCACCGCTTCCTTGACGATGAACTCGGCGTCGCGCTGCATCTTGTAATCGATGGTGGTCTGCACGACGACGTCGTTCTCGATCTCCCCGATATAGGCGGTCATCAGGCTCTCGACCCAGTCCGCGACATAGGATTCGGAGCCCGCCACCACGGTGCGGACCGTCTGGCTGGGATCGATGCGGGCCGCATCGGCCTCTTCGCGGGTGATATAGCCTTCCTGGGCCATGAGATTGAGCACCAGGCGCTGCCGTTCGCGGGCGCGGTCGGGATTGGTCTTGGGATTGTAGACCGAGGGGGCCGGCAGGATGCCGACCAGCATGGCGGCCTGGCCCAGCGACAGATTGCGGGCCGAGACGCCGAAATAGGTCTGTGCCGCCGCTTCGATGCCGGTGGCGCCCTGGCCGAAGAACACGCGGTTCATATAGAGTTCGAGAATTTCTTCCTTGGTGAAATTCTGCTCCAGCCAGACCGCCAGAATGGCTTCCTGCACCTTGCGGCCCAGGGTCTGGTCGGGGGTGAGGAAGAGGTTCTTGGCCACCTGCTGGGTGATGGTGGAGGCGCCACGGGTCACCCCGCGCGCCTGCACGGATTCCACCGCCACGGCCATGAGGCCGATCGGATCGACGCCGAAATGACTCATGAAGCGCCGGTCTTCCGAGGCGATAAAGGCCGCCGGCACATATTGCGGCAATTCGCGGAAGGTAACGGCTTCGCCGCCGGTCTGGCCCCGATTGGAGATCAGCGTGCCGTCGGCGGCCAGGATGCGGATATTGGGTGGACGCTCGGGAATGGCCCAGGTATTGGCCGCCGGCAATTGCGCGCCGTAATAGACGATGATGCCGATAACGGCCAGGCCGCCCCAGAGACAGGCCACGAAGCCCCACCAGAGCAGGCCCATGAGAAAGCCGCCGGAACGGCTTTTCTTCCTGCGCGGCTTGGCCGGCATTGCCCGGCCCTTGCGCGGCTTGCTGTTCTTGGGCGGCTTGCCGCCGCCATTGCCGCCCCCGGCATTGCCGGGGCGGTCATTGTCGACCGAAAAGGCCATGGTCTGGCCCAGGCCGGATTTGCCCATGCTGGGTTCGACGCGCTGACTCTTGGTGGCGGGCCGCGCCTGCGGCTTGCTTTGCCGGGCAGCGGGAGCACCAACGCGGTCATCGGCCGAAATACGGAAATCCATCAGGCAAACCTGTCGCAGAAAGGGATCACGCTGCTTCTACCCTGTTCCTCGATTGAGGGAAACAATTGGTGAGCGCGAGGTTAAGACCGGTCATGGCGCACGAACCTCCGCCGCATCCAGCAGCACGCCCACGCTTGTCCGCGTCAATTGTGGCCGGTTTATGTGACGAAACGGCGCTTTTTCGTGAGTGTGACCGCCTGAACACAGCGGGATCGCTGCCTCTTGCCGCCTGCCCGGTTCGGAGGCAGAAGGAGCCATGCGCTTCCTGTTTCCGATCCTGCTCGCTGCCCTTCTGTTCCCCGCTCCCGCCCTCGCCGATCCGGTCAATGTCGCTTTCAATGCGGCCATAACGGCCTTCGAGCGTGCCGGGCCGCGCCTTGCCGCCAGTGAAATGGGCGTCGATGTCACTGCCTATGGCGATGCGCTGACCCTGGGGCGGTTCACGTCCGCGTATTGGGGCGGCGAGATTGGCCTCGATGTCGCCGAGTCGCGCCAGGCCGACCGCGATTGCGCCCGCTTTGCCGCCTATGTCCGCATCCCGCCGCAGGATGGCCGGGTGGGATTGGTCATCTGCCCGCAATTTTCGGCCGAAGGTACCGACGCCCTGCGGCGGCTGACCATCCTGCACGAGATGGTACATGTCGTGGCCGGCCCGGACGAATGCCGGGCCATGGCCTTCGCGGCTCGGATCGAGCACCTGGCCCTCGGCAGCTTTACGCCGGTCGAACGCTATTGGCAGGCCAATGATTGCGCCGCCTCCGCGTTCCGCCTGCCCTGATCAGCGCCAGCCCAGGGCGGGCGCCACATATTTGAGAATGCTCTCGATCACATGGGCATTATAGGCCACGCCCAATTGGTTCGGCACCGTCAGCAGCAGGGTATCGGCCTCGGCGATGGCTTCGTCCTTTTCAAGCGCGGCGATCAGCTTGTCCGGCTCCCCGGTATAGCCCCGGCCGAATACGGCCCGCTTTTCGGGCTCGATATAGCCGAACTGATCTTCCTCGGGTCGACCCGAGCCGAAATAGGCCCGGTCCTGGTCGTTCACCAGGGCGAAGATGGAGCGGCTGACCGAAACGCGCGGTTCATGGGCATGGCCGGCTTCCTTCCAGGCCTGCCGATAGGCGCGGATCTGCTTGGCCTGCTGGATGCTCAGCGGTTCCCCGCTTTCATCGAACTTGAGCGTCGATGATTGCAGGTTCATCCCCATCTGCGCCGCCCAGATGGCGGTGGCGTCGCTGGCCGCGCCCCACCAGATACGCTCGCGCAGGCCTTCCGAATGCGGCTCCAGCCGCAACAGGCCCGGCGGATTGGGGAACATCGGGCGCGGATTGGGCTGGGCGAAGCCCTTGCCCTTGAGCACTTCGAGAAACACTTCGGCGTGGTTGCGCGCCATGTCGGCATCGGTCTTGCCCTCTTCGGGCTGAAAACCGAAATAGCGCCAGCCGTCGATCACCTGTTCGGGCGAGCCACGGCTGATGCCCAATTGCAGACGTCCGCCGGCGATAAGGTCCGCGGCCCCGGCATCCTCGGCCATGTAGAGCGGATTTTCATAGCGCATGTCGATGACGGCGGTGCCGATCTCGATCGTCTTGGTCCTGGCGCCCACCGCAGCGAGCAGCGGGAAGGGCGAGGCCAATTGGCGCGCAAAATGGTGCACTCGGAAATAGGCGCCGTCGGCGCCCAATTCCTCGGCCGCCACGGCCAGGTCGATCGATTGCAGCAGGGCATCCCCGGCCGTCTGCGTCCCCGATTGCGGCGACGGACTCCAATGGCCGAAGGACAGAAACCCGATCTTTTTCATGGCACACCTCGCATTCGCCGCCGCGGATGGCGGCGAGCCTTACCTATGTGGTCCAGACACGGCAAAAAAGCCAGTTCGCCGGAACGGACTGGCCCGGCTGAGTGAACAGCGGCCGGGGGAGGAGCGCTTGGCGCCGGAATCCACCATTCCTCCGTCGTCCCTGCGGGCGCCGGAAGGTCTGTCGCTCGCCTGCCTGGACCGCCATTTTCCCCAATCATTTACTTCGGGATTGACATCCCGGCGCTATCCGGAAAGAATTTGGTCAATTGGTCCTATTGTTGGACCAAGGGAGGAGAAGTTCATTTGGTTCGTGTCACCGCGGTTCGCGGCGTCTTCGACGCGCTCAAGGCCGATATCCAGACCAATTACAAAATTGGGGATCATCTCCCCAATGAACGGCTCTATGCCGAGCGTTTCGCCGTCAGCCGCAATACGGTGCGCGAGGCGCTGATCTTCCTTGAAGCCTATGGTTTCGTGGAAAAGACCCAGCGGGGCCCGCGCGTGACCACGCCGGACCTGACCGTGGCCTTCGATATCGTCGAGGGGGCCTTCGATCGCTCGCTCGAGACCTGCCGGGATATGATCGAGTTCCGTCGCGGCATCGACCTGGCGCTGATGCCTTCGGTGGTGAAGCGGATCAGCGACGAACAGATCGCCGAACTGAAACAGCACCTGATGCGGATGCGCGGTGCCTTGACGGTGCACCAGGGTGCCGAAGCCGACTATGCCTTCCACAAGGTGCTGGTCGATGCGTCCAGCAATATCGTGATCGGCAAGCTGTTCACCGCCCTGCGGCCGATCATCGTCTTCTACCAGGAGATCGGCAAGCAGCGCCCGCATCACGATGTGCGCTCGCTCGAGAACCATCAGGAAATCGTCGATGCGCTCGAAGCGCGGTCCCTGGAAAAGGTCACCGCTGCTTTCGTCGAGCACTACGCCCTCAGCGAGGCCTCCCTGGCCGAAGCGCTGTCCGAACATGAAGCAATCAAGGTGACCGAACCAGAATGAAGGCCGTTAGAATTGCCGCCGAAGGCCGCTGCGAAATTGCCGATATCGACCGCCCCGCTCCGGGTGCGGGCGAGGTCATGCTGGCCGTGAGACATGTGGGCCTGTGCGGCAGCGACCTCAATACCTTCAAGGGGCTCAATCCCCTGGTGGAGCTGCCGCGCATTCCCGGCCATGAAATCGGTGGCGAGGTCGTGGGCGTGGGCGCCGGCGTCGATGCCGGCCTGATCGGCCAGCGCGCCATCGTCGTGCCCTATACCAATTGCGGCACCTGCTCGTCCTGCCGCAAGGGGCGCCTCAATGCCTGCCGCTACAACAAGACCCTGGGCGTGCAGCAGGAGGGTGGCCTGGCCGAATTCCTGGTCCTGCCGGCCGAGAAGATCATCCTCAACGCGACCCTGGCGCCGGCCCATCTGGCGCTGGTCGAGCCGCTTTCCGTGGGCTTCCATGCCGTTGCCCGCGGCGCGGTCCAGGCCGGCGACATTGTCGTGGTTCTCGGCTGCGGCATGATCGGCATGGGCGCCATTATCGGGGCCGCGGCCCGCGGCGCCCGGGTCATCGCCGTCGACGTCAATGCCCAGAAGGCCGAGTTCGCCCGCCAGTTCGGGGCTGCCGACGTCATCGTCGCCGGTGCCGAGGATGTGGCGCAGCGCATCGAGGCGCTGACCAATGGTGACGGCGCCGATGTGGTGATCGAAGCCGTGGGCCTGCCGCTGACCTTCACCCAGGCCATCGATTTTGTCGGTTTTGCCGGTCGAGTGGTCTATGTCGGCTATTCCAAGGCGCCGGTCAGCTACGAAACCCGGTTCTTCAATCTCAAGGAACTCGACATTCTCGGCTCGCGCAACGCGACCCGCGCCGATTTCGAGGCGGTCGTCGCCTATCTCGAAACCCTGGGCGCCAAGGCCGATGCCCTGATTTCCAAGCGCTTCAGCTTTGCCGAGGCCGACAAGGCGCTGCCGTTCTGGGTGGACAATCCGGACGCGCTCAAGATCGTCGTCGAGGTCGGTGCATGACGCTGCCGACCCGATCCCTGGTCGACACATTCGGCCTGCAGGGCAAGACGGCTTTGGTGACCGGCGGCGGCTCCGGCCTGGGCCTGGCCATCGCCAAATGCATGAGCGCGGCCGGCGCCCGGGTCATCGTCGCCGGCCGCCGCGCCGATGTGCTCGATGCCGCGCTGGCCGAACTGGGCGACAATGCCGCCGCCGAAGTGCTCGATCTTGCCGACATCGCCGGCTTGGCCGAGGCCGCCAAGGGCATCCTCGCCCGCCACGGCGCTATCGACATTCTGGTCAACAATGCCGGCAACACCGTCAAGAAGCCCTTCGAGCAATCGAGCATGGCGGATTTCGACGAGGTGTTCGATGTGCATGTGCGCGGCGCGCTGGAGCTGACGCGGGCCGTGCTGCCCGGCCAGATCGGCAAGGGCGCCGGCGCGATCATCTTTACCGCCTCGATGACCTCGTTCATCGGCCAGCCCCTGGTCATGGGCTATACCGTGGCCAAGACGGCGCTGACCGGCGCGGTGCGCGGGCTTTCCGCCGAATTCGCCGAGCGCGGCATTCGCGTCAACGCCGTCGCACCCGGCTGGATCGACACCGATCTGTTCCGCAAGGCGACCTCGGCCGATCCCGAACGCCGCGCCAGGATCATGGGCCGCATCCAGGCCAAGCGGCTTGGCCGTCCCGAAGATATCGGCTGGGCCTGCGTCTATCTCGCATCCCCCGCCGCCGCCTATGTCACCGGCCAGACCCTGGTGGTGGATGGCGGAGCGGTGATCGGCTTCTGATCCCGCTTTCCAGTTCCCCTAAAATTCAGTGAGGAGACTATCCATGAAGAAACTTATTGCCGCATTGGCCGCTTCGACCCTGCTGTCGGTGAGCCTGGCCCAGGCTCAGGAGGTGACCATCCGCGTCGCCTATGAGAACAATCCCGGCGAGCCGGTCGACCAGGTCATGCATTACTGGAAGGACATGCTGGAAGAGCGGTCCAATGGCGAAATCGCGCTCGAACTGTTTCCGTCCTCGCAGCTGGGTTCCAAGTCGGACGTGACCGACCAGGCCGTTATGGGCCTCAACGTCATCACCATTACCGATGTCGGCTTCCTGGCCGATTACGAGCCCGATCTGGGCGTGCTTTTCGGACCCTATCTCAGCGACGATCCGGCCAAGCTCCTGGCCATCTATGACGGTGAATGGTTCGCCGCCGAAGCCGAGAAGCTGCGCAACGATCACGGCATCCGTGTCGTCATTCCCAACCTGCTCTATGGCGTGCGGCACCTGATCTCGACCCGCCCCGTCCGGACCCCGGAAGACCTGGCCGGCCTCAAGGTGCGCGTGCCGAACAACCTGATGCAGATCCGCGCTTTCGAGGCCATGGGAGCGACCCCGACCCCGATGCCGCTGGGCGAAGTCTATACCGCCCTCACCCAGGGCGTGATCGACGCGGTGGAGAACCCCATCGCCGTGCTGCATGGCCAGAAGTTCCATGAAGAAGCCAAATATCTCACCCTCATGGGCTATCTCACCAACACGGCCATGTTCGTCGGCGGCGAAGCCTTCTTCTCCACGCTGAGCCCCGAACACCTGCAGCTCGTGCTCGATACCGGCTACGAAGCCGGCCTCTACAGCCAGAAACTGGTCACCGAGCTCGACAACCAGATGATCGAGGAAATGAAGGCCGCCGGCGTCGAGGTGATCGAGGTCGATACCGCGCCCTTCCAGGCGCTGACCGCCCCGGTCTATTCCCAGTTCCCCGAATGGTCCGAAGGCCTCTACGAGCGCATTCAGGCCGAACTGCAGTAAGCATCTGATCCCGGTGGGCGCGCGCAGACCTGGGCGCGCCCACCTCCAGGCTCCCTCCCTAGGATTTTCGCCATGAAGTTCCTCGAACGACCGGTGAACTGGCTTTTGGCCATCAGCCTCGCGGCCCTGGTGGTCCTCAGCAACTGGGCCGTGTTCCAGCGCTACGTGCTCTCCCAGCCTCTGCACTTCGCCGAGGAAATGAGCGTCTTCCTGTTTATCTGGATCGTCATGCTCGGCGCCATTGCTGCCGAAAAGGACGACCGGCATCTGACGATTTCGGTGCTGACCGATGCCTTCCCCGCCAAATTGGGCAAGGTGCTGGATCTGATTTTGTCCCTCCTGTCGATCGTCGTGCTGCTCTATGCCGCCAAGATCGGCCTCGATCTCGCGCTGGCCAGCCAGACGCGTGTCACTCAAATTCTGCGCATTCCCTATTTCTGGATTTACATCGCCTTCCCGATCGGCTGCGCGGGCATCTGCATCTTCACGGCGCACCGCCTCATCGGCGTGCTGCGCAGCCTGACCGGAGACAAGGCCAATGGATAATCTGGGTATTGTCGTCCTGGTCCTGCTGGCGCTCATCGCGCTCAACATGCGGCTTTACGTGGCCATCATCCTGGCCGTCCTGTGCTATTTCCTGTTCATCAATCAGGTGCCGATCAACATCGCCATCCAGCGTGTGATTGCGCCGACCCAGAACATTGCGCTGCTCGCCATTCCGCTCTTCATCCTGCTCGGCACGCTGATGAGCTTTACCGGCATTGCCAGCCGCATGCTCAAGCTCGCCGACCTGCTGGTGGGCCGCATGACCGGCGGCATGGCGCAGGCCAATATCCTGCTGTCGCTGCTGATGAGCGGCATGAGCGCCTCGAACCTGGCCGATGCGGCCATGACCTCGCGCATGCTCGTGCCCGAAATGGTCAAGAGCGGCTACAGCAAGGGCTTCTCGGCGGCGGTGACCGCGGCCAGCTCGCTGGTCACCCCGATCATTCCCCCAGGTATCGCGCTCATCATCTATGCGCTTTTGGCCAATGTTTCGGTTGGGCACATGTTCCTGGCCGGCATTCTGCCGGGCCTGCTGCTCGCAGGCCTGCTGATGGTCGTCACTTACGTGGTGTCAAAGAAGCGCGGCTATAAGCCGACACGCGAGACCTGGCCCGAGCCGCGCGAAACCGGCTCCGTCCTGTTCCAGGCCTGGCCTGCCATCGTGCTGGTGGTAGCGGTCATCGGCGGCATCCGCGCCAATATCTTCACGCCCACCGAAGCCGGCGCCTTTGCGGTGCTCTTCGTGCTGTTCATTGGTTTCATCATCTATCGCGAAATGCGGCCGCACCACGTCTTCGACGCGCTGGTGGAAACCGGCAAGACCACCGGCTCGGTCATGCTGGTGATCATGGCGAGCTCGGCGCTGGCCTGGGTATTCTCGCTCGAGCAGGTCGGCCAGTCGCTGGCGACGACGTTGATCGGTCTCGATCTCAATCCGATCATGCTGCTCCTGGCCATGAACGTGATGTTCCTGGCTCTGGGCACGGTGATTGAAGGCACGGCCCTGATGATCGTGCTGGTGCCCATTCTCATGCCGACCGTGACCGCTGCCGGCATCGATCCGGTGCATTTCGGCATCATTCTCATCATCAACCTGTCGATCGGAACGCTGACGCCGCCGGTGGGCACGGTGATGCTGGTGGTCTGCAACATCACCAAGGTCAAGGTGGGAGAGTTCATGCGGGAATCGCTCGGCATGTATCTGGCGCTGATCGTGGCGCTGCTGCTCATCACCTTCATTCCCGAAATATCACTGGCGCTTGTGCATTAGCGCTCCGAGGAAATCATGACGACCAAAATGACCGATGCGGAGCTGATCCGCGTCCTCAAGGAAGAGCTCTTCACCGCTGTTGTCGGTGACGTGCTCGACGCGATGGGGTTCCGGCGGCAATTCCTGCCGCAGGCCATCAAGCCGCTGGTTGAAACCACCCGGATCGCCGGGCGCGCCATGCCGGTTTTGGAAGCCGATGTGTTCGACGAGGGCGGTGAGGATGCGCGCGGCCCGCTGTCGCGCGTGCCCTTCGGCATCATGTTCGAGGCCCTGGACGACCTCAAGCCGGATGAGATCTACATCGCCTCCGGCTCCTCGTTCAACTACGCGCTCTGGGGCGGGCTGATGAGCACCCGCGCCCAGCACCTCAAGGCCGGCGGCGCCATCCTCAACGGGTTCATCCGCGATGCGGGCGAAATCGAGCGGCTGGGCTTCCCGGTCTTTTCGCGCGGCATCTATGCCCAGGATCAGGGCGTGCGCGGCAAGGTCATCGATTTCCGCACCGCCATCGAGATCGAGGGCATCCGCATCCATCCCGGCGACCTCATCTTCGCCGACCGCGAAGGCGTGCTGGTCATCCCGCGCGAGGCCGAGCAGGAAGCGGTCGCCCGCGCCATCGAGAAGAACAATACCGAGAACGCCGTCGCCGTCGCCATTCGCAATGGCATGAGCACGCGCGAGGCTTTCGATACCTTCGGGGTGATGTGACGTGACCGACCTTCGGCTCCTGCTGTTGTCGCCCGCCGACAACGTCTTTGTGCTGCGCGAAGCGGTCGGGGAGGGCGAAACCCTGGTCATCGACGACCGGGCCGTTACGCTGCCGCATCGGCTCGATCGTGGCCACAAGATCGCGCGCCGGGCCATCGCGCCGGGCGAGAAAATCCTCAAATACGGCGCGCCGATCGGCTCGGCGACGGCGCCCATTGCCGTGGGGGAACACGTGCATATCCACAATATCAAGAGCGACTACACAGCCACTCACGTCATCGAGCGCAAGCAGGAGGAGCCGGCACAATGAGCGGACAATTGCGCGGCTATCCCCGCCCGGACGGACGCAAGGGCATTCGCAATGTCGTGGCCGTCGCCTATCTGGTCGAATGCGCCCATCATGTGGGACGCGAGATCGTCGCCGAATTCCGGGGCGAAGCCGTCCATCTCATCGGCTTTCCCGGCTGCTTTCCCAATATCTATGCCCAGGACATGATGGAAAAGCTCGCCACGCACCCCAATGTGGGCGCGGTGCTGCTGCTGTCGCTGGGCTGCGAGAGCTTCAATAAGTATCAGCTCTCCGAAGTCGTCGCCGCCTCCGGCCGGCCGGTGCATACCCTCACCATCCAGAACGATGGCGGCACGCGGCGCACCATCGAACAGGGCCGCGCCTGGGTCGAGGAACAGCTCGTCGCCCTGCGCCGGGCCGAAACGGTGCCCATGGCGCTCGACGAATTGGTGATCGGCACCGTCTGCGGCGGCTCCGACGGTACCTCCGGCATCACCGGCAATCCGGCGGTCGGCCGGGCCTTCGATATGCTGGTCGAGGCTGGCGCCACCTGCATTTTCGAGGAAACCGGCGAATTGATCGGCTGCGAGGACATCATGGCCGACCGCGCCGCGACGCCCGAACTGGCCGCCGAATTGCGCGCCTCGGTGGCCAAGGCCGCCACCTATTACGCCACGCTCGGCTATGGCAGCTTTGCGCCGGGCAATGCCGATGGCGGCCTCTCCACCATCGAGGAAAAATCGATGGGCGCCTATGCCAAGTCCGGCTCCTCGCAAATCTCGGGCATCATCAAGCCGGGTACGCTGCCGCCCAAGGGCGGGCTCTATCTGATGGACGTGGTCCCCGATGGCGAGGTGCGCTTCGGCTTCCCCAATATTTCGGACAATGCCGAGATCGTGGAGATGATGGCGTCGGGCTGCCACATGACCCTGTTCGTCACCGGCCGCGGCTCGGTGGTGGGCTCGGCTCTTTCGCCGGTGGTCAAGGTCTGTGCCAATCCCGATACCTATCGCAAGCTCGAGGATGACATGGACGTCGATGCCGGTCGCATCCTGGAGGGCCGGGCCAGCCTCGACGATGTCGGCGCCGAAATCCTCGGCCTCATCGAGGCGGTGGCGTCAGGCGAGGAAACCAAGTCTGAGCAATTGGGCCACCGCGAATTCATCCTCACCTATAAAAGCTTCGAACCCGCCGGCCCCGCCTGCCTGCCCTCCCGAGGCTGACCCCATAGGATGCGGCGCTGGCCAATGCCGGCGCCGCCCGCACTCCTGTTATCGGCAATCATTGCTCAATCATGTCGAGCAGCGCCAGCACGCCGGCGCGATAGCCATTGGCTCCGAGGCCGGCAATGACCGCTTCGGCGCGCATCCAAAGGCGCAGCAGCAGACCCGCCTCCATGCCGAAGCATTAGCAGGGGCCCGGCCGCGCAATGGCAAGGTCTCGCACCTGTTCGCGCATCTCCATGTCACATTTTTCCGGCCTTGCTTGTCATGATCTGCGGAACGAACTTTCTCAGGAGGCAGCAATGGCCGGCAAGAATAACGCACTGATCGATCCCCAATCTGCGAGTCTGACTCTGATCAATGTCTATGAAGTGGATCCACAGATGCAGGACGCATTGGTGCAGGCATTGTCGGAAGCCACCGAGAACACGATCAGGCACCAGTCGGGCTTCATCTCGGTGTGCATCCACAGCAGCCTGGATGGAAAAAAGGTCGTCAACTATGCTCAATGGGCGTCCCGGGCGCATTTCGACGGCTTCATGAACAGGCCGGAAACGCAGGAGCAGCTCAAACAGTTTGCCGGGCTGGCGAAGTCCGTTCAGCCGAGCCTCTACAAGGTCAACGCGGTTCTCGCCGAGGGGTGAACCGGCATCGGGTGGACGGATATGAATGGGATGCACGCTTCTCCATCATTCAACGATATGCGACCTCGCCTGATACGGGTGGCGTATCGCATGCTCGGCTCGATCGCCGATGCGGAGGACGTGGTCCAGGATGCCTATATCCGCTGGCTGGCGCTCGACCATGAGAGCGTTCGCCAGCCAGCGGCGCTGCTTCGCACCATCGTTACGCGCCTGTGCCTGAATGAATTGAATTCCGCCAGGCGTCGGCGCGAAACCTATATCGGGCCGTGGCTGCCGGAACCCTTCATCAATGCTGATGAGGTGGACGTCATGGACGACATCACTTTCCCGCTCATGGTTGCGCTGGAGCGTCTGTCGCCATTGGAACGGGCCGCCTTTTTGCTTCATGACGTGTTTGGCTTGGCATTCGACGATGTTGCAGAAGCCCTCGACCGCAAACCATCGACCTGTCGGAAATTGGCCACGCGTGCGCGTACCCACATACACAAGGCTCGCCCCCGCTTCCCGATAACGAAGGAACAGGGGATGGAATTCGCGGCCGCATTTTTTGCAGCCTCCCGCCACGGGGACATGCGCAAATTGCGCACCCTTCTCGCCGACGATGTCACCGCCTATTCGGATGGCGGTGGCAAGGTGTCGGCTTCCCTTGTTCCGCTGGCCGGCATTCATGCGGTGATGGAGCGGCACGCCCAGCTCGCTCGCGATTTCAGCAGATCGCCATCACGCCTCGTTCGCTACGCTCTAATCGACGGGATTCCTGGCTTCGTGACGATCGAAGAGGGAGGCCTTGTGCAGACCACGGCCTTGCAAATAGAGCGGGGAAAAATCATCGCGATCTTCATCACGCGAAACCCCGACAAGTTGCGACATCTGGACGGCGTCGCCCTACATTAAGCCGGCAATGAATGCCTCGCCCTGCGTCGCCTCAAGCGGAAACCGGCGGGATCGGCGTTCAGAACTCTGCACGGAAATGGCGCACCCGACAGGATTCGAACCTGTGACCTCTGCCTTCGGAGGGCAGCGCTCTATCCAGCTGAGCTACGGGTGCAGACCTGAATCGGGCGAGCCCGACGAACGGGCGAGAACCTAGTGCAAGCATGGCCAATGTGCAACCGACGAAATCGCGTTCCGCCAGGGCTTTGTTCACCCGGCCGCGCCCCGCCGCGATTGCGGCCATGGCCAAGGGCATGGGTGCCATCGGCGCGGCGCCTTGTTGCTGCTGACAGGACCTGACAGCTCTTTTCGATTTCCATGCAGCGTGCGAAACCTGGCGCGGACAACGCGTGCCGATGGGGGGCGATCCGATGCAGACGATTGAAGGGCCCGATGGCCGGCCTCGATGCCGCTGGTGTGCCGGCGCGCCGGAATTCCTGCCCTATCACGACGAGGAATGGGGCTTCCCGGTCGGTGATGATCGGCTGCTTTTCGAAAAGCTGGCGCTGGAAAGCTTTCAGTCGGGCCTCAGCTGGCGCACCATCCTCAACAAGCGCGAGGCCTTTCGCGCCGGCTTTGCCGGCTTCGAGATCGATAAGGTGGCGGCCTTTGCCGAAGCGGATGTCGAGCGTCTCCTGGCCGATGCGGGCATCGTGCGCCATCGCGGCAAGATCGAGGCCGTCATCAACAATGCGCGCCGCGCCCGCGAGCTGATCGCCGAGGCCGGTTCGCTGGCCGCCTTCGTCTGGCGCTATGAGCCGGAAGCGCCGGGCCTGCCGCAGAGCCGCAGCACCGCGCCGGAATCTGTGGCCTTGTCCAAGGCGTTGAAACAGCGCGGCTGGCGCTTTGTCGGCCCCACCACCATCTTCGCCTTCATGCAGGCCATGGGCCTGGTCAATGACCATGCCGAAGGCTGCATCAGCCGGGACAAGGCGAGCGCCCTGCGCGCTGCGTTCACCGTGCCGGGCCGCCAGGCCCGCGGCGGGCGGCTCTAGGCCGCCTTCACCACCTCGACCAGTTCGACGTCGAAAACCAGGTCCTGGCCGGCCAGGGGATGATTGGCATCCACGGTCACGCTCTGCGCATCCATCCCGACCACGGTGATCGGCAGCATGCCGCCATCGGCGGTGCGGGCCTGCAATTGCGTACCCACCTTGAGTTCGATGCCATTGGGCACCTTGGCGCGGTCCAGCCGCTGCACGGCTTCCTCGCGGCGGGGGCCGTAAGCGGCGGCGGCCGGAATGGTCACGGTGCTCTTCTCGCCGGTCTGCATGCCGGAGACATGCGCCTCCAGCCCGCTGATCACCTGGCCCTGGCCGAGGGTGAATTCGAGCGGCGCCCGGCCCTCGGAGGAATCGAACTGGGTGCCGTCGACGAGGCGGCCGGAATAATTGATGCGAACGATGTCGCCGTTCTGGGCAATGGCCATGGGACGAGCCTTTCGGGGAATTCTTGTGGCCCCCGCCTTGCGGCGGCCGTTCAAATCAGCCGCGCCGGACCTCATGGGGGAGATCGATCGGGTTTCGGGCGCGGCGGCGAGGGGTTAGTCTAAGGCCATGAGCCTCGATGTAAACCTCTGGCTCGCCCGCCCCGCTCTTCCGGGCCTTCCGGCATCCTGCCCGGCCAATGGGGCTTGCCGCGCCGTCGCATTTCCGCCATTAAGCCGCCCTGATTGACCACTAGAGCATCGCAGTCGCGTTTCCTGTGGGGATCGTTCGGCGCTCCGGGGCATCGGGGGAAAATTCGGGGATTGGTTTTCCGAAACGGCGATGCACCGACACCCAGTTTGGGCGGTTCTGGCATTCGAGGGATGCGAGGCTGCCGCGACCGCCCGGCGGGGGAGGGCGGATTGAAGGATTGCCCGTAAAATGCCCAACGCCACCCGGCCGCTATCCATTCCCTTCATCGCCGTTCTGGCCCTGACCATGGCCGGCTGTTCGGTGGCAGGCATCAAGCCCTTGCCCGGCAATCGCACCAGCGCCAGCGCCGCCATTGCCAGCGTGGCGCCCACGATCCCCGAAACCCGGGCGGGCCATGTGCCGCCCGCCGCCGCCGTGCCCCGCGCCGGCGACGATCTCGTCATGGCCTATGCCGGCAGCCCCCGCGGCGCGCTCGATGGGCTCATCGCCCATTACGCCACCCAATATGACGTGCCCGAGGCGCTGGTGCGCCGGGTCATCGTGCGCGAAAGCGGCTATAATCCGGCGGCCCGCAACGGCCCCTATTACGGCCTCATGCAGATCAGCCACGCCACCGCCCGCGGCATGGGCTTTTCGGGCGAGCCTTCCGCCCTGCTCGATGCCGAGACCAATCTGCGTTATGCGGTGCGCTATCTCGCCGGCGCCTATATGACGGCCGGCGGCAACGAGGATCGCGCCGTCCAGTTCTATGCCCGCGGCTATTATTACGACGCCAAGCGCCTGGGCCTGCTGCAGAAGAGCGGGTTGCGCTGAAGCCCGCTTTGGCCGCACGCGGCGTCCGCTGAACCGGCCCTGGAGCGGTTCACATTGAGCTGGGATCACGGCTCTTTTGCTTTGCTCACCCTTAAGAGAAGGGTTTGAGGGAAGGGGGGCTATCAGGGCATAGCTGAACCCACCCACCAACGGCTCGTCACCCTCGGGCCTGACCCGAGGGCGTTTGCCATGCGCCCAAACGAAGACCCCTCGGGTCAGGCCCGAGGGTGACGAGCCCGATTGGGTTAAATACCCCTAAAACAGTCCATATTGAGCTGGAATCGCGGTTCTTTGCTTCCCTCCCCATACGAGGGAGAGAGCGATAGAAATGTGTCCGTTTGCACGTGAGATGATCTAGCTCGGCACGGCGCCGAGCAATTCCTCGATTTTCGCCCGCAATTCGTCCTCCCGGAAGGGCTTTTCCAGCCGGGGCAGGGTGCACGCGATCCCTTCGGGCAATTCGGCATAGCCGGTGGTCAGCAGCACATTGAGGCGCGGATAGAGCGCCAGCGCGGCCTCGGCCAGTTCCACCCCGCTCATGCCGGGCATGGAAAAATCGGTGACCAGCACATCCACGTCGGAGCGGGCCTCGAGGATCGCCAGCGCCTCGCGGCCCGAAAAGGCCTCCAGCGCCATGTAGCCAAGGTCGCTGAGCTGGTCCACCATGTTGAGCGTAATCAGGGCATCGTCATCGACCACCACAATGGTGGCCTTGTGGCCCTGTGTCGGGCTCGCTGTCACGAAATGTCCTTTCGGCTGCACCAGCCGGTTCACGGAAGCGGGCCGCCCGCATTCCTAGGCCAAGTGAGGCTAGCCTATGAAAGTGGCGAAGTTGGGTCCAGTGGGAAAAGTCCCACGCCTGCTGACAGGTCCGGACGAAAATGGGTGCCATCCTGGCGGGCGAGGCGGTAAAGTCCCCGCCGTTAACAAGAGGAATCGTCTCATGCATCTGCTGCTCGTCGATGGCTCGGGCTATATCTTCCGCGCCTTCCACGCCTTGCCGCCCTTGAGCCGCAAGTCGGACGGGCTGCCGGTGGGCTGTGTCCAGGGCTTCTGCAACATGCTGTACAAGCTGACGCAGGACATGGATGGCGGCGAGGCCCCCACCCATATGGCCGTCATCTTCGATGCCAAGGGCAAGACTTTCCGCGACGATATCTATCCCGATTACAAGGCCCAGCGCCCGCCTGCGCCCGAGGAATTGGTGCCCCAATTCCCGCTCACCCGCTCGGCCACCCGCGCCTTTTCCATCCCCTCCATCGAAATGGAGGGGTGGGAGGCCGACGACATCATGGCCACCTATGCCTGCATGGCGCGCGATGCGGGGATGAAGGTCACCATCGCCTCCTCGGACAAGGATCTGATGCAGCTGGTCGAGCCCGATGGCTCCATCCGCCTGCTCGATACCATTCCCCGCCCGGGCCAGCCGCCCCTGCGCTGGATCGGCCCCGACGAGGTCTTCACCAAGTTCGGCGTCACCCCCGACAAGGTCATCGACGTGCAGGCGCTCTGCGGCGACAGCGTCGACAATGTCCCCGGCGTGCCGGGCATCGGCGTCAAGACGGCGGCCGAGCTAATCAATACCTATGGCGATCTCGAAACCCTGCTCGAGCGGGCCGGCGAGATCAAGCAGAATGCCCGCCGCGAAAAGCTGATCGCCAATGCCGAGCTCGCCCGCATCTCGAAAAAGCTGGTGACGCTGGAGCAGAAGGTGCCTGTCGAGATCGATCTCGATGGCCTTGCCCGCCAGCCGATCAATCCGGCGACGCTGTTTCCCTTCCTAAAGGCGATGGAATTCGCCACCATCACCAAGCGCCTGGCCACGGTGCTCGATGCCAATCCGGATGATTTCGAGCCCGACCCGGAGCTCAGGGCCGGCGGCACCAGGGATGTGGGGGCGCCGAAGAAATCCGCCGACCTGTCCGTCGCCAAGGCCAAGCTCGCGGCCAATGTCGTGCCCGGCACCGGCCCGGCCCGCCACGCTGCCGAGGAGCATGCGCGCGTCAAGGCCATCCCGGTCAATTACGATGCCTATGAGATCGTGACCACGCCCGAGCAATTGGCCCATTGCATCGAAAAGATCATGTCACGCGGCCATGTCGCCATCGATACCGAGACCACCGGCCTCGATCCGCAAATGGCCGATATCGTGGGCATCTGCCTGTCCACCGAGATCGGCGAGGGCTGCTATATTCCGGTCGGCCATGCCAAGCCCGGCGATCTTCTGGGCGGCGGGGGCCCGGTCGAGGGGCAATTGCCCATCGGCTTCGTGCTCGACAGTTTGAAGCCGGTCCTCGAGGATCCCTCGATCCTCAAGATCGGCCAGAACACCAAATATGACATGGAAGTCTTCGCCCGCTACGGCATCGCCATGGCGCCGATCGACGACACCATGCTCATCTCCTATGCGCTGGATGGCCCGCAATATAACGGGCTCGACGTGCTGGCCGACCACTGGCTCGGCCACAAGACCATCACCTTTTCCGAGCTCGCCGGCACCGGCAAGAACCAGAAGACTTTCGACCAGCTCGAAATTCCCGCCGCCGCGAAATACGCCGCCGAGGACGCCGATATCACCCTGCGCCTCTGGCATGTGCTGAAGCCGCGCCTCTCCGCCGAAAACGCCACCGCGCTCTATGAGACGCTGGAGCGCCCGCTCGCCCCGGTTCTCGCCCGCATGGAAGCGCGCGGAATCATGGTCGATCGGCAGATCCTGGCCCGCCTCTCCGGCGATTTCGCCCAGCGCGCCGCCGCCTTCGAGGCCGAGGCACATGGACTGGCCGGGCAGAGCTTCAATCTCGGCTCCCCCAAGCAGCTGGGCGAAATCCTCTTCGACAAGATGGGGCTCGAAGGCGGCACCAAGACCAAGACCGGCGCCTGGGCGACCGGCGCGGGCGTGCTCGAAGACCTGGCCCTGAAGGGCATTCCGCTGGCCCGCACCATTGTCGATTGGCGCCAGCTCACCAAGCTCAAGGGCACCTATACCGATGCCCTGCCCACCTATATCAATCCGCGCACCGGCCGGGTGCACACCTCCTACAGCCAGGCCTCGGTGCTCACCGGGCGCCTTTCCTCCAACGATCCGAACCTGCAGAACATCCCGGTCCGCACCGAAGACGGCCGCAAGATCCGCACCGCCTTCATCGCCCCGCCGGGCAAGGTGCTGGTCTCGGCCGACTATTCCCAGATCGAATTGCGCGTCCTCGCCCATATCGCCGATATCCAGGCGCTCAAGGACGCCTTCGAGGAAGGGCTCGACATTCACGCCATGACGGCGTCCGAAATGTTCAATGTCCCGGTCGAGGGCATGCCCAGCGAAGTGCGCCGCCGCGCCAAGGCCATCAATTTCGGCATCATCTACGGCATTTCCGCCTTTGGCCTCGCCAACCAGCTCGGCATCGCCCGCGGCGAGGCGGGCGATTACATCAAGACCTATTTCGAGCGCTTCCCCGGCATCAAGGATTACATGGATGCCCAGCGCGCCAAGGTGAAGGTGGATGGCCACGTCACCACCATTTTCGGCCGCAAGATCCAGTTCCCCAACGCCAATTCCGGCAATCCCAGCGAACGCAGCTTCGTGGAACGCGCCAGCATCAACGCCCCCATCCAGGGCAGCGCCGCCGACATCATCCGCCGCGCCATGATCCGCATGGAAGGCGAGCTGGCAAAGGCGGGCGTCGAAGCCGACATGCTGCTGCAGGTCCACGACGAACTGATCTTCGAAGTGCCGGAAGGCACGGAGAACGACGCCATCCCGGTGATCAGGAAGGTCATGGAAGGCGCAGCGGAGCCGGCGGTTCGGCTATCCGTGCCGATCCAGGTGGACGCGCATGCGGCGAAAAATTGGGACGAGGCGCATTGACCGCGGAGGACGGCGAACTCCTCCCCGGCGGCGGCCGTACCGCAGTGCGGCGCATCGGCGATGTCGTCCACCGCGACACCGGCCCCTGGGCGCCCGCCGTCCACGCCCTTTTGCGCTTCCTTGAAGCGGAAAGGTTCAGCGGCGCCCCGCGCGTCGTCGGCACTGGCTTCGACCAGCAGGGCCGCGAAACCCTCACCTATCTGCCCGGCGCCTCGCCTCATCCCGGCCCTTGGCCGGACGAAGCCCATTTCGCGCTCGGCGGGATGTTGGCGGAGTTCCACCGGCTCAGCGTGCGCTTCGTGCCGCCAGCCGGGGCTGTCTGGCGCGACTGGTTTGGTCGCGCCCTTGGGGACGGCGCGCGCCTCATCGGCCATTGCGATCTGGGCGATTGGAACATTCTGGCCGAGAACGGTCGCCCGACAGGCTTCATCGATTGGGAACAGGCCGGGCCGGTCGATCCCATGGTGGAGCTGGCCCAGCTCTGCTGGCTCAATGCCCATTTGTTCGACGACGATCTCCAAGCCCGCCTGGGCCTCGCCCCGGCCGCCACCCGCGCCCGCCATTTCCGGGCCATCGTCGATGGCTATGGCCTGCCGGCCGGCGCGCGGGAAAGGCTGGTCGACACCATGGTCATCCTGGCCCTCCATGACAGCGCCAACGAGGCGGTCGAGGCGGCTATCACGCCGGACAGCACCGCCCCGGTCGAAGCCTTGTGGGCCATGGCGTGGCGGGCCAGAAGCGCCGCCTGGATGGATCGGCACCGAACCCTTCTGGCGCGCGCCTGATTGCGCGAACGGCGCTTTTGGTCCATGCACTACCGATCATGACCGCCCCGCTCTACATCATCACCGGCGCCATGGCCGCCGGCAAATCCACCATCGCCAAGGCGCTGGTGCAGCGCTTCGAAAAATCCGCCCATGTCGGCGGCGATGCCTTTCTGCGTATGATCGTGCGCGGCGGCGCGGTCATGGGGCCGGTGCTGGATGCGGAGGCGCTGGCGCAATTGCATCTGCGCCAGGATATCGCCATGGACGCAGTGCGCCGCTTCGTGGGCGCCGGCTTCACCACGATCTATCAGGATATCCTGATCGGCGCCGATTTCACCCGCGTCACCACCGCCCTGGCCGATCTGTCGCCGCGCATCGTCGTGCTCAATCCCGATGTGGCCACCCTGGCCCAGCGCGACCGCGACCGCGCGAAAACCGGTTATGGCGACCATTTCCCGCCCGACGTGCTGGCCGGGGCGCTCAACCGCGACACCGAGCGGCGCGGGCTCTGGATCGATTCCTCCGGGCTCGGCGTCGAGGCGGTGGTGGAAGAGATCCTGGCCGCCTGGTAGGGCTTTGGGGCCTATTTGTTGGTCCGCCCGCGCTGGCGGGGATTGATGCTGCCATCGCCCCGCGTATCGTTCATCACATCGCCCTCGATGGTGTTCTCGCCCGCTTCGTCCTCGAAGATCGCGTCCTGCTGGTCGATGCCTTCGGTGGTCTGGCCGATCCCGGGATTGCGCTTGAGGTCCAGGTCGTTGGGCTGGCGGGTCTTGGGATGGTTGTTGGACATGGTTTCCTCCGTCTCGCCCTCATGGGGTCAATCGCGCGGCGGGGCAGGGGTTGCGCCGGCACCGATCACGATTGGCAACCCGCGCGCCCCTCGTCCGTTGGCCCAGCGAGGGCATGAGGAGACGATCATGGTCCAGCAGAGCAATCACGAAACCCGCGGCACCGAAAAGGTCACCCAGGGCCCGCGCACCCGCGAGCAGCAGCAGGCGATTATCCAGAAGCGCGAGCGCAGCGACGGCATCGATGTCGATCCCCGGCGCAAGTCGCTGGCCGAAGCCCGCGAGGATGTGGAGCAGCCCGCCGGGGAATACGAGATTTCCCATGGCGACCGCTCCATCCGGCGCGGTGCCAACCAGGAAAGCGAACACCACAAGCGTCGGCAGGATTGAGGCCGGCCGCTAGGCGCCGGGCCGCGTCACCCGCGCATGCCGCCCGGCGCCGCCCGGCGGAATGTCCAGGTCCACTTGCAGGGTCACCGCGTCCAGCACCTGCGGCGCCCGCTCCGCCCATTCCACCAGCACGATGGCCTCCGGATCGTCGAGCAGGCCCAGTTCGTCCGCTTCGGCGGCATCGGCCAGCCGGTAGAGATCGGCATGCAGCACCGGCCCGCGCCCCGTCTCATAGGGCTGGATGATGGCGAAGGTGGGCGAAGGCACCTCCAGATCGGGATCATCCGCCAGGGCCCGGATCACCGCCCGCGCCAAAGCCGTCTTCCCCGCACCCAGATCGCCCGCAAGGCTCACGACATCCCCCGGCCGCAATTGGGCGGCGAGCGTGGCGCCGAAGGCCGTGGTGGCGTCGTCATCGGGGAGGAAGGTCTGGCTGCTTTTCATCTCATGGCTCCGGCCCATCCTCTAGCCGGTCGCGCCGGTTCTGTCGCCCCCTCGCCCCTCGGAGGAGAGGGCGGGGTGAGGGGTGAAGGCTTTTCAGCAGGAATGCGAAACGGAACCTTCCGGCGCCGGCCCTATTCCGCCACGCCTGCCAGCGCCGAATTCATCGGCAGGTTGACGATGATGCGGCTGCCCTTGGGCTCGCGCCTTTCCGCCGAAATCGTGCCGCCATGCAGGTTGACGAAGGTGCGCACGATGGAGAGCGCCAGGCCGGCGCCGCGCTGGCGTCCGCCCGTCTGCGGCGCGTCGAGCCGGGTGAGGATCGCCGCCTTCATCTCGTCGGTAATGCCCGGCCCCTCGTCCTCGATGACGAAGAGCATGCGGTCGCCGCGATGCGACACGGCCAGCCGGATTTCCCCGCCCGGCGGCGAGAAGCGCGCCGCATTGGACAGGAGGTTATAGAGCACCTGCACGATGCGCGTGCCGTCGGCGGTGAACTGGGGCAGGCCGGGCTCGATCTCGATCACCAGGTTGGGCGCCTCCCCGGCCACTTCGGGGAAGGTGGCGGCAATCCCCGCTTTGGCCTTGTCGATCAGGCCGGGCACGTCCAGCACTTCGGGATTGAGCTCGGCAATGCCGGCATCGACCGAGGCCAGGTCAAGAATATTGTCGATCAGCACGCCCAGCGTGACGGAGGAGGCGCGGATATAATCGATATAGTCGCGCTGCCTGTCGTTGAGGCTGCCGCCCTCGGTGCCCGAGAGCAGGTCGGCAAAGCCGATAATATTGGTCAGCGGGCTGCGCAATTCATAGGAGACGTTCTCCACGAACGCGTCCTTCAGCCTGTCGGCGGCCACCAGCGCGTCATTGCGCTCCTTGAGCACCTTGGAATAGGAGGCGCTTTCGGTCACGTCCAGGAAGGTCATCATCGTCTGCCCGTCGGGCAGGCGGGTAATGGCATAGTCGATCAGCCGCCCGTCCGAACGGTTGATGCGCCCGGTGCGGTCGGTGCGCGTGGGGTTGAGATCGACGATGGAGCGCTTGAGGTCGCGCCAGATGCTGGCCCCGTCCTCGGGAATGGCCACGCCGCTGGCCTCGGCCAATTGGTCGATATGGGGATTGGCGCCGAAGGCGTTCATCGGCAGCTTCCACAGCTTGGAAAGCTGCGGATTGGACAGGGTCAGCCGCCCATTGGTGCCGAAAACCGCCACCGCTTCGCTGAGCGCATTCATGCTTTCGCGCAGCACATTGGTAAAGCTGCGATTGGTGCTTTCCAGCGCCAGCCGCTCGGTCAGGTCCTCGAAGACATAGATGACCCCGCCATTGGGGCCGGCCGGGGCCGAAATCACCTTGATCGTGCGGCCATCCGGCAGGTGCCAGGGTTCGGCCTCGAAAGGGGTCTGGCGGCCATAGCTCTCCAGGTGCTTGGCGCGCCAGGTATGGTAATCGACCTGGTTGGGCAGCATGCCCAGCGTGCGCAGCTTGTCGAGAATGGCGCGTTCGTCCAGTCCCGGCGCCAGGAAGGAGCGGTCCAGGTTCCACAGCCGCGCATAGGCCTCGTTGAACTGGGTCAGCTCCCGCCGTGCATTGAAGATGGCGATCGGGGTGGCCAGGGCGTCGATAATGCCCCCGATATGGGCCAGGCCCGCCTCGGCGGGCTTGGCCGTGTCGAGGGGTTTGAGATAGCCGGCGCTGCCGGCGGGCAGGGGCGTCTCGACCAGTTCGAACCGGCCTTGCCCGGCCAGGTCCAGTTGCGCCTGCGCCGCGCCCGGAGCGGCCTCGGCGATTTCCACGGGCCGGGTCTCGGTACAGGCCTTGCCCAGGGCCCGGGCCAGCGCGCAATAGGCGTCATTGGCATAGACCAATTGGCCCTCGCCATTGCGCAGGAAGGCCGGCTGCGCCAGCAGGCCCAGAATGGTGCGGGCGCCCTCGAGATCGCCTGCGGCGGCCTCGGCCGCGTTGTCGGCCAGCAGGGCCGCCTCGTCGCCGGGCTGGCTGAAGGCGGGGCGCAGCCGCAGCGCCGCGCCATTGCCCATGGCCCAGCCGGTGGCGCGCACCAGCTTGCCGTCCTGCGTGCGCAGGCTGGTGGCAAAGCCGCGCCCTTGCAGGCGCAATTCGTCCAGTAGCGTGGCCATGCGATTGGCCTCGGCGGCGCCCAGCCAGGTATGCAGGTTGAGCACGCTTTGCGGCTGCCGCCCGGCCGGCAGCACGGCGCCCGATTGTCCCAGGATGCGCGGGCTGCCCTGGCCGCCCCACAGAATGGTCAGCTCGCTGCCGCCCGAAATCAGGTTCTCATATTCGTCGACCAGCGCCCGCAGATCGGCGATCTGCTCGGCGGCCCGGCGGCGCATGGTGCGATTGTCGGTCAGGATGGTGCGCAGCACCGCCATGGACAGCAGGGCGAAGCCGCCCGCGCCCAGCGCGATGGCCAGCGGGGCAATGCCGCCCAGACTTGCCGGAACGAAACCCTGGGCCAAAGCGGGGACGGCCGTCATCAGGGTAAGGGGGGCACTGACAAGTGCCGCGAATCCCATTTGCTTCCGGAGCCGATCCGGCGCCATGACTGCCCTCTTTCGCTCGATTGTGCTGAAAACCCGGCCGGGAGAGGCCGGTACGCCACTGCAGGACGGGCACCCGACGCAGGATCCGAATGGTCCCGGCTGCCCCTCGTGGATTGCGTGTCCCCTTGCAACCCGAATCACTAGACCATAGCGGGCACTGGAATCGGGAAAAAGAGTCTTCGTGGCTGTGCGTTGCGGGCAAATGTGGCGGAAGGCCCTTGACCCCGGGAACGAAACAGAAACCTTTAAAAAGCGTAAAAGCCCGGCGCACTGGCCGGGCTTTTCGCAGATTTTTTTATTCGAGCCGGTTTATGTCCCCACCGGCTGTCATCCCGGCGCAGGGCGGTACCCGCCTTGTCGTCATTGCCGGGCTTGCCCCGGCAATCCATTTCGCCGAGGCATGGACCACCGGGACAAGCCCGGTGGTGACGATAGACCGGTGGGGTTGAACGCAGGCCTTTAATACCGATATTCGCTCGACTTGAAGGGGCCGTCCACGGTGACGCCGATATAGTCGGCCTGCGCCGGGGTGAGCTTGGTCAGCTTGGCGCCCAGCTTGGCCAGGTGCAGTTCGGCGACCTTCTCGTCGAGATGCTTGGGCAGCACATGCACCTTCTTCTCGATCTTCTCGCCATTGGTCCAGAGCTCGATCTGGGCCAGGGTCTGGTTGGAGAAGCTGGCCGACATCACGAAGCTCGGATGCCCTGTGGCATTGCCCAGGTTCACCAGCCGCCCCTCGGACAAGAGGATCAGCCTTTTGCCATTGGGCTGCTCGATCAGGTCCACCTGCGGCTTGATATTGGTCCACTTGAAATTGCGCAGGCCCAGCACGTCGATCTCGTTGTCGAAATGGCCGATATTGCAGACGATGGCCATGTCCTTGAGATTGCGCATGTCGTCGACCATCAGCACGTCGCGATTGCCGGTGGCCGTCACCACGATATCGGCGCGATGCGCGGCCTCTTCGAGGGTGACGACCTCGAAGCCTTCCATCGCCGCCTGCAGGGCGCAGATCGGGTCGACCTCGGTCACCAGCACGCGGGCCCCGGCGCCGCGCAGCGATTCCGCCGAGCCCTTGCCCACATCGCCATAGCCGCAGACGATGGCCACCTTGCCGGCCAGCATCACGTCGGTGCCGCGGCGGATGGCGTCGACCAGGCTTTCGCGGGTGCCATATTTGTTGTCGAATTTCGACTTGGTCACCGAGTCGTTCACATTGATGGCCGGGAAGGGCAGCTCACCCTTGGCGTGGAGCTGGTAGAGCCGCATCACGCCCGTCGTCGTCTCTTCCGACACGCCGCGGATATTGGCGCGGATGGCCGAATAGAATCCGGGATTCCTGGCCAGGCGCTTCTTGATGGTGGCGAAGAAGATTTCCTCTTCCTCATTGCCCGGCTTGTCGAGAATGGCGGGATTGGTCTCCGCCTTGGCGCCCGTCAGCACCAGCATGGTGGCGTCTCCGCCATCGTCGAGGATGAGATTGGGCGTGCCGCCATCGCCCCATTCCATCATCCGGTCGGTGAATTCCCAATATTCCTCGAGGCTCTCGCCCTTGTGGGCGAAGACCGGAATGCCGGCGGCGGCGATGGCGGCGGCGGCGTGGTCCTGGGTGGAGAAGATATTGCACGACACCCAGCGCACATCGGCGCCCAGCGCCACCAGCGTCTCGATCAGCACTGCGGTCTGCACCGTCATGTGCAGCGAGCCGGCAATGCGCGCGCCCTTGAGCGGCTGGGCCGCGGCATATTCCTGGCGGATCGCCATCAGGCCCGGCATTTCGATCTCGGCGATGGAGATTTCCTTGCGGCCGAAATCGGCGAGGGCGATGTCCTTGACCGCATAATCGGTCGGGCTCTTGGTCATGTCGGGCTCCAGCAGGATTTTGTCTTGCGCCTTCTATACGGGAGCCGTTCCTGCCGATCAATGACGGACATAAAGAGTTTGTTATATCTCCGACCCGATGGCGCGGTCCGTCACGCACGGTAGATCCGCCCCTGCGGGCGCCGGCGGAAGGGCAGGGCGCAGAAGCGCACCAATCCCGACAGGATCAGATAGCCCAGGATGAACCCCGCCCCGGCATAGAGCACGCCTTCCATGGTGACCGGCACGGCCGGCCGGTAATGCTCCAGCGTCCGCCGCCCGATATCGGTGTCGATATAGGCCGGCAGCGATCGCAGCCGCTCCACCGGCCCGGCGCCCTGGATGCGCGCCAGCGTCTCGCTCAGATCGGCATAGCGGGCAAAGGTCAGCGCCATGCTGTCGCCGCGCCCGGCCAGGAAGCTGTCGCTGGAGGCGGCGTAGCGGGCCAGGGCCGCCTGCCGGTCCATGCCGCCGGCCTGGGCCGCGCGGTCGAAATCCTCGGTGATGACACGCAATTCGTCCACCGCCCCGCCCAGGCGCTGGGTATATTGCTGCGCATATTCGGGAAACTGACTGAGGCTCGCCGCCAGCGCGATACCGCCCAAACCCGCAATCAATCGCCGCATCCAGCCGGTCTCCCCTGCACGGGTTCATTATGCATCGGCGAAACGGCAAGAAAAAGTCAGGGCCCGGAAGCGTCATCGCTGAGGTCTTCTTGGGCCTGGTTCGGAACCCATCCGTCGTCATTGCCCGGCTTGTCCGGGCAATCCACTTCTGCAAACAGCCAATGGCGCCCGGATCACCCGGACAAGCCGGGTGATGACGATTGGGGGGGATATTTCGCCCAGGGCGATCTCCGGATGCGGTCTCCTGAGCCTGTCGAAGGACGGGGTCGGGAACACCGCGCTAGCGACCTCGTGGTTCGACAAGCTCACCATGAGGTCTGGTCGCTATCGGCGCTTCATCGCAGCGCGGCCAGCCTAAGCCTCCGCCCCGTCCACATCCTCGTCGAACCCGTTATTGACCAGTTCGGTAATGGCCTCCAGCGCCTCGCGCGCCTGCTTGCCGCTGGCCTGCACCAGGATGGTGGCGCCCGGCCCGGCGCCCAGCATCATCAGCCCCATGATGGAATTGCCCGCCACCGAGGTGCCGTCCTTGACCACGTTGATGGTGGCGTCGAAACATTCCGCGGTCCGCACGAAGCGCGCCGAGGCGCGCGCATGCAGGCCCTTGCGGTTGAGAATCGTCATCTGCTGGGCCAGCGCCCTGCTTGCATCCATTATCCGGCACCGCCCAATACGGCATTGGCCACCGTGATATATTTCTTGCCCGCTTCCTGGGCAATATGGACCGCTTCTTCCATGCTCATCTCGCCGCGCACCCGGCCGAGCTTGACCAGCATGGGCAGGTTGACCCCCGCGATCACTTCCACATTGCGGTTCTGCATCACCGAGATGGCGAGATTGGACGGCGTGCCGCCGAACATGTCGGTGAGGATGATGACGCCGGCGCCGCTATCGGCCCGATCGATGGCCTTGAGGATGTCCTCGCGGCGCATTTCCGCATTGTCGTCGGGGCCGATGGCGATGGCTTCGATATAATCCTGCGGCCCCACTACATGTTCCATGGCCAGCTTGAACTCGTCGGCGAGCGCGCCATGGGTCACCAGAACCAATCCGATCATGCACATTCCCCAGAAGGTCGACGCTTATCCATAGGGGGGCCGCGTCGGCGCTTGAGCCCTCGTTTCACCTTGCCGTCGGGTGCAGGCAGGTAAGCCGGGCACAGTCTTGTACCCAAGGTTGGCCGTTGCAAGCGATAAATTGTCACGTCTTGGTGGCTTCCAGGCTTGCGCGAACCGCTTCGACCACCAGCAATTCCTGGTGGCCCAGGCTGACCACCCCCGCCTGCGGCACCGGCGCGCGCGCCAGCACATGGCCGAACAGCTCGGTTTGCAATTCCTCCTCCTCCACCAGGCGGATGAGGTCGGGCACCAGGTCGATGACCAGGTCCAGGCGCGCGCGCTGCTTGTGCGGCCGGCTGACGATGCCGCGCCCGCGCAATTCGATCAGCCCCGCCAGGCTCGGCGGCGCCAGCATGGTCAGCGTCGTGCCGTCGTCCAGGATATCGACCCGGTCGTCCGCCACGAGAAAAGCCGGCTGCCCCCGCCCTTCCCAGCGGTCCAGGAGTGCCATGGATAGAACCGATTTCCCGGCGCCCGAGGGGCCGCGCAGCAACAATCCGGTCTCTCCCAGGACCAGTCCGGTCCCGTGTACATTGTGGGGCTTGCTCATGCGCCAAGTCTATTTGCGGGCCCGGGGCAACACAATTGTAAAAACCGCGCCCGAGCGGTCGCTGCGGTTCTGCGCCCGGATCGTGCCCTTGTGCGCGTCCACGATCTGCTTGGAAATGGAAAGCCCCAGCCCCGAATGATTGCCGAAGCTCTCGGTTTCCGGCCGGTCGGTATAGAAGCGCTGGAAGATGCGGGTCACGTCCCCGGTAATGCCGGGGCCCTCGTCGGTCACCGTCACGTTGATCGCCTCGCCTTCGGTGGAAACGGCGACGCTGACCGTGCCGCCCTCGGGCGAGAACGAGACCGCATTGTCGATCAGGTTGGCGAAGACCTGCGCCAGCCGGCTTTCATGGCCATTGACCATGGTGGAGCCGCGTCCACTGCGCTTGGCCATCACCACCGAAACCTCGCGCCCGGCGGCCACGTCCTTCTGGATGGCGACCATGGCCTCGGCCAGCTTCTCAACGTCCACCAGGTCGGCGCTTTCGCGCGCCAGTTCGGCATCCAGCCGGCTGGCGCTGGAAATGTCGGTGATCAGCCGGTCGAGCCGGCGCACATCGTGCTGGATGATCTCGTTGAGCCGCGCCCGGTCCTCGGCCTTCTTGGCCAGGGGCAGCGTCTCCACCGCCGAGCGCAACGAGGTCAGCGGGTTCTTCAGCTCATGGGCCACGTCGGCGGCAAAGCGCTCGATGGCCTCGATGCGGTTGTAGAGCGCGTCGGTCATCCGTCGCAGCGCACCGGACAGATGCCCGATTTCGTCCGGCCGGTCGGAGAGGTCGGGAATTTCCGCCCGGGCGTCGCCGGCGGTCTGCACCCGCTCGGCCGCGGCCGACAGGCGCCGCATCGGCCCGGCAATGGTGCCGGCCAGCAGCAGCGACAGCACGATCTGCACGCCCGCCGCGATCAGGGCGATGCGCAACAGGCTCCAGCGTTCCAGGGCCACGACGGAATCGATGTCGCCCGGCGCGGTGGACAAGAGGATGGCTCCCACGATGGCGCGCAGGCGCTGCACCGGCACCGCCACCGACACCACCAATTGCCCCTTGTTGTCCACGCGCACGAAATCGGCCGGCGCGCCTTGCAGGGCCGAGGCCACCTCGGGATAGCGCGTGCCTTCGTCCGCCTGGTATTCCTGGTAGGTGGGATAATTGTCCCCCGGCGCCCAGGAGATGATGGCGTTCCACCAGTCCAGCAGGAAGAAGCGCGGCTGGCTGGTATCGATATTCTGCCGCAGCACCTCGCCCCGCGCATAGATATTGTCGCTGTCCAGGATCATCAGTCCGCCCTGGTCATAGATGCGGGCGCGGGTGCGGGTCGGGGTGATCAGGTTGCGCAGCAGCGGCGCCACCTGCTCGGGATTGATGGGGAATTGCAGCGTCGGGTCGAAATAGGACAGGGGCGAGACATTGCCCCCCTGCGCATCCAGCAGCCGGTCGGGATTGATGGAGATGATGTCGCTGTCCACCGTGGCCGAGGCGGCGATGGCGGCGGCGATGATTTCGCCCTGCACGCGCAGCGATTGCACCCGCGCATCGATCAGGCCGGCGCGCCATTGGTTGAGATAGAGAATGCCCACCACCAGCACCAAGAGGCCTGCCATGTTGAGCACGACGATGCGCCGGGTCAGGCTGGAAAAGATGGCGAAATCGATGAAGCGCCGGACGGCGTTGAACACCTTGACCACCGGCCGCAGCAGCATGAAGCGCCGCGAGCGGGGAGAGGATGTGCTCCCCCCGTCCTTTTCATCCCCGCTGGCGGGGTCGGATTGGTCCGATTGCGGCTCGAGAATGGCCAAGGCCGCCTATTGCTCCTTGAAGCGATAGCCGACGCCGTAAAGGGTCTCGATCATCTCGAAATCGTCGTCCGTGGCTTTGAACTTCTTGCGCAGCCGCTTGATATGGCTGTCGATGGTGCGGTCGTCGACATAGACCTGGTCGTCATAGGCCGCGTCCATCAGCGCATTGCGCGACTTGACCACGCCCGGCCGCAGGGCCAGCGCCTGCAGGATCAGGAATTCGGTGACGGTCAGGGTCACCCGCTGCCCCTTCCAGGTGCAGGTATGGCGTTCCTCGTCCATCACCAGCGCGCCGCGCTCGATCAGCGCCTTGCCCGGTGCGGGCTCGGCGCCGCCGGCGCCGGCGCCCACGCCCTCGCGCGGGGCCGAGCGGCGCAGGATCGCCTTGACCCGCTCCACCAGCAGCCGCTGGCTGAACGGCTTGGTGATGAAATCGTCCGCGCCCATCTTGAGCCCGAACAATTCGTCGATTTCCTCATCCTTGCTGGTGAGGAAGATCACCGGAACGTCCGACTTCTGCCGCAGGCGGCGCAGCAATTCCATGCCGTCCATGCGCGGCATCTTGATGTCGAGAATAGCCAGGTCCGGCTTGTCGGTGGTCAGCCCCTCGAGGCCCGACGCGCCATCGGTATAGGTGGCGACCTGATAGCCTTCCGCTTCCAGGGTCAGGGACACAGAGGTGAGAATATTGCGGTCATCGTCCACCAGGGCGATCTTTGGCATGGTCTGCCTTTCTCTTCGTGACGCTGCTAAATCTTGGCCGGTCTTCCGGCTGTGTTGTGGCGACGTTGCAGGCGACAATTACGCATTAAATAAGGCGGGGCCAAGTCTTCTGCCAGTTCTGCCGCTCTTCCATACCAGTTCTGCCCGATGCAACTTCCGTCTTACGACCCTTTACGGGATGGTTCGGAGCCGGCACCGCCACCTATTTTGCCCGCCATGGCCGCCAATATGGAGCGGCGGAGTGGAGACGAAATATGCCTGCGTTCGATCACGGAGCCCTTCGGGACGAACTCGCCGGAAACGCGGCGTCGCTGAGCGACAACGCCATTGCCCCCGCCCTGGTTGCGGCGGCCCTGGGGCAGGGGGAGAGCGTGCTCACCGCCGACGGCGCCCTCTCGGTGCGCACCGGCGCCTTTACCGGCCGCTCGCCCAAGGACAAGTTCATCGTCCGCGACGCCCTGACCGAGGACAAGGTCTGGTGGGACAATTCGGGCGCGCTGAGCCCGGCCGCTTTCGATCGCCTGCTCGGCGATGTCCGGGAGCATCTGGCCGGCCAGGCTCTCTTCCGCCAGGATTTGCTGGCAGGGGCCGATCCGCGCCACCAATATGACGTCACCGTCCTCACCCCCAGCGCCTGGCATGCTCTGTTCATCCGCAACCTGCTGATCCGGCGCGGCGAAGCCGTTCCCGCTTCGCCGGATGCCGATCCGGTCACCATTCTGCATGCCCCCCATTTCAAGGCCGATCCTGCCCGCCATGGCAGCCGCACTGAAACCCTGATCGCGCTCGACATGAGCCGCAATCTCGTGGTCATCGCCGGCACCCTCTATGCCGGCGAGATCAAGAAGAGCGTGTTCTCGCTGTTCAACTTCCACGCCCCCGCGCGGAACGTCCTGCCCATGCATTGCTCGGCCAATCTGGGTCCCGATGGCGAGGCGGCTCTGTTCTTCGGATTGTCGGGTACCGGCAAGACCACCTTGTCCAACGACCCGGCCCGGCCGCTGATCGGTGACGACGAACATGGCTGGAGCGAGGACGGCGTTTTCAACCTCGAAGGAGGGTGCTACGCCAAGACCGTCAAGCTTTCGGCGACCGCCGAGCCCGAAATTCACGCGGCGACCCGCCGTTTCGGCACTGTGCTCGAAAATGTCATTCTCGACGCTAACAGTCTGCCAGCGTTTGACGACGTAACGCTCACTGAAAACACCCGCGCGGCATACCCCATCCACGTCCTGCCCTCCATCGCCAGAGGCAGTGTCGGCGGCACCCCCAAAAGCGTGGTTTTCCTCACCGCCGACGCCTTCGGCGTCCTGCCCCCGCTCGCCCGGCTGACCCCGGAGCAGGCGGTCTACCACTTCCTCTCCGGCTATACCGCCAAGGTCGCCGGCACCGAACGGGGAATCACCGAGCCGCAGGCCACCTTCTCGGCCTGCTTCGGCGCGCCGTTTATGCCTTTACATCCAGTGGTTTACGGCCAGATGCTGGCCGAGCGGCTGCATCGGAGCGGGGCCCAGGCCTGGCTGCTCAATACCGGCTGGACCGGCGGCGGCTATGGCGTGGGCAAGCGCATCGACATCGCCTCGACCCGGCGCCTCCTCACCGCCGCGCTCGACGGCGCACTGGACCATGCCGACATGCGCTTCGACCCGCTCTTCGGCTTCGAGGTTCCCCTCAGCGTCCCCGGTGTCGACGATAGCCTGCTCGACCCGCGCCGGACCTGGGCCGACCCCGACGCCTACGACGCCCAGGCCACCAGGTTGGTCGAGCTATTCCGCAACAATTTCAACAAGTTCGGCCCCGATGCCGACCCCAGGGCCGGCCCGCGCCTGCAGATGGCGGCCGAATGATCGGCAAACAAAAAGGGCGCCACGAGCGCCCTTTTTCATCCCTGCCGTTCCGCCTTAATTCGGCGAATAGAAGATGTGGGAATCCACCACCGCAACGCGGTTGAACGTATAGGACCAGGACGGCGCCACCGCGGTGGTGTGGTAGTAAAGCGTCGAGCCGGGCACCACGCCGATTTCCTTGCCCTGCGCGAATTCGGCATAGACCTTGCGGGCCAGGTCCTGCGACTTGGCCCAGGCGCGGCGCTCCGCCGGCACATTGTTGCGGCCATCGCAGGCAAAGGTGAACTGGCAGCGATAAAGGCCCTTATTGGCGTTCTGGTAGATCACGCCGCACAGCGAATCGGGGAACTTGCCCGACCGCGCGCGATTGACGATCACGTTGGCCACCGCCAATTGGCCCTTGGCGCTTTCGCCGCGGGCTTCGTGATAGATGGCCTGCGCCAGGCAATCGCGCTCGCTATTGGCCAGCTCGACGCGTTTTTCGATGGGCTGGTAGCCGCTTTCCACATAGGTGGCGAGCATGTCCGAGGTCACCGAAGGCTGCGGGCGCGGTGCCGGCTCGGTGAAGCTGGCAATGGCCGAAAGGGCATTGTTGCCGCCGAAGGAGCCGCGGCTGATATAGCCCATCAGCAGGTCGGGCGTCAGTTCGGGTTGCGGGCCGGCCAGCGTCACGTCGACGGCGCGCAGCGCCTGCTGGCGCGCGGCATAATTGGCCAGCAATTCTGGCGTCAGCGCCAGCTCGCTCGGCGCCAGCGGCACCTGGACGGCGCCCAGCGCCGGCTGTAGCCGCAATTCGGCAATGGCTTCGGGAACGGGATCGGGCAGCGCCACATTGGTGTCGGCACGAACGGGCGAGAGGGTGACGAACAGCACGAGGGCGGCCGCACAAACGGCCAGAACCGGCGAAAGGGCGCGCGCGATAATCTGCTGCCGGTTCGATCTCAATGCCCCGTCCTTACCCCTGAGCCCTGCCGGCCATATCCGGCGGACCTCTTTTCTGGAGCTGCCCCAAAGGTTGCCCCACACTGCGGCTGCACACTAGCCAAGCCTTGGCCGCGATGGAAGTCGAAATTTACGGCTGGTTAACCATAGCCATTAGCGACTTAAGACAGGGTTAATGGAGGGGCGCTCCAAGGTAAACCCTTGATTTGGATAGGTTTTGCTTGTGCTGAATCAGCCCTTACGGAATTCCGTAAGGTTTTATCGATTACCGCGAATGGTTAATCACTTCTTCAACCGCGTGGAAAAGCCGCCAGGTGCACCTGCAGCAGGCTTTCCATGATCGCGATGCCCAGCGCCTCGATATCGGCGTCGGGACCGACCAGGTCTGGCACCATGATGGTCTGCATGCCGGCGGCATGGGCGGCGCGCACCCCCGCATGGCTGTCTTCCAGCGCCAGGCAGTGGACAGGATCGATTCCCAACCGCTTGGCAGCCGTCAGATAGGGCTCGGGATGCGGCTTGGGATTGGTCACGTCATCCCGCGTCACCACGGTTTCGAACAGGTCGAGCAATCCCGCCGCGCCCAGATGGTGGGCCGCATGGGGATTGCGCGAGGAGGTGGCGACGGCGGTGGGAATGCCGCGCTCGCGCAGATCGAGGATGAATTCGCGCGCCCCGGGCTTGACCGGCACGCCGGCATGGCTGCGCTCGCGCATGGTCACCCGGCATTTCTCGTCGAACAGCGCATAAGGAAAGGCCACGCCATAGGCCTCGATGAGCAATTGATTGGTGCGTTCATGGCTGGAGCCGACCATGGATCGGTGCACCGCCTCGGTCATCTCGAAGCCCAGCTCGGTACACACGTCGTAGACGATGTCGCGGAACACCGCCTCGGTGTCGAGCAGGGTGCCGTCCATGTCGAAAATGGCGGCGTGGAAAGGGCGAAGGCTGAGCGTATCGGAAAGGGGCGTCATCCGCTCTCCTATAGGCCGCTTTTGTGGCAATCGCCAGACAGCGTGCTGCAAACCCGGCTTGCACGAGACGAACCGGCGGGCGCGTGATAGCGTTGCTCTATCATGCCCGATTTCCAGCCTGCCCGCCGTCATGAGGATCTGGGCGACGCCTTCTTCGATCGCGTCGCGCCGGCCGATTTTCCGCAGACCATCCTGCGCCATTGCGATCGGCGCTGGGCCGACAGAATCGGCCTTGGCGGCCTGACCGGGGCGCAGTTTCTCGCCCATTTCGGTCGCTTCGAGCCCTTGCCCGGCTCGCTGCCACAGCCTTTGGCCCTGCGCTATCACGGCCATCAATTCCGCACCTACAATCCCGATCTGGGCGATGGGCGCGGCTTTCTGTTCGCCCAATGCATCGATCCTGTGGATGGGCGCCTGCTCGATTTCGGCACCAAGGGATCGGGGAAAACGCCCTGGTCGCGTGGCGGCGATGGACGGCTGACGCTCAAGGGCGGCGTACGCGAGGTGCTGGCCACCGAAATGCTTGAGGCGCAAGGGGTTTATACCTCCAAGAGCTTCGCGCTGGTCGAGACCGGCGAGCAGCTTTATCGCGGCGACGAGCCCTCGCCGACCCGCTCCGCCGTCCTCACCCGCCTCAGCCACAGCCATATCCGCATCGGCACTTTCCAGCGCCTGGCCTACCTCGACGACCAGGAAAACCTGGCAAAGCTGCTCGATCATGCCATCGCCAATTATTATCCCGAGTTGGAGGGTGCCGAAGACCGGGCGACTTCCTTCCTCGAAGCCGTCACTGCCAATGTGGCGCGGCTCGGTGCGCAATGGATCGCGGCCGGCTTCGTCCATGGCGTGCTCAATACCGACAATATCAACATCACGGGCGAGAGCTTCGATTACGGCCCCTGGCGCTTCCTGCCGGCCTACGACCCCGCCTTCACCGCCGCCTATTTCGACGAAACCGGGCTTTATGCCTTCGGCCGCCAGCCCGACACCCTCGCCTGGAATCTGACGCGCCTGGCCGAATGCCTCCTTCCCCTGTCTTCCATCGAAAAGCTCGAGCCGGCGCTCAATACCGTCTGGCCGGCCTTCCGTGCGCAATTGCCCCGGCAAATCCTGCGCCGCCTCGGCCTCCAGCCGCTTGATATCGAGCAGGATGGCGCCCTGGTCACCGCCCTGTTCGGTTTCCTGTCGGCCAGCCAGGCCCCCTATGAGCAATTCTTCTTCGATTGGCGCGGTGGGGCGCTGAGCGCCGAACGCGCCGCGCGCAGCCCTGCAGCCGACCATTATGCCAGCGAAGCCTTCCGCCCCGTGGCCGATCTCATGGAAGCCTATGGTCCGGCCGACGACGTCAATCTCGACAACGCCTATTTCGCCCGCGCCCGGCCCCGCACCATGCTGATCGACGAGGTCGAAGCCATCTGGGCGCCGATTGCCGAGCGCGACGATTGGTCATTGTTCGAAAGCACGCTTTCCGAGATCGCCCAGATGCGCGATGCATATGGCGTAACGCCCTAGGGAGGATTCCATGCCCATTTACGCGCTGGACAATGTCGCGCCGCAGATCGACCCGGATGTCGGCTTCATCGCCCCCGATGCGGTGCTGGTCGGCGATGTCGTTATCGGCCCCGAGGCTGGTATCTGGTTCGGCGTGGTGGCGCGCGGCGATATCGAGACCATCACCATCGGCGCCCGCACCAATGTGCAGGAAAACTGCGTGCTGCATACCGATAGAGGGTTTCCGCTGGTCATCGGCGACAATGTCACCATCGGCCATGCCGCCATCATCCATGGCTGCACCATCGGCGATAACAGCCTGATCGGCATGGGCGCCACCGTGCTCAACGGCGCAAAGATCGGCCGGAATTGCCTGATCGGCGCCAATGCCCTGGTCACCGAGGGCAAGGTCATTCCCGACAATTCCCTGGTCATGGGCGCCCCGGCCAAGCTGGTGCGCGACATCGACGCCGAGGGCGTTGCAGCCCTCGCCGCGTCCGCCGATCGCTACGTCAAGAACGCCCGGCGCTTCGCGGCGGGGATGAAGCCGGTGGAGCGGGACGGGCCCGATTTCGACCCCGCCTGAGGGCTTGGCCTCCTCAGGGGGAACCGCCAAATATGTCGTGCCTGCCGGCACCCCCTCCCATCCTCCCCCGTCAAGGGGAAGGTGCCACATCCAGTGTGGAGCAGCTTTTGGCGGCACAAGCCGGCCCTGCACCCTCCCCCTTGCGGGGAGGGTTGGGGAGGGGGATGGCCCCCCTCGATATTATCGGCTCAGGTGCGATAGCCCTGCCTCAAGGGAGAGGAAGGTAATGGAGTGCCAATACTGCGCAAGCCGATGTACGTTTCACCCGATCTCGTATGGCACGACGCTCCGCCGATCCGCCGGCACGGAAATCCCTGCGGCCAGCGGTGGCACCGAGCGCTGCGGGCAATTGCGGCGCTCGCAGATGCGGCAGGAAATCCCGATCGGCTCGAACATGGCCTTGCCCAGATCGAGGTCGTCGGCATAGACCAGCCGCCCCGCGTGGGAAATTTCGCAGCCCAAAGCATAGGCATAGCGCCTGGTCGTGCCGCGAAACCCACCCATGCGCTTCTCGTGGCTCCAGGCGAGGCAGAGATAGCTTTTCCCGTCCGGCGTCTCGGCCAATTGCCGGATGATCTGCCCATGGGCCTCGAAGGCGCGATGGACGTTCCATAGGGGGCAGGCGCCGCCGAAGCGCGCAAATTGCAGGGCCGTGGCCGAATGGCGCTTGGTGATGGTGCCGGCCGCGTCCACCCGCGCGAAGAAGAAGGGCACGCCCCGCTCGCGCGGTCGCTGCATGGTGGAAAGCCGGTGTGCCACCTGTTCGAGGCTCGCCCCGAATACCCGGCCCAGTTCCTCGATATCGAAGCGATAGGCATCCGCTGCCTTGAGGAAGGCGCCATAGGGCATGTGCAGCGCGCCGGCGAAATAATTGGCGAGGCCCATCCGCGCGATGGCCCGGGCTTCGGGCGCCTTGAAGCTGGCGCCGTCGAGCAGGCTGTCGAACAGCGTCGCCTGTTCCAGCCCGCCCAGGCTGGCGGCGATGCGAAAGAACTGGCTGGATGGCTCGAGATGGGAATTGATCCATAGCGTGCGATTGGCGCGGTCGAATTCCACCAGCCGCTCCCCGCTCGCCGGCGGGCTCAGGACGACCTTGATGTTGTGAATTTCCGCGCAATAATCGATCAGCCGCCGCAGCCTTTCCGACCCGAATTCGCCCAATTCCCCGGCCAAGGCCTCCGCGGCCCGGTCCAGGGGGTCGATGTAATTGTCGGCATAGTGGAAGAAATCGCGCACCTCCTCATAGGCGGTCGTCACTCCGCTTTGCGGGTCGCGCGACAGGGCCGCATCCATGCTGGCCAGCCGCTCATTGGTCTTGCGATAGGCCTCGTACAGCGCCAGCACCGAGCGCGCCATGTCCGGCGCATTGCCGGCCACGCTCTTCAATTCCTGCAGATTGGGCGCCGCCTCCCCGAAAACCGGATCGGCCAGCGCCTCCCGCAGGTCGATCACCAGCCGATCCGAGGCGTCACTGGCGAGGCTCGTGAGGTCGAGATTGAACGTCTCGGCTAGCGCCAGCATCACCGAGGCGGTGAGCGGCCGCTGGTTGGATTCGAGCTGGTTGACATAGGAGGCCGAAATATCGAGCCGTGCCGCCAGCTCGCTCTGGGTCAGCTTGTGCTGAACCCGCAGCGCCCGCAGCCGCGCGCCGGCAAACACCTTTTTCGGGGGCAAATTCACAACTCCACAAAATCACAGAGTGACCATTGTGTGATTGTAGCAGCTCCGCCCTTTCCTGTCTTGGGCAGCGGCGGCGTGCGCGATAAGGTCGCCCAGAGCACAAATCCGGGAGCCCGCCATGCAGGATATTCTTTCCGCCCTCGAAACCCGGCGCGAGGAAGCGCGGCTGGGCGGCGGCCAGCGGCGTATCGATACCCAGCACGGCAAGGGCAAGCTGACGGCCCGCGAACGGCTCGACGTGCTGCTCGATCCGGGCTCTTTCGAAGAATATGATATGTTCGTCACCCATCGGGCCCGGGATTTCGGCATGGCCGATACGATCATTCCCGGCGATGGCGTGGTCACCGGCTGGGGCACGATTGAGGGCCGCCTGGTCTATGTGTTTTCCCAGGATTTTACCGTCTTCGGCGGCTCGCTGTCCGAAACCCATGCCGCCAAGATCTGCAAGATCATGGATCTGGCCATGCAGAATGGCGCCCCGGTAATCGGGCTCAACGACAGCGGCGGCGCCCGCATTCAGGAAGGCGTGGCTTCGCTCGGCGGCTATGCCGACGTCTTCTGGCGCAATGTGCAGGCCTCCGGCGCCGTGCCGCAGATCTCGGTCATCATGGGGCCATGCGCGGGCGGCGCCGTCTATTCCCCCGCCATGACCGATTTCATCTATATGGTCGAGGATACGAGCTACATGTTCGTCACCGGCCCCGATGTGGTGAAAACCGTCACCAATGAAAGTGTCACCCAGGAAGAGCTGGGCGGCGCTTCGACCCACACCAGGATTTCCTCGGTGGCCGACGCTGCCTTTGCCAACGACATCGAGACGCTGCTCGAAGTCCGCCGCCTCTTTGCTTACCTGCCGCTCGCCGCCGGGCAGAAGCCGCCGCGCCTGCCCAGCCACGATCCCATCGACCGGCGCGACGACAAGCTCGACACCATCATCCCCGACAGCGCCAACAAGCCCTATGACATGCGCGAGGTCATCGAGACCGTCGCCGACGAGGGCGAGTTCCTCGAGCTGCAGAAAAACCATGCCGGCAATATCCTCATCGGCTTCATCCGGCTCGATGGGAATACGGTGGGCGTCGTCGCCAATCAGCCGCTGGTGCTGGCCGGGTGTCTCGATATCAATGCATCCAAGAAGGCCGCCCGCTTCATCCGCTTTTGCGACAGCTTCGAAATCCCCATCCTCACCTTTGTCGACGTGCCCGGTTTCCTCCCCGGCGTGGCGCAGGAATATGGCGGCATCATCAAGCATGGCGCCAAGCTGCTCTTCGCCTATTCGGAAGCAACCGTGCCGCTGGTCACCGTCATCACCCGAAAAGCCTATGGCGGCGCCTATGACGTGATGGCGTCAAAACATATCAAGGCCGACATCAACTACGCCTGGCCCTCGGCCGAAATCGCCGTTATGGGCGCCAAGGGCGCGACCGAAATCCTCTATCGCTCCGAACTGGGCGACAGGGACAGGATCGCCCAGCGCACCGCCGATTACGAAGCCCGCTTCGCCAACCCCTTCGTCGCCGCCGAACGCGGCTTCATCGACGACGTCATCATGCCCCACGGGACGCGGCGCCGGGTCATCCGGGCATTTTCGACGCTCCGGCACAAGAGCGTACAGGGGCCGAAGAAGAAGCACGGGAACATGCCGCTGTGAACGAGGCTGCTTACCCCCACCCCTGTCCCCTCCCCACGAGGGGGAGGGAGACGATGGAACCGCCCATTCCGGATGCGTGGCGGCGAAGATTGCCAGGGAGGGTCTCCCTCCCCCTTGTGGGGAGGGGACAGGGGTGGGGGTGGGGGTGTGTATGAGCATAGACCAGGCCCGCCAGCTCCGCCGCAACGCCACGGAGCCCGAACGGGCCATGTGGCGCCTGCTCTATCCGCTGCGCCAGCAGCATAATTTCCGGCGCCAAGTTTCGCTCGGACCCTATTACGCAGACTTCGCCTGCCACGCGCTGCGGCTGGTCATCGAGATCGATGGCGATACCCACGGCTCGGACATAGCCCAGGCCTATGATGCCGCCCGAACGCGCTTCATCGAAAGCGAGGGCTATCGCGTCCTGCGCTTCACCAATGCCGACGTGCTTGGCAACGCCGAAGGTGTTTTCGACATTATTGTTCTGGCCATCGAAGGGATCATGGCCCCATGACCATCACCAAACTCCTCATCGCCAATCGCGGCGAAATCGCCTGCCGGGTCATCAAGACGGCGAAAAAGATGGGCATTGCCACGGTGGCCGTCTATTCCGATGCCGATCGGGAAGCGCTGCATGTGCGCATGGCCGACGAAGCGGTCCATATCGGCGCATCGCCGGCCCGGGAAAGCTATCTCCAGATCGACAGGATCATCGCCGCTTGCAAGCAGACCGGCGCGCAGGCGGTGCATCCCGGCTATGGCTTCCTCTCCGAAAACGCCGCCTTTTCGGCTGCGCTCGAAAAAGAGGGCATCATCTTTGTCGGCCCGCCGCCCCAGGCCATCGAGGCCATGGGCGACAAGATCACCTCCAAGAAGCTGGCCGCGGAGGCGGGCGTCTCCACCGTGCCCGGCCATATGGGCCTGATCGACGATGCCGAGCATGCCGTGGCGATCTCGAAATCCATCGGCTATCCGGTGATGATCAAGGCCTCGGCCGGCGGTGGCGGCAAAGGCATGCGCATCGCCTGGACCGACGCGGAAGCCCGCGAAGGCTTCGAGCGCTCCAGGTCCGAGGCCGCCTCGTCCTTTGGCGATGATCGCATCTTCATCGAGAAATTCGTCACCGAGCCGCGCCATATCGAAATCCAGCTCATCGCCGACGCGCATGGCAATGTGCTCTATCTCAACGAGCGCGAATGCTCGATCCAGCGCCGCAACCAGAAGGTGATCGAGGAAGCGCCCTCGCCCTTCCTGGATGAAGCCACGCGACAGGCCATGGGCGAGCAGTCCGTGGCCCTGGCCAAGGCCGTCGGCTACCGCAGCGCCGGCACGGTGGAATTCATCGTCGACAAGGACAGGAAATTCTATTTCCTCGAAATGAATACCCGCCTCCAGGTCGAGCATCCGGTGACTGAATTGATCACCGGCCTCGACCTCGTCGAACTCATGCTGCGCGTCGCCAATGGCGAAAAGCTGCCGCTGGGTCAGGACGAGGTGCAGCGCCATGGCTGGGCCATCGAAAGCCGGCTCTATGCGGAAGACCCCTACCGCAATTTCCTGCCCTCCACCGGCCGGCTGAGCCGCTATCGCCCGCCGGCGGAAAGCGCCTCCGAAACGCTGGTGGTGCGCAACGATACCGGCGTTTTCGAAGGCGGCGAGATTTCCACCTTCTACGATCCGATGATCGCCAAGCTCTGCACCTGGGCGCCGACGCGGCTGGATGCGGTGGACGCCATGGCGCTGGCGCTGGATTCCTTCGAGCTCGAAGGCGTGGGCAATAATCTCCCCTTCCTTTCCACCGTCATGGGACAGGACCGCTTCCGCGAGGGCCGGCTCACCACCGGCTACATCGCCGAGGAATTTCCGGACGGTTTTGCGGGCGCCGAGCTCGGTGCCGATCATCATTTCGATGTCGTTGCCGCCGCCGCCGTGCTCATGGCCCGGCGTGAGCATCGGCGCACCGGCGCCCAGGCGGAAAGTCGCTGGCATGTGGCGATCGGCGACAAAAGCGAGAATGTCGTGCTGCACCAGCAGGGACATGACATCCTCGTCGATGCCGACTGGCGCTCCGAAGCCCTGCGGCTGGCCTGGCAGCCGGGCGACCGGCTGGCGCATCTGGATTGGTCGGGCGGGCGCCATGCCGTGCTGCGGGTCGATCCCATCACCTCCGGCTTCCGCATCCGCTATCGCGGCGCCGACCTCAAGGCGCTCGTCCTCCAGCCCCATATCGCGCAATATCTCCGGCACATGCCGGTCAAGGTGCCGCCCGATATGAGCCGGTTCCTGCTCTGCCCCATGCCCGGCCAGGTCGTGCGGGTGGATGTGAAGGAAGGCGATGTGGTCGAGGACGGCCAGACCCTGGCCATTGTCGAGGCCATGAAGATGGAAAACGTGCTCAAGGCCGAAAAGCGGGCCCGGGTGAGCAAGGTCCACGTGGTTCCCGGCGCGGTGCTGGCGGTCGATCAGGTCATGCTCGAATTCGAGGCTGTGTGATGGCGCGCGAATTATCACTCGTCACCCTCCCCCTCGCGGGGAGGGATCAAGAATGGGGAGTGAGAGCCACGATATCCCGGCTCCCGCACCCCCTCCCAGCCTCCCCCGTCGAGGGGGAGGTGCCGTTCGGCGCGTGAAAATATGGAGTTCACCCATGTCTGACCGTGAAAAATGGGCCGCCCTGGCCCAGCGCGAACTCCGCGATACGCCGCTTTCATCGCTCGATCGCGATTATGGCGGCATCGCGGTAAAGCCGGTCTATCTCGGCCCGGATGGCGAAGTGCCCGGGGCCGAACCGTTCACGCGCGGCGTGCGCGCCACCATGTATGCCAACCGGCCCTGGACCATCCGCCAATATGCCGGCTTCTCCACGGCGCGCGAATCCAATGCCTTCTATCGCCAGGCGCTGGACAAGGGGCAGAAGGGGCTCTCCGTCGCCTTCGATCTCGCCACCCATCGCGGCTACGACAGCGATCATCCCCGCGTCGTCGGCGATGTCGGCAAGGCCGGCGTGGCCATCGACAGCGTCGAGGACATGAAAATCCTCTTCGACGGCATTCCGCTCGACCAGATGAGCGTGTCCATGACCATGAACGGCGCCGTCATTCCGGTGCTGGCCATGTTCATCGTCGCCGCCGAGGAGCAGGGGGTGCGCCAGGAGCAATTGGAAGGGACCATCCAGAACGACATCCTCAAGGAGTTCATGGTCCGCAACACCTATATCTACCCGCCCGAACCCTCCATGCGCATTGTCGGCGACATCATCGACCACACCGCCCGGCACATGCCCAAATTCAATTCGATCTCCATTTCCGGCTATCACATGCACGAGGCGGGGGCGACGGCGGTGCAGGAGCTGGCCTATACCCTGGCCGACGGCATGGAATATGTCCGCGCGGCCCAGCGCCGGGGCCTGGATATCGATGCCTTTGCCGGCCGCCTGTCGTTCTTTTTCGGCATCGGCATGAACTTCTTCCTCGAGGTGGCCAAGTTGCGCGCCGCGCGAAAACTCTGGAGCGGGATCATGACCGATCTGGGCGCGAAGGACCCGCGCTCCAAGATGCTGCGCACCCATTGCCAGACCTCGGGCGTGTCGCTGACCGAGCAGGACCCGCACAACAATATCGTGCGCACCACCATCGAAGCCCTGGCCGCCACGCTGGGCGGCACGCAGAGCCTGCACACCAATTCCTTCGACGAAGCCATCGCGCTGCCCACCGAGTTTTCCAGCCGCATCGCCCGCAATACCCAGCTCATTCTCCAGCACGAAAGCCGCATCACCGACGTGGTCGATCCCCTGGGCGGCTCCTATTATGTCGAGGCGCTCACCGCCGACCTGGTCGCGGGCGCCCGCACCCTGATCGCGGAGGCTGAGGCCCAGGGCGGCATGACCGCCTTCGTGCAGTCGGGCGGTCCGAAAATGGCCATCGAGCAGGCCGCCGCGTTGCGCCAGGCCCGGGTCGACCGGGGCGAGGACGTCATTGTCGGCGTCAATCGCTACCGGGTGGAAAGCGAGCAGGAGATCGAGGTCCGCGAGATCGACAATGCCAAGGTCCGCGCCGAGCAGATCGCGCAGCTCCAGCGTATCCGCCAGACGCGCGACGAGGCGAAGTGTCAGTCCATGCTCGCCGCCCTGCGCGAATTCGCCGCCAAGGACGAGGGCAATCTGCTCGAAGCCGCCATCGAGGCCGCCCGCGCCCGCGCCAGCCTGGGTGAGATTTCCCAGGCCATGGAAGATGCCTTCGGCCGCCATCGCGCGGTGACGCGCGTGATTTCCGGCGTCTATGCCGGCGGCTATGGCGACGACCCCCAGCTCCGCTCGGTCACCGACCGCATCGCGGCCTTCAAGGCATCGCGGGGCAGGGCGCCCGCCATCTTCATCGCCAAGATGGGCCAGGACGGGCATGATCGCGGCGCCAAGATCATCGCGAGCGCCTTTGCCGATCTCGGCTTCACCGTCCATATGGGCGACCTGTTCGAGACCGCCCCGGAAGTGGCGGCCCATGCCGGCGAGTTCAAGGTCGATGCCGTCGGCGTCTCCTCGCTGGCGGCGGGGCACAAGACGCTGGTGCCCGAATTGATCGAGGCGCTCAAGGCGCGCGACCTGGGCGACGTGACCGTCATTGTCGGCGGGGTCATTCCCGAGCCCGATTACGACTTCCTCTATAATGCCGGTGTCGCCGCCATTTTTGGGCCCGGCACCAATGTGCTCGACGCGGCCTTCTCCGTGCTCAACGAAATCGAGGGAAGGCTGTCCAACCGATGATCGGCCGCCTCAATCACATCGCCATCGCCGTGCCGGACCTTGCCGCCGCCGCCGCGAAATATCGCGACCGGCTCGGCGCCGATGTGGGCTCGCCTCAGGCGCTGCCCGAGCATGGCGTCACCGTGGTCTTCGTCGATACCGGCAATACCAAGGTCGAACTGCTCGAACCGCTGGGCGCAGATTCTCCCATCGCCGCCTTTCTCGACAGGAACCCGGCCGGCGGCATGCACCATATCTGCTTCGAAGTGCCCGACATCGCCGCCGCCAGCGCCAGATTGCTGTCCGAAGGCGCCCGCATCCTGGGCGATGGCCGGCCCAGGATCGGCGCGCACGGCAATCCCGTCCTTTTCCTTCATCCCAAGGATTTCGACGGCACGCTGATCGAGCTCGAAGAGATCAGTCCACCAGGAAATAGGTGATCGTCGTCACCACGCGCACCTTCTTGTCGATCTGCTTTTCCGGCCGGTCATTAGGAATGTCGACCGCCGGCAGGATTTCGAACACGCCCTGATTGGCGGTCTGGATATCGCCCACCTGCGCGCCCGATTCGCTGGCGAATTGCGCTGCGGTTTCCTTGGCGCGCTGCGTCGCCTCGGTCAGCATCTCGCTCTTGAGGTCGTTGATATTGGTGAAGACGAAGGACGCCCCGGCGCTGTAGCTGTCCGAGGAGAATACCACGCCCTGTCGCAAGAGGTCCGCCACCGAGCGGCTGGCTTCGGCCAGCTCGGTCACCTTGTCGGTGGTCACCAGCATGTCCTCGGTCAGAACGAAGCGGTATTCGTCCGGGGTGGAACCGGCATTGTAGCCCGCCGCGCGATCCTCCACGAGCACGTTCTGCACCTGGATTTCTCCCTCCCCGAAGCCGCGGTCGGCGAGAAAGGCTCGCACCGACGCCTCGGAATTTTCCAGGCTCGCCCGCGCCGCTTCCAGCGTCGGCCCGGTGGCCACGAACCGGATCGGCCAGAAGCCCAGATCGGCCTGCACGGCGCGTTCGGACAGGCCTTTGACGGTCACCGTACGCAGCGGCTGGCGGCTTTCCACCAGCGAAGTGCCCACGAACCAGCCGGCCAGCGCAATGCCGACCGCCACGAAAAGCGCTGCAACAAGTCCGGCCAGTTTCATGCTAAGTCCCCTCATATCTGCCCCAAAACGGGGATGGAGCGCCGCGATCATGGCGCGACCAAGGCATAGGAGGAAGCGGCTGAATGGCGCATGAACAGGGCAAATTCGGATTGGGCGTGATCGGCGCGGGCATGGGGGCCAAGCCGCATGCCCTGGCGCTCGGCGCCTTGCGCGACAAGGTCGATGTGCGCGGCGTCTGGCGGCGCAATGAAGAGGAGCTGAAGCGCTTCTGCGCCGAATACGAGCTGCCCGCCGCCGCCAGTTACGAAGCCCTCCTGGCCGATCCAGCGGTCGAGGCCATCCTGGTGCTGACTCCGCCCAATGCCCGCCAGGACATCGTCGCCGCGGCGGCGGCGGCCGGCAAGCATGTGCTCATGGAAAAACCGGTAGAGCGCTCCACCGAGGCGGCCCAGCGCCTGGTCGCGCTGTGCGATGCTGCCGGCGTCACCCTGGGCATCATCTTCCAGCATCGTTTCCGCGCCGCCTCCGAGGCATTGGCCGCGCAGGTGGCGAGCGGCGCGATGGGCAGCCTTCACGCCGTTCATCTCACCGTGCCCTGGTGGCGCCCGCAACAGGGCTATTACGACAAGCCCGGCCGCGGCACCTTCGCGCAGGATGGCGGCGGCGTGCTCATCACCCAGGCCATTCATTCGCTCGATCTCATGCTGAGCCTTACCGGTCCGGCCAGCGCGGTGACGGCGCTGGCGGCCACCACGGGCCTTCACAGCATGGAGACCGAGGATTTCGTCGCCGGCGGCCTCGAATTCGCCAATGGCGCGGTGGGCGCGCTGATGGCGACCACCGCCAATTACCCCGGCGCCGCCGAGAGCCTGACGCTCAATTTCGACCGGGCCAGCGCCACGCTGACCGGCGGCAATCTCACGCTCAACTGGCTGGATGGCCGCACCGAAATCGTGGGCGAAGCCAGCAATTCCGGCGGCGGGGCGGACCCCATGGCCTTCCCCTTCGACTGGCACCAGGCCCAGATCGAGGATTTTGTCGAGGCCGTCCGCACGCATCGCCAGCCGCGTTCGACCGGCCATACCGCCCTCCATGTGCACCGGCTCATCGACGCACTGATCCTCTCGGGCAAGGAGGGCCGGCGGATCGAGCTCTAGAGCGGTTCGGGTTTAGCTGGCATCGCGGCTCTTTTGCTTCCCTCATCCTTAAGACTAGGGCTTGAGGGAGGGGGCATCAGGGGATAACCGAACCACCCCCACCCACGGATCGTCACTCTCCGGCTAGACCCGAGGGCGTTTGCGATACACCCAAAAACAAGGAACCCTTGGGTCACCCCCGAGGGTGGCGATCCGTGGGGAGGCGATTTGCCCGCCGGGCGGCTCGAAACCGTCAAAAGGGGAGGCGAGGGGCCGGCTTTGCCACACACGCCCCCCGCATTTGCGTGCTCAGGCGACCTTGGAAATGTCCGGCACCGCGTCGAGCAGCATCCTGGTATAATCGGCCTGCGGATTGTCGAAAATGGCGTCTGTGGGGCCCTTTTCGACCAGCACGCCATTATGCAGCACGCCGACGGCATTGGACATCTGCCGCACCACGGCCAGGTTGTGGCTGATGAGCAGATAGGTCAGTCCGAATTCGGACTGAAGCTCGCTCATCAGGTCCAGCACCTGCGCCTGCACCGACACGTCGAGAGCCGAGGTGGGCTCGTCGCAGACGATGAATTCGGGCTGGCTCGACAACGCCCGCGCAATGGCGATGCGCTGGCGCTGGCCGCCGGAAAATTCATGCGGGAATTTCCGCATCACCGAGGGGTCGAGCCGCACCCGGCGCAGCAATTCTGCGACCCTGTCGTCGACCTCCGAGCGGTTGCGGGCAATGCCCAGCGTGCGCATCGGCTCGGCGATGATATCGGCCACCCGCCAGCGCGGATTGAGGCTGGCATAGGGATCCTGGAAGATCATCTGCACGCGCTTGCGGCGCTCCTGATGGCCCTTGCCGCCGGCCCAGATGTCGTGGCCGTCCACAATGATCTGGCCTGAAGTGGGCCGCAGCAGGCCCACGATCATCTTGGCGCAGGTGGATTTGCCCGAACCCGACTCACCCACCAGCCCGAAGGTTTCCCCCTTGGATATGGAGAAGCTGACATCGTTGACGGCGCGGAAGATTTCCGTCTTGCCGGGCAACAGCTTGGTGAAGCTGCCCTTGCCGATCTCGAAATCGCGCACCAGGTTCTTCACCTGCACATAGGCCCCGTCGTCATTGGCGGCCTCTGCCGGGGTGGCGGCGTGCTCCTGGCGGAGAATGGTGGGGATCGATTGGATCAGCTTGATCGTATAGGCCTCGCGCGGGCGGCGGATGATGTCGCCCACCGTGCCGGTTTCCACCACCTTGCCGTGATGCATCACCACCATGCGGTCGGCCGTCTGGGCGATGACGCCCATGTCGTGGGTGATGAGCATCACCGCCGCGCCATGGCTCGAGCACAGCTTTTTCAGGACCTTGATGATCTGGGCCTGCACCGAGACGTCGAGCGCCGAAGTCGGCTCGTCGGCGATGATCAGTTCCGGCTCGGCGGCGATGGCCAGGGCGATGACCACGCGCTGCCGCATGCCGCCCGAGAATTGGTGCGGATAGGAATCGATGCGCTCGGCCGCCTTGGGAATGCCGGCCTCGGTCAACAGGTCGATGGCCTTCTGTCGCGCCTGCGCCTCGTTGAGCGGCAAGTGCGTGCGGATGGTCTCGACCAATTGCTCGCCCACCGTATAGAGCGGGTTGAGGCTGGTCAGCGGGTCCTGGAAGACCATGCCGATGCGCTTGCCGCGCAGCTTGGCCTTGGCCTCCTCCGGCAAATTGTCGATGCGCTCGCCCTTGAGGCGGATTTCCCCGCCCGCAATATGGCCGGGCCGCTCGATCAGCCCGATCACGGCCGAGCCGGTCATGGATTTGCCGGCACCCGATTCGCCCACCACGCCGACCACTTCGCCCGGCATGATGTCGAAGGAAACGCCGTTGACGGCGCGGAACACGTCGTCCCGGAAGGGGAACTCGACGACGAGGTCCTTGATGGAAAGAACGGGCTCGGTCATCAGCGCAACTTCGGGTTGAGGGCATCGCGCAGCCAGTCACCCAGGAGGTTGACCGACAAAGCGAGCAGGATGAGGGTAATGGCCGGGAAGAGGATGATCCACCATTCGCCAGAGAACATGAATTGCTGGCCGATGCGGATCAGCGTTCCGAGCGAGGGCTGGGTCGGGGGTACGCCGACGCCTAGATAGGAAAGCGTGGCTTCCTCGATGATGGCGAGGGCCAGGCTGATCGTGCCGATCACCAGAACCGGGCCCAGCACATTGGGCAGCACATGGCGCAGCAGGATGATGATCGGATTGACGCCGAGGAGGCGTGCGGCCGAGACATAATCCTTCTGGCGCTCCACCATGGTCGCGCCGCGCACGGTACGGGCGAACTGAGCCCAATTGGCCAGGCCAATGGCGACGATGAGCACCCAGACGGCGGCCCCTTCCTGCTGGTTGGGCGGAATGATGCCGCGCGCAACGCCGAAGATCAGAAGAGCGATCAGAATGGCGGGGAAGCTCAACTGCACGTCGGCGACGCGCATGATGATGGCGTCGACCACGCCCCCGACATAGCCGGAGACCAGGCCCAGCCCGACGCCCATGACCATGGCGAACAGTGTCGCCATGAAGCCGACAAACAGCGACACGCGCGAGCCATACATGATGGTGGAGAGCATGTCGCGGCCCTGGCTGTCGGTGCCGAGTGCGAAATACTTGCCCGAGAAGGACGACGAATTGGGCGGCGTGAAGCCGTCCATCAGGTTGAGCGTAGCCGGATTGAACGGATTATAGGGCGCCAGCAGGGGCGCAAACACTGCCATCAGGATCAGCAGCAGCGCCACTATGGACGCCACGATGGTTACGGGCGAGTGCCGGTAGGACCACACGATGTCGGACTTGAGAAAAGTCTTCCAGCGCGAGGTCTCCACCGCGACGACGGGTTGTTCGGGTGAATGGGGCAGATCTGTCACGATGCTACTTCCCGGTTCTGGCGCCGTCGCGGAGCCGCGGATCGACGATGAAATAGAGGATATCGACGATGAGGTTGATGACCACGAACACCAGGGCCACGAAGACCAGGTAGGCGGCCATGACCGGCACGTCGACGGCAGCGACCGAATTGACGAACAGCGAACCCACGCCCGGCCACTGGAACACCGTCTCGGTGATGATGGCGAAGGCGATGACCGAGCCCAGCTGCAGGCCGGTAATGGTGATCACCGGCACCATGGTATTGCGCAGCGCATGGCCGAAATTGATCGCCCGCTGGCTGAGGCCGCGCGCCCTGGCGAAGCGGATATAATCGGTCCGCAGCACTTCGAGCATTTCCGCCCGCACCAGGCGCATGATCAGCGTGAGCTGGAACAGCGACAGCGTGATCGCCGGCAGCACCAGCGAGCGCAGGCCCGATTGGGTCAGCAGGCCCGTCCGCCACCAGCCGATCTGCACCACCTCGCCCCGCCCGAAGGAGGGCAGCCATTTGAGCTCGACGGCGAAGACATAGATGAGCCCGATGCCGATGAGGAAGGTGGGCAGCGACACTCCGACCAGCGAGCCGGTCATGATGACGCCGGTCGAAAAGGCGCGGGGACGCAGCGCGGTATAGATGCCGAGCAGCACGCCGAAGACCAGCGCGATGGTCGCCGAGGCGAAGGCGAGCTCGATGGTCGCCGGCAGGCGTTCGAGGATCAACTGGCTCACCGGCTGCTGCAGCCGGTAGGAAATGCCGAACTGGCCCTGCAGCGCATTGATCACGAAATAATAGAACTGGACATAGAACGGCTGGTCGAGGCCGAGGCGCTCGCGCGCGGCATCATAGTCCGCCTGCTTGGCGTCCTGGCTGAGCAGGGCGGCCAGCGGATCGCCGACATAACGGAAGACCAGGAAAGCGATGAACGCCACGACGAGCATGACGATGACGGACTGCACGAGCCGCCGGGCAATGAAGGCGAGCATGGCACCCCCTCAAATACGAACCGCCGCGCGAGACGAGGCTCCACGCGGCGGCTCTGGATTGATGATGATTACTCGAAAGTGACCGTGGTCATGTTCGGCTGGTTTTCCGGCTGAACCGGCAGGGTCACGCCTTCGCGCATCGCATAGGCCAGAACCTGGTTATGGATCGGCAGCAGCACGCGGTCGGCCTTCACCACGTCCCAGATCTCGGCGACGGTCGCATCGCGGGCGTCCATGTCATCCATGGTGCCCAGGGCGATGATCTTCTCGTCCAGTTCCGGGTTCGAGTAGAGACCGACATTATAGGTGCCATGCAGTTCGGTCTTGGTGTGGATCAGGTCGTTGAAGACATAGGCCGAATCGAAGGTCGGCACGCCCCAGCCCAAGAGGTAGAAGTCGGATTCGTTGGCCAGGATGATCGGGCTGTGTTCGGCAACCGGGCGCGAGGCCAGGGTGACGTTGATGCCGATCTGGCCGAGCATGCCGACATAGGCGGTCGAGATGGCTTCGTCGTTGACATAGCGGTTGTTCGGGGTGTCCAGGGTCACCGAGAAGCCGTCCGGATAGCCGGCTTCGGCCATCAGGGCCTTGGCCTTTTCCACGTCCGGAGCGGGATAGGCGTCGAGCTCTTCGGTCCAGCCGCGCACGAAGGGCGGGTTGGGGATACCGGTCGGGATCGACTGGCCGCGCATCACCACCTGCTGGATCGCGTCGCGATCAAGCGCCAGTTCCATGGCCTCGCGCACCAGCGGGTTATTGAAGGGGTTGGAATCGGTGATGTTGGAGGATTTCAGCGGCTCGTCGCCGAACTTGTAGCCGAAATAGATGAAGCGGTTTTCCGGGCCGATTTCGACCTTGAAGCCTGCCGTATTGCTGAGGCGCTCGATATCCTGCGGCGGCACGTCCTGGACGATGTCGATTTCGCCCGAGAGCAGGGCCGAGATGCGGGTCTGCGCATCGGCAATGGTGAGATATTCGATATCGGTCACCGGCGGCTTCTCGCCCCACCAACCTTCATTATAGGTGAGGGTGGTCTTCACGTCGACTTCGCGCGACACCAGCGTATAGGGGCCGGTGCCATTGGTGTTGAGCACCGAATAATTGCTGGCGCCGCTGGCAAAGTCCTGCACCACGGCCAGGTCGTGCTCGTCCGACCAGGTCTTGTCCATGATGAAGGTATTGGTCAGGTTGTTCGGGTAGATCAGCGCCGGGCCGGTCATCTGGAATTCGACGGTATGATCGTCGACGGCGGTGACGGACTGCACTTCGGCGTGCAGCTGCTTCATGTTCGAGAATTCGCTCTTGGCGCGTTCGATCGAATAGACCACGTCCTCGGCGGTGAAGTCGTTGCCGTTGTGGAACTTGACGCCTTCGCGCAGCTTGAACACCCACACGGTCGGATCGCCGTCCTTGAGCGCCCATTCGGTGGCCAGGCGCGGCGTCAGGCTGCCGTCATTATCGCGACCGATCAGGGTTTCGTAGATGTGGTGGGCCAGGGTATGCGTATTGCCCTGGTTCTGCGAATGCGGGTCCAGCGTCAGCGCGTCCGAAGAGCGCGCCCAGCGGATCGTCTCGGCATTGGCAACACCGGCAAGCATCGTCGAGGCGACAAGCACCGCCGCGATGCGGGTCAGTGATGAGTGCATGGATTATTCTCCCGTTCCTGAATACGCCTTCTCAACGCCATGGCGCCGGAGGCTTGGCCACACAAAAGCCTAGAATGGAAGGGAGCGCAACGAGAATCGCTGACCATTTGGTCAATTTCGAGACGTGCCTATTAGCTATCCACAAGTATGGACGCTTTTTTATGAATCGGTTCGGCGCTTCAAACCGCTTATTGACCGCGGCGCCGTCCTCGACAAGCATGCCCGTTGATGCGATCCCATAGCGCCAAAGTCCTGAGCCTTATTCTTTTCTCGCTCGCCGCGCCTGCACTGGCGCAGGCGCCGGGATGGCATTATTCGCCCCTGCCGGGCGAGGGCGACCGGGCGAGCCTGGGCTGCGCGCGCCACTCCACCTCGACCGACTTCACCTGCCTGGCCGTGCGCTGCGAGGCCGATTTCTCCGTCGGCGTCCATATCCATGACAGCCGGGCCGGCGGGGGCGCCGGCGCCTGGCTGATGACGGCCGATCGCGAGGACCGGACCATGATGGCGCGGGCGGGCGAGGGGCCCTATGGCGCCAGGTTCGACGATGAATCCGGCTGGCTGCTGGACCGGCTCCGCCATGGCACCTTCATCTATCTGCGCCATGAGGACGACAGCGAGGCCGGCTTTGCCTATATCGACCTGGCCGGCTCGTTTCGCGCCATAGCCGAAGCGCTCTATTGGTGCGCTCCGCGCGCCGGCGCGGACGAACAAAATACCGGCCCGGACGTTGATGCCGCGGAACCCAATGGAGAAAAGCAATGAATCGTCGCCCCCTCGGACGCAGTGAACTGGTGATCGAACCGCTCGTTCTGGGCGGCAATGTCTTCGGCTGGACCGTGGACGAGAACCGGGGCTTCGCCATTCTGGATGCCTTTGTCGAAGCCGGCTTCACCGCCATCGACACCGCCGAGGGCTATCCCAATTGGGTGCCGGGCAATCCGCCGGGCATGAGCGAGACCATTATCGGCAAATGGCTCAAGGCGCGTGGCAATCGCGACCGCGTCCATATCATCACCAAGGTCAATTCCGCCAAGCAGCTCGGCGGGCTCAAGGCCGATGCCATCCGCGCCGGCGTCGAGGCTTCGCTCCGGCGCCTACAGACCGATTATATCGACCTCTATTTCAGCCATTGGCCCGATCCCGAAACCGGGCACGAGGAAACCCTTTCCGCCTATGACACGCTGATCCGCGCCGGCAAGGTGCGCACCATCGGCGCTTCCAACTACACCGCCGACATGATGGCGGCCGCCCAGCAGACCGCCATCGTCAAATCCCTGCAGCGCTACGAGGTCACCCAGCCGCGCTACAATCTCTATGACCGCGCCGAATTCGAGGCCCTGCGTCCCTACCTCCTCGAAAACGAGGTCGGCGCCATCGTCTATTACAGCCTGGCATCGGGCTTCCTCACCGGCAAATATCGCAGTGAGGCCGATCTGGGCCAGTCGCCGCGCGGCGGCGGCGTCGGCCGCTATCTCGACGAAAAGGGCCTGCGCATCCTGGAGGCGCTGGATGCGGCGGCGGCCGAGCTGGATGCCAGCCCGGCCGAAGTGGCCCTGGCCTGGCTGGTCGCCCAACCCGGCGTCAGCGCCCCCATCGCCTCGGCCACGTCCGTCGATCAGGTCCGGAGCCTGGCCCGCGGCGTCCGGCTCAGCCTGCCCGAGGCGACCCTCACCCGGCTTACCCAGGCCGGCGCCTGAGCGCTTCGTGCGAAGAGCCTCCCCCGTCCAGGGGGCTGCGTTTGTCGCGCAGCCACGTTACCCACCGCTCGTCACCCTCGGGCTTGACCCGAGGGCCACTTTCCCACGCAACACTTCCACAATAGGCCCCGAACGGCCCCGCGCTCTTGGATGGTCCAAAGGAAGGGAGGCGATGGAGCCATCGCGCCTTGCGATAGGGCTTGGCGCAATGGCCGCGCCATGATGTTATGGTGCCATCCTTCCAGGTTTCAGTCCGGGCGGCGGCGGAACCTATTGATTTGATTGCATCTTGGTAGAGGCGTCGCCTGGCGGCGCCCTGAACATCTGGGCTTTTCTCATGTCCAAAGCGGCGGGGCCGACACGGGATATTTTCGATGCCGGCGGCCGGGCCATGCGGCACAAGGGCCTGCGGCAGGCCAATGAGCGGACCGTGCTGACCGTGGTGGCCTTCAATTCCGGCGTGTCCAATGCCGAGATCGCCCGCATGTCCGGGCTGGCGCCGCAGACCGTATCGGCCATTCTCGCCAATCTGGAGCGCGATGGCCTGGTGGAGCGCGGCCCGGCCTTGCGGGGGCGGCGCGGTCAGCCGGCCACGCCCATCCTGCTCAAAAGCGATGGCGGCTTCGCCATTGGCGTCGAACTGGGCTGGCGCCATGCCGAAATCGTGCTGCTCAACATGCATGCCCAGGTTCTGGGCCAGCGTCATCTCGACTATTCCTATCCCGACGCCGAGACGATCTTCGATCAGATCGGAGGCGCCGTAGCCGAACTGCGGGCGCTGGTGCCGGCCGAGTCGGCTGGACGCCTGCTGGATTTGGGCTTTGCCATGCCGGGACGCCTGGCCGACAATCTCGGCCAGCTCGGCGCGCCTGAAACCCAGGTCGCGCAATGGCGGCACCTGGACCCGGCCGCCGAGCTGGTCGCCCGTACCGGGCTCGAGGTCTTTGTCTATAATGATGGCAATGCGGCCTGCTGGGCCGAACTCATCGCGCTGCCGCAGCCGCGCCCGGCCAATATCATCTATTTTCTGGTCTCCCATTATGTCGCGGCGGGCGTGGTGGGGGACGGGGTCCTGTGGAGCGGGCCCACCGGCAATGCCGCCAATCTGGGCTCCATGCTGGTGCAGCTCGATGCCGATGGGCCGGTCCATGTCCATTCAATCGCCTCGCTTAAGGCGCTGTGCCGGCGGTTGGCGGCCGCGGGCAAGCCGCACGATCTCGCCATTCGCGACCAATGGAACTGGGCCGCCATCGGCCCCGAACTCGACGCCTGGATCGCCGACGGCGCCAGGGCCCTGGCCCGCACCGCCTTCAATGCCACCACCATGGTCGAGGCGCCGCTGCTGATCATCGACAGCGTGCTGGCGTCCGAAATCACCGAAAAGCTGGTGGCCCGGTTCAGCACCGAGCTGGAGGCTTTGCCGGTGCATGGCTTCGAGGCGCCCCGCGTGGTCCGGGGCCGCTACGGCGCCATGGCGCCGGCCATCGGGGCGGCCGAATTGCCGCTCTTCAATCGCTATTTCTGACCCTTGCCGCGCCCCGGCCGGTGCAGCGCCGCGCGCAGCTTGGCGCCCGGGATGAAAACCACCGTCTGGTGCGGCGCGATGCGATGCTCCTCGCCGGTCCGGGGATTGCGGCCCACGCGCTCGGCCCGCGCGCGGACCTGCAGCGATCCGAAGCCGGTGAGCTTCACACTCTCGCCCGCCATCAGCGCGCCGCCGATCAGCTCGAACATGCGCTGCTCGATGGCGGCCACGTCAGGGCGCCCCAGCGCCGTGGCGCTGGCCGTCCGTTCCGAAAGCATGGCGCGCGTGATCGTCTTGTCCATCGGCGGGCCCTCCACCTATTAAATTCCTAAAACGAACATAAGCGCCTGTCCAGCATCCGGATTGCCGCAAAAACATGACAGCGCATTTCAAGATTAATTGACATTTTTTAGAATGGTTATAAGCTGCGACGCACGATAGAACGAATGACGCCGCCCTTCTTGGGGCATCGACGCCAAGGAAAGACGCCTCGTGAGACTGACCCGCCAATCCAATTATGCCATCCGCACGCTGGTTTACTGCGCCGTTAACGAGCCCGGACTGAGCCGGGTTGCCGAGATCGCCCGGGCCTATGGCATTTCCGAACTGTTCCTGTTCAAGCTGATCAAGCCCCTGGTGGAAAACGGCCTGTTGCAGACGGTGCGCGGGCGGCATGGCGGCATCAAGCTGGGCAAGCCTGCCGACCAGATCACCCTGCTCGATACCATCCGCCTCACCGAGGAAAATTTCGCCCTCGCCGAATGCTTCGAGGAGGGCGCCGATTGCCCCCTGATCGGGGAATGCGATCTCAACGGGGCGCTGCGCGAGGCCCTGGGCGCCTTTTTCGAAGTGCTGAGCCGCCATACCGTCGCCGATCTGGCCGCCAAGAAGCGCGTCATCCGCGAACGCCTGGGCATCAGCACCGCCGAGGCGGTGAACGAGAGCATCGAGGCCGTCGTCGCGCTCTGAGCGAGAATCTGAGTGCGACAGTCAAATATGAGTTTGACAATCATGTTATTGCATGGTTGATAGAGGCCATGGCGCTGCCGACCCCTTGGGGCCTGTGGGTCCGGCGCCGTAACACGACGGGGCTTGCTGCTACCGTCTCCCCGGACCGGTCAGGATCCTCAACGTCCTGACCGGTCTTTTCGTCTCCGATTGATCTCCTTGCCCCCCTATGCTCTATCCGGGCCAGTTTCCCCGGACTTGTCATGGCCGCACCACCACTTCTTTCGCTTCAGGATATCCAGCTCACCTTCGGCGGCACCCAATTGCTGGAGGCGGCCGAGCTCATCGTCTCGCCCGGCCAGCGCATCGCCTTGGTCGGTCGCAACGGCTCGGGCAAGTCCACCCTGCTCAAGATCGCCGCCGGGCTGATTCAGCATGATGGCGGCCGGCGCTTCGCCGAGCCCAGCGCCACCATCCGCTATCTGCCCCAGGAGCCGGACCTCACCGGCTTCGCCACCATCCTCGCCTATGTCGAGGCCGGCCTGACGCCGGGCGACGATCCCTATCGCGCCCAATATCTGCTCAATGCCCTGGGTCTCAGCGGCAATGAGGATCCCGGGACCCTCTCGGGCGGGGAGGGGCGCCGCGCCGCCCTGGCCCGCGTGCTCGCCCCCCAGCCCGATGTGCTGCTGCTCGACGAGCCGACCAACCATCTCGACCTGCCGGCCATCGAATGGCTGCAGGACGAATTGAGCCAGATGCGCTCGGCCATGGTGCTGATCAGCCACGACCGGCGCTTTCTCTCCGATCTGTCCCGTTCGACCGTCTGGCTCGATCGCGGCGTCACCCGCCGCCTCGAAAAGGGTTTCTCCGCCTTCGAATCCTGGCGCGACGAGGTGCTGGAACAGGAGGAAAAGGACCGCCACAAGCTCGACCGGCAGATCGTGCGCGAGGAGCATTGGCTGCGCTATGGCGTCACCGCCCGCCGCAAGCGCAATGTGGGGCGGCTGGAAAAGCTCGCCAATCTGCGCCAGGAGCGCCGCGACCAGCGCCGCGTCACCGGCAATGTCAGCCTTGCCGTCAGCGAGGGCCGCACCTCCGGGGCTCTCGTGGCCGAGGCGGAAAACGTCTCCAAGAGCTTCGGCGCCCGCCCCATCGTCAGGGATTTCTCCACCCGTATCCTGCGCGGCGACCGCGTCGGCATCGTCGGCCCCAACGGCGCCGGCAAGACCACTTTGATCAAGCTGCTGACCGGCCAGCTCACCCCCGATAGCGGCACGATCAGGCTCGGCGCGGCCATCGAACTGGCCATGCTCGACCAGGGCCGCGCCCGGCTGGAACCCGAGACGCGCCTGCGCGACGCGCTGACCGGCGGCGGCAGCGACACGCTGCTGATCAATGGCGAGCAAAAGCACGTCATGGGCTATATGCAGGATTTCCTGTTCACCCCCGAACAGGCCAATACACCCATCGGCAAGCTTTCCGGCGGCGAGCGCGCCCGCGTCGCCCTGGCCCGCGCCCTGGCACTGCCCTCCAATGTCCTGGTGCTCGACGAGCCGACTAACGATCTCGATCTCGAAACGCTCGACCTTCTGGAGGAAATGGTCTCCGACTATGCCGGCACCGTCGTCGTGGTCAGCCACGATCGTGACTTCCTCGATCGGGTCGCCACTTCCGTCATCATGGCCGAAGGCGATGGCCGCTGGACCGAATATGCCGGCGGCTATTCCGACATGGTGGCCCAGCGCGGCCAGGGCGTCACCGCCCGCGCCACGGAAAAACCCGCCAGAGCCACCAGGCCGAAGGCCGACAGTCCCGCGCCGGCCGCGACGGCGAAACGCAAGCTGAGCTTCAAGGAAAAGCACGCCCTCGAAACCCTGCCCAGGGATATCGACAAGCTCGATGCCGAGATCAGGGCGCTCAACGCCGCCCTGTCCGATCCGGCCTTCTACACCCGGGACCCCGCCGGCTTCGCCGCCAAATCCAAGGCCCTCGAAGCGGCCGAAGCCAAAAAGACCGCCGCCGAGGAGCAATGGCTGGAACTGGAAATGCTCAGGGAAGAGCTGGAATCGGGCGCCTAGAGCGGCCTGCTTGCTTCTGAGTCATTTCTCATTGCGATGGAAACACCAGTAGACCTCATCCTGAGCCTGTCGAAGGGCGAGGTCGTGGCACTCAGCCTTCGGCGCACCCGACCTCGTGGTTCGACCAGCTCACCATGAGGTCTTCTTGTGAGCGCTTGGTCTGGAACCTTGCCCCTAACCCGCCCACTCGAATTTCGGCTCTGCGATATGGGTCAGCCCTTCGGTCTCCCCCGAAATCTGGCGCAGCAGCAGCCGGCCGAGATGGCGGCCGGCATCGGCGAAATCTTCCTGCACCGTTTCCGCATTGGGCTGGAACTGCATGAACATCGATGTCGATTGCTTGGTCACCACATGGGCATTTTTGCCCAGCACCAGCCCCGCATCGGTCAGCGCGCCGATCACCGCCAGCGCCGAGACTTCCGAGGCGCAGACATAGCCGTCCGGCGGATCGGGGCGCTTGGCGCGCTTGATCACGTAATTGCGGATGGCGTCGGTGGCGCTGCCCAGGTTCACGTCGGCGGCGAATTCATAGGCGATGCCGGTCTCCGCCGCCGCCCGGGCAATGCCCGCCTTGAGATGCTCGGTATAGGTCAGCGCGCTGTCCGGCAGCACGATGGAGACCTTGCGGCATCCCCGCTCGGCCAGGCGCTTTGTTGCGCCATAGGCATAGGCCTCGTTGTCGAAATCGACGAAGGGATGCGGCTCCGGCCAGCGGCTGCGCCCATGGCTGACAAAGGGAAAATCACTGTCGAGCAGGAAGCGGATGCGCTCGTCGAACATTTCCGCCTTGGAAAAGATCACCCCGTCCGCCATGCGGTTGCGCACGATATGGCGGATGGGCTCGATCGGCGGCACATTACGGAAGAGCGGCGTGATGACCAGGTGATAGGCGGTGTCGCGCAGCGCCTCGGTAATGCCGGTCACCAGATTGGTGCCGAAACCATAGATCTGCTCGTCCGGTTCGAGCAGCAGCGCGATGACATTGGTGCGCCCGGTCTTGAGTCGCAGGGCGGCACGGTCGGGCAGATAGCCGATTTCGGCGGCGATCTTCTGCACCCGGTCGCGCGTTTCCTGCGCCAGTTCGGGCGCATTGTTGAGCGCGCGCGAAATGGTGGTCACCGCCAGGCCCGTCATTTGCGCAATGGTCTTGAGGGTCGGTTTGCCGGACGGCTTTGCACCCCGCTTGCCGCGTGTTGCGGGCGGCAATTCTTCGTCGGACACGTTTCCCCTCCCACCCGTCATGGACTGACGGGGACGCTGAACAGGGGAAAAACAAGACCAGATTGCCCGCCATTGCGCAAGCGGGCAAAGGTGGGTCCAAATATGACTTGTCAGGTCAGTTTATTACGGCTAGACCAAAGTCGAGCAGGGTTTTTCGCTTTTTTGTCGCTTTACGCATCGTCGTGGTCTGGCAAAAGCACAAAGGCTCCCCTATCTTGCCTTTGCTGCGCCGCAATGGCGTGGTCAAACCCGATCCGTCTAACACCGCAAGGAAAGGAATGACGATGCCGACATCGACGACCTTCACTCTCCATGCAGCGTGTTCGACCGTAGTACTCCGAAATCGCGGCGCCAAACGCTGGCAAGGATCCTGTCGCAGCAAACGAATGTGACCCGCCGTCACATCCCCGTCTCACTGAATCGATAGAATCCGTGTCGCTGGCCCGAGATGCCGCCTCCCGCAGGGATGGCGCATCCGTCGATGACCCGACGCGCAAGTGGAGTACCCACCAATGCAGGAAAACAGTTTGAACCGGGCCGAAAGGCTCAGGCCCATCGTGATCGAAGTCGGCGGCGAGCCCCAGGGCGTCGTCGTGCCCGATGCCGAAGGCTACCGGTTCCTCGCCGTCAAGCTCCCGGCCTTCGCCATCGATGGCCAGCTTTTCCCCAATATAGAAACCGCCCACCTGGCCGTCAGCCAGGCCGTCCAGGACGGCGAAGCGGCATGAAAAAGCCGGTGGCGGGGCCACCGGCTTTTGTTGGATGCTGGTTTCGGTCCCTGGATAGCTCGATATTATTCTGGCCGTCATTGCCGGGCTTGTCCCGGCAATCCATCTCGCGAGGGGCATGGACCACCGGGACAAGCCCGGTGGTGACGGCGGTCAGGGGAAACGACGATCAAAGTGAAGGCCCAGCAGCAGACCTCACCCTGAGCCTGTCGAAGGGCGAGGTCGTGGCACTCATGCCTTCGCGTGAGGTCCGGCGCAAATAGCCTGCCGCCCCCTCAATCGTCATTGGTCGCATTGAGTTCGGCGGGCCGCTTGCCTTCCGAGGCGGGCGGCGTGGGATCGAGCGCCAGGTCCACGGCCTCGGCCAGGGCATCGACATCGATACGCGAGGCCCCGGTCTGGGCCTGCCGCTCGATTTCGGCGGCGAGCGCGGTGGCGATGGCCTGCCGGCGCATGCCGCTATTGTCTTCAGCCATTTCCATCGATCGATATTCCTGTCTCGTCGACCCGCACCTCGACGCCGGGGCGGGCCTGTTCCTGCTGATAGGTGTAGATGGCGAAAGCAATGACCGCGACGGCCAGGACGGCAATCACGGCAAAAAGACTATTGCGGGACACTGGAGAACTCCTGACGCTTTTTTCTTCGATTGGTCCAACGCGTCAGGACGAAAAATGTTCATTCTTCGGCGATTTGCCGTAGCGCCATCACCAGGGCGGTCACCCCGATGCCGATCGAGCTGGAATTGTCGATGACGATCGGCGTCACGGCATCGGGCAGGGCGGCGCCCTCGCGGGCCAGGCGCGCCACGATCTGGTCGCGGTTTTCGCGGCCCCGCCGCGCCAGCCTTTCGGCGCGCAGCGAGATTTCGGCGCAGACCTGCACCACCCGGCAGAGTCGGTATTTTGCCAGCGCCAGCGGCACGGCATGGCGGGAAATATTGGCCACCACCACCCGGCCCAGCGCCAGGTCGGTATCGACGCCGATGGGCAGGGCATAGTCCAGCCCATGCGCCTGCCAGGTCAGGGCGAAGCGGCCTGCCTCGGCGGCGCGGGCGAATTCGGCCAGGTCCAGGCTGACATGGTCTTCGAGGTCGATATCGGCCGGGCGGGTCACCAGGCGCCGCACGAAGCCGAAGCGCTTGTCGCCGTCCAGTGCCGTGCGGGCCCCGCCGATCAGCGTGTCCTTGCCGACCCCCGAAGGGCCGATGACCAGAACCAAGACGCCCGGCTTCCTGTCGTTCAACTCACCCGCGATCCTTCGCGCCACACGGCCCTTACCACCGGCAGGGGCGCATCGGCGGCCACGCGCACCAGATCGGCGCGTTTGCCCGGCGCGATTTCGCCCCTGTCGTCCAGTCCGGCGGCGCGCGCCGGATTGGCTGTCACGGTAGCCAAGGCCTGGCTGAGGTCAAGGCCCTCGACGCGCCGTGGCAGCAGGAAAGCGGCCTGCAACAGGGCGAAGGGCACGTAATCGGAGCTGAGAATGTCCAGGAGGCCCGCCGCCACCAGGTCGGTGGCCGAGATATTGCCCGAATGCGATTTGCCGCGCACCACGTTGGGCGCGCCCATCAGGATCGCCAGCCCGGCATCATGGGCGGCCGAGGCCGCTTCCAGGGTGGTGGGGAATTCGGCGATGGCCACCCCATCGGCTTCGGCCTCCTCGACATGGGCGATGGTGGCGTCGTCATGGCTGGCAATGGCCAGGCCCAGCTCATGCGCCCGCGCCACGATGGCCTTGCGGTTCTTGTCCGAATAGAGCTCGTGCTCCTTCTGGCGCGCATCGAGATAGGCCTGCAGGTCCTCGGCGCTGCGGCCCATCTGCTTGGCATAGAAGCGCTTGTAATCGGCCAGCGAGCGGAATTGGCGCTGCCCCGGCGTATGGTCCATCACCGAGGCCAGGCGCGTCGAGGCATGGTCGGCCAGGGCCTCGAAATGCGTCACCACGTCATGGCTGGGCAATTCGCAGCGCAGATGGATGAAATGCTCGGCCCGCAGCCAGCCGCCCTCGCTCCCCGAGCGCACGGCCTGCACCAGCTTTTCGGCATGTTCCAGCATGTCCGGCAGGTCCGCATCCGAGCCGATGCGCACCGCATCGAACACCGTGGTGATGCCGGAGCCAGCCACCTGCGCGTCATGGGCATGCAGGGCCGCCAGCGGCTCCCAGAACACGCCCGGCCGGGGCCGGTAATGGTTCTCGAGGTGATCGGTATGCAATTCGATCAGCCCGGGGATGAGGTAATCGCCCTCCAGGTCCTCTCCGCTCTGCGATGGTCCCTTGTCGATGGCGGCGATCTTGCCGTCCGCGATGCGGATGGATCCTTCGATGGTCTCGTCGGCCAGGACGATGCGGGCATTGCGGAAAATGGTTTCGGACACTGTTGTCATCCCTTGAGGGCAAAGTCGGCGATGCGGCGGAAGGGCAGGCCGCTTTCCGGCTCGTGGTAGAGCGACAGGCGATCCAGCACCATCTCGGTGTCCAGCACCGGCCCGAACCAGGTCTGGGCCGCCGCGCGCAACTCCTCCCGGTCCGAGTCTCCCAGCCGGTCGGTCAGCGTCAGGTGAAAGCGGAACTGGTCGAACACGTAGGGATAGCCATAGCCATCCAGCAGTTCCAATTGCCGCTCGCTCAGCCCCTTGGCGCGGGCGGCGCGGCTGCGCGCATCCAGCGGCGCGCGGAACGGCTCGAAATCCTCCACCACCCGGGCGGCGAAATCCTGCAGGGCCTCGTTCTCGGCCTCGGGCACCAGCGCCAGGAAGCCGTCGAGATCGGCCAGCACCAGCCTTCCGAGCGGCACCGGCGCTGTAGCCGCGGCGAAGGTCGCGATGGCGGCGCGCAAATCGTCTTCGCTCCGGCCCTCCGCCAGCGCCATGGGCGGCTTGATCGTGGCATGAAAGCCGTAGCGCCCCGCCGATTGGGTGAGATTGAGCAGCCGCGTCCGCTCCATGCCCGCCAGCGCCCCTTCGATCGTTCGGGAATCGGCCGGGTCGCGGCCCAGCCAGATCGTGGCGCGGTCCCATAGCGCGTCATGGACGTCGGGGGCGTAATAAAGGGCGAATCTCTGTGGCATCGGATCTCCTGGGCGGGGGAGCTAGTGGAGCTATGTGACAAGTGTTTGACAAGCCCGTTTGCCCATCGCGGTTTCCCCGCCCGCATTCAGGTCTGGACAAACCCGGCTCTGCTGGCCACAAAAGCTCCGCCTTCCTCCCCAGCCGGACGACCCCCGCCATGGACCGAATTCTGCTCGAAAACCTTTTCCACGCGGCCGTGGCGCAGGCCCAGCCGGCCCTGGCGGTGGAACGGCACCTGCCCGAGCCGCCGAAGGGGCGTACCGTCGTCATCGGCGCCGGCAAGGCCTCGGCGCAGATGGCGCGGGCTTTCGAACAGGCCTGGCCGGGCGAATTGAGCGGCCTGGTCGTCACCCGCTATGGCTATGCCGAACGCTGCGAGCGCATCGAAATCGTCGAGGCCGCCCATCCGGTGCCCGATGCGGCCGGGGCCGAGGCCGCCCGGCGGCTCCTGCAATTGGTCTCCGGCCTCACCGAGGACGATCTGGTCGTGGCGCTGATTTCGGGCGGCGGCTCCTCGCTGCTGCCGGCGCCGGCGCCGGGCCTGGACCTCGAGGATGAGCAGGAGGTCAACCGGGCGCTCCTCGCCTCCGGTGCGCCCATCGGCGTGATGAATCTCATCCGCAACCAGTTTTCCCTCATCAAGGGCGGTCGGCTGGCCGCCGCCTGCGCCCCGGCCCGCGTCGCCACCCTGGTGGTTTCCGATGTCCCCGGCGACGATCCGGCCCTGGTCGCTTCCGGCCCCACCCTGCCGCTGGCCGGCGGCCGCGCCGAAGCCCGGCGCCTCGCCGCGCTCTACCGGCTCGACCTGCCCGTGGCCGCTGCCGCGCTCCTCGCCGGCGAGGACAATCTGCCCCCCGATGCCGCCGACCCGGTCTTCGCCCGCAACAGCGTCGCCACCATCGCCTCCGCCGCCCTTTCGCTGGAAGCCGCCGCCGGTCTCGCCCGCCGCCATGGCATCGAGGCCGCCATCCTTTCCGATTCCATCGAAGGCGAGGCCCGCGACGTGGCCCAGGTCCATGCCGCCATGGCGCGCGAGATCGCCGCGCGCAATCGTCCGTTCGGCAAGCCGGTCGTGCTGCTCTCGGGGGGCGAGACCACCGTCACCCTGCGCGGCAAGGGCAGGGGTGGGCGCAATGGCGAATTCGCACTTGCACTCGCTATCGCGCTCGACAACGTTAACAATGTGCTGGCACTATCGGGCGATAGCGACGGCATCGACGGCTCGGAGAACAATGCCGGCGCCCATGTCGACGGCACCTCCGCCCGCCGCATGCGCGAAGCCGGCATCGACCCCCAGGCGGCGCTGGCCAATAACGATGCCTATACCGCCTTCGAGGCCGTCGGCGATCTTTTCGTCACCGGCCCCACCGGCACGAATGTCAATGATTTCAGGGCGATACTCATCCGCTGAGGAGAAATCGGGATGGCCAGGGCATTGGGTATCGGCGGCTTCTTCTTCCGCTCCGGCGACCACAAGGCGCTGGCGGCCTGGTACGAGACCCATCTCGGCATCACCGAATTGTGGCAGCAGGAGCAGGGGCTTACCGTCTTCGCCCCCTTCAAGGCCAGCACCGATTACTTTCCCGCCGACAAGCAATGGATGATCAATTTCCGCGTCGATGATCTCGACGCGATGATGGACCAGCTCCGCGCCGCCGGCATCGCGGTCGAAACCCGGCCGGATGAATGGGATACCCCGGAAACCGGGCGCTTCTGCCGGATTCACGATCCCGAAGGCAATCAGATCGAACTCTGGGAACCCCCGTCCGAAGCGTAAAATCATACTTTTCTGCGCGAAGTCCCTTGGCAGGCACGGGTCGGCTCTGCTCTATAGCCGGCACGATTTTTCAAGGGAGTTCGGCATGGCCAGGCGCAAAATCGCAGTCATCGGCGTGGGCAAGATCGCTCAGGACCAGCATCTGCCGGTCATCGATGCCTCGCCCGATTTCGAGCTGGCCGCCACCGTCTCGACGCGCGGCATCGGCCATGGCGATGTGCCGGTCTTCCGCACCCCGGCCGAGCTCTACAACGCCATGCCCGAGATTGGCCTCGTGTCCATCTGCACCCCGCCGGGCATCCGCCACGCCTATGTCCGCGAGGCGCTGGACGCCGGCAAGGACGTGATGATGGAAAAGCCGCCCACCACCACCATTTCCGAGCTCGACGACCTCATCGCCCATGCCGCCCGGCTCGATCGGGTCCTGTTCCAGACCTGGCACAGCCAGTTCAATGCCGCGGTGGACCGCACCAGGACGCTGCTGGCCGAACAGGGCGTGCAAGCGGCCCGCATCGATTGGCGCGAAAGCGTGCGCAAATGGCATCCCGGCCAGGACTGGGTCTGGGAGCCCGGCGGCTTCGGCGTTTGCGATCCCGGCATCAATGCCTTTTCCATCTTTACCAAGGTCATGCCCTTCCCGGTCTTCGTGCAAAGCGCCCGGTTGACCTTCCCCGCCAATCGGCAGACCCCGGTCGATGTCGAAATCACCTTCAAGTCCGGCCAGCCGCACAAGCCGGAAATGTCCTGCGGCTTCAACTGGCTGGAGGAGAGCGGCGAGATCTGGACCATCGCCTTCACCACCGGCACCGGCAGCCAGATCAAGCTGGAGCGGGGCGGCCGCACCCTGCGCGTCGACGGTGAAATCGTGCTCGAACACGGCGATGCCGAATATGCCGGCATCTATGACCGTTTCGCCGACCTGCTCGATGCCCGGCAGAGCGAAGTGGACGCCGCCCCCCTGCGCCTGATGAGTGACGTCTTCCTGATGGGCGCCCGCGAAAACGGGCCGGATTTCGAGTGGTAGCGGGCGGGCGCACGCGCTCAGCCGATCATCGTCTGCCATCCCGGCCTTGAGCCGGGAGCGCGGCGCTGTTGATGATGCGGATGAGGGATGCCGCATCCGGCGCCCGACCCGTCATCGCGCAACGAAAATGACCAAACCCGGCCAATTCTGAAACTGGCTTGCCGTCGGTGCCTCGCCATCCCCAAGACGCAGAAAAATTTTCTCATACGCAGGGAGGTTCGCGCAAGGCTGCGCCTTTTCAATCACGACTGACTTGATAGGCTTTGTTCATTCTCACCGGGAGGTTCCGATGAACCGCACAGCCAAGTTTATCGCCTATTCCGCCCTCGCCGCCTCCCTGGCGCTGGGCTTTTCCGTGACGGCGCATGCGCAGGACAGGACGCTGATCAATGTCTCCTACGATCCGACGCGCGAACTCTATCGTGAATTCAATGAAGCCTTCGTCGCCCATTGGCAGCAAACCGCCGGAGAAAGCGTCGCCGTCCAGGTGACCCATGGCGGTTCCGGCAGCCAGGCCCGCACCGTCATCGATGGCCTCGAGGCCGATGTGGTCACCCTGGCGCTGGAAAGCGACATCAACGCCATTTCCGATGCCAATCCGGACCTGATCCCGGAAAACTGGCGCACGCTCCTGCCCAATAACAGCGCGCCCTATACCTCCACCATCGTGTTCCTGGTTCGCAAGGGCAATCCCAAGGGCATTGTCGATTGGGGCGATCTCGTCGACGAGGGCGTCGAGGTCATCACGCCCAATCCCAAGACCTCGGGCGGGGCCCGCTGGAATCTCCTGGCCGCCTGGGCCTGGGCCAAGGCGCAGGAGGGCGGCAGCGGCGACACCGCCCGCGATTATGTGACCGAGCTCTATCGCCATGTGCCGGTGCTCGATACCGGCGCCCGCGGCTCCACCACCACCTTCGTGCAGCGCGGCATCGGCGACGTGCTGCTGGCCTGGGAAAACGAGGCCTATCTGGCCCTCGAGGAACTGGGCCCCGACGCCTTCGACATCGTCACGCCCTCGGTTTCCATCCTGGCCGAGCCGCCCGTCGCCCTGGTCCGGGGCAATGCCGAGCGCAAGGGCAATCTCGATCTCGCCGAGGCCTATCTCGAATATCTCTATTCGGATCAGGGCCAGGCCATCGCGGCCAAGCACTATTACCGCCCCTCCAATCCGGATGCGGCGGCGCCCGAGGACATTGCCCGCTTCGGCGAGGTCAACCTCGTCACCATCGAGGATTTCGGGGGCTGGCGCGAAGCTCAGCCGCATTATTTCGGCGATGGCGGCGTGTTCGACCAGATCTATACCGGTCCCACCCAGTAACGCCCGAACCGGGCGGCCGGCCCCAGGGCCGGCCGTCTGCCCCGAAAACCCCGCCGATGGAGGACGTCATGGTGCATTTCTTCGGCATTTTCGGGCCGGGCCGTCAGGCCAGGTCCCGCGCGGCGGCGGAGGCGCCCGCCAAGGCCAGCTTCTTCGGCGGCCTGCCCGATGCGGCCCAGGGCGCCGTGCCGCTCAGCCGTGCCGAGCAGGATGCCTGCTATCTCAATGGCAAGGCCCCCGAACCGCCCGATGGCGCGGCCGATGGGGCGGGGGATGGCTTTCCCCGCCTGCCTGGCCATGGCGGCAGCGCGCGCAACAGACCGCGCTTCTAGTGCTTTAATCTCAGAACGAATTTCTAAAATTGCCCGAAAACTTGCCTGTTCGGCGGCTTGAGAAAGTCGACCGTTCGCATAGGGTTAGGGCCAGTCAGGGGAGGCCGGACAATGCTTCGACCTTTACATCCAGCCGGCGGCCGGCGCCGCGATGCCGGGAGAACGGCATGAAGGGGTTCGGCCGTTTTCGTCAGCCCAGCGTCATTCCCGGTTTCGGGCTGACGCTCGGCTTCACCATCACCTATTTTTCCCTCATCATCCTGGTTCCTATCACCGCCCTGGTCCTGCGCTCCACCGGCCTGGGTTGGAACGGCTTCTGGGCCGCCGCGCTCGATCCGCGCGTCCTGGCCTCGCTTCGCACCAGTTTCCTCACCGCCTTGATCGCCGCCGGCATCAATGTGGTCTTCGGCACGCTGATCGCCTGGGTGCTGGTGCGCTACCGCTTCCCCGGCCGGCGCATTTTCGACGCCATGGTGGATTTGCCCTTCGCCCTGCCCACCGCCGTGGCCGGCATCGCGCTCACCGCCATCTATGCGCCCAATGGCTTTGTCGGCCAATGGGTCGCTCCGCTGGGCCTGCGCATCGCCTATACGCCCATCGGCATCACCATCGCCATGATCTTCATCGGCCTGCCCTTCGTGGTGCGCACCATCCAGCCCATCCTCGAAGAGGCCAGCAAGGAGGTCGAGGAAGCTTCGGCCACCCTGGGCGCCAGCCGCCTGCAGACCATTTCCCGCGTGCTGCTGCCCAGCCTCACGCCCGCCATCCTCACCGGCTTCGCGCTCGCCTTCGCCCGGGCCGTGGGCGAATATGGCTCGGTCATCTTCATTGCCGGCAATATTCCCTTCGTGTCGGAAATCGCCCCGCTCCTGATCGTCATCCGGCTGGAGGAATTCAACTATGCCGGCGCCGCAGTCATCGCCACGGTGATGCTGGCCATTTCCTTCCTCATGCTGTTCGTCATCAATCTCATTCAGGCCTGGAGCCGCAGGAGGTATGGCTATGGCAGCTAGACCCCATGCCGCCCGCCGGGCCTCGCCCACCAATGAGCCGCTCTGGGTGCGCTGGGCGCTGATCCTCGCCGGCCTTGTCTTCATGGCCCTGTTTCTGGTCCTGCCGCTTTTGGCGGTGTTTTCCGAGGCCCTGCGGCAGGGCATCGGCGCCTATGTCCAGTCGCTGCAAAGCCCCGATGCGCTTTCGGCCATCCGGCTGACCCTCCTGGTCGCCGCCATTGCCGTGCCGCTCAACGTCGTCTTCGGCATCGCCGCCTCCTGGGCCATCGCCAAGTTCGAATTCAAGGGCAAGGCCTTCCTGATCACCCTGATCGACCTGCCCTTTTCTGTCTCGCCGGTCATTTCGGGCCTGGTCTATGTCCTGCTCTTCGGCACCGGCAGCGTGCTCGGTCCCTGGCTCAAATCCTATGGCATCGAAATTCTCTTTGCCGTGCCGGGTATCGTGCTGGCCACCATCTTCGTCACCTTTCCTTTCGTCGCGCGCGAATTGATCCCGCTGATGCAGGATCAGGGCACGGGCGACGAGGAAGCGGCGCTCTCGCTCGGCGCCTCGGGCTGGCAGACCTTCTGGCGGGTGACGCTGCCCAATATCAAATGGGGCCTGCTTTATGGCGTGCTGCTCTGCAATGCCCGCGCCATGGGCGAATTCGGCGCCGTGGCCGTGGTCTCGGGCAAGATACGCGGCCAGACCACCACCATGCCGCTGCAGGTGGAAATGTTCTATAACGAGTATCAGGGCACGGCCGCTTTCGCCTTGGCCTCGCTGCTGGCCCTGCTGGCGCTGGTCACTCTGGTTCTCAAGTCGGCTCTGGAATGGCGTTTCGGCGACGAACTCGCCGCCACCGGCCGGGGTCACTGACAGGGAAGATTTATGGAAGTACGGGTACAAAACGTCCGCAAGGAATTCGATCGCTTTCCGGCCTTGCACGATGTGTCGCTGGATATCGTCTCGGGCGAGCTGATTGCGCTGCTGGGCCCTTCCGGCTCGGGCAAGACCACCTTGCTGCGCCTCATTGCCGGGCTCGAGCGGCCCACGGCCGGCCGCATCTTCTTCGGCGACGAGGATGCCTCCGAAAAGAGCGTGCAGGAGCGCAATATCGGCTTTGTGTTCCAGCACTATGCCCTGTTCCGCCACATGACGATCCTGGAAAACGTCTCCTTCGGCCTCAAGGTGCGCCCGCGTTCGACCCGCCCGCCTGCCGGCGAAATCCGCCGCCGCGCCCTCGAATTGCTCGACCTGGTGCAATTGTCCGGGCTCGAAAGGCGCTATCCCAACCAGCTGTCCGGCGGCCAGCGCCAGCGCGTGGCGCTGGCCCGGGCTCTGGCCATCGAGCCCCGCGTTCTCCTCCTCGACGAGCCCTTCGGCGCGCTCGATGCCCAGGTGCGGCGTGAATTGCGCAAATGGCTGCGCGAGATCCACGAGCGCACCGGCCACACCACCATCTTCGTCACCCACGACCAGGAGGAAGCGCTGGAACTGGCCGACCGCCTCTGCGTCATGAGCCAGGGCCGGATCGAGCAGGTCGGTACGCCCGACAGCGTCTATGACAGCCCCACCTCGCCCTTCGTCTTCGGCTTTATCGGGGAATCGAGCGAATTGGCCGTCAATGTGGAAAGGGGCGATATCTGGCTGGGTGACCGGCCCATCGGCATCGCCGCGGGCGACAACCAGGGCCCGGCGCGGCTGTTCTTCCGCCCCCACGATATCGAACTGGTCGAGGGCGATGCGGCCCTGGCGGGCGTCGTCGCCTCCAGCCGCCGCGTCGGCGGCACCCGCCGCGTCGAGCTCGAACTGGGCGGGGCCGGCCATCGCGTCGAGATCGACCTGCCCTTCGATCATCCCGCCGGCGAGCGCAGCCGCATCGCCTTCCGCCCCAAGCGCTGGCAGCTTTTCCCCGCCTGACGATGGCCTCCGGCCCGGCCTGGCCACATAAACCTTGATCTGCTCAAGAAACGCAAATATTGCGTAGAGGATAGACAAGGAAAATCTCATGGCGCCGACCAAACGCGCAAGCCAGGCCGACATCGCCGAACAATTGGGCATCTCCGTGAGCACGGTGTCGCGGGCGCTGGCCAATGAGATCGGCATCAGTGATGCGGTGCGGCGCGATGTGCAGCGGGTGGCGCGCATGCTGGGCTACAAGTCCAAGCATCCCCCCGTCACCGGCGCCATCGACAAGCGCGCCCTGGCCCTGGTGCCGCTGGGCAGCGCCACCAGCGGCCTGTCCGGCTTCTATTTCGGCATTCTCGAAGGCATGCGCAACGAGGCCGCCAATATCGGCATGTCGCTGGATGTGCGCCTGGTCAACGAACAGGGCGTCACGCTCGAGCTCATCCAGCGGCAATTGGCCCAGGCCGATGCCCAGGGCGTGCTGCTGGCCGGCATCGACCCCTGGGAGGAATTGGTGGCCTGGAGCGAGGCCGACCAGGTGCCCATCGTGCTGGTCAATGGCAGCGATCCGCAGATGCGGCTCAGCGCCGTCTCCCCGGCCAATTTCTATGGCGCCTACATGGCCACTAAGCGCCTGATCGATGCCGGGCACCGCAAGATCCTGCATTACGGCCAGAAGACCCGCCCCACGCTCCTCCAGCGCCTGCGCGGTTTCCGCACCGCCATCGCCGACCATCCCGCCGTCCAGGGCAGCGTCGTCTACAATGCCGAAGTGCCCGTGGCGCAATTGGTCGAGGATATCCGCGCCGGCCGGCACGACATCACCGCCATTTTCAGCTGGAACGACATCGCCGCGGTCGAGCTGCTGGAGCATTTCTATGGCGGCGGCTCCGGCGTTTCGGAGAATTTCTCCATTATCGGCTTCGACGATCTGCCCATTGCCGGCATGGCCTCGCCGCGCCTCAGCACCATGCATGTCGATCGCCACGCCATCGGCCATGTGGCCATCCGCGTGCTGCGACAGCATCTGGACGGCGACATGGCCGTCCAGCAGGTCCAGATCGGCCTGAGCGCGGTGGAAGGCGAAACCGTCTTCACCCTGCCGGCGCCCCAGTAGACCTCACCCTGAGCTTGTCGAAGGACGAGGTCGTGCGCGCAGGGGCTGGAGTGCGCCCGCCCTCGTGGTTCGACAGGCTCACCACGAGGTCTTTGGGAAAGCTGGCTCAGCGGAGCGCGCTACCGCCCCGCCAGCTGCAGCTCGACCTCCGCGACTGTGTCCGTTGCCCCGACCGGCAGCCGATAGATCGCCCGCTTGCCCTCCTTGTCGGAGGTGAAATAGACGAAGTCCCCCGCCGCATCGAGAATGGGATGGGGGTGGCTGTCCTGGCTGTCCCAGGAGGAATCCGAGCGTCCCAGCACCCGCCAGCTCACCCGGCCGCTGTCCCAGTCGACATCGAGATGGGAAATCCAGGGACAGGTGCGCGAACCATCTTCCGCCCCGCCATGATAATAGCCGTCGGTCACCAGGTCCGCCCGGCTCGGGCCGACGGTGAAATGTCCGTAACGCCCCCAGCCCTGGGGCAAAGCCAGTTCGGCGATCGGTGCCCCCGAAAGCGGGATGCGGCCGATATAGGCGCGGCCATCCTCGTACAGCCCGTGATAGATCACCGCCTCGCCGTCGCGTTCCCACATTTCGTGGCAGGTCCAGTCCTTGCGGCTGCGGCCATTGCCCTCGCTGCGCAAGGCCCGGTGCTGTTTGCCGTCCCACAGCCAGACACGCCGGATGCCGCAATCGGCCGGCCATTCGTGATTGTAGAGGATGTGCTCGGCATTGTTGGGCGAGAATTGCACATGCGTCACCCAGGCCGAAGGCACGCTCTCGCAGGCCAGTTCTTCCCCCGTTTCGGTGGCATAGACCCGCAGATAGGACTTGAGCCCCAGCCGGCGCACGCGCGCATCGATACCCTTGTGGCGCTCGGTCCAGGCTTCATCCTCGGTAAAGGCCGCCGCGTCGGTCGTGGGCACGCAAAGTCTTGTGCCATCGGCCGAGACATGGGTGAAGGCGGTCACCTGGTCGTCCGGCAATGTGGCCAGCACCCGCTCCCGCCCTTCGAGATCGACCGCCCTGATCTCCCGTCCCTGGAGATAATAGAGCACGCCCCGCACCGCATCGAAGCTGACGCTGGCCTTGCCCAGCCCACGATAGGGCTGGCCCTCGAAATAGACATAGGACCGCAAGATGCCGTCCTCATTGCCGGTGAGCTGGCGGATGTCGCCATTGTCGAGGTCGATGCGGAACAGGTTGGGATTGCCGTCCCGCTCGCCGATCGCCACCACATGCCGCCCGTCTGCCGACAGGCTGGTGCTGGTGAAATAGAGCAATTGCAGGTGCAGATCGGCCTGCGCGGCGATCCTTTCTTGTGTCGTCATATGCGCCCTCCTTCGCGCCGCCCGCACTTCTCAACAGGCGTCCACAGGCCAAGTGCATCACGCATAAACGCAAAAGTCACGCAAATTCACTGAATATGGCGGTTAAATTGCGTAGACTTGCAAAACCGCAAATTCCTGCTAATGTTTGCGTATGACTAAGCCGCGGGAAAAGCGGATAGCATGGGAGGAGAAGAATTTTGCGACAGATCGTTTCCAGATACCGGCTTCCGGCGCTTGCCTGTGCAAGTGTTCTCGCCCTGGCCCTGGGGGCCGGCAATGCCGTTTTCGCCCAGGAATACAGCCAGGCGCCGATGCTCGACGCCCTGGTCGAAAATGGCAGCCTGCCGGACATAGCCGAGCGCCTGCCCGCCAATCCGCTCGTGGTCGAGCCGGTCGATGCCATCGGCACCTATGGCGGCACCTGGCGCAGCGCCCTGCGCGGCGGCCTCGACAATGCTTGGATCGCCCGCACCGTCGCCTATGACGGGCTGGTCCGCTACAACCGCGCCTGGGACGAGATCGTCCCCAACCTGGCCGAAAGCTGGGAAGTCAGCGCCGATTCGCGCACCTATACCTTCAAGCTGCGCGAAGGGCTCAAGTGGAACAATGGCACCCCCTTCACCAGCGCCGATATCGCCTTCGCCGTCGAATTGATGAGCGAGCCCGGCTATGGCGCGGGCACCTTCATCAAGAACCAGAACAATCCGGTCACTGTCGAGGTGATCGACGATCTCACCTTCAGCCTGGTCTTCGAGCATCCCAATGGCCTGATCCTGGACGAATTGGCCAGCGTCAACGGCTTCACGCTGGTCTCGCTCAGCAAGGATTACTGCAGCCAGTTCTATCCCAAATACAATCCCGATGCCGAAGCCAATGCCAAGGCCGCCGGCTTCGAGACCTGGGAATTGCACATGCAGGATCGGTGCTCCTGGGCCACCGAAACCATCCGCTGGGCCAATCCCGACCTGCCGATGATGAATGCCTGGATGATCGAGGAGCCGCTGACCGGCACCGCGACCCGCACCAGCTTCGTGCGCAATCCCTATTACTGGAAGGTCGATACCGAGGGGAACCAGCTGCCCTATATCGACCACCTGCAGATGCGCGTTTCCGACTCGCTGGAGGAAATCACCCTCATGGCGCTCAATGGCGAGATCGACTTCCAGGATCGCCACATCGCCACGGTCGGCAACCAGCCGCTGTTCTTCGATGGCCAGGAGGCCGGCGATTATCGCCTGGGCGCCAACGTGCCCTCGAACATGAACACCATGGTGCTCCAGTTCAATTTCAACCATGTCGATCCCAAGCGGGCCGAACTGTTCCAGAACAAGGATTTCCGCATCGGCGTCAGCCATCTCATCGACCGCGAGGAAATCATCGACGTGGTCTTTACCGGCCAGGGCGAGCCTTTCCAGGCCGCGCCGCGCCCGGAAAGCCCCTTCTATGACGAGGAAATGGCCAAGCAATATACCGAATACGACCCCGATGCCGCCAGTGCGGCCTTCGAGGCGGCCGGTCTGGTGCGCAATGGCGATTTCTACACCTTCGCCGATGGCAGTCCGCTCAAGATCACCGTGGACATGATTTCCACCGTCCGTCCGGAATGGATCGACATGATGGAGCTCATCCAGCTCCAGCTCGAAGCCGGCGGCATCGATATCGAACTCAACAATATCGACCGCACGCTCTATTACGAAAAGCGTCCGCTCGGTGATTTCGACGCCCAGATCTGGCAGGGCGATGGCGGCCTCGATGTGGTGCAGGAGCCCCGCTATTACATGGCTTCGGGCGCTGAATCGGTCTGGGCCTATCGCTGGCAGGCCTGGTATCTCGGCTCCAATCCGGAAATCGCCGAAGAGCCGGCCGATTGGGCCAAGGAGCAGATGGAGCTCTATAACCAGCTCCGCGAGGAAGGCGACGCCGACAAGCGCTCCGAGCTGATGAAGCAGGTCCTGGCCCTGGCCAAGGAGAACTTCCCGGTCATCGGCATTTCCCTGCCCGGCAATGGCTATTACATCGCCAAGAACAATATGCGGAACATCGCCGAACCGATGCTGCACGCCTACCTGTTCCCCACCCCGGCCCCCTATGACCCGTTCCAGTGGTATTTCGCCCAGGACTGAGCCGTCGGTCGGCCAAACCGATGAAAGGCTCCGGTGGAGCCTTTCAAGACAAGCAGGCCATGAGAGCTATGCTCGAATGGCGTGCCCTCCCGGCCTCCCGCGGCTCCTCCCATGAGCCGCGGGACGGTTGGAGCCCAATCTTCCGCGCTTTGGCTCTATCGCCTCCCTCCCCCTTGAGGGGAGGGAATGAGGGAGGGGGTCCATCGGTGAACCACTGAGCGACCCCCACCCCAGCTCTGCTACGGCCCTGCGGGCCGAGCGCCGCTACCCGCCCCGCAAGGGGGAGGGAGGCGACAGGGCCGCAAGGCTCGGACCAGGCCCCGTTTCAGGACAACGCCCATGCTGCGTTTCATCACCACCCGCCTCGTCGCCATGGTCCTCACGCTCTGGGCCGTCAGCTTCGTGGCCTTCGCCATCATCCAGCTGCCGCCGGGCGATTATCTCACCACCTATATGGCGACCCTGGCCTCCAATGGCGATCGGGTGGACCCGGCCCAGATCGATGCCCTGCGCCGCCAATACGGCTTCGGCGAGCCCTATATCGTCCAATATTGGAAATGGATCACCGGCATCCTGACGCGCGGCGATTTCGGCCAGAGCTTCGAATGGAAGGCGCCGGTGACGACGCTGATCTGGGGGCGCCTGGGCAATTCCATCCTGGTCGAGGGCCTGGCCGTCATCGTCATGTGGACCATTGCTCTACCCATCGGCATCTATGTGGCGGTCAAGAAATATTCCCTGGGCGATTACCTCGCCACCATTGGCGGTTTCATCGGCCTGGCCATTCCCAATTTCCTCCTAGCCCTGCTGCTGATGTATCTCAGCTTCGTCTGGTTCGGCACCACCATTGGCGGCCTGTTCTCCCCCGCCTATGAGAACGCCCATTGGTCCATTCCCCGGCTCATGGATTTCCTCTCCCGCGCCTGGGCGCCGGTCCTGGTCCTCGCCACGGCGGGCACGGCCGAGCTGATCCGCATCCTGCGCGCCAATCTGCTCGACGAGCTGAAGAAACCCTATGTCACCACCGCCCGGGCCAAGGGCCTGCCGGAATGGAAGGTCATTCTCAAATATCCCGTGCGCGTGGCGCTCAATCCCCTGGTCTCCACCATCGGCTGGCTGCTGCCGGCCCTGGTTTCCAGCTCGGTCATCGTCTCGGTAGTGCTCAACCTGCCCACGGCCGGCCCCCTGCTGCTGCGCTCGCTCACCTCCCAGGACATGTATCTGGCCGGCGCCATCATCATGCTCCTGGGCGTCCTCACCGTCATCGGCACGCTGATCTCCGACCTGCTCCTGGCCTGGATCGATCCGCGCATTCGCTATGGGAGCAAATGACATGGCCGTCGAAACCATGCCCCCCCTCGCCGAAACGGCGCCGCCCCGGGCCCGCCGGGAATCGCAACTGGCGCTGATGTGGCGGCGCTTCCGCCAGCATCAGCTGGCCGTCGTCAGCCTCTGGATCGTCGTCGCCTTCTATCTGGTCGCCGCCCTGGCCGAATTCCTGGCGCCGGTCGATCCCGCCTTCTACAGCGCCCGCTATACCTATGCGCCGCCACAGGGCATCAACTTCATCGTCAATGACGAAAACGGCTGGCGCTTCCAGCCCCATGTCAACGGCTACAAGTCCGAGATCGACCCGGCCGCCATGCGCCGCACCTTCGTCATCGATCCCGAAGAGATCATTCCGGTGCGCTTCTTCGCCCCCACCGAGCCCTATCGCCTGGCCGGGTTCATTCCCATGTCGGTCAAGCTCATGGGCGTCGAGAACCCGCGCGATCCCTTCTATGTCCTGGGCGCCGACCGGCTCGGCCGCGACCTTCTGAGCCGCCTCATCCACGGCACCCGCATCTCGCTCTCCATCGGCCTGGCCGGCGTCACGCTCAGCCTGTTCTTCGGCATCATCATCGGCGGCTTTGCCGGCTATTATGGCGGCCTCTTCGACAGCGCGGTCATGCGAGTCATCGAATTCATCCGCTCCATGCCCACCATTCCGCTCTGGCTGGGCCTGGCGGCGGCGCTGCCCAAGGACTGGTCCGCCCTCCAGACCTATTTCGCCATTACCATCATCCTGTCGCTGATCGGCTGGACCGAGCTGGCCCGCGTGGTGCGCGGTCGCTTCCTTAGTTTGAGGACCGAGGATTTCGTCACCGCCGCCCAGCTCGACGGCGCCAGCGACTGGCGCATCATCACCCGCCACATGGTGCCCAGCTTCACCAGCCACATCATCGCCGCGGCTACCCTGGCCATTCCCGGCATGATCCTGGCCGAAACGGCCCTGAGCTTCCTCGGCCTGGGCCTGCAACCGCCCATCGTCTCCTGGGGCACGCTGCTCCAGGAAGCCCAGAACATCCGCACGCTTGCGACAGCGCCCTGGCTGCTCACCCCCGGCATCTGCGTCGTCGTGGTCATCCTCGCCCTCAATTTCTTCGGAGACGGCCTACGTGACGCCGCTGATCCCCATGGACGTTGATCTTTCTTTCTTCACCTCTCCCTTCGGGGGAGAGGTCGGCGCACAGCGCCGGGTGAGGGGGCCTTTGGCGCCCATTCGCCGGCTCCCCGCCCTGGCCGATTGCGAGGTGTTCCCATGACCGCCCCCCTCCTCACCATCAACGACATGTCCATCATCTTCACCTCGCCCGACGAGCCCGATATCGAGGCCGTGCGCCAGGTCGATCTGACCCTCACCCCGGGCAAGACCCTGGCCCTGGTGGGCGAAAGCGGCTGCGGCAAGTCCGTCACCGCCCGCGCCGTGCTGCGTCTCCTCGACCGCAATGCCGATATCCGCACCGGCGAAATCCTCTTCGAGGGGGAGGGCGGCAAGGTCGACATTGCCCGGCTCAAGCCCGACAGCGATGCCATGCGCGCCATTCGCGGCGCCCAGGTTTCCATGATCTTCCAGGAGCCGATGTCCTCGCTTTCCCCGGTCCACACCATCGGCGACCAGATCGACGAGATCATCATCCTGCATGAACGCCTCACCCCCAGACAGGCGCGTGAGCGCACCATTGCCCTGTTGGACCAGGTCGGCGTGCCCGGCGCCCGCGAACGCGCCAATGCCTATCCCTTCGAGCTTTCCGGCGGCTTGCGGCAGCGCGCCATGATCGCCATGGCGCTGGCCTGCACCCCCAAATTGTTGATCGCCGATGAGCCAACCACCGCGCTCGACGTCACCACCCAGGCGCAGATCCTCGATCTCCTGCGCCAGCTCCAGGACGATTACGGCATGGCCATGCTGTTCATCACCCACGATCTCGGCGTCGTCGCCGAAATCGCCGACGAGATCGCCGTCATGTATCTGGGCGACGTGGTGGAGCAGGGCGATGTCTTCGACGTCTTCCGGGCGCCCCGCCATCCCTATACCCAGGCGCTGATGAATTCGGTGCCCCGCCTGCAGCGCAAGGCCGAACGCGAGAGGCTGTCGCCCATCAAGGGCAACGTGCCCTCGCCCAAGGACCGGCCGCAGGGCTGCGCCTTCACCAGCCGCTGCCCCTTCGCCTTCGAGCCCTGCGCCGATACCCGGCCGGCCCGCACAAGCCTGCCGGGCGACCACGTCGCCCGCTGCCACCTGCTGACCAGGACTCGCGCGGAGGCCATGGCATGAGCACGCTTCTCACCGTCGAAAACCTCTCCAAGGTCTATACTTTGGGCGGGGGCCTGTTCGGCCCGGCGCGGGAACTGGTCGCGCTCAACGATGTCGGTTTCACCCTCGAGGCCGGCGAAACTCTGGCCATCGTGGGCGAAAGTGGCTGCGGCAAGACCACGCTGGGCCGCTGCATCATCAAGGCCCAGCCGGTCACCCATGGCCATGTCTATTACCACCCCAAGGACCAGGCCAAGGTCGAGCTCACCGCCCTGGGCAAGCGCGACATCAAGCCCTGGCGCCGCGATATCCGCATGATCTTCCAGGATCCCATGTCCTCGCTCAATCCGAACATGCGCGTCTTCGACATCGTCGCCGAGCCGCTGCGCATCCATCGCGTCGCCCGCGGCAAGGAACTGGAGGAAAGGGTGCTGGACACCCTGGCCAAGGTCGGCATCGCGCCGGATGCGGTGGGCCGCTATCCCCATGCCTTTTCCGGTGGCCAGCGCCAGCGCATCGGCATTGCCCGCGCTCTGGTGCTCGATCCCAGGCTGGTCATCGCCGACGAGGCCGTCTCGGCGCTCGATGTCTCCATCCAGGCCCAGGTGCTCAACCTGCTCGACGATCTCAAGAGCGAATTCGGCCTGACCTACATTTTCATCAGCCACGATCTGGGCGTGGTCAATTACATCGCCGACCGCGTCCTCGTCATGTATCTGGGCCATGTGGTGGAAAACGCGCCCACCGAAATGCTGTTCGAGCGGCCGCGCCATCCCTATACCGAAATGCTGCTCGAAGCCCTCCCCATCGCCGATCCGACCCGACGCAAGGGCCGCAGCAAGGAACTCAAGGGCGAGATTCCCTATCTCGGCAATCGCCCCCGGGGCTGCCCGTTCCATACCCGCTGCAAATACGCCCAGGATATCTGCCGGTCCGAAAAGCCGGCTTTGCGTTCCATCAATGGCAGCGCCCAGATGGCGGCCTGCCATTTCGCCGAAACCCTCGACCTCAAGGGCGCCTATGAATCCTCGATAGGCGGTGGTGATCGCCCCCTCCCCCTTGAGGGGAGGGCCGGGGAGGGGGTGGTTTTGTGACCCACGATGGACCCCCACCCTCATTCCCTCCCCTCAAGGGGGAGGGAGGCGCAGGAGCTGATGCTTCCGCCACATACCAATTGCTCCGTAAGGAAACAGCTTGAATGACCTATGATCCCGTTTCGGCCAATCCGCTCCATGGCAATCCGCTCAAGACCCGGGCCGATGTCGAAAAGGGCCTGCGCGATCTGTTCACCCCGCTCCTGCCTTACTTTTCCGAGGGCGGCGCCCGCGTGCGGCTCGATGGGGCAGCGGCCCATTTCGACCGCGCCGCGGCCGATCTCGAAGGCTTTGCCCGCCCGCTCTGGGGCCTGACGCCCCTGGCGGCCGGCGGCGGCGCCTTCGATCATTGGGAACTCTATCGCCGCGGCCTCGCCAACGGCACCGATCCGGACCATCCCGAATATTGGGGCCAGGTCAACGGCATCGACCAGCGCCAGGTCGAACTGGCGGCCATCGGCTTCACCATGAAAATGCTGCCGCACCTGGTCTGGGACCCGCTGCCGCAACGGGCCAAGGACAATCTCGCCGCCTATCTCAAGCATGCCCGGCAATTCGACTATGCCGACAACAATTGGAAATTCTTCCGCATCCTGGTCGATCTCGGCCTCGAACAATGCGGCGTCGATTTCGACCGCTCCTATACCGACAAGTTCCTCGCGGAGCTGGAGGGCTTCTATCTGGGCGATGGCTGGTATCGCGACGGCAATGTCCGCCGCATCGATCACTACATCCCCTTCGCCATGCATTTTTATGGCCTGATCTATTCGAAGCTCGCCAGGGGCGACGCCGCCCGCGCCGCCGAATACCAGGAGCGCGCCCGCCTCTTCGCCCAGGATATCCAGCACTGGTTCGACGAGGATGGCGGCACGCTCGCCTTCGGGCGCAGCCTCACCTATCGCTTCGCCTGCGGCGGCTTCTGGGGCGCCCTGGCCTTTGCCGATGTCGAGGCCTTGCCCTGGGGCGTGATCAAGGGTCATTTCCTGCGGCACCTGCGCTGGTGGAGCAAGCGGCCGATCGCCAATCGCGATGGCGTGCTCTCCATCGGCTATGGCTATCCCAATCTCTTCATGTCCGAGAGCTATAATTCGGCCGGCTCGCCCTATTGGGCGCTCAAGGCCTTCCTGCCCCTGGCCCTGCCCGAGGATCACCCCTTCTGGGCCGCCGAGGAAGTCGCGGCCGATTTCGGCTCCCGCCCGGTGCCGCTCCGCCATCCCGGCATGGTCATGCAGCATAGCCCCGGCAATGTGGTCGCTCTGTCCAGTGGCCAGCAGAACTGGGAAATGCGCGCCGGCGCCGAGAAATATGCCAAGCTGGTCTATTCCTCGCGCTATGCCTTCTCGGTCGAGGTGGCCGAGCGCGCCTATCACCTGGGCGCCTTCGACGGCGTCCTCGCCTTTTCCGACGATGGCCGCCATTATCGCATGCGCGAGACCAACGAGGCCGCCCGCATCGCGGAAAACTGCCTCTATGCCCATTGGAAGCCCTGGAGCGACGTCGATGTCGAAACCTGGCTGGTGCCCGCCAATCACTGGCATATCCGCGTGCATCGCATAAGGACGCCGCGGCCCCTGCATGCCACCGAGGGCGGCTTCGCCATTGCCCGGGCCGATCTCAACGCCGATACCTATATCGACGAGCCGGGCCGCGCCGTCGCCAGGAGCGCGACCGATATCAGCGCCATCCTCGATCTGGGCGGCACCCGCGCCGGCCGGGCCTTCCGCGCCTTGCCCAATACCAATCTCATCGCGGCCAAGACCATCGTGCCGCAATTGCGCGGCGATATCGCAGCCGGCGAAACCCTGCTGATGACGGCCGCCATGGCCCTGCCGGCGGGGAATGAAGCCGAAGCCGCCCTGCAACACCCCCCTCACGCGCCCGATCTGGCGGCGCTCGAGGCCCTTTTCGCGCGCGAAGGTGTCGATGTCAGCGCCATCCTGGTGCCGGAGCGCTTCTGATGCGGCCAAAACTCGCCTTTGCCTTCAGGGCAGACAAGACCACCCACGTCTTCGACGACGAGGCGATGCGGCGGCTGCGCGCCTGCTGCGATATCGTCTCGGAAACCCCGCTCGAAAGCTTCGCGGAACCCGAGGCACGGCACATCCTCTCTCAGGTCGAAGTGCTGATGACCGGCTGGGGCTGCCCCATGCTGACGCCGGATATTCTCGCCGCCGCGCCCAATCTGCGCCTCATCGCCCATGCGGCGGGCACGGTGAAGTTCACCATCGATCCCAGCGCCTATGAGCGGGGCATCCGTGTCACCCACGCGGCCGAGGCCAATGCCGTGCCGGTGGCCGAATATACTCTGGCCGCCATTCTCTTTGCCAATAAGCGCGCCTTCGAATTGCGCGATCTCTACCGGGCCGATCCTTCGCGGCGCAGCGCCTATGCGCTGATGGACCAGCCCATCGGCAATTTCGGCCGCGTTGTCGGCCTGGTCGGCGCCTCCCGCATCGGCCGCAAGGTTGCCGCCATGCTCTCCGGCTTCGATTTCACCGTGCTGCTCTACGATCCCTTCGTGCAGAAGGACGATCCGGTGACCGCTCATGCCGAGCTGGTCGATCTCGATCAGCTCATGGCCCGCTCCGATGTCGTTTCGGTCCATGCCCCCTCCCTGCCGTCGACGCGTGGCATGATCGGGTCGCGGCAATTGAAGCTGATGCAGGATGGCGCCGCCTTCATCAACACCGCGCGCGGCGCGTTGATCGACGAGGCGGCGCTGCTGGCCGAACTGCAGACCGGGCGCATCCATGCCGTCATCGACGTCACCGAGCCGGAAATTCCCGCGTCCGGCTCCCCCTTTTTCAACCTGCCCAATGTCTTCCTCACGCCCCATATTGCCGGCGCCATCGGCACCGAGCGCGCCCGGCTGGGCCTGATGGCGGTGGAGGAGGTGGAGCGCTTCATCCGCGGGCAAACCATGCTCTACGAGATCGAACCGCAATTCCTGGAACGATTGGCGTGAGGCCCATGCTGGACGACAACCCCGACAACAATGACTGGCACCGCTCCCGGCTGCAATTGCTGACCTGGGACCGCACGCCCGACGACATTGCCAGCCCCGAGCATCAGGCGCGCCTCGAAGCCCTGCGGCAGAAGGCCGGCGCCAGCTTCGCGCCCAGCGCCTATGTCGCCGCCGATGCCGATATCTTCACCACCCGCCTGGTGCTGGGCGAGCAGAGCTGGATCGCCGGCCGCGCCCTGGTGCGCGGCGATGTCGAGCTCGGCGCCCATTGCACCGTCAATTCCTATGCCATGATTTCCGGCAAGGTCCGCTGCGGCGATGGCGTGCGCATCGCCAGCCACGTGTCCCTGGTCGGCTTCAATCACGGCTATGACGATCCGGACGTGCCGATCTGGCGGCAGAAGCATGAAAGCCTCGGCATCGTCATCGAGGACGATGTCTGGCTCGGCGCCAATGTCGTGGTGGTCGATGGCGTCACCATCGGGCGCGGCGCGGTGATCGCGGCGGGCGCTGTGGTCAGCAAGGACGTGCCGGCCATGGCCATTGTCGGCGGGGTTCCGGCCAAGGTGCTGCGCTATCGCGGGCGGGGTCGCCGGGGCGATGTCGAGACGCAATTGCACGCCCTTGGCGCGCGCGCCGCAGCCCAATGGCCCGACATCCTGGCCCGCAACAGCCAGGATGGGCACTATGTCTCGCGCGAGGCCGATGGCGTCCTGCGCGCCAGCAATCGCCATCTCTGCGACGCCATCGAGATCGCCGCCGGCTTCGATGCCCTGCCGCCCGGCCTCGATATCCCCGCCACCATTGCCCGTCTCCAGGCCGTGCAGGATCCCCAGACCGGCCTGTTCCCCGATCCCCACCAGCCGCCCCGCCCGGGCGAGGCGCTGCGCGACAACGGCCTGGCGCTCTACAACGTGCTTTCGGCCGGCTATGCGCTCGAAGTGCTGGGCAGCTTTCCGCTGCACCGCATCGGCGCGGTCGAGCTGCCGGCCCCCGAATTGCGCCAATGGCTCAAGGGCCTGCCCTGGGCCAGCCGGGCCTGGGGCGCCGGCGCAACGGTGGATGCCATCGGCACCGCGCTCTATTTCAACGCCCGCTATTTCACCTCCGGGGATGCCCGCGACACGCTGTTCGGCTGGCTCGCTCTGCATCAGGATCGCTCCAGCGGCCTCTGGGGCAAGCCGACGCGCGAAGAGGGTCTCCTGCAGCCGGTCAACGGCTTCTACCGGCTGACGCGCGGCACCTATGCCCAGTTCGGCGTCGCCGTGCCGCGCCCCGAAAGGGCGGTGGATTCGGTGCTGCTCAACCATCGCAATCATGGCGGCTTTTCCGGCGCCACCTATACGGCCTGCAACCTGCTCGATACCATCCACCCGCTCTGGCTCTGCCTCAACGACACCGATCACCGCCGCGCCGAGGCCGAGGAAATCGCCCGACAGGTCATCGCCCGCGCCGGCGAACGCTGGGTGGACGGGGAGGGCTTCGCCTTCGCCGATGGCCAGGAACCGGGCCTGCAGGGCACCGAAATGTGGCTCTCGGTGGTGCATCTGTCGGCCCGCCTGCTGGGCCTCGAAGCCGTCTTCCCCTTCCTGCCCAAGGGCGTGCACCGCACCGAACCGGTAGGATTGGGGCTTTAGGGGCGTCGGATGGCCGGGTGCCGAAGTCGCGGAGCGACACCTCTCCCTTTGGGGGAGAGGTCGCCGCGAAGCGGCGGGTGAGGGGGCCTTTGGCTGGTTGAATTTGATGGAGAAGTTCTGGATGACCAACAAGAAAGCCCTCATCGTCTGGGGCGGCATGGAATTGCACACCCCCGAGCGCGGCGCCCATGTGGTGCGCGACCTCCTGGAGGCGGAGGGCTTTTCCGTCACCGTCACCCCCGATTACGATGCCCTCGGCGCCGGCGATGTCGGGGACAACGACCTCGTCGTGCCGGTCATCACCGACGGCACGCTCGCCCCCGAAAAGATGGCCAATCTCATCGCCGCCATCCGCGCCGGAACCGGCCTTGCCGGCTATCACATGGGCCTGGCCACCAGCTTCCGCGCCAGCGTCCCCTTCCGCTATGCCGCCAGCTGCTATTGGGTGCAGCATCCGGGCAATATCATCACCTACACGGTCGACGTCACCCGCCCCGATCACCCGATCATGGCCGGCATCGAGAGCTTCGAGCACACCTCCGAGCAATATTATCTCAATTACGATCCTGCCGTCGAAGTGCTCGCCACCACCACCTTTTCCGGCGAATTCCACCCCTGGCGCAAGGATGTGGTCATGCCCGTGGTCTTCACCACCAATCACGACAAGGGCCGCGTCTTCTATTCCTCGCTCGGCCACACCGCCGACGAGCTGGCCATTCCCCAGATACGCACCATCCTCAAGCGCGGCCTGCTCTGGGCCGCCCGCTGATCCCGGCTTGATCGCGGCTCCTCTCCCGGCCAAAATGGCAGGGGAAGGGCCTCATATGATCACCTGTTTCGATATCGGCGGCACCCATATCAAGGCCGCCCTGGCCGAGGGCCCGCAAAGCCTCCGCGATCTCGGCCGCGTTCCCACGCCCCGCGATGATTTTTCCGCCTTCACCGCCGCCCTGGCCGGCCTGGTGGAACAGGGCGGCGCCCCCGCCGGCGCGCCCATCGCCATTTCGGTCACCGGCGTGGTCGATCCCGAAACCGGCCTTGTTACCGTCGCCAATATCGCCTGCCTCCATGGCCGCCACCTCGCCGCCGATCTCGGCGCCGCGCTCGGCCGGCCGGTGCTGATCGCCAATGATGCCGATTGCTTCGCCCTCGCCGAGGCCCATGCCGGCGCCGGCCGGGGCCACCGCACCGTCTTCGGCGCTATCCTGGGCACTGGCGTCGGCGGCGGCATCGTCGCCGGGGGCAAGCTGTTCCGCGGGGCAGGGGGCCTGTCCGGCGAATGGGGCCACGGCACCATCGTCGCCACCCGGACAGCCGCCCCGCCGCACGAGCTGCCACCCTTCCCCTGCGGCTGCGGTCTTTCCGGCTGCCTCGATACGATCGGCGGCGCCCGCGGCCTCGAAAGGCTGCACCGGCATATCCATGGCGCGGATCTGCCCAGCACCGCCATCGTCGCAAACTGGACCGAGGACGATCCCGCCGCCGCCGCGACCATCGATCTCTATGTCGAGCTCGTCGCCCGGCCCCTGGCGCTGGTGGTCAATCTCATCGGCCCCGATATCGTGCCGGTCGGCGGCGGGCTGGGCAACAGCGCCCCGCTCATCGCCCGGCTCGACAGGGCCGTGCGCGCCGGCATCCTGCGCCGGATCGATCGCCCCCTCGTCGTCCCGGCGCAATTGACCGTCGATGCCGGCCTGCTCGGCGCCGCCGCCCTCGGCTTTTCGGAGGGAAGGCCATGACCCTGCTGGAGATTTGCGTCGATGACGCCGCCGGGCTCGAAGCCGCCATTGCCGGCGGCGCCGACCGGGTCGAGCTCTGCTCGGTGCTGGAACTGGGCGGCCTCACGCCGACGCCTGGCCTCATCGCCCTGGCCGGTCACGCCAATGTCCCGGTCCGCGCCATGATCCGCCCGCGTCCCGGCGATTTCGTCTTCTCCGAAAGCGATCTCGCCGCTATGCTGGCCGATATCGAAGCCGTACGCCGGGCCGGCCTCGAAGGCGTGGTGCTCGGCGCCAGCCTTCCCGATGGCCGCCTCGATCTCGACATTCTGGGCATTCTCGCCAAGGCCGCCGCCGGCCTCAAGCGAACCCTCCATCGCGCCATCGACCTCGTGCCGGATATGGAAGAAGCGGTGGAACAAGCCATCGCCCTCGGCTTCGACACCATCCTTACCGCCGGCCGCGCCCGCACCGCGCCCCAGGGCATGGACCAGCTCGCCCTGGCCCATCGCATCGCCGCCGGCCGCATCGCCATCATGGCCGGTTCCGGCATCGATGCCGATACGGCCCCCGCCCTCCTGGCCCGCGTGCCGCTCCCGGCCCTCCATGCCTCCTGCAGCACCGCGGCCCCCCCGGCCAGCCCGCCGGCCATTCGGCTGGGTTTCGATAGTCCTGGCCGTCGGTCGACGAGCTTTGAGAAAGTTTCGGCATTAAAGGCAGTGCTATCGGCGCCTTCGTCTTCTCTCCCTTGAGGGAACGTGTTTGCTTTGGACGCTTCCCCCCTCCACGGAGTCATTCCCGCGAAAGCGGGAACCTCTGTTTGCGGCCTCCATATCGGCAACGGAGGTCCCCGCTTTCGCGGGGATGACATCGTGAAAATTCATGGATTGGTGCGCCTTAAGTACCCCTCCCTTGAAGGGAGGGATGGGGAGGGGGTGCGTTAGGCGTCAATCTTGCCCCAAACTGGATGCGGCACCTCCCCCTTGACGGGGGAGGCTGGGAGGGGGGGCGGCACGCACAAAACATTTGTCCATGTGCGACAGCCTCCCCTTGAGGGGAGGGCCGGGGTGGGGGCGTGCAGTGATTCGCTGATGGACCCCGCGCTCGCCCGGCCTACACCCCGCCCCAGATCGTCTCCGCCGTCTTCACCACCAGGTCGAGCTTGCGCCGCTGGTCGTCCATGCTGAGGTCGTTGCCTTCCTCGGTCGAGGCGAAGCCGCATTGCGGGGCGATGCCGAGCTGGTCGAGATCGGCATATTGGCTCGCCGCATCGAACTTGCGCTTGAGATCGTCCAGGTCTTCCAGTTCCGCCGTCTTGGTGGTGATGAAGCCGGGCAGCACGCGCTTCTTCCCCTTGGGCAAGAGCCGCAGCGGCTCCAGGCCGCCGGCGCGGTCGGTGTCGTATTCCATGAAATAGATATCGACATCGGTCTGGTTGAAAATGGCGTCCGCCGCCGGGTCATAGGCGCCCTCGGCCACCCAGGTGGATTTGAAATTGCCCCGGCACATATGCATGCCGATCAGCATGTCCTCGGGCCTGTCGGCAATGGCGTCATGCATCATCTTGGCATAGCGGCCGATCAGCCAATCGGGGTCCTCGCCCTTTGCCTTGCGCTCGGCGCGGATTTTCGGATCGCAGAGATAGGCGAAGAAGATGTCGTCCATCTGCAGATAGCGGCAGCCGGCCGCGTAAAAGGCCTTCACGGCATCTCTATAGGTGGCGGTGATCGCCTCGAAATAGGCCTCGGCATCGTGCTTGTATTCCTTGACCGCGATGTCGTCGTCGGCAATGCGGAAATGCACGGCGCTGGGGCCGGGAATGGAGATTTTCGGCGTCACCTTTGTATTGGCGGCGACGAACTTGAAATGCTCCAGCATCGGGTGGTCTGCGGGGAAGCTGAGCTTGTCGGTGATGACAGGCACGTCCTGCTTGGTATGGACGCCATGGAACTGGATGCCGCCGCCCTCGCGCTGGATGATGTCCAGCCCGTTGAGCATGCCCATGAAATCGAAATGCCACCAGGCCCGGCGGAATTCGCCGTCGGTCACGGCCTTGAGGCCGGCATCCTCCTGCATCTTGATGACGTCGCGGATCGCCGCGTCCTCGATCGCCCTGATTTCATCTGCGCCCATCTTGCCATCGGCGCGCGCCTTGCGGGCCGCCTTGATGGAATCGGGGCGCAGGAACGAGCCGACGACATCGGCGCGATAGGGTGGCTTGGCGACTGACATGGATAGCGATCCTCCTGATTATCAAGGCACTGATACCCAACCCGAAAGTCTTGGCAACGGCAATCTTGCAAAATGTATACAACTGGTATTCATTAGCGGCGAGGAATCTGGAGGAGGAATACGGAAAATGGCTGGCCCCACCTTTCCGATGAATGCTTGGTATGCTGCGGCCTGGGATGTCGAGGTCAAGCGCGCGCTGCTGCCGCGCACCATCTGCAACAAGCCGGTTGTGCTGTATCGCAAGCAGGATGGCTCGGCCATTGCGCTGGCCGATGCCTGCTGGCATCGCCTCTTGCCGCTCTCCATGGGCGAGCTGCATGGCGACAATGTCATCTGCGGCTATCACGGGCTGGAATTCGACGATACCGGCCGATGTGTATACATGCCCTCGCAGGACACCATAAATCCCTCGGCCTGTGTGAAATCCTATCCCCTGGTCGAGCGGCACCGATTCATCTGGCTGTGGATGGGCGATCCGGCCCTGGCCGATCCCGCCCTCGTGCCCGACCTGCACTGGAACGACGATCCGGCCTGGGCGGCCGATGGCAAATATATCCACGCCAAATGCGACTATCGCCTCGTGGTCGACAATCTCATGGACCTGACCCACGAGACCTATGTGCATGGCTCTTCCATCGGCAATCGCGCCGTGGCCGAGGCGCCCTTCGAGGCCACCCATACCGACAGCACCGCCACCATCACCCGCTGGATGCGCGATATCGATGCGCCGCCCTTCTGGCGCGGTCAGCTCGGCAAGCCGGGCAATGTCGATCGCTGGCAGATCATCAATTTCCAGGCGCCCTCGACCATCGCTATCGATGTCGGCGTCGCCCCCACCGGCACCGGCGCGCCCGAGGGGGATCGCAGCCAGGGCGTCAACGGCTTCGTGCTCAACACCATGACGCCGGAAACCGACAAGACCTGTCATTATTTCTGGGCCTTTGCCCGCAATTACAAAATCGACGAACAGGCCCGCACCCACAATCTGCGCGAAGGCGTCTCGTCCATTTTCCGCGAGGACGAGCACATTCTCGAGGCCCAGCAAAAGGCCATCGATGCCAATCCCGATCACGTCATCTATAATCTCAATATCGATGCCGGCTCGATGTGGGCGCGGCGGCTGATCGACCGGATGATCGCGGAAGAAAACGCCATGCAGCAGGCGGCCGAGTGATGGAAAAGACCGACCGCGCCATGCAATCGCAGCGCGCCCTGATGGGCGTGCGCGACCTGGTCATTTCCGGCGAGATTCGTGCCGGCGCCCGCCTTTCCGAAGTCGCGCTTGCCGAAAAGCTCGGCATTTCCCGCACGCCCCTGCGCGCCGCGCTGGCCCGGCTGGAACAGGAGGGGCTGGTGGAGGCCATCCCCTCGGGCGGCTATGCCGTGCGCAGCTTCACCCGCGAGGATGTCATCGACGCCATCGAATTGCGCGGCGTGCTCGAAGGCATGGCCCTGCGCCTCGCCGCCGAGCGCGGCGTCGCCCCGGCGCGCATGGGCGAATTGCATCGGCTCCTCGCCGAGCTCGACCAGGCCCAGCAGGGCGAGGTCGAGCAGATGGATTTCGATCGCTATGTCGATCTCAATGCCACCTTCCACGAAAAACTCTGGGGCCTCGCCAGCCAGACCATCCGCCGCGAGATCGAACGCGTCACCAGCCTCCCCTTCGCCTCGCCCAGCGCCTTCCTGCACAAGCAGGCCGACGTCATGGCCTTCCGCCGCTCGCTCTACGGCGCCCAGGCCCAGCACAAGGCCATGGTCAACGCCATCGAACTGCGCGAAGGCGCCCGCGCCGAGGCCCTGGCCCGCGAACACGCCAGGCTGGCCCGGCAGAACCTCGAATTCGTCCTGGACGAGGACCGCAGCCTCATCCGCCGCGTCCCGGCTTTGTCGCTGGTCGTTGGGTAGGGACGGGCCGTCGGGGCTGGGCGCGATGCAGCCCCTCGCCCCTCAGGGGAGAGGGCTGGGGTGAGGGGTGAAGGCCCATCAATGAAACGGCGACGCTGAACCCCTCATCCGGCCCTTCGGGCCACCTTCTCCCCTCAGGGGAGAAGGACAAGAACCACGCTGTCACTGGGAGGAAAACACATGCGCAACCGTGTCGAATGGCGCGATGCCACCGTCGCCGAAATCCGCGAGATCGCCGAAGACGTCCGCTATATCGCCTTTGCCGTCACCGGCGCCGTGCCGCGCTTCGATCCCGGCGCGCACAGCAATTTCCGCGTCGAGATCAATGGCCAGCCTGCCAATCGCACCTATACGACCATTCCCGCGCCGCCGGGCCAGATCGCCGTGGCCGTGAAGCTGCATCCGCAAAGCCGTGGCGGCTCCCGGTTCATGTGGGCGCTCCAGCCCGGCCAGCCGGTCCGCCTCACCCTGCCGGAAAACCGCTTCGAACTGAGCTGGCGCGCGCCCCATTATCTCCTCCTTGCCGGCGGCATCGGCATCACTCCCATCTATGGCATGGCCCGGGCCCTGGCGGCGCGCGGCGCCTCCCTGCGCCTGGTCTATGCCGCGCGCTCCCGCGCCCTCATGGCCTTTGCCGACGAATTGCAGGCCCTGCTCGGCGACCGGCTGGTGCTGCGCGACAATGCGGCCGGCCAGCACGTCGATCTCGCCGCCGAATTCGCCGCCCTGCCGCCCGATGCCGAATGCTATCTCTGCGGCCCCATCGGCATGCTCGAAGCGGCCAAGTCCGCCTGGGTCGCCGCCGGCCGCCCGATCAGCCGGTTGCGCTACGAGGTCTTCGGCGATAGCGGCCTCTTCGCCGAAAAGCCCTTCGTGGTCGATGTGCTCAACCGCGATATTTCCGTGCCCGTCCGGTCCGATCAGACCCTGCTCGAAGCCCTGCTCGGCGCCGGCGTCGACATGATCTACGATTGCCAGCGCGGCGAATGCGGTCTCTGCGCCGTCAAGGTGCTGGAGCGGGACGCCGAGATCGATCATCGCGACGTCTTTCTCAGCCCCGACGAGAAGGCGGAAAATCACCGCATGTGTGCCTGCGTTTCCCGGCTGAGCGCGGGGCGGGCGACCATCGATATCGGTTATCGCACCTGATTTTCCCGCTTTCGCGCTGCGCGGCGGCTCAACGTCAACAGTCTGCTGACATTTGATAGCCCCTCTTGCGCAGATAATAGTTATACGACATAACTATATCCGTGAGGGAGGAACTCATGGATCTATCTGCGACGCCCATCCGCCCCGTGCGGCTGGGCAACATGGCTGCGAACGCGGAAAACCGTGCCGACGGCACCACGATCATCCGCTCGGTCGAGGCGCTCGGCCCCTATCCGCGCTCCATCGTCGACGCCCTGGAAAGCTGGGCGCACAAGACGCCCGATGCCGTGCTGATCGCCGATCGCGAGGGCGAAGGCTGGCGCGAACTGAGCTTCGCCCGGGTGCTGGAATCCCTCCCGCCACTCGCCCAAGCCCTTCTGAATGCTGGACTTTCTGCCGAACGCCCATTGATGATCATCTCGGGCAACGAGGTCGAACATTTCCTCTTGGGCCTCGCCGCCATCTGGGTCGGCATCCCCTATGCCCCCATCTCCCCGGCCTATTCGCTGGTCTCCACCGATTACGGCAAGCTCAGGCATATTGCGGGCCTGCTCACCCCTGGCATGGTCTATGCCAGCGACGGCGCCAAATTCGCCCCCGCCATCGCCGCCACGTTCGGCGCCGACATCCCTCTCGTCGTCCGCACCAATCCGCTCGACGGCCGGCAAGTCCATGTTTTCGCAGATCTTTTGCAAACGCCGGTAACTCCCGCCGTCGCCGAAGCCCATGCGGCGATCACCCCGGACACGGTGGCAAAATTCCTCTTCACCTCCGGCTCCACCGGCCTGCCCAAGGGCGTCATCACTACCAATCGCATGATGGCCTGCAACCAGGAAATGATCCGCACCGCCCTGGCTTTCCTTGCCGATGAGCCGCCGGTCCTGCTCGATTGGATGCCCTGGAACCACGTCGCCGGCGGCAGCCACAATACCGGCATCGCCATCTATAATGGCGGCGCCTTCTATATCGACGACGGCCAGCCCACCCCGGCGCGGTTCGGCCGCACGCTGGAAAATCTCGCCACCGTGCAGCCGACATTTTTCACAAATGTGCCAAAGGCTTACGAATTCCTCGTCGCCGCCTTTGAGGATCATCCCGAGGCGCGGCGCAATCTCTTCGCCCGGCTGAAACTGCTGCAATATGCCGGCGCGGGCCTCGCCCAGCACGTCTTCGACGGGCTCGATCACGCCGCCCGCCAGGAGACCGGCCAGCGCGTCATGATCATCACCGGCTATGGCTCCACCGAAACCGCGCCCTTCGCCTTCACCACCACCTGGCCGGTGGAACAGGCCGGCCATATCGGCCTGCCCGCCGCCGGCATGACGGTCAAACTGGTGCCCAATGGCGACAAGACCGAGCTGCGCCTCAAGGGCCCCAATGTCACGCCGGGCTATTGGCGCGATGCCGAAAAGACGGCCGAAGCCTTTGACGAAGAAGGCTTTTACAGGATCGGCGACGCCGTGCGCTATGCCGATCCGGACGATCTCGGCAAGGGCTTGGTCTTCGATGGCCGCGTCACCGAGGATTTCAAGCTCTCGACCGGCACCTGGGTCAATTTCGCCGCCGTCCGCGCCGGAGTCATCGGGGCCTGCGCCCCCTTGATCCGCGACGTGGTGCTGACCGGGCTCGACCTCAACTATATCGGCGCCATGATCTTCCCCGACCTGGAAGCCTGCGCCCGCCATGCCGGATTGCCCCCCGGCACCGACCCCGCGCTCGTGGTCGCCCATCCCGCGGTCAGGGAGAAATTCGCCGACAGTCTCGCCCTTTTGGCGGGCAAGGCCACTGGCAGCTCCAATCATGTCGCCCGGGCGCTGATCATGGCCGAATTGCCCGATATCGACAAAGGCGAGGTCACCGACAAGGGCTCGATCAACCAGCGCGCCGTGCGCACCTGCCGGCCGCATCTGGTCGAGGCGCTCTATGCCGAAACGCCCGGCCCCGACATCCTTCTCTGTCCCCGGAAAGGCGCATAACCCATGAGCAAAGGCCTTCGGCTCACCTTCGACGACGCCTATTTGCTGGGCGGCGCCCGCACGCCCTTCATCGATTATCGCGGCGCCTTCGCCGAGATTTCGCCCATCGATCTCGGCATCAAGGCGGCCCGCGCGGCGATCGAAAAAACCGGCGTGAAAGCGGCCGATATCGGCCACACCGTTGCCGGCTCCATGGCCCAGGCCTCGTTCGATGCCTATGTCACGCCGCGCCATATCGGGCTCTATGCCGGTGCGCCCATCGAAGCTCCGGCCCATCTGGTGCAGCGCATCTGCGGCACCGGGCTGGAAGTCATCGCCCAGGCGGCCGATAGCGTGTCGCTCGGGCGGGTGGATCTGGCGCTGGGGGCCGGCTGTGAATCGATGAGCCGCAATCCCATCGCCGCCTATACCCACCGCAACGGCTTCACCATGGGCAAGGTCGAGTTCAAGGACTTCCTCTGGGAAGCGCTCTATGACCCGGCCGGCTGCGTCAATATGGGCGATACGGCGGAAAACCTGGCAAAACAGTATAATATCCCGCGGGAGCGGGTGGATCGCTTCGCCGAACGCAGCTTCGCGCGGGCCGTCGCCGCGCGGGACAAGGGCATTCTGGCCGAGGAAATCGTGGCGGTCGGCAGCGAGACCTTCGAGGTCGAAACCCTTGATAAACGGAGCATAAAACTGCCGCGCGGGGTGGAGAGCGTCGATAAGGACAGCCATATCCGCCCCTCGCCCTACGACGTTCTGGCCAAGCTGCGCCCGGCTTTCGGGGGCGTGCAGACGGGCGGCAATTCCTCGGCCATCGTGGATGGGGCAGGGGCCGTGCTGGTGGCCTCGGCGGCCTATGCCAAGGCCAATGGCCACAAGCCCCTGGCGCGGATTCTGGCCAGTGCTGCAATGGGCGTGCCGCCCCAGATCATGGGCATCGGGCCGGCCCCCGCCATCCGCGCCGTGCTCGACGTGGCCGGTATGCGGCTCGACCAGATCGACCGCATCGAGATCAACGAAGCCTTCGGCGCGCAGGTCCTGGCCTGCGTCGATGAGCTCGGGCTTGATGAAGACAAGCTCAACGTAAATGGTGGGGCCATCGCCATCGGCCACCCGCTGGGCGTGACCGGCATTCGCCTGGGCCTGACACTGGCGCTGGAGCTCAAACGCTCCGGCACGCGCTACGGCATCGCCTCGGCCTGTATCGGCGGCGGGCAGGGCATCGCGCTGCTCATCGAAAATCCCGAGGCCGCGTGATGGATATTTCCGGCAAGACAGTCTTCGTCACCGGCGCCGCCTCCGGGCTGGGCGCCCAGACCGCGCGGGCTCTGGTGGAGGCGGGAGCCCGCGCGGCGATATTCGACCGGGATGCGGAAAAGGGCGAAGCGATTGCCGCCGAGCTGGGCGGCAGGTTCTTCGCCGTGGATGTGGCCGATGCGGCCAGCGCCGAAGCCGCCGTGCAGGAAGCTGTCGAAGCGCTCGGCGCGCCCGCGGTGCTGGTCAATTGCGCCGGCATCGGCACGGCCGCGCGCATTGTCGGGCGCGATGGCCCCATGCCGCTCGATGCCTTTTCCCGCGTCGTCAATGTCAATCTGGTCGGCAGCTTCAACATGATGCGGCTCTGTGCCCACGCCATGTCGCTGGCCCAGCCGGACGCAAATGGCCAGCGCGGCGTGATCATCTCTACGGCCTCGGTCGCCGCCTTCGACGGGCAGATCGGCCAGGCCGCCTATGCCGCCTCCAAGGGCGGCATCGTTTCGCTGACCCTGCCGGCGGCCCGCGAATTCGCCCGCTTCGGCATCCGCGTCCTCGCCATCGCGCCGGGCCTGTTCCTCACCCCGCTGCTCGCCGAATTGCCGCAGGAGGTGCAGGACGGATTGGCGGCGTCGATCCCCAATCCGGCCCGCCTCGGCAAGCCATCCGAGTTCGCGGCCCTGGTCAGGGCCATGGTAGAAAACGATTATCTCAACGGCGAAGTGGTGCGGCTCGACGGCGCGCTGCGCATGGCCGCCAGATAGGAGCCGGCATGTTGACCAACACCACGAGCGTCGAAATCCAGTTCGGCGATTGCGACCCGGCCGGCATCGTCTATTACCCCAATTATTTCCGCTTCTTCGACAATGCCAGCGCCGCGCTGCTCTCGGCCGCCTTTGCCATGCACAAGCGCAATTGGCTGGATCATTACGGCATTGCCGGCATTCCCATGGTCGATACCGGCGCCCGCTTCATCAGGCCGTCGAGCTTCGGCGACATCATCGAAATCCAGAGCGCCATCACCGAGCTGGGCCGCTCCAGCTTCGGGGTGCGGCATGTGGTGCGGCGCGATGGCGACATCATGATCGAAGCGAACGAGAAACGCGTCTGGGTCATCCGCGGCGAGGATGGAGCCATTCGCTCCGCGCCGCTGCCCCACGAGGTCCGCAAACTCCTGGGTGCCGCATGAGCGCGCCAGTCGAAGGAAACAACATGGCCGATATGCTGGTCGTCGACCAGAAGGGCGCCATTGCCCATCTCACGCTCAACCGTCCCGAAAAGCGCAATGCCCTCAACGACGATCTCGTCGCGGCCCTCGATGCGTTTTTCGCCGATGTGCCGCAGCAGACGCGGGCCATCGTCATTTCCGGCGCCGGCGGGCATTTTTCCTCCGGGCTCGACCTGTCCCAGCATGTGGCGCGCCAGCCGCTGGAGGTCATGGCCCATTCGCGCAATTGGCACGGCGTCATGGCGCGGATCGCCCATTCGCCCGTGCCCGTAATCGCCGCCATGAGCGGCGCCGTCATGGGTGGCGGGCTGGAATTCGCCGCCGCCTGCCATGTGCGTGTGGCTGAGGACAGCGTGCGTTTCCAGATGCCCGAGGGCCTGCGCGGCATTTTTGTCGGCGGCGGTGGTTCGGTGCGGATCGCCCGGCTGATCGGTCCGGATCGTCTCACCGAGATGATGCTGACCGGCCGGACCTATTCCGGCGTCGAAGGCGAACGGCTGGGTCTGGCCCACCATCTCGTGCCCGAAGGACAGGCACTGGACAAGGCCTTCGAACTGGCCGGGCGGATTGCGAAAAATTCGCCTACCATCAATGGCTTCATCATCCAGGCCATCGCCCAGATCGGCTCCATGCCGCCCGAAGCGGGCCTTTATGCCGAAAGCCTGACGGCGGCCCTGAGCCAGACGGGCCCCGATGCCGAGGAGGGGCTGCGCGCCTTTCTCGAAAAGCGGCCGCCGGTGTTCAGATGACGCGTTCAGGTCAGCCGGTCGAGCAGGTCGAGCAGGGTCTTGCGGGCCTTTTCTCCGCCCAGCCGCGCGATCAGTTCCTGCTCCATCGTCTCATGGACGGCGCGCGCATGGGCGAGGAACGCTTCACCCGCCGCCGTCAGATGCAGCGCATTGGCGCGCTTGTCGGCATGGGAGGGGATGCGCTCCACCAGTCCGCGCTCTTCCAGCCCATGCACCAGGGTCACGAAATTGGCGCGCTTGACCCCCAGCACTTCGGCGATTTCGGTCTGCTTGCGGCCCGGATTGTCGGCGATCAGCACCAGGACGGAATAGTCCGCCGGCCGCAGCTTGAGTTCGTCGAAGACCGAGAGGAATTTCTGGAACACGCTGAGCTGTGCCCGCCGCAGCCGGTAGCCGATAATGCCCGTGGTGGCGCCCGTGCGTAGCGCCGCCTCGATCTCGCGCGACGGGGAAGGGGGCGGAGGCGGTTCGCGGCGCATTGGCACGTTCATTCCTGTGTTCGAGACCCGGACCGGGCCGGCTTCTAGCACCGGCGCCAATTGGTTATCCACTATAACTTTGCCCGGGCGGGCCGTCGATGCAGGCCGTCATTCGGTTCAAGTTATCGAACCACCCCCGCTTTGGCGCATTTCTTCGTCCGCCTCGCCGATGCGATAATCATGGGGTTATGGAATGGCGGGAATTTATCATTTTACTTGGCCGGGCGAGCGGCCTTAAATCGACAGGAAACGGGGGGAGGAATCCGTGTTCAGTGACAGTTCCTTGTTGGGACGGGCCACGCATGGGCTGGCGAAATGGATGGCCATTGCCGGCGGCATCGTGCTGCTGGCCATGGTCGCCGTGGTTGTCGTCAGTGTCATCGGGCGCACCTTCATCTGGGCCGGTCTCAAGCCGATCCTGGGCGATTACGAGCTGATTTCGGTGGGCATGGGATTTGCGGTTTTCGCCTTTCTCCCCTGGGCGCATCTGATGCGCGGCCACGCCCTGGTCTCCCTGGTGACCGATGCCTTCAGCGGCCGCGTCAATGCCTGGATCCTGGTGGTCACCGACCTGATGATGTTCCTGGCCGCCGCCTTCATCGCCTGGCGTCTCTATGCCGGCATGATCGACAAGTTCAACTACCGCGAGACCACCATCCTGCTCGGCCTGCCGCTGGGCTGGGCCTTCCTGGCCGGCCTGATCGGGGCCGTGGTCCTGGTTCTGGTCTCGATTTTCGTCCTGGGCCGCTCCGTCACAGACGCCCTCGCCGGCAAGGCACCGCCAAAGCACGTGGGGAGCGAGCATTGACCACCAATCTTATCCTTGGCCTGCTGGGCATTCCCGCCGTCCTGCTGCTGGTCTTCCTGCGCGTGCCGATCGGTCTCGCCATGATGGCGATCGGCATTTTCGGCACCTGGATGATCACCAAGAACTTCAACCCGGTCATGGCCCAGTTCAAGACGCTGAGCTATACCACCTTCGCGTCCCATTCGCTGTCGGTCGTGCCGCTGTTTCTGCTCATGGGCCAGTTCGCCACGCTGAGCGGGTTGTCGAGCAAGATTTTCACCGCGGCCACGGCCTGGCTCGGCCATCGCAAGGGCGGGGTCGCCATGGCGGCGATCGGGGCCAGCGCCGGTTTCGGCTCCATCGTCGGCTCCTCGCTGGCCACCGCCGCCACCATGGGGCGCGTGGCCCTGCCCGAGCTCAAGAAATATGGCTATTCCGATGCGCTCGCCACCGGCACGGTTGCCGCGGGCGGCACGCTGGGCATCCTCATTCCGCCTTCGGTCATCCTGGTCATCTTTGCCGTCCTCACCGAGCAGAACATCGCCAAGCTGTTCATGGGCGCCTTCATTCCCGGCTTCCTGGCGGCGCTCGGCTATATCATCGTCATCGCCATCTATGTGCGCCTGCGCCCCGGATCCGGCGGCAAGCTGGAGCGCGTGCCCTATGCCGAGCGCTTCCGGGCCCTGTTCGAGATCTGGCCGGTCCTCGCCGTCTTCGTGCTGGTGATCGGCGGCATCTATACCGGCATTTTCACGCCCACCGAGGCGGCGGCCATCGGCGCCGCCGGCACGGGGCTGATCGCCCTGGCCTATCGCAGCCTCACCTGGGCCAATGTGCGCGATGCGCTCCTGTCCACGGCCTTGTCCACGGCGATGATCTTCCTCATCGTCTTCGGGGCGGCGGTGCTCAACGGCTTTCTCGCTCTGTCGCAATTGCCGCAGGTGGCCGCCCACTGGATCGGCGAGCAGGGCTTCAATCCCTGGATCGTGCTCACCATCGTGCTGCTGTTCTACCTGGTCCTGGGCTGCGTCATGGATTCGCTGTCCATGATCCTGCTGACCATTCCCATTCTCTATCCGATGATGATGGTGCTCGATTTCGGCATGGCGCCCGATGAATTCGGCATCTGGTTCAGCATTCTCGTGCTGATCGCCGTGGAGGTCGGCCTGATCACCCCGCCGGTGGGCATGAACCTGTTCATCATCAATTCCATGTCGCCCGGCACCAGATTGTCGGAGACCTATCGCGGGGTGACGCCGTTCGTGTTGAGCGACGTCGTCCGCACCATCATCCTGGTGGCCTTTCCACCGCTCACCCTCTGTCTGGTGTGGTGGTTCTACTAGGAGAAGATGCCGCGCCGCCTCGGAGGAAGGGGGTGGCGCGGGACTATACGATCCGGCCAAAACGGCCGGCCATCTCAAGGGAGGGATACCCAATGAAGACCAAAATGTTCGTTCTGGGGGCGCTGGCGGCCCTGGCCATGTCCGGCACGGCCTTTGCCCAGGAAGTCACCCTGCGCATTCACCAGATGCTGCCGGCCCAGGCCACCATCCCCGCCCAGGCTATCGAGCCCTGGGCCGCCATGGTGACCGAGGAATCGGGCGGCCGCATCGCCTTCGAACTCTATCCGGCCATGCAGCTCGGCGGCGCGCCCGCCAGCCTCTACGACCAGGCCAAGGATGGCGTCGTCGATATCATCTGGACGGTGCTCGGCTATACGCCGGGGCGCTTCCCCAAGTCGGAAGTGTTCGAGCTGCCCTTCCTGATCACCAATGGCGAGGATTCCTCGGCCGCCTTCTACAATTACGCCATGGAACACGCCGCCGACGAATATGCCGGCGTCCATGTCATTGCCCTGCACACCCACGGCCCGGGCCTGTTCCACTCCAAGGAGCCGATCAACAGCCTCGAGGATTTGCAGGGCATGAAGGTGCGTGGCGGTTCGCGCATCATCTCCAACATGCTGGCCCAGCTCGGCGCCGAGCCGGTCGGCATGCCGGTGCCCGAGACGCCGGAAGCTTTGTCCAAGGGCGTGATCGAGGCGACCACCATTCCGTGGGAAGTCACCCCCTCGCTGCGCATCGCCGAACTGGTCAGGAACCATACCGGCTTCACCGGCGATCATGGCCTCTATAGCCAGACCTTCGGCTTCATCATGAACCAGGACAGCTACAACAACCTGCCGGACGACCTGAAGGCGATCATTGATGCCCATTCGGGCCTCGAAGTGTCTCGGCAATTCGGCCGCGTCATGGACAATGGCGACGCCACCGGCCTCTCCATCGCGGTGAATGCCGGCAACAATATCGTCCAGCTCGACGAAGCCGAAACCCAGCGCTGGATCGATGCGGCGCAGCCCACGATCGAGGAATGGCTGGCCGACATGTCCTCCGCCGGCCTGGACGGCCAGGCCCTGCTGGATGCGGCCCGCGCCGCCATCGTCGCCGAAACCAACTGATCCTTCTTGGGACCAGCGAAAAGACCCCGCCACTTCGGTGGCGGGGTCTTGCTTTTGGTGCCGCTGCCGGCATGGCCGGTCTATTGCGGCAGACCGGTATAATTCTCCGCCAGGCTCTGCTGGGCGGCGCGCGAGCCGACCAGATAGTCGAATTCCGCCCGCTGGATGCGGCGGCCGAACGCGCCGGCATCGGGAAAGACATGCAAGAGGCTGGTCATCCACCAGCTGAACCGCTCCGCCTTCCAGATGCGGGCGAGGGCGCGGGTGGAATAGGCGTCGAGCCCGGCCGGCGATCCTTCGCTATAGAACTCGATCAGGCCGTCGGCCAGCATGGCGACATCGCTCATGGCCAGGTTGAGGCCCTTGGCGCCGGTCGGGGGCACGATATGGGCGGCGTCTCCGGCCAGGAACAGCCGGCCGAAACGCAGCGGCTCGGCGACGAAACTGCGCAGCGGCGCGATGGATTTTTCCAGCGCCGGTCCGGTCTGCAGGCTCTCGGCTATTGCCGGGTCCAGGCGCCGGCGCAGCTCGTCCCAGAATTGATCGTCGCTCCAGTTCTCCAGCTTTTCGGCGGCGTCCACCTGCACGTAATAGCGGCTGCGGGTGGGGGAGCGCTGGGAACAGAGCGCGAAGCCGCGCGCGTGATGGGCATAGATCAGTTCGTCGGACACCGGTGGCTTGTCGACCAGGACGCCGAGCCAGCCGAAGGGATAGAGCCGCTCGAACGTCGTCAGCGCGGCTGCGGGCACGCTGGCGCGGCTGACCCCATGATAGCCGTCGCAGCCGGCGATATAGTCGCAATCGGCCCGCTGGGTGATGCCGTCCTTGCGCCAGGTGACATAGGGCTTGCCGTCGAAATCGTGCAGCGCGACATCCTCGGCCTCGTAGATGGTCTGGCCCTGCCGGGCCGCCATCAGGTCGCGCGTCACCTCGGTCTGGCCATAGACGGTCACATGGCGGCCGACCAGGGCGGTGAAATCGAGCCGGTGGCTGTCGCCGTCGAAGCTGAGCACCGTGCCATCGTGAACCAGGCCCTCCTTGTGCAGCCGCTCGCCCAGCAGCGCCCGGTCCATCAGGTCCACCGAACCCTGTTCCAGCACGCCGGCGCGGATGCGGCCCAGCACATATTCGGCGCTCTTGCGTTCGAGGATGAGATTGTCGATCCCCGCCAGGTCGAGCAGCCGGCCCAGCATCAGCCCGGCCGGGCCGGCGCCCACGATCACGACCTTTGTGCGCAATGTCCTTCCCCCCTTTGTTGTCCCAATGATGCGCGTCCCCGGCGTCGCGGTGAATGGACAGGCGGCGCAATCGCTTGCACTATCCGAACATGAATCTGATCCCCACCTATGCCCTTTACGGCGAACAGGAGAGCCCGCACGACTGGCTCCATTGGGAGACCATTCCCGCCCGCAGCCGACTGCATGGTTTTCGCATCGCCCCGCACCGGCACGAGCACCTGTTCCAGGTTCTGTCGCTCAGTGCCGGAAGCGCGCGGGTGGACCTCGATGGCGCGGTGTTCCGGCTACGGCCCGGCTCGATCGTGGTGGTGCCGGCCTTGGTCGTGCACGGCTACGATTTCTCCGAGGATGTGGACGGGGTCGTGCTGACTCTGTTCGAGCGCGACGTGCGGGCCCTGGGCCCGGGTTTCGACGGCGCCGCGATCATCGCTGCCGGGGCCGATATCGTCGTCGATGCCATGCGGCGCCTGATCGGGGAGGCCGACCATCCCGGGGAAAGCCATGGCGAGGCGATGCGCGCGCATCTGACCCTGCTGCTGGTCGCCTTGCGCCGGGCGCAGAGCCTGGCCGTGGCGCTCGATGGCCAGCCGGACCGGGCCCGCATGCACGCCGCCGCCTTCCGGCAGATGGTGGAAAGCCGTTTCCGCCAGACCCGCCGGATCGCCGATTATGCCGGGGCGATCGGCGTCAGCCCCACCCATCTCAACCGCATCTGCCGCCAGGTGCTGGGCGCCTCGGCCCTGACCATCATCGAGCGCCGCATCACGCTCGAGGCACGGCGGCAATTGCTGTTCTCGACCCTCTCGGTCAAGGAGATCGGCGCCGAACTCGGCTATGATGACCCCGCCTATTTCACCCGCTTCATCACTCGCATGCTGGGCATGTCGCCATCGGCCTTCCGCCGGGAAATGGGCCGGGGCTAGGGCTTTTCCCGCTATGCGTTCCCAGCAGGCCTCATGTTGAGCCTGTCAGGATGAGGTCTACTGGTGTTTCAGGTCAAAATCCCCGGGCTCCATCGCCCCCTCGCCCCTCAGGGGAGAGGGCCGGGGTGAGGGGTGAAGGCCCATCAGAAAGAACCCGACACTGCCCCTCTGAGAGGCAGAAGGTGCGATCTAATCCGCGCCGCGCAGATCCGCCGCCACGTCGCGCACCGTCTGCATGAAGGCGGTGACGGCCAGGCCCGGCACGGTGCCCGCTTGGGTGGTGAAGCCCACCGGCCCCTGGGTTTCGCTCATATCCACCGCCAGCAGCCGCAGATAGCCTTCGGCCACGTCATCGGCCACCACGCCTTCGGAAATGAACCAGACGGCGTCGCTGCGCCGGACGTAGGCGCGGCCGAAGGCATTGGACACCGTCTCCACCTCCTCGCTTTGCGGGCCGATCCCATAGGCCAGCAGCATGCGCTGTACCAATGGCCGGATCACCGAGCCGGGCGTCGGCATCAGCCGCTGGTAGCCCTCGATCATGCCGAGATTGAAGTCGCGGGCCGACAGCAGGGGATGGTCGGGCCGGACGGCCAGCACCACGCGCTCGGAATAGAGATGCTCGAAACTGAGGCCCAGCATGGCTTCCGGCTCGGCCATGCGCCCGATGATCAGGTCGACATCGCCGGTGCGCAGCAGCGACAGCAGATAGGAATTGGGGCCGGTAATGATGCGGTTGTTGATGCCCGGCTCGGCGAGGAAGAAGCGCCGCACCGCCTCGGGCAGGATGCGCGCCGAGACCGAGGGCAGGGCGCCGATCTTGACCAGGGCCGCCTCCTGCCCGCCGCGCGCCGCCTCGATCCCCTGCCGCAGGGCGGCGATGCTGGTCGAGGCATAGCGATAGAACACTTCCCCGAACGGGGTCAGCGCCAGCCGCCGCCGGCTGCGGTCGAACAGCACGCCCCCCAGCACCTCCTCCAGCTCCTGCACCGTCTTGGAGGCCGCCGGCTGGCTGATATTGAGCGCCTCAGCGGCATTGCCCACGCTGCGCAGCCGCGCCACTTCCAGAAAGCAGGCAATGTGGCGGATTTTGATCCTGGGGTCGATGATGCGCGGTGCCATGGTTATCCTAAGCGCAGATTTTCCGGAATTTGGACCGAGTGCGGCCGGTTTCTATAAGTTGGTGGTTATGATGTGGCGGTGAGTAATCATTTTACTCCGACGCTGCCAATCCCTTAAATCCCTTCCGGAGGGGAAATATGAACGTCGTCCGCATCCAAGATGTGCTGCTGCATTACCGCCTGTCCGGCCCGGCCGGCGCTCCGGCCCTGGCCCTGGTCAATTCCCTGGGCACCGATGCCCGCATCTGGGACGGGCTGATCGCCGAATTGGCGGACGACTATCGCATTCTCTCTTATGACAAGCGCGGCCATGGCCTCAGCGACGCGCCGGCCGGCGATTACAGCCTCGATGATCATGTGAACGACCTCGCGGGCCTGCTCGACCATGTCGGTTTCGAGCGGCCGGCTCTGTGCGGTGTCTCGGTGGGCGGGCTGATCGGCCAGGGTTTCGCCCTGCGCGCCCCCCAGCGCCTCGCGGCTCTGGTCCTGTCCAACACCGCGCCCAAGGTCGGCGACGCGGCCATGTGGAACGATCGCGCCCATACGGTGCTGAATTCCGGCCTGGCCGCCATTGCCGATCCGATCATGGAGCGCTGGTTCAGCCCGCAATTCCGCAGCACCCGGCCGGATCAATTGGCGCTCTGGCGCAACCTCTTCCTGCGCGCCGATCCCAAGGGCTATGCCGCCACCTGCGCCACCCTGCGCGATGCCGACCTGACCGCGCAAGCCGGCGCCATCGCCGTTCCCACCCTGGTCATTGCCGGCGCCGAAGACGGCGCCACCCCGCCGGATCTGGTGCGGGCCGGCGCGGCGCGCATTCCCGGCGCCCGCTTCGAAATCCTGCCCGGCACCGGGCATATTCCATCCATCGAGCAGCCGAAGAAGCTGGCGGCGCTGATGCGGCAATTTCTCAAGGAGGCCTTTCATGGCTGACGACAGCCTGTTCGCGCGCGGCATGGCGACCCGCAGGGCAATTCTGGGCGACGAGCATGTCAACGGCGCCACCTCGCGCAAGACCGCCTTCGACGACGATTTCCAGACCTTCATCACCGAGGGCGCCTGGGGTTCGGTCTGGTCGCGGCCCGGCTTCACCAGGCGTGAACGCTCCATCGTCACGCTGGCCCTCCTGGCCGCCTTGGGCCATGAAGAGGAATTCGCCATGCATGTGCGCGCCACGCTCAATACCGGGGCCAGCCCCGAGGATATCAAGGAAGCGCTGCTGCATGTGGCGGTCTATGCCGGAGTGCCGGCGGCCAACAGCGCCTTCAGGATTGCCAAGACCGAACTCGCCAAGCGTCAGGAGGCGGCCCAATGAGCGGCATTATTCTACCCGGAGCCGATGGCATGCTGTTCCAGCGCGATCGCGACTGGCATCCGCCGGCCGACACGCCGGGCTACAAAAGCTCCACCTTCCGCGCCCCCAGGCACAGCCTCCTGGCCCTCGGCCCGACCAGATCGGAAATGACCGGCCCCACTTTCGGGCACGAAAAGCTGGGCGAACTGGACAACGACCTCATCCGCAATTTCAGCCAGGACGGCAACGAGGCCATCGGCCAGCGCATGATCGTCTATGGCCAGGTGCTGGACGAGAATGCCCGCCCCGTGCCCGATACGCTGGTGGAATATTGGCAGGCCAATGCCGGCGGCCGCTACCGGCACAAGAAGGAGGGCTATCTGGCCGCGCTCGATCCCAATTTCGGCGGCTTCGGGCGCTCGATCACCGACGAGAACGGCTTCTATCATTTCCGCACCGTCAAGCCCGGGGCCTATCCCTGGCCCAATGGCGGCAATGACTGGCGCCCCGCCCATATTCATTTCTCGGTCTTCGGCCATGCCTTCGCGCAAAGGCTGATCACCCAGATGTATTTCGAGGGCGATCCGATGATCTGGCAATGTCCCATCGTCGCCACCATTCCCGACAAGGCGGCCATCGACCAGCTCATTGCTCGGCTCGACCGGCACAATACCACGCCCATGGACGCGCTGGCCTATCGCTTCGATATCGTGCTGCGCGGCCGCCGCTCGACCATGTTCGAAAACAAGCTGGAGGGGAATTGATGAAGCTGCACCCCGTCCCCGTGCTCAAGGAATCCCCCTCCCAGACCGCCGGGCCCTATGTCCATATCGGCATGACGCCCAATTTCTGCGGCATTACCGGGGTCATCGACGCCGATCCGGGCATTTCCATGCTGACCGCAGATGCCGAGGGCGAGCGCATCATCATCACCGGACGGGTGATCGATGGCGCCGGCGCGCCCGTCAATGACGCGGTGCTGGAGCTTTGGCAGGCCGACAGCAAGGGCAGCTTCGTCGCGCCCATGGCGCCCAATTCCAAGTCGGTCCCCGCCTTTACCGGCTGGGGCCGCCAGCCGACCCAGCCCGACGGCACCTACAGGTTCGAAACCATCAAGCCCGGCCGGGTGGACGGTCCGGATGGAAAGCCGATGGCGCCGCATGTCTCCTTGTGGATCGTGGCGCGCGGCATCAATATCGGCCTGCAGACAAGGCTCTATTTCGCCGACGAAGCCGAGGCCAATGCCGCCGATTTCGTGCTCAACAAGATCATGGATCCGCGCCGCCGCGAAACCCTGATCGCACGCCGCGAGGAGGGGCCGGTGCCGCGCTACGTCCTGGACATCCATCTCCAGGGCGAGCGGGAGACGGTGTTCTTCGATATTTGATGACCCCGAGGCAGAGCATGTTGCTCCTTCGCCTCCCTCCCCTTGAGGGGAGGGAATGAGGGTGGGGGTCCGTCAGTGAATCACCGCACGACCCCCGTCCCGCCCCTCCCCTCGAGGGGAGGGGGCAAAGAGCCGCTACATGTGTTGCCCCTTGCTGGAAAGCATGGGACAGGAGATGGTCGGCGGGACCGCTGATATGAGACGAAAAGCATCATGACCCTGCTCTCCGCCCTTGCCGGCGACGCCGAAATCGAGGCGCTGCTCTCCGACCGCGCGCAAGTGGACCACATGCTGGCGGTCGAGCGGGCTTTGGCCGGGGCCAGCGCCGATGCCGGTTGGATTTCTGCCGAGGCCGCCGGCGCCATTGCCGCGGCGATTGACAGCTTCACCCCCGATTGGCCGGATCTCGAGGCGGGCATGGCTCAGGACGGCGTGGTCGTGCCGGCTCTGGTCCGGCAAATCCGCCGCCAACTCGCCGAGCCGCATCGCGCCGCCCTGCACAAGGGCGCCACCAGCCAGGACATCACCGATACGGCGCTGATGCTGCAGGTGGCGGCCGTATTCGATCTTTACGAAAGCCGGCTCATCGCGCTGCTCTCCCGCTTCGACGAGCTGGCGCGCGCCTGGGCGGGGCGCGAACTGGTCGCCCATACGCGGATGCAGGTGGCCCTGCCCACCACCTGGGATGCCAAGCTCGCCGCCTGGAGCGAGCCCTTGCAGCGGCATCTGCGCGCCATCACCGCCATGCGGCGCAGCCTCCTGGTGGTGCAGCTCGGCGGCCCGGTGGGCGATCGGACGAGTTTCGAGGGCCATGGCGACGCCATCGCCGCGGGCCTGGCGCAACGGCTCGATCTGGGCCTGGCCGCGCCCTGGCATGCCACGCGCGACCCCATCGTGGCGCTGGGCAATCTGCTGGCGCTGCTCTCGGGGTCATTGGGCAAGATCGGCGCCGATGTGGCGCTTCTGGCCCAGAACGAGGTCGCGGCCCTCCGCCTCGAAGGCGGGGGCGGTTCCTCGGCCATGGCGCACAAGTCCAACCCGGTCAATGCCGAGGCGCTGGTGGCTCTGGCCCGCTACAATGGCGGCCTGGCCGGCACCTTGCAGCAGGCCATGGTGCATGAATATGAGCGCTCCGGCGCCGCCTGGACGCTGGAATGGCTGACCCTGCCGACCATGCTGATCACCACCGGCGCCAGCTTGCGCCTGGGGCTGAAACTGGCCGAACAGCTCCGCCTGGGCTAAGCAGGCATTCCTACACAAGCCGGGGATTCGATCATGGCCGAAACGCAAAAACTCCGCTGGGGTATCCTGTCCACCGCCAATATCGGCATGGCCAAGGTCACGCCGGCCATCCAGAAATCGGCTCATTCCGACGTCGTCGCCATCGCCTCGCGCAATGGCGACGCGGCGCGCCGGGCTGCCGACAGGCTCGGCATCGCCAGGGCCTATGGCTCCTATGAGGACTTGCTGGCCGATCCCGAAATCGACGCCATCTATAATCCTCTGCCCAATCACCTGCATGTGGAGATGACCCTCGCCGCCAATGCGGCAGGCAAGCATGTCCTGTGCGAAAAGCCCATCGCCATCACGGCGGAGGACGCGAAGCAATTGCGTGGCGCGCGGACTGACCGGCTGATCATGGAAGCCTTCATGGTGCGCTTCCACGCCCAATGGCATCGGGCCCGCGAGATTGCCCGCTCGGGCGAACTGGGCGAAGTCCGCGCCGTGCGCGCCGTGTTCAGCTATCACAATGTCGATCCTAACAATGTGCGCAACAAGGCCGATATCGGCGGCGGCGGCATGCTCGATATTGGCTGCTACCCGGTCACGGCCGGGCGCTTCTTCTTCGAGGCCGAGCCGCTGCGCGTCGTTTCCCTCATGGAACGCGATCCCGCCTTCGGCACCGACCGTCTGGCCAGCGTCATCGCCGATTTCGGCGGCGGGCGGCAGCTCAATTTCATGGTTTCCACGCAGATGGTGCCCAACCAATCGGTGGAAATCCTGGGCACCAAGGGACGGGTGGAAATCATCATTCCCTTCAATGCGCCGCAGGGTCTGGCCACCGCGCTGCTGGTCGACCAGGGCTATGCGCTCGATGCCAGCCTGGCGCGCCGCGAAATCTTCCCGCCTTCCGATCAATATACCGAAATGGCCGAGGCCTTCGCCCTGGCGGCCTTGGGGCAGGGCACGCTGCCCTATGGCGTCGAGGATGCCATCAAATCCATGCAGGTGCTCGACGCCATCTTCGAAAGCGAGCGCACTGGCGCCTGGGCGGCCGTGAAGGCGGGTTAAGGCTCTTCACCTCTCCCTCTGGGGGAGAGGTCGCCGCGCAGCGGCGGGTGAGGGGGCCTTCCCGCAGAAGCTGAACCCTATTCCCACGCGTCCAGCATGGCGGCGCCGACGAAGTCCAGGTGCCGGCGCATCGCCGTCCGCGCGCCTTCGGCATTGCCGCTGACAATGGCGGCGACGATGGCTTCGTGATCGCCCAGGATATGCTCGCGCACCAGCCCGCCCTCCACCAGATGCTGGTGGAACCGGGTATCGATCTCGTCGCTGCGAAAGGTCCAGAGCCGGTCCAGCGTATCGCGCAGAACCGCATTGCCGCAGGCATCGGCCAGGGTCATGTGCAGCATGCGGTCGCTGTCGAACGACCATTGCCCCGCCGCCGTCTCGGCGCGCATGCGCCGCAGCGTCTCGGCCAGTCGCGCCGTGCCTTCGGGAGAGATTTGCTGGCTGGCCAGAGCCGCCGCTTCCGGCTCCAGCAGCCGCCGCATGGTCATGATTTCGAGCGGCGAGGCGCCCAATTCGGGCAGGGCGGCCGATGCGTCGTCGCGCCGGCGCACGAAGGCGCCCACGCCCACCCGCACCTCGACCAGCCCGGCCACTTCCAGCGCGATCAGCGCCTCGCGCACGGTCGGCCGCGACACGCCCAGGTTCTGTGCCAGTTCGCGCTCGGAGGGCAATTGCCGGCCGGCCTCCACCGCGCCGCCCTCGATCTGGTCACGGATCTGGTCGGCGATCTGGAGATAGAGTTTGCGGTTGGATACGGCCTGCAGTTTCATCGCGTCCCCCTCGCCTTCTCTTAGCGCTCCCCACCCGCTTCTGTCTACTGGTCTGACCACTTGACAGCCTGACAGACTTGTCCTTAGCTCGCTGCCAATGACAAGCCTCGGCAATGATCGGGGCCCGCGGCGAGGAGGGTGAGGGGATGGCGGCAGGAATATCCGACGAAGCTTTATCGCCGGCCGCCGCGCCGCTGGTCGAAATGACCGGCATCGACAAGTCCTTTCCCGGCGTGCGCGCCCTGTCCCAGGCCCGGTTCGAATTGCTGCCCGGCGAGGTGCATGCCTTGATGGGCGAGAACGGTGCCGGCAAGTCGACGCTGATGAAAATCCTCTCCGGCGTCTATGCCCGCGATGCCGGCGTGGTGAAGCTCAATGGCATGCCGGTGGAGATCACTGCGCCGCGCCAGGCGCAGGATTTGGGGATTTCCATCATCCACCAGGAACTGGCGCTGATGCGCGACCTCACCGCCGCGCAGAACATCTTCATCGGCCGCGAGCCGCGCCGCTTCGGCATTCTCGACGAGGCCCGGCTCAACCGCGACGCGGCGGCGATCTTCGCCTCGATGAATTTGCGGCTCGAGCCCACGGTAAAGGTCGAGACGCTTACCATCGCCAAGCAGCAAATGGTCGAGATCGCCAAGGCCCTGTCCTATCGCAGCCGCGTTCTGATCATGGACGAGCCGACCGCCGCCCTCAACGATGCCGAGATCGCCGAGCTCTTCGCCATCATCAACCGGCTCAAGGCCGAGGGCGTCGGCATCGTCTACATTTCCCACAAGATGGACGAGATCAAACGCATTTCCGACCGCGTCACGGTGATGCGCGACGGCGAATATGTCGGCACGGTTCCGGCGGCGGATACGCCCATCGATACCATCATCTCCATGATGGTGGGCCGCACGTTGACCAATGAGGCCTTGGTCATTCCCAATGCCGCCGATGCGCCCCTGGCGCTGGAAGTGCGCAATCTGCGGCGCGGGCGCGAAATCCGCGATGTCAGCTTTTCCCTGCGCCAGGGCGAAATCCTCGGCTTTGCCGGCCTGATGGGCGCCGGCCGCACCGAAACGGCCCGCGCCATTTTCGGCGCCGACCGGCGCGAGGGCGGCGAGATCTGGGTGCGCGGCCAGCGCGTCGGCATCGCCTCGCCCAGGGATGCGGTGGAAAAAGGCATCGGCTACCTCTCCGAGGACCGCAAGCTCTTCGGCCTCGCCACCGGGCTCGACGTGCGCAACAATATCGCCCTGGCTAGCCTTTCGCGCTTCACCGGCCCGTTTGGCGTGCTCGACGAGGCCGGCATGGCTAAGGCTGCACAGGGCGCGATCCGCCAGCTCGCCATCAAGACGCCCAGCGACACGCAGGAGGCGCGCCTGCTCTCGGGCGGCAATCAGCAGAAGGTGGTCATCGCCAAATGGCTGCTGCGCGATTGCGATATCCTGATCTTCGACGAGCCGACCCGCGGCATCGATGTCGGCGCCAAGTCCGAGATCTACAAATTGCTCAATGCCCTCGCCGCCGAGGGCAAGGCCATCATCGTCATCTCCTCCGAACTGCCGGAAATCCTGCGCCTCTCCCACCGCATCGCGGTGATGTGCGAAGGCCGGCTGACCGGCATCCTGCCCGGCGGATCGAGCCAGGAAGAGATCATGCGGCTGGCCACGATGCGCGAACCGGCCATGGAACTGCGCCATGCGGGGTGATCCACAGGGACAGCCGCGCACGCGGTCGGTTCCCTCCCCCTTGAGGGGAGGGCTAGGGTGGGGGTTCTGGTCCCCTCACGATCTCATTACCGTTGCCAATCCTGAACCCCCACCCCCGACCCCTCCCCTCAAGGGGGAGGGGAGTAGCCCTGGAAGAACAGCATGACCGACACCGCCGCCCCGGCGCAGAAATCCGGTATCCGCATTTCCGGCGCCTTTCACCGGCTCCTGGCCTTTTCCGGGCTGATCGCGCTGGTCGTGGTCTTCTCGCTGGCCTCGCCCAATTTCATGCAGACCCAGAACATCCTGGCCATCCTGCAGGCCACCTCGGTCAATGGCGTGCTGGCCATCGCCGCCACCTTGGTGATCATTACCGGCGGCATCGATCTTTCGGTGGGGACACTGATGACCTTCTGCGCCGTCATCGCCGGCGTCATCCTCACCTATTTCGGCCTGCCCCTGCCGCTGGGCGTGCTGGGCGCCATTCTGGCGGGCACGGCCAGCGGCCTGGTCTCCGGCACCGTCATCGCCAAGCTCAAGGTGCCCCCCTTCATCGCCACCCTGGGCATGATGCTGATTTTGAAGGGCCTGTCGCTGGTCATCTCGGGCACGCGGCCGATCTATTTCAACGACACGCCCGGCTTCACCCAGATTTCCCAGGGCTCCATCATCGGCGCGCTGGTCCCGGCCCTGCCGATCCCCAATGGCGTGCTGATCCTGTTCGCCGTGGCGCTGATCGCCGCCTTCGTGCTCGGCAAGACCGCCCTGGGCCGCTACACCTTCGCGCTCGGTTCGAACGAGGAAGCGGTGCGCCTCTCCGGCGTCAATGTCGATCGCTGGAAGATCGCCGTCTATGCCACGGCCGGCTCGATCTGCGGCGTGGCGGGTCTGCTTATCGCCAGCCGCCTCAATTCGGCGCAGCCGGCCCTGGGCCAAGGCTATGAGCTCGATGCCATCGCCGCCGTGGTCATCGGCGGCACCTCGCTTTCGGGCGGGCGCGGCACCGTGCTCGGCACGCTGATCGGGGCGCTCATCATTTCCGTATTGGCCAATGGCCTGCGCATCCTTTCGGTGGCCCAGGAATGGCAGACCGTGGTCACCGGCACCATCATCATCCTGGCCGTCTATGCCGATATCCTGCGGCGCCGCACCCTTTAGGCCCGCACCAACCCCCGCGCATCCGCGCCAAGAAGAGGCTCAAATGCCCCGAAAATCCAACGCAGCATCTGGGAGGAAAACCATGCTCAATCGTCGTCACCTGCTCGGCGCCATCAGCGCCCTGGCCATGCTGGCCTCGGCCGGCGCCCCGGCCCTCGCGCAGGAAAACTATGACATCGCCCTCATCTCCAAGGGCTTCCAGCACCAGTTCTGGCAGGCCGTGAAGGCCGGCGCCGATCAGGCGGCCGCTGAATTCGGCGTCAATGTCACCTTCGAGGGGCCCGACACCGAAACCCAGGTCGATCGCCAGATGGACATGCTGGCGGCCGCCCTGTCGCGCCAGCCCGACGCCATCGGCTTCGCCGCCCTCGACAGCCAGGCAGCCACCCCGCTGCTGCAACAGGCCGCAGCCGCCAATATCCCCATCATCGCCTTCGACTCCGGCGTCGACAGCGACATTCCGCTCACCACCGTCACCACCGACAATGTCGCCGCCGCGGCCCTGGCCGCCGACAAGATGGCCGAGCTGATCGGCAATGCGGGCAAGGTCGCCGTGGTCGCCCATGACCAGACCAGCCGCACCGGCATCGACCGCGTCGACGGCTTCGTCAATCGCATCGCCGAAGCCTATCCCGATATCGAGGTGGTGAGCGTGCAATATGGTGGCGGCGACCAATTGCAGTCGACCGAGATCACCAAGTCGATCCTGCTGGCCAATCCCGACCTCAAGGGCATTTTCGGCGCCAATGAAGGCTCGGCCCTGGGCGTGGCCAATGGCAAGACCGAGCTGGGCAGCGACATCGTCGTCATCGGCTTCGATAGCGGCGCGGCCCAGAAGGGCATGGTGGAATCCGGCGTCATGGCCGGCGCCATCACCCAGAACCCGGTCGGCATCGGCTACGAAACCGTCAAGGCCGCCATCGGCGCGCTCAATGGCGAAACTTTGCCCGAAATCATCGACTCGGGCTTTGACTGGTACGATGCCAGCAATATGAACGACCCCGAAATCGCGGCCGTGCTTTACGACTGAAAATGACTCGGGCGTGGCGCGTTCTTGCCATGCCCGCCGAACTGCACCTCCCCCTTGACGGGGGAGGATGGGAGGGGGTGCGGGGGCCCCGATATCGTGGCTCTCGCCCCCACCCTTGATCCCTCCCCGCGAGGGGGAGGGTGACGACTGAAAACTCAAGGATTACGCCGTGACCGATCTCGCCGGAAAAACTGTTCTCATCACCGC
>NZ_LVVY01000080.1 GCF_001650025.1 Devosia elaeis | reverse complement strand
TCGGGGCTTCCATCGACTAAGCAAACCCGGAGGTTTTTACGCCGTCCGGCACTTCGGCACGCGCGAGCGCTGCGGAAGGGTCTTTGAATAGATGCAGCACCACCCGGGAAGAAACAGCCTAGCGGCTATTGTGCAAGAGGCCCTGGAAGGAGCGATAGCTGGCCTTGGGCGTGCGCTTCTGAGTCTGGTAATCGACATGCACCAGGCCGAAGCGCTTTTCATAGCCTTCCGCCCATTCGTAATTGTCGAGCAGCGACCAGGCGAAATAGCCCCGCACATCGGCGCCCTCCGCGCGGGCGGCCAGTACGGCCCGAAGATGGTCGTCGTAATATCGCACCCGGCGCGGATCGTCCTCGCCTTCGACTTCGGCCATGCCGTTCTCGGTCACATAGACCGGGATCTTGGTATAGTCGCGCGACACCCGGACCAGCAGGTCCGACAGGCCCTGCGGGTAGATTTCCCAGCCGATATCGGTCTTTTCCAGCGGCCCCTTGACCTGCTCGGCGGGGCGGCCCGGTTCGGTCGAGGCCTGGTAGAGCCCGCGCGTGTAATAATTGACGCCCAGCCAGTCGAGCGGGCGGGAGACGACCTCCATGTCGGCCCTGTAATCGTTCGGCAGGAAGGGCGCGAGCCATTCGGTCAGCTCCGCCGGATATTGCCCCTTGAACAGGCCGTCCAGATACCAGCGGTTGAACAACGCGTCGCCGAAATTGCAGGCCGCCTTGTCTGCCTCGCTCTCGGTGGCGGGCTCGGATTTTTCCAGGTTGAGCACGATGCCCAGGTTCTTGACGCCCCCGGCCCGCAGCGCGTCGATGGCCGTGCCATGGGCGAAGAGCACGTGGTGCATGGCGCGCGCGGCCGCCCGCAGGTCGCGATAGCCCGGGGCATGCACACCCAGGAAATGGCTGAGGAAGGCGACGCACCAGGGCTCGTTGATCGTGGCGGTGGCGGCAAGGCGATCACCGAATTTCTCGGCGATCAGCGTGGCGTAATCGGCGAACCAATGGGCGATGTCGCGGTTCAGCCAGCCGCCCCGGTCCTGCAGGGCCGAGGGCAGGTCCCAGTGATAGAGCGTGGCATAGGGCTTGATGCCGCGTTCGAGCATGCCGTCGATCAGGCGGTCGTAGAAATCGACCCCTTCCGGATTGACGGCGCCCTGGCCCTCCGGAATGAGCCGCGGCCAGGCGAAGGAGAAGCGGTAGGCATCGAACCCGCCGTCGCGGATCAGGTCGAGATCGGCAGGCCAGAGGTCGTAATGGTTGCAGGCCTCCCGCCCGGTATCGCCATTGCGGACATTGCCCGGCGTCGCCGCGAACGTGTCCCAGATCGAAGAACCACGGCCATGCCCCTGGCCGCCCTCGATCTGATAGGCGGCCGTTGCCACGCCGAAGGTGAAATCCGGCCCGAAATCGCGGCGGTCAAACGAGAACATATCCCCTCCATTTCCGGCCTTTCGCCGGTTTTGAAAGCCGGATACCACCCGCGATACGGGTTATGCAATCGATTTCAGCAATCGATATAAGTGGCTATGGGCTTCACTCGGGGGACGAGGCCTATGGTACGCTGGCGACGAGGCGCCGGGCGACCGCGCGATAGGCCGCCGCTTCCGCCCCCTGGGGCGCCGTGGCGACGGGCGGGCTGCCGGCATCGGAATTTTCGCGGATGGACATGACCAGCGGGATGGCGCCCAGGAACGGAATGCCCAGGCTTACCGCCGCCCGCTCCGCCCCGCCGGTGCCGAAGATGTCGTAGCGATTGCCGGTATCGGGGGCGATGAAATAGCTCATGTTCTCGACCAGGCCGAGCACCGGCACCGCCATGCGGCGCAGCATGTCGATGGCCTTCTGCGCGTCGATCAATGCCAGATCCTGCGGCGTCGAGACGATGACGACGCCATCCACGATGGTCTGCTGGAACAGCGCGATATGGATGTCGCCCGTGCCCGGCGGCAGGTCGATCACCAGCACATCGAGCCCGCCCCAATCGGTCTCGCGCAGCAATTGCCGCAGCCCCGAGGTTGCCATCGGCCCCCGCCAGACCACGGCCTGCCCGGGCACCAGCATGGAGCCGATCGACATGACCTTGAGCCCGTGAGCCTCGTGCGGGGTAAAGATGCCGTCGTCGCGAATGGCCGGCTTGCCCTCGATGCCGAGCAGCTTGGGCACCGACGGGCCATAGAGATCGGCGTCGAGAATGCCGGCCCTGAGGCCCTCGGCCGCCAGCGCCAGGGCGATATTCACCGCCGTGGTGGATTTGCCCACGCCGCCCTTGCCCGAGCCCACGGCAATGATGCGCTGGACGCCCTTCACCCGCGTCTTGCCCTGCGGCACGGCCGCGCCATGGCCGAATTTGGGACTATTGGCTTTCTCCGCGGTGATGGAAACCATCACCTTGCGGCTGCCACCCAGGTCCTGGGCGACCTTCTGCGCCGCGTCCCGCGCCGGGCCGAAGGCCGCTTCCATGCCGGGAACCACGGCAATGGCAAAGGCGATCGCGCCGGGGGTAACGATGATCTCGGAGAGCCCGCCATAGCCGGCCAGATCGCCGCCGCCGGGGATTTCGACCGCGCCGAGGGCCGTCTTGATCTGGGCTGAGAGTTCGGTGTCGGCCATGGCCTGTTGGGCACGAAGGTGCCTCAACTCCGCTGTCATGCCGGCGCAGGCCGGCATCCATCCTGAGAAATCCCCGCAAGCGCTATCTCAGGATGGACCCCGGCCTGCGCCGGGGTGACATCGCGTTTGCGGGAATAGTCGGGCTTAAAGGATCGACTGGCCGGTGCCGGCCCAATCCTTGAGGAAGCCTTCGATGCCCTTGTCGGTCAAGGGGTGGGCGGCCAGCTTCTTGATCACGTCGGGCGGAATGGTGGCGACGTCGGCGCCGGCAAGGGCGGCCTGGGTCACGTGGTTGGCCGAGCGGATCGAGGCGGCCAGAATCTGCGTCTCGAACTGGTAATTGTCGTAGATGGTGCGGATGTTCTCGATCAGCTCCATGCCATCGAGATTGATGTCGTCGAGGCGGCCGATAAAGGGCGAGATGTAGGTCGCGCCGGCCTTGGCGGCGAGCAGGGCCTGGTTGGCCGAGAAGCAGAGCGTGACATTGGTCTTGATGCCCTGTTCCTTGAAATGCTTGGTGGCCTTGAGGCCGGCCAGGGTGAGCGGCAGCTTGACCACTACATTGGAGGCCAGCTTGGCGAGGACTTCGCCCTCGGCGATCATGCCCTCATATTCGAGGCTGGCCACTTCGGCCGAGACCGGGCCGGGCGTGATGCCGCAGATTTCCTTGACGACTTCCTTGATATCGCGGCCGGATTTGGCGATCAGCGACGGATTGGTGGTCACGCCATCGACCAGACCGGCTTCGTGCAGTTCCGAGATGGCTTTGGTGTCTGCAGTGTCGACGAAGAACTTCATCGTTCCCTCCTAAAAAGCGTTTTGGTCCGGCCCTTTAGCCGGATGCTAGTCCATGGCGGCGTGGCGCCGCAAGCGCCCCGCTCAGCGGGTGGCGCTCAAGAAGGCTTCCGCCAGGTCGCCGACGCGATCCTCGGGAATGCCGGCGACATTGATGCGGCTGTCAGATGTCATATAGACACCATTGGCGGCTTTTAAATGGTCCACGGCCTCATTGCTGAGACCCAGCAGCGAAAACATGCCGCGGTGATCGGCCACGAAATCGAAATCGGTCGAATTCGAGCGCTCACGGATAGCGTCGGATAGCTTTTTCCGCAATGAAATCATGCGGTTACGCATTTCGGCCAGCTCGGTTTCCCATTCGGCGCGCAAGCCGGCGTCCTCGAGGATGGTGCGGATGATTTCCGCGCCATGATCGGGTGGTTGCGAATAGGCGCCGCGAATGATGTTGAGAAGCTGCGAATTGGTGATTTCGGCCTGTTCCGCATCGCGGGCCATCAGGATGGCTGCGCCGACACGCTCGCGATAGAGACCGAAATTCTTCGAGCCCGAGAAGGCTACCAGAGCTTCGGGCACCGTGGATAAGATTTTTCGGGTGCCATAGGCATCGGGTTCGATGCCATCGCCGAAACCGAGATAGGCCAGGTCGATAAAGGGCAGGGCGCCGGTGCGCAGGAGGCTAGCCGCGACCTGGTCCCATTGCGCGTTCGAGAGGTTGGCGCCGGTCGGATTGTGACAGCAGCCATGCAGAAGCACGACGTCGCCCGCGCCCAATTTATCAAGTGCGGCAAGCATTTGCTCGAACTTGACCCCGCGCGTCTCCGCGTCGAAATAGGGATAGGTTGCGACCTTCAGGCCGGAATTGATGGCGATCGGATTGTGGTTGGCCCAGGTGGGGTCCGACACGTAAACCGTCGCGCCGGGGCGAGCGCGGTTGATCAATTGCATCAAGACCCAGAGCGAGCCGGTGCCGCCCGGCGCCTGGGCGATGCGGACGCGGGCGCGATCCACGCTGTCGGCCAGCACCAGGTCGAGCACGGCATTGCCATAGCCCTTGTTCCCGGCAATGCCGAGATAAGTCTTTGTTTTCTCGTTCGAAAGGATCCGCTCTTCGGCCTTCCGCACCGCTTTCATGACCGGGGTGACGCCCTTTTCGTCCTTGTAGACGCCGACGCCGAGGTCGATCTTGGTGGGGCGCTGGTCGGCAGCATATTCGCCCATGAGCGCCAAAATCTTGTCGCCGGGGGCCTTGGTCAGGGTTTCGAACATTTTCGGAAGTCCGGTGGGATGCGGGGCCTTTATAGGCCGGGTGAGGATTTTTGCAATTGCCAGATGGCCTGCGATTGCCGACATCGAGAGGGGCAGCACATCAGCGTTTTATGCCCAGCCTTTCCAGCTCTGCCGTCAATTGCGGAACGATTTCAAAGAGATCGCCGATCAGCGCGACGTCGGCGATCCTGAGGATCGGGGCTTCGGGATCGGAATTTATGGCGATGATCTTCCTGGCGCCCTGGATGCCGGCCAGGTGCTGGAGGGCGCCGGAAATGCCGATGGCGATGTAGAGATCGGGGGCGATGATCTTGCCGGTCTGGCCGACCTGCCAATCGTTGGGGGCATAATCGGCATCGACGGCGGCACGGGTGGCGCCGATGGCGGCGCCGAGGATTTTTCCAAGTTTTTCAATTAGTTGGAAACCCTCGACCGAACCGACCGAGACGCCGCCGCCGACCACGATCTGGGCGGTGGCGAGGTCCGGGATATCGCTCTCGGTGCGGTGGGCGGCGATGAGCTTTGCGGCCGATTGTACTGTGTTTTCAAGGACTTCCACCGGCGCGGTATTGCCCGAGGCGGCGGGGGCGAAGGCCGAGGCGCGGAACGTGAGCACGTGGCGGGGCTGGTCGTCGACCAGGGTTTCCAGCGCATTGCCGGCGTAAATCGGCCTGACGAAACGATTTTTTCCCTCGATGGCGACGATGTCGGTGACCGGCTGGATATCGAGCTTTGCCGCCAGGCGTGGCATGACATCCTTACCCACACTGGATGCGCTTGCGACCATATAAGGGTAGAGGACTGCTAACTCTGACAATGTCGCGACCAGGGAATCCGCTAGCAGACTGTTAGCGCTGACCATGACCTTGGCGACACCGGCCAGCGAAGCGGCAGCCTCGGCGGCGGCGCGGGGGCCGGGGACGAAAAGATCGACAGGACCGAGCTTGGAGGCCGCATTGACGATGCGGGCCGTGGCGGGCGAGAGGACGCCGTTATCGACTTCGGCGAGAACCAACACGCTCATCAGATCGCCTCCATCGCATCGATGTCGGCGGCAATGATGGCGGCGAGTTCGGAAACCGAGCCGACCCTGGAGCCTGCCACGCGCTCGGGCGGCGGGGATATCTTTTCGACCTTGAGGCGCGGGGCGAGGTCGACGCCGAATTCGGCGGCGGGGCGCACGGCAAGCGGCTTGGAACGCGCCTTCATCACCATGGGCAGGGCGGCATTGCGCGGAATGTTGAGGCGCAGATCGGCGGTGACGATGGCGGGCAGGGGCAGGGCGAGAGTCTCGCGTCCGTAATCGACCTCGCGGGTGACCGTCAAGGCGCCCTCATCGAGCGTGATCTCGGAGGCGAAGGTCGCCTGCGGGCGATCGGTCAGCGCGGCGAGCATCTGGCCGACATGATTGCTGTCGTCATCGACGGCCTGCTTGCCGAGGAGGACGAGGTCCGGCTTTTCCTCGTCGACCACCCTGGCGAGGAGCTTGGCGATGGCCAGCGTTTCCAGCGCCTGGTCGGTCTCGATGAGGATGCCGCGATGGGCGCCCATGGCCAGGGCGGTGAGAATGACATCATTGGCCGGCTTGGGACCGATGGAGACGACGACGATCTCGTCGGCCTGGCCGGTCTCGGCCAATTGCACCGCGGCCTCGACGGCATGCTTGCAGAACGGGTTCATCGACATGCGCACGCCCTGGGTCTCGACGCCCGAGCCATCGGGGCGAACCCGGATGCGGACATTGTGATCGACCACGCGCTTGACCGCGACGAGGATTTTCATCGGCAACTCCCGGTACTTGGTGCTTCCCTTCGCAAAAAGGGGCGGGGGGAGCAAGGCGCGACAGGGGAATATCGGTTCGGTCTCGACTGGATTATTGGAAAGGGGTGCTTCGCGCCGGCCGGCGCGGCGGCGGCGTGCCGATGCGATCCGCTGGATGGCGCCACCTCCAGTGTTGACGCCGCCGCCCCGGACGGAGACATTGCCCCTTCTTCCAATCGCTTTGGTTTGCCTATGCCCGTTCTCAACCGTATCGCCGAATTCCAGCCCGAGATCGCCGCCTGGCGGCGCGATTTCCACGCCCATCCCGAGGTGCTGTTCGACGTGCACCGCACGGCGGGCATCGTAGCGGAAAAACTGACGGCGTTCGGCTGCGACGCGGTGATCACCGGACTGGGGCGGACCGGCGTGGTGGGCATCATCAATGGCCGCACCAATGTTTCGGGCAAGACCATCGGCCTGCGCGCCGACATGGATGCGCTGCCGATGACCGAGAAATCGGGCGTGCCCTATGCCTCCACCATTGCGGGCAAGATGCATGCCTGCGGCCATGACGGGCACACCGCCATGCTGCTGGGCGCCGCCAAATACCTGGCCGAGACGCGCAATTTCGACGGGCGCGTGGCCCTGATCTTCCAGCCGGCCGAAGAGGGCGGCGGCGGCGGCAAGGTCATGATCGAGGACGGGCTGTTCGAGAAGACCGGTATCGACGAGGTCTATGGCATGCACAATTGGCCGGGCATGCCCCTGGGCCAGTTCGGCATCCGCGCCGGCGGCATCATGGCGGCCACCGACCGCTTCTATATCGATATCGAGGGGCTGGGCGGGCATGCGGCGCGGCCGCAGCAGACCATCGACCCCATCGTGGTAGCCGCCCAATTGGTGACGGCCCTGCAGACCATCGTGTCGCGCAATCTCGATCCACTGCACAGCGCCGTGCTCAGCGTCACCATGATCGAGGCCGGCGAGGCCGACAATGTCATTTCCCGCACCGCGAAAATCACCGGCACCGTGCGCACGCTCGATGGCGGCGTGCAGGATTTCATCGAGGCCAAGCTGGGTGAATTCGTGCCGCAATTCGCCCAGAGCTTCGGGGCCAGGGCCGATATCCGCTATGCGCGCGGCTATCCGGTGACGGTGAACGCCCCCGCCCAGACCGCCTTCGCCGCCGAAGTGGCGGCCGAGATCGTCGGGGCCGAGGGGGTGGATGCCGATACCGCGCCTTCCATGGGCGGAGAGGATTTCTCCTTCATGCTCAACGAGCGGCCGGGCGCCTATATCTTCATCGGCAATGGCGACTCGACCGAGTTGCATACCGACACCTACGATTTCAACGATGAGGCGATCCCGGTCGGCGCGAGCTATTGGGTGCGCCTGGTGGAACGGGCATTGCCGGCAGGGTGAGGCTGGATCACAACCCCCTCCCGAGCGCCGCTAAGGCCCGATGGGCCTAAGCTCTGCTTGCCCTCCCCTCAAGGGGGAGGGTGAGGCCGGTGTGGGGGGCTGAATGTTGCCCAGCCACGATGTCACCCTCCCCCTTGAGGGGAGGGTAGTGCAGCTTGGTCCCGAGGACCTAGCGGAACTCGGGAGGGGGGTATTGCCGAGCATTGCGCAGCGCCTGCGGAAGAACCCCACCACCGCCGAATCCGCTTCTGGCGGTTGATCGCGCCGCTGCGCACCCGGTTCCATTTCCGCAAGCAGGTCGCCATGGGCAGCTATGTCGTCGATTTCGCCAGCCATTCGGCGCGGCTGGTGGTGGAGATCGACGGGGACACGCATTTTTCGGAAGCGGCCATGGCGCAGGATCGGCAGCGGGAGGCCGACCTGGTTCGACATGGCTATCGGGTGCTGCGGTTTGCCAATGCAGAGGTGATGAACAATCCGGAAGGGGTATACCGGGTGGTAATGCAGGCGCTGGAAGAAAGCATACCCCCTCCCGAGCGCCGCTAAGGCCCGATGGGCCTAAGCTCTGCTTGCGCTCCCCACAAGGGGGGAAGGTGAGGTCCGCCCCCCTTGAGAGCCTGCCTTTTAGGGCGTACGGAAGGGGTCATGCCTGCGCCATCTCCCTCGAAACACCCGATTTTTTCCGTCCTGCTCACCCTGGCCATTTCGGCTTTTGGCGGCGGGGTGGCGCATGCGCTGGGATTGCCGGCGGGCTGGCTGATGGGCGGGGCGCTGGCGGTGACTATTGCGGCCATGCTGGGCCTGCCGGTTGGCATGCCCGACCGGCTGCGCGACGTGGCCTTCGTGCTGATCGGCCTCTCCATGGGCGCCAGCGTCGCCCCCGATTCGCTGGCGCTGCTGGCGAGCTGGCCGATTTCCATCGCCGCCCTGGCGCTGGAACTGGTGATCATCGTGGCCACGACCGGCTGGATGCTGACGCGGCTGTTCCGGCTCGATCCGGGCACGGCCTATCTCAGCTCCTTTCCGGGGCATCTGTCCTTCGTGCTGGGCATTGCCGCCACCGGCGTGGGCAATGCGCGCCAGATCGTCATCATCCAGGTCATCCGCATCCTGATGCTGACCATAGCCGTGCCGATCGGGGCGGTGTTCCTGCCCATCGATCATTTCCCGCCCGTTGCCGCCAAAGCCTTCCTGTCGCCGCTGCAATTGGCATTGCTGGCCCTGGCCTGCGTGGCGACGGGGCTGGTCTTCATCCGGCTCAGGGTGCCGGCCGGCATGGTGCTGGGGGCCATGGCGGCGGCCACGGCGGCCAAATTGGGCGGGCTCTATACCGAGGCCATGCCGCCGCCCCTCGTCGTCATGACCTTCATCCTCACCGGGGCGCTGATCGGCTCGCGCTTTGTCGGCATCACCCGGGCCGAGTTCGCGGCCGCGGCCAAGGGCGGGCTGATCGCCACCGGGATGACGCTGGCCATCGTCACCATCATGGCCCTGGGCGTGGCGCAATTGGTGGACATGCCCTTCGGGCAGATCTGGCTGGGCCTGTCGCCGGGCGCGCTCGAAGGCATGGGGGCGCTGGGCATCGCGCTGGGCTATGACACCGCCTTCATCGCCGCCCATCACGTCATTCGCCTGCTGATGCTGAGCGTCGCCATTCCGGCCGTGGTCGTGCTGGTGCGCTGGCAGGAGAAAAAGGCGCAGGAAAGCCGTATTTAGGTTTCATGAGGCAGGCAGAAGGAGTTCGCCCATGCTGATCCGTATCCTGGCCGTTCTGGCCATTGCCGTTGCGTTCACCTCCACCGCCCAGGCCTCGGCGTCCTGCTATGCGGCGCGGCCGGGCGTGCATGTCTCATTCGGCTTTTCCGTCGGCAAGTTCACCGAGGAGGAGCGCGACCGCTTCAACCTGATGCAGTTGCGGCAGATGGGCGTGGACGCCACCCGCGCCGAAATGTGGGGCGGCTGCATCCGCGCCTTTGTGCGCAAGCCCGGTGGCGGCGAGGAAATGCAGTTCTTCCACCCCGACAGCTTTGAGCGCGTGACGCCTTAGGCATCGGTTGGCCTCGCGCGGGCCGCTGCGCTGCGCACCCACGGATCGTCACCGTCGGGTCAAGCCCGAGGGTGACGATCTGGTTTGGGTTTGATGCCCCAATGCAGTCCACATTCAGCGTGAAACGATCTAGCCTGCTCCATATCCCACCTTGCCCTCGCCTGCCGGGGCGGGGAGGATGGCGAAGCCGTTGGGGCCGAGCTTGAGTGTTGTGCCGGACAATTCGGCATTGCGGCTGACCGGTTCGAGCGCCAGGTCCACGCCGGCCAGCGTCACGTTGCGGGGCGCGGGCGAGAGATTGAAGACGCAGATCAGGTCCTTGTTGCCGGCATGGCGCGAAAAGGCCAGGACCGGCTCGTCACAATCGAAGAAGGCCATGTCGCCGGTCTTGAGGACCGGATGGGTCTTCCGCCAGCTGAGGATGCGCCGGTAATAATTGAGCGTCGAATGGGGATCGGCATCCTGCCCATCGACGCTGAGCGCCGCCGCCCCATGCTTGACCGGCAGCCAGGGCGTGCCGCTGGTGAAGCCGGCATGGGGCAGGCCGGCCTGCCAGGGCATGGGTGTGCGGCAGCCGTCGCGGCCCTTGTCCTCGGGCCAGAAGCGCAACCCGCGCGGATCGGTCAGCTCCTCATAGAGAATGTCGGCCTCGGGCAGGCCCAGTTCCTCGCCCTGATAGAGCCCCGCCGAGCCCTTGAGCCTGAGAATGAGCGCAATGGCCTGGCGCGCCAGGTCGGCCGGATTGACGCTATTGGGGGCCCAGCGGGTCAGGTGGCGGATGACGTCGTGGTTGGAAAAGCTCCAGCAGGGCCAGCCGCTTTCCCCGCCGGCGAAGAAGGCCTCGGCCTTGGCGCGGAAATGGGCGGCGGAATATTTGGGGCTGAGGAAATCGAAGGAATAGCACATGTGCAGCAGGTCGCCGCCGGCCGTATATTGCTTCATCAGCTCCAGGCCGCGCTCGTCGTCGCCGACCTCGCCCACCGTGGTGACGCCGGGATAATCGTCGAGCAGGGTGCGCACCTTGCGCAGCCAATCCAGGTTTTCCGGCTGGCTCTTGGAGAATTTGTGGCTCTGCATGTCATAGGGATTGACCGCCGGCTTGCCCTTGCCCGCGACCAAGGGCGGATTGGAGCGCAATCTGGCGTCGTGGAAATAGTAGTTGACGGTGTCGAGGCGGAAGCCGTCCAGCCCGCGATCGAGCCAGAAGCGCATGACATCGAGCACCGCATCCTGCACGGCCGGATTGTGGAAGTTGAGGTCCGGCTGGCTGGTGAGGAAATTGTGCAGGTAATATTGCCGGCGCGCCGTATGCCATTCCCAGGCCGAGCCGCCGAAGACCGAGAGCCAGTTATTGGGCGGCGTGCCATCGGGATTGGCATCGGCCCAGACATACCAATCGGCCCGGGCATTGTCGCGGCTGACGCTGGATTCGAGGAACCAGGCATGCTGGGACGAGGTATGGCTGACCACCTGGTCCATGATGACCTTGAGGCCCAGCGCATGCGCCCGCTCGATCAGGAGGTCGAAATCCTGCAGCGAACCGAACAGCGGATCGACCTGGATATAATCGGAAACGTCATAGCCCATATCGGCCTGCGGCGACTGGGTGATGGGCGAGAGCCAGATGCAGTCCACGCCCAGGCTGGCAATGTAGTCGAGCCGGTCGATGATGCCGGCGAGATCGCCCACGCCATCGCCATTGCTGTCCTGAAACGAGCGCGGATAGACCTGATAGATCACTCCGCCGCGCCACCATTCGGTCATCGATACGCTCCTTGAAGCCGGATGCCACGCAAGCTAGCCGGTTCGGGCGCGCCTGTTAATGCTCCGCCATGCAGGGGAGGCGTGTCGAAAAAGCGGTGAACCAATCGTCGTTCCGGCAGATGAGGAGATTTTGCCCATGGTCCATATCCTGCCCGCCGCCGAACGCGCCCCCGGCGCCAGCCGCACCATCCGCTTCGAAGGCGGTGCCTTTGGCACGCCGATTTCCTTCTTCGCCGTGGACGCGGCGCCCGGACAGGGGCCGAAGCTGCATCGCCATCCCTATGCCGAAACCTGGATCGTCAAGCGCGGCCGCGCCGCGGTGGTGGCGGGCGAGCGCGCCTTCGAAGTGGGACCGGACGATATCGCCGTGGTGCCGGCCGGCGTGCCGCACAAGTTCACCGCGCTGGGGCCGGAACGGCTCGAAATGGTCTGCATCCATGCGGCGGGAGACATGGTGCAGGAGAATTTGGAATAAGGCTCCTCGCCTCTCCGCCAAGGGAGAGGCGAGGAAAGGCTAGACCACCGCGCTGATCAGCGGTTCGCCGGCGAAATGCTTTTCGAGATTGGCGACCAGCAGCGCGCCCATGGCGTCGCGGGTCTGGTGCGTGGCGCTGCCCTGGTGGGGCGAGAGCACGACATTGTCGAGCGAGAGCAGGGCCTGGGGCACCTGCGGCTCCTCGGCGAAGACGTCGAGCGCCGCCCCGCCCAGGCCGCCATTCTGCAGGAGCTCGACCATGGCCGCCTCGTCGATCAGCGTGCCGCGGGCGACATTGACGATCGCGCCCTGCGGGCCCAGCGCCTCGAGCACCTTCCGGCTGACAATGCCCTCGGTGCCCTTGCCGCCCGGCGCGATGACGACCAGCCAGTCGCTGTCGCGCGCCATGTCCTCGAGATTGTCGTAATAGACATAGGGCGTGTGCTTCTGCTGGTGGCGGCCGTGATAGACCACGCGCATCTTCATCGCCTGGGCGCGGGTGGCGATCTCCTTGCCGATGCGGCCCAGGCCGAGAATGCCGATGGTCTTGCCGGTGAGTTCGGAGAAGAGGCCGAAATTGCCCTTCTGCCACTGGCCCTGGCGCACGAATTGATCCGATTGCGGAATGCGGCGGGCGAGGGAGATCATCAGCCCGATGGTGAGTTCGGCCACCGCGTCGTTGAGCACGTCGGGCGTGTTGGTGACGCGGATATTGCGCGCCTTGGCGGCGGCGACATCGATGTTGTCATAGCCGACGCCGAAGCTGGCGATGATTTCGAGATTGGGCAGCTTGTCCATCAGATCGGCCTGCACGCCCGAGCCGGCATGGGCGCGGATGCGGGCGCCGTTCTCGGCCAGCCAGGCCTGCTTGTCGGCCTGCTCATGCAGCTTGTGGACGATATAGCGCTCGGTCAAAGCCTGTTCGCAGGAGGCGAGGAGCGGGGCGGTCTGGAGGATTTCGATAGTCATGGCCGCAGGATATCCGTGGAGACAGGAAGCTTGGGGAGGGCGGATGGCTGCCGGCCCGATGAATGCCTAAAACTTAGCGGACCGGGCGCAGCACGCAAGCCGGCCTTGGCAAAAGCGGTACGGTCGCGGCTTTTGGGATGTGACGGTGGACGCCATTATTCCAAAGACCTCATGGTGAGCCTGTCGAACCACGAGGTCGGGTACACTGAGGCCTGAGTGCCATGACCTCGTCCTTCGACAGGCTCAGGATGAGGTCTATGGTGGCTCGGCGGCCTCTAGAGACTCAGCACGAACAGCCAGCCGGAAATGGTCAGGGCCGAGAGCATGGTGGCGATGAGGATGGTGTTGGCGGCGACGCTGACGCCGCGGTCGTAATAGGTGGCGAAGACATAGATGTTCACCCCTGCCGGCATGGCCGAGAGCAGGATGCCGTAGCGGGCGATGTCCATGGGCACGTGCAGCACCCAGATCATCAGCACATAGGCGATGGCCGGGTGCAGGATGAGCTTGATCAGCGCTGCGACCAAAGCCTGCTTCCAGTTTTCGGAGAGCTTGAATTCGTTGAGCGCGCCGCCGATGCCGAACAGGGCCGCGGGCACGACGGCCTGGCTCATCATGACGAAAAAGGCCTCGGCCGGTTCGATCAATTGCAGATTGACCAGCGAGCCGATGATGCCGGCGGCAATGCCCCAAATCAGCGGATTGGAGACGACGCGCCGGACGGCCACGACCAGCGTGCGTGCCAGCGGCTGGCCGTCGCGCCGGGTAACTTCCATCGTCACCATGCCCAGGGTGAGCAGGATGGCGCCATGAAGCCCAATGATCGACAGCGTCACCGGCAGGGCGCCCTCGCCATAGGCGCGGCTCATGATCGGCAGACCGACCAGGACCGTATTGGTGAAGGTGCCGGCAAAGCCGACCGACACGCTTTCCCCCGGCCGGTTGTGGAAGGCCTTGCGGGCAATGGCGATGCCCACGAGGAAGCAGACGATTGCGCCGGCATAGAAAGGCCCGATGATCCCCAGATTGAAGGCGGAGCGGAAATCGCTGGTGCTGATCGAATAGAACAGCAGGCAGGGCGTGGCGAAATTGTTGACGAAGGCGATCAGCGCCTTGATGCCCTCGGCGGGAAACAGGCGGAAGCGCACCGCGCCATAGCCGAAGGCCATGAGCGCGAAGATGGGCGCAATGACGGCGAGAATGTCGAGCATTGGCCGGCGGGACCTGGGCCAGGAGGGAAGATGCCTTCTGCCGTACCCCGCGGGGATCATGGGGTCAATGCCGGGCATGTGTGCCGGACGAAACGAAAAATCGGCGTTACAAAACGAAATCAATCGATATATAAACGAAACAAACGAGCAGAGGCGGAACCATGCTGGACATTTTCGTGATCGGCGGCGGCATCAATGGCGCCAGCGTGGCGCGCGACGCGGTGGGGCGGGGTTTCTCGGTGGGCCTGGCGGAGATGAACGACCTCGCCTCCGGCACGTCCTCGGCCGCCACCAAGCTCATCCATGGCGGGCTGCGCTATCTCGAACATTACGAGTTCCGCCTGGTGCACGAGGCCTTGGCCGAGCGCGAAGTCCTGTGGTCGGCGGCGCCGCACATCATCTGGCCGCTGCGCTTCGTGCTGCCGCATCACAAGGGGCTGCGCCCGGCAATGGTGCTGCGGGCGGGCCTGGCCATGTATGACTACATGGGCGGACGGCGTCTGCTGCCGCCGACCAAGACGCTGGACCTGACGCGCGACGAAGCCGGCAGGCCGTTGAAGCCGGGCTACAAGCTGGCTTTCGAATATTCCGATTGCTGGGTCAACGATGCGCGTTTCGTGGTGCTCAATGCCCGTGACGCGGCCGATCGCGGCGCGAAAATCCAGGTGCGCACCAAGGTCGTTTCGGCCCGGCGCGAGGATGGCGGCTGGACCATCGAACTCGATGGCGAGGGCGGGCGGGAAAGCGTGCGCGCGCGCCTGCTGGTCAATGCGGCGGGGCCTTGGGTCGACGAGGTGATCAACGACGTCCTGGGCCGGAGCGGCGTCCATAATGTGCGTCTGGTCCAGGGCAGCCATATCGTGGTGAAAAAGCTCTACGATCATGACCGGTGCTATTTCTTCCAGAACAGCGATGGCCGCATCTTCTTTGCCATTCCCTATGAGGACGATTTCACCCTGATCGGCACCACCGACCGGGATTTTTCCGGCGATCCCCGGGCGGTGAAGATCACCCCGGAGGAAATCGATTATCTGCTGGCGGCCGCCAGCGAATATTTCGCCAAGCCGGTGACGCATGAGGCCATCGTGTGGAGCTATTCGGGCGTGCGGCCGCTTTTCGACGACGGCGCCAGCGCCGCGCAGGAGGCGACGCGCGATTATGTGCTCAAGGTCGAAGGCGACGCCGCAAATGGTGCTTTGATCAATGTGTTCGGCGGCAAGCTCACCACCTCGCGGCGGCTGGCCGAATCGGTGCTGGAAAAGATCGAATCCGTGCTGGGCAGGAAGGGCGAGGCCTGGACCAAGACCAGCACGCTGCCCGGCGGCGATTTCGGGGTGAAGAGCTTCGACGCGGAAGTGCGCCGGCTGGCCATGGATTATCCCGGCCTGCCGGGGGCGCTGATGCGGCGGCTGATGCGGCTCTATGGCACCAAGGCGCGGGAGATTCTGGGGGATGCGTCCGGCATTGCCGATCTCGGCCTCCATTTCGGCGCCGATCTCTATGGGGCCGAGGTCGATTATCTGACGGCCCGGGAATGGGCGCGGAGCGCCGAGGATATATTGTGGCGGCGCACCAAGCTGGGGCTGCGGGTCGGCGCCGAGGACGTGGCGCGGCTGGAGGCATATCTGGCGCGGAAATAGCCACAAGCGCGATACAGCACCTCCCCCTTGACGGGGGAGGTTGGGAGGGGGTGTTCCCCCGGACGGTGCTTGCCGATCCCCCTCCCTGCTCGATTTAACGGACTTAGCAGGCTAAGTCCTATCTCGCTTCCCTCCCCGCAAAGGGGAGGGTGGCGCAGGAGCCGAAGGGCCGGAGGAAACATGCAAAAGTTCATTCTCGCGATCGACCAGGGGACGACGTCGAGCCGGGCGATAATCTTCGACAAGGACCGCAGGATCGCGGGCGTCGGGCAGAAGGAATTCACCCAGCATTTTCCGCAGGACGGCTGGGTGGAGCATGACCCCGAGGAAATCTGGGACAGCGTCGTCTGGTCGGTGAAGAAGGCCATCAAGGAGGCCGGGATCGCGGCCGGCGATATCGCGGCCATCGGCATCACCAACCAGCGCGAGACGGTCGTGATCTGGGACCGGGAGACCGGCAAGCCCATTCACAATGCCATTGTCTGGCAGGACCGGCGCACCTCTGCGCTCTGCGCGCGCCTGAAGAAGGACGGGCATGAAAAACTGGTTACCCGCAAGACCGGGTTGCTGCTCGATCCCTATTTTTCCGGCACCAAGGTCAAGTGGCTGCTCGACAAGGTCAAGGGCGCGCGCGGCCGCGCCGAAAACGGCGAACTGGCCTTCGGCACGGTGGATTCCTTCCTCATCTGGCGGCTGACCGGGGGCAAGGTGCACGCCACCGACGCCACCAATGCCGGGCGCACGCTGCTGTTCGATATCGGCCGGAACCAATGGGACGAGCAGCTCTGCGATCTGCTCGACGTGCCCATGGCCGTGCTGCCCGAGGTCAAGGATTGCGCCGACGATTTCGGCGTCACCGAGGCGGGCCTGTTCGGCGCGGCCATTCCCATTCTCGGGGTGGCGGGCGACCAGCATGCCGCAACCATCGGCCAGGCCTGTTTCGAGCCGGGCATGGTCAAATCCACCTATGGCACCGGGTGCTTTGCGCTGCTCAATACCGGCACCGACATGGTGCGCTCCAAGAACAGGCTGCTCACCACCATCGCTTATCGGCTGGATGGCGAAACCACCTATGCGCTGGAAGGCTCGATCTTCATCGCCGGGGCGGCGGTGCAATGGATTCGCGACGGGCTGAAACTGGTCAAGCATGCCAGCGAAACCGGGCCGCTGGCGCAATCGGCCGACCCGACCCAGCACGTCTATATGGTGCCCGCCTTCGTGGGGCTGGGCGCGCCCTGGTGGGATGCCGAAGCGCGCGGCGCCATTTATGGGCTGACCCGCAATTCCGGCCCGGCCGAAATCGCCCGCGCGGCGCTGGAGGCGGTCTGCTATCAGACGCGCGACCTGCTGACGGCCATGCGCAAGGACTGGAAGAGCGGCAATGGCGATACGGTGCTGCGCGTCGATGGCGGCATGGTGGCATCCGACTGGACCATGCAATTCCTCGCCGACATTCTCGACGCGCCGGTGGATCGGCCGACCATCCTCGAAACCACCGCGCTCGGCGCCGCCTGGCTGGCAGGGATGAAGGCCGGCATCTGGCCGGATATGCGCAAATTCGCCGCGAGCTGGGAATGCGACACCCGCTTCGAGCCGCAAATGGACGCCAGGACGCGCAAGGACAAGGTCAAGGGCTGGGACGAGGCGGTGCGGCGCACGTTGAGCGCGTGAGCCGATTGGCAAAGCGGGCGGGGCCTGCCATAGGACAGTCATGACCACACATGATGACGACTATATCTATGACGAGGCGACCGGCGAATGGCGGCCGGCCTCGGAAATCAAGGCGGCGGCAATCCAGGCCAGCCAGACGCGCGATGCTTCGGGCACGATATTGGCGGATGGGGACGCGGTGGTCCTGATCAAGGACCTCAAGGTCAAGGGCGCGGGACAAACCCTCAAGCAGGGCACCGTCATCAAATCCATCCGGCTGACCGACAATCCCGACGAGATCGATTGCCGGCACGATGCCATTAAGGGGCTGGTGCTGCGCACCGAATTCGTGCGCAAGCGCTAGGTTGCAGCGCTAAGCCCCGCTGCCCGTCTCGACCTCCGGAACCGCTTCTTCGGCCGGCGCCGGGGCGTTGATGGTGGGATTGTCGCGCAGGAAGGCGGTGACCTCGCTATCCAGCGCCACCATGAAATCGCTGATGCGATTGCCGTTGCCGCCGAAATCGAGCGGGGCGCCGATCGAGGCCGAGCGCATGTCGACGCGCCCGCCCTGCGCGGTGGGGCGTACGGCCAGCACGGCTTCCTCGCGCCAGCCAGGCAGCGTCGCGATGCGGGCATTGATGCGGCCTTCACTCAAGCTATTGAGCGGTTCGGTGCGCCGGCGCACCTCCCAGCCATTGGCCGCGACCAGCCGTTCCACCAGGGCGAAAAGCTGGACGACATCGAGCGGATAGCCGCGCGTCATCGCATTGGGAAAGATGTCTTCCTGCTCTTGGGGCGAAAGCACCAGCGGCGGGGGCATGGCGGCGGTATCGGGTTCGAAGATCAGCGGCAGCTCGCCGCGCGGCGCGGTGGCCATGTCGGTGACCGCCGGATAAGTCAGCGCCAGATTGCCGTAAAAGGCGAAGGGCGCGAGACAGGCCAGCGCCAGGACGAGGCCTGCAAGGGCCGGTCCCCAGCCCCGGTCGCCGCTGAACCACAGGCGCCCCAGGGCCGCCAGCGATACCAGCAGGGCCAGGCCCGCCACGGCGCCGGCAAAGACGATGAGGACGAGGAAAATCGCCGAATCGACGAAGCCCTGCCGATGCAGCAGCACCGGCAGGACGAGCAGCGGCACCGCCATGCTGCCCAGCCGCCGCGCCCAAATGGCCCATTTCGAGGTTCTGATCTTTATTCGCAAGGACGCCGTATCCGATTATGGCGCAGAGGATAGGGCATAGGTCTTTCGCTTGTTTGAACGCGGCATCATCGCCGGCACATGATGCTTATGGCGCGCCATTCCGCCTCGGTGAAGGGTGGCTCCAGCCCGCTGGGGCGGTCCTGGCCCAGCAATGTCAGGTCCCGCAGCCTTTCCTCGGTCAGCGGATGGGTGTTGAACAGGGCCAGGGCCCGGTCGAAATCGCTGTCCTGCGCCACCCGGCCGATGAGATTGGCCAGGGCCCAGGGCTGGAAATCGAGCCTTTGGGCGACCCGGGCGGCGAAGCGGTCGGCCTCGCGCTCGGCCGCGCGGGAAAAGCGCGCATCGATGATGGAGGCGCCCACGCCCGCCGCCACCGAAATGCCGGTCATGTCGCCCAGGATGAACCCCACCAGCAGGCCCGTGCCCGCGGTGGACACCAATTGCTCCATACCGTGACGATGGACGACATGGCCCAGTTCATGGGCGAGCACGCCGGCGAATTCGTCGGGCGTGCGCGCGGCATCGAGCAGGGCGGAGAACAAATAGACCCGCCCGCCCGGCACCGCGAAGGCATTGGGAATATCGGAACGCACCACGCGCACATCGGGGGTAAAGGGCGCATTGGTGTCCGCCAGCGCCGCCTGGGCGAAGCGGGCAATGGCGCGATTGGCCAGGCTTTCCGGATCGGCATCGCAGAGCGGCAGGCCGGCATCGCCGCCGATACTGGCTTCGATCTGACTGGCGACGGTCTGACCGACCCCGTCCTCCCAGCCCGGCGGAACGAGCTGGACCAGCCGGGAGGCGATCAGCGGCACGCCGAAAATATAGGCGGCGATGACGGCGGCCAGCGCCAGGGTCGACAGCGCCATCAGCCGGATTTGCCGGCCGCGCTCCTGTTCCTGCCGCTGGGTCAGGAGGGGCAGGGTGGCGCGGATGCGCCCGATATAGTCGTCGCCGCGCACCACGATGCGCGCGCCATCCGCCACGCCATTGGCGCCGAGGCGGATTTCTCCCCGCGGCGCCGGAACCAGATGCAGCGCGCCGGCGGGCCAGCGGGCGAGTTCGGCGCCGGACGGGCCCAGGACGACGAGCGCGCCGCCCGCGTCCTGTTCATAGCGCAATTCGGCATCCTGGGCGCTGGATACGAGGCCATCGTAATAGCGGGCGGGAATGGCCATCAATAGCCTCCCACATTGAGCGCGTCGGCCAGGCCCTCGCCGGCCAGCGCCTTGTCCTCGGCACGGGCCCGTACGCCATCGAGACTGGCGAGGCCGCTGATCGTGGCGCCGCGCGCCATCAGCCGCCAGAAGCCGTAGCCCAGCACCAATTCGCTGACAAAGGCGAAGGCGGCGAAGAACAGCAGGTATCCGGTGACGATGGCGAGCAGGGTGGCGATGCTCGACTGCATGGAAGCCATCAGCGCGTCGAGATCGAAGCCACCGCCGGCAAAGGCCTCGCCGGCCACGAGGCCGAGAACGATGAAGCCGCCCAGCGCCAGCACCAGGTAGCAGGCGAGGAGGCCCAGGACGAACAGCAGATATTGCCCCAACAGGCCGAACGCGGGCAGGCGCAGGGACAGCGCCGCCCCGCCGAGCCGGATGGCGGAGAACATGCGGCTGATCTCGATGGCGCGATAGAAGGTGACGAGAACGAAGCCGGCGAGGAAGAGCAGAACGAGCCAGCCATAAATGGCCGGATCGGCCTCCCACGGAGCGCTGACCAGGTTCGCCTGCTGCGCCAGGACCAGGCCGGTGACGAGCAATGCCGCGATGGCGAGCCAGGTGAGGTAATAGGGCAGGGCCAATTGCTTCCACGACCCGGCAAAGCCGAATTGCCGATCGCCATACCAGCTGTGGCGATAGCGATAGGCCCAGAGGCCGGCGGCCATGAAGGGATAGGCGAGCCCCAGGCTGACCAGATTGAGCAGTGACCAGAAGAAGCGGCGCAAGGCATAGCGCAGGGCGTTGCCGCCCTGGTCGAAGCGGATGCCGCGCCAGAGCGTGCGCGACAGGCGGAAATCGCGGGCGCGGTATTGGGCATAGCCATAGAGAAACCAGACGCCCAGGGCCACGGCGCCGTAGCCGATGATGATGGTTTCGACCGATTGGGTGGAGAGGTAGAAGAACAGCCCATAGAGCGGCAGGAACAGGGCCAGCGCCATGAGGAAGCCGACCAGCAATTGCCTTGCATCGCCGCTATATTCCAGCGCGTCGCCGCCGATATCGGTATGGCCCCAATAGAAGCGGCGTTTTCGCGTCGTCAGCCAGAAGCGGTTGAGCCCGATCGTGGGGATCATCAGCACATAGCCGCGCAGCAGCACGATGAAGAGGTCCCAGCGGGTGCCGGTGAAGGTCACGTTGTTCGGGTCGGTCTGCATGCTGCCCCCAATGCCGGGCAGTATTAGGGGAGGGCGCGGGGATTGGGAAGGTGGGGGATTTGCCGGGTGACGAGCGGGACCAGCCACATGCTCCATGGTCTCCCTCCCCCTTGAGGGGAGGGAATGAGGGTGGGGGTTCAGGCCCATCAGCGATCCCCACAGCCATGTGAGCACGCTGCACCGTCAGAACCCCCACCCCGGCCCTCCCCTCAAGGGGGAGGGAGGGCAAGAGCCGGGCCTGCTGAGCGAGCCGAAGCGTCCAAAGTAAACAATGGGCCCGTCCAGGGAGGTGTGGGCCTATGGTCCCCCTGTCCCTACGGATAAAGACGCGTACTGCTCCATGGCGCGTCCACGCCATCCCGCGTGAACCGCACCCGGTCATGCAGGCGGAATTCGCCGTCTTTCCAGAATTCCATGCTGACCGGCACGATGCGGAAGCCGGACCAATGCGCGGGGCGGGGCATGTCGCCATCGCCGATCATGGCGGTGAGCGCGGCGACCTCGTCCATCATCTGCTGGCGGCTGGCCAGCGGGCGCGACTGCCTGGACGTGGCTGAGGCGATGCGGCTGCCCTTGGCGCGGCTGGCGAAATATTCATCGGCCTCGGCCTCGGTGACGCGCTCCACCGGGCCGCGCATGCGCACCTGGCGGCGCAGGCTCTTCCAATGCATGACCATGGCGGCCTGCGGATTGGCCAGCAATTGCCGGCCCTTCTCGCTCTCGAAATTGGTGAAGAAGCAGAAGCCCCTGGTATCGCGACGGTTGAGCAGCACCATGCGCACGTCGGGCAGGCCGTTTTCGTCCAAAGTCGCCAGGGCCATGGCGTGGGGATCGTTGGGCTCGGCCTCCTGGGCCAGGGCGAACCATTCCTCGAACAGGGCAAAGGGATCGAGATCGGTGCGGTCGCCGTCGTCGAACAGGCGCTCGGTCAGGGTTTGCAGCATCGGAGAATTCCTGCGACTAGTCTTCCGGCAAACTGGACAAGGCCAGGGGGCGTGGCCATATAGGACCCAGATGACAGGGCGAACAATGCCCCACCGCAAAGATTGGACCTAAATGCGCGATCCTTACACCGTACTCGGGGTGTCGCGGTCCGCAAGCGAGAAGGACATCAAGTCCGCCTATCGCAAGCTGGCCAAGAAATACCATCCCGACCAGAACCCTGACGATGCCTCGGCCCATGGCAAGTTCGCCGAGGCCACCCATGCCTATGACCTGCTCAACGACAAGGAAAAGCGGGCGCAGTTCGACCGTGGCGAAATCGACGCCGAGGGCAATCCGCGCTTTGCCGGTTTCGGCAATGGCGGGTTCGGCGGGGCCAGGGGTGGCGCGCGGCCCGGTGCCGGCGGCGCGGGCGGCTTTTCGGCCGAGGACATCCTCAAGGAATTCATGAGCGGTTTCGGCGGCCAGCCGCGCGGCGGCGCCCGCACGGCCGGCGGCGCCCAATGGGACCCCTTTGCCGGCGCGGCGGGCGGGGCCGGCGGCGCGCGCATGGCCAAGGGCGACGATATCGTGGTCAATATCGCGGTGTCGCTGGAGGATGCGCACAAGGCTGCCTCGGTGCCGGTGCGCATGCCGACCGGCAAGGTGCTGAACGTCAAGCTGCCCGACAAGGTCGAGGAAGGCCAGCAGATCCGGCTCAAGGGCCAGGGCACGCCCAGCCCCTTCGGCGAACCCGGCGACGCGCTGGTGACGGTGCGGTTCGAGAAGTCGAAGGCGTTCCGCCGCGATGGCCAGGACATCCGCACCGATGTGGCGGTGACGCTGTATGAGGCCGTGCTGGGCGCCAAGGTGCGCGTGCCGACGCTGGATGGCCCGGTGGAGCTCAACCTGCCGCCCGGGGTCGATACGTCCAAGGCCCTGCGCCTCAAGGGCAAGGGGCTTTATGGCGATGGCGACCTTTACGTGAATATCCGCGTGGTCCTGCCGCCGGGCGGGGATGCCGATCTCGAAGCCCTGGCGCGCTTCATGCGCGACCAGAAGCCGTACAAGGTGCGGGATTAAGGGCGGGGGCAGGATAGGGCGTGGCTAATTTGCACGCCACGCGCTCATAATCTGGCGGCTCCTTCGCCCCCCTCCCCCGGGGTGGGGGTGGTTTGTGGATCACTGATGGACCCCCACCCTCAATCCCTCCCCTCAAGGAGGAGGGAGGCGCAAGGGCCGAGCTTGCTGTACCAGCCATCTCCGAAGATGAGGTCTACTGAGGATTGAAATCCCGCGGCGCGGCGGCCCGGTTTAGCCGGTCGTTGATCGCCTCGCCTAGCCCCGTTTCCGGAATCGGGGACACCGCGATCGTCGTCACGCCTGCCGCGTCCAGCTCGTGCAGCATGGCGAAGAGATTGCGCGCCGCTTCGTGGAGGTCCCCGCTTTCCGAGAGGTTGCGCGTGATCCCGTCGAAGGGCGCGGCAGGGCCGAAGGCGAGCCAGGCTTCGCCGGGGCGCGGTTCGGTATCGAGCCGCAGGCCGGCATTGGGCGCATAATGGCTGAGCAGCATGCCGGGGGCGGCAATGGCCGCGCCCTTGGCGGCCTGCTCGACCGGAAGGCCCATGGCCCGTTCGATCTCCGCGCGCGACAGGGCGCCGGCGCGCAATTGCACCAGTTTTTCGCCGTCCACGGTCAGAATGGTGGATTCGACGCCGGCCTTGCACGGCCCGCCATCGAGCACCGGCACCGCGCCGGCAAAGCCGCGCCGCACCTGTTCCGCCCGTGTCGGCGACAGCCGGCCCGAGGGATTGGCGGAGGGAGCGGCCAAGGGTCTCTCGGTGGCGCGCAGCAGGGCCAGGGCCAGAGGGTGGTCGGGTACGCGCAGGGCGACGCTGTCGAGCCCGGCCGTGGTGATATCGGCCAGGCCATGACCCGGCCTGAGCGGCAGGACCAGGCTGAGCGGGCCGGGCCAGAAGGTTTCGGCCAGTTTGCGCGCCAGGGGCGAAAAAAGGGCAAGCTGTTCGGCAGCGGCCAGATCGGGGACATGCACGATCAGCGGATTGAAGCGCGGGCGGCCCTTGGTCTCGTAGATGGAGAGCACCGCATCGGCATTTTTGGCATCGGCGCCCAGCCCATAGACGGTCTCGGTGGGAAAGGCGACGAGCCGGCCGGCCCGCAGCAGGGCGGCGGCATCGGCGATGTCCTGGGGGTCGGGCGTGGTCATGGCGGTGGTTTGACAACAGGCCCGGCCCGCGTCAAGACGGATGCTCGATCCGCGGAGAGCGCCTGTGACGACATTGCTGGTCAGCCAGCCCAACTTCGCCGACCATCGGACCCCGCCCGGCCATCCCGAGCGGGCCGACCGGATTCGCGCGGTCGACCAGGTCCTGGCGGGCGACGCGTTCGGCGCGCTGCTGCGGCGCAATGCGCCCTATGGCGATCTCATGCTGGCCGAGCTGGTGCATGACGCGGACTATCTCAGCCGCCTGCGTTCGGCGCGGCCGGCCGAGGGCATCGGGCAGCTCGATAGTGACACCTTCATTTCCGACGGCTCGCTGGACACCATCGCCACCGGGCTGGGCGGGGCACTGGCGGCGCTCGACGCGGTGCTGCTGGGCGAGGCCGACAATGCCTTCTGCGCCATCCGCCCCCCTGGCCATCATGCCGAAATCGCCAATCCGATGGGCTTCTGCCTGATCAATACGATCGCCATCACCGCGCGCGAGGCGCAGCGGAAATATGGGGCCGACCGCGTGGCCATCGTCGATTTCGACGTGCATCACGGCAATGGCACCCAGGATATCTTCAAGGACGACCCATCGGTCTTCTACGCCTCCAGCCACCAGATGCCGCTTTATCCCGGCACCGGGCATCCGAACGAGAAAGGCGTCGGCAATATCGTCAATGCGGCGCTGCGCGAAGGCTCGGGTGGGGTGGCGATGCGCGAGGCCTATACCGACCTCATCCTGCCGGCACTGGAGGATTTCGCGCCCGACCTGCTGCTGATTTCGGCGGGCTTCGATGCCCATCGGCTCGATCCGCTGGCGCAACTGGAATGGGTGGACGAGGACTATGCCTGGCTTACCGCGCAGTTGATGGACGTGGCGGAGCGGCGCTGCGCCAACCGCATTGTGTCGCTGCTCGAAGGTGGTTATGACCTTGAAGGCTTGGCTGGTGGCGTCAGCCGACACGTGACGACGCTGCTGCAAGGCCGAGACAATTTTTGAACGCGCGGAGCATCGATGGCCGAGAATGAAGACGTCAAATCGCTGAGCTTCGAGGCGGCGCTGGAGCAGCTCGAGCAGATCGTGCAGAAGCTTGAAAGCGGTCGCGCGCCCCTGGCCGAATCCATCGCCATCTATGAGCGCGGCGAAGCCCTCAAGGCCCATTGCGAAACCCTGCTCAAGACCGCCGAAGCGCGGATCGAGAAGATCACTTTGAGCCGTGATGGCAAGGCGACCGGCACCGAACCGCTCGACGCGCAATAGGTCCGGGCGCGGCAATCTGCCTGTTGCCGATTGTGGCCGGTCCACGCGACAAGAGCTTAGCGCTCGGCCCCGTCATCGCCGGGCTTGTCCCGGTGATCCATCTCGCCGCTGGACTGGATTGCCCGAACAAGTCGGGCAATGACGATGGGCGGATAATTCGGTGAGGCATTTGAGATGACAACCAATAAGCCCCTGCGCAATTTTCGTATCGTGCTCTGGGTGCTGGTGGCCGTGGCGGCCATCGGGGCCACGGCGCTTTACCTGTTCAAGCCGCCGCAGCGGCCCCTGGGCCTGACCGGCCAGGAATTCGCCCTGGCTTCGACCAAGGGCGGCACCTTCACGCAGAACGATCTGCGCGGCACGCCCAGCCTCATCTTTTTCGGCTTCACCTTCTGCCCCGATGTCTGCCCGACGACGCTGGCCGAAACCACGGCCCTGCGCGAACAATTGGGCCTGAGCGCCGATGACCTCCGGATCATCTTCGTCACCGTCGATCCCGAGCGGGACACGCTGGACATGGTCAAGACCTATGTGGAAGGCTTCGATCCGACCATTATCGGCCTGGTCGGCGACGCGGCCGAAACCGAAAGGGTCAAGGCGGCTTTCGGCGTGTTCTCGGAAAAGTCGGGCGACGTGGACAGCGAATTCTACCTCGTCAACCACACCGCGCTCACCTTCCTCATCAACGCGGACGGCAGTTTCGAGGGCACCATCGCGTATGAGGAAGCCAGCGATACCGCGCGCGCCAAGATCGAGCGGCTGGTTCGGCGTTGAGCCGGATCAGGCTCGACCTGGCGCTGGAACAGCGCGGCCTGCTCCCCAGCCGGGCCCGCGCCCGCGACGCCATCCTGCGCGGGACCGTCGAGGTCAATGGCGAGCCGGCGAAAAAGCCCAACCAGATGGTGGCGCCGGAAGACGTGCTGACGCTGAACGACCCGGCATCTGCCTATGTCTCCCGGGCGGCGCTGAAACTGTTGGCCGGGCTCGATGCCGGCAGGATCGCTGTTTCCGGCAAGACCTGCCTCGATGTGGGGTCCTCCACCGGTGGCTTCACCCAGGTGCTGCTGGAGCGCGGCGCGGCGCGGGTCTATGCCGTCGATGTAGGACATGACCAATTGCATCCGAGCCTGCGCGACGATGCGCGGGTCGTGAGCCTCGAGGGGCAGAATGCGCGGGAACTGGATCGCGGGATCATTCCTGAACCCATTGACCTCCTGGTGTCCGATATCAGTTTCGTCTCGGTGACCAAGGTGCTCGCCGCGCCCCTGGCCCTGTGCGGCCCGGCCGCGGACGCGGTGATCCTGTTCAAGCCGCAATTCGAGGTCGGCCGCGATTTCGTCGGCAAGGGCGGAATCGTGACGGATATCGCGGCCAGCGCGCGCGCCATGGCGATGGTGGTGGAATTCGTGGAAAGCGCGGGGTTTACGCTGAGGGACAAGCTGGTGTCGCCAATTGCCGGCGGCGACGGGAATGTGGAAACGGTGCTGGTATTCGGGCGGGGTTAGCGCAGTAGACCTCATCCTGAGCCTGTCGAAGGGCGAGGTCGTGGCACTGGGCTTTCGGTTTGACCGACCTCGTGGTTCGACAGGCTCACCATGAGGTCTCCGTGATATCCGGCAATTGTGCCGCCATCAGTGCCTTGGTCAGCGCGTGTTGCGGGTGTGCGAACAGGTCCGCGGGCTTGCCTTCTTCCACGATGCGGCCAGCCTCCATCACCAGCACCCTGTCGGCCATTGCCGCCACCATGTCGAGGTCGTGGCTGATGATGAGGAAGGTGAGGCCGTGTTCGGCCTGCAGCCGGGCGAGCAGGTTCAGCACCTCGCCCCGCACCGAGACATCGAGCGCCGAGACCGGTTCGTCCAGCACGACGAGGCGCGGGCGGGTGACCATGGCCCGCGCTATGGCCAGGCGCTGGCGCTGGCCGCCGGAAAATTCATGCGGATAGCGGTCGAGCATGGCCGGGTCGAGACCGACCGACATTATGGCGTCGTGCAGCCGGGTTGCGCGTTCGGCCGACGACAGGTTTCCGAGCAGGTGCAGCGGCTCGGCCAGCGACTGGCCGATCGTCATGCCCGGATCGAAACTGCTGAACGGGTCCTGGAACACCAGCGACAGACCGGCGCGCAGCAAGGGTGGCAGGTCGCGGCCGCGATAGGCCTGGCCATCGAGTCGCATCTGGCCCGCGCTTACATTGTCCAGCCCCACGATCATCCGCGCCAGGGTGGTCTTGCCGCAACCGGAGGGGCCCACCAAGGCCACGCATTCGCCCTGGGCGATGGTCAAGCTGACCTTGTCGACGGCGCGCAGCGTCGTGCGGCCCCAGGGCCAGAATCCGCCCTGGCCATACTCGCGGCTGACCTGCTCGACCTCCAGCAATGGGTCGCCATGCAAGCGGTCGGTGGCGCGCCGCTCCATGCGGCTGGCGGCCACCAGCTTGCGCGTATACTCGGCTTTGGGCGCCCGCAGCACGGCCTGGGTTTCGCCCGTCTCCACCAATTGGCCGGTGCGCATCACCCCGATGCGGGTGCAGAGCGCGGCCACGGCTCGCATGTCGTGGCTGATGAAGAGCAGCGTCATGCCGCGCCGGGCGCAGATCTCGGCGATGAGATCGAGCACCAGGGCCTGGGTGATGGTATCGAGCGCCGAGGTCGGCTCGTCGGCAATCAGCAGGTCAGGCGCGCTGGCCAGGGCCATGGCGATCATGGCGCGCTGCCGCTGGCCGCCGGACAATTGATGCGGAAAGCGCCCGGCATGGTCGGGTAACAGGCCAACTTCGGCGATGAGGGACGCAATATCGGCGCCGCTCTGCGACAGCTCGGCGGCCTCCCCGATCTGCTCGCCGATTTTCATCAGCGGATTGAGCGCCGTCATCGGCTCCTGGAACACCATGCCGAAATGCCGACCGCGCAGCCGCGCCATGGCGCGTTCGTCGCCGGGCAGGGGGGCGCCCTCGAAGCGGATGCTGCCCGAGACTTTCGCATTGTCGGGCAGGAGGCCGGCAATGGCCAGGGCCGTCAGCGACTTGCCCGAGCCGCTCTCCCCGATAATGCCGAAGCTTTCGCCCTTCTCGATGCTGAGCGAGAGGTCGGAGACCGCGGCGCGGCCATCGAAGCTGATATTGAGCTTATCGATCTCAACCAGCGCCATGGTTCAGCCCCTCCCGGCGCAGGCGTGGATCCAGGGCGTCGCGCAGCCCGTCGCCGGCAATGTTGAGCGCGATGACGATCAGCACAATGGTGAGGCCGGGCACGATGCCGAGCCAGGGATGGATCAGGAACAGGCTCTGCGAATCGCGCAGCATCAGCCCGAGGCTGGTGGCCGGGGCCTGGGTGCCCAGCCCGATATAGGACAGGCCGGCTTCGGCGAGAATGCCCAGCGAGAGCTGGATGGTGGCCTGGACGATGATGAGGCTGGCAATATTGGGCAAGAGGTGCCGCGCGGCGATGGCGGCGTTGCCCAGGCCCGCCAGGCGCCCCGCGGCGACATAATCCTGCGTGGCCACGGCGAGCGCGCCGCCCCGCGCCACCCGGGCGAAGACCGGAATGTTGAAAATGCCGATGGCCAGGATGGCATTGAGCTCGCCCGGGCCGGCCAGGGTGGCGATGAGGATGGCGATGACCACCGAGGGGAAGGCGAAGGTGACGTCGGAAATGCGCAGCACCAGCCATTCCACCGCCCCGCCCCATGCGGCCGCGGCGAGGCCCATGGGCACGCCGATGCCGACGCCGATGACCAGCGCCGAAAACGCGACGAGAAAGCTGGTCAGCGTGCCGCTCATGACCAGCGAGAGCATGTCGCGGCCCAGATGATCGGTGCCCAGCCAATGGGCCGGGTCGGGCCCGAGAAAACGCCGGGCGACGACGATCTGTTCGATCGGATAGGGCGTCCAGACCAGTGAGATGAGGCCGAGCAGCGCGAAGGCTGTCGCGGCGCCCAGGCCGATGACGAGGCTCGGATGACGGAGAAGACGCTGCCAGTTCATGCGTTCTGTCTCCGCAGGCGCGGATCGACCAGGGTATAGAGCAGGTCGGTGATGAACATGGTGGCGGTGACGGCCAGCACCAGCACGATGGTGGCGCTGCGCACCAGGGTCAGGTCGCGCTCGGAAACGGCGGTGAAGATCAGCCGGCCCAGGCCGGGCAGGTAGAAGACGTTCTCCACGATGATCGTGCCGGCGATGAGGAAGGCGAATTGCAGGCCCAGGATGGTCAGCACCGGCAGGAAGGCATTGCGCAATCCGTGCCGCCAGATGGCTTCCGACCGGGTCAGCCCCTTGGCGCGCGCGGTGCGGATGAAATCCTGCCCGGTGACGTCGACCAAAGCGGTGCGCATGACGCGGGCGAGAATGGAGGCCTGCGGCAGAGCCAGCGCCAGGCCGGGCAGGATCAGGCCGCGAAAGGCGGCGCCGGGATTTTCGTGCCAGGGGGTGAAGCCGCCGGTGGGCAGCCAGCGCAAGGCCACGGCAAAGACCAGGGTGAGCAGCATGCCGAACCAGAAATTGGGAATGGCGATGCCGGTCTGGGCGAGGATCATCAGGCCCGTATCGGCGGGCTTGCCGCGCCGCATGGCGGCGACGATGCCCAGCGGCAGGCCGATCAGCATGGAGAGCACCATGGCCATCATGGTCAGCGGCAGGGTGACGGCCATGCGCTCGGCGATCAGCCCGCCAATGGCGACGCGCTGGGTGGCGGATATGCCGAAATCGCCCCGTACCATGCCGGCGATCCAGCCGAAAAAGCGCTCATGGGCCGGCGCGTCGAGCCCCATCTGCGTGCGCAGGGCGGCGACGCTGGCTTCGCTGGCATTGATGCCGAGGATGAAGCGGGCGGGATCGCCGGGCAGCAGATCGAGCAGGATGAAAATGATGAGCGCCGCGACGAAAAGGGTGGCGGCGAAGGTGAGGAGACGGCGGAGGATGAAAAGGGTCACGGGGAAACCGGGGCGCGGCTGCCCCCCCTCCCGGCCTCCCCCGCAAGGGGGGAGGTGTCGCATCGCGTTTGTGGCGCGCTTCGGCAGCAATCACCGGCCTGGCACCCTCCCCCTTGCGGGGAGGGTTGGGGTGGGGGGATGAGAGCCCGGATACCCGCCCTATTCCACCCAGTGGATATCGCGCAGCACCACGCCCTCGATGGGGGCGTTCTGCCACATGCCGTCGAGCTTGGCGTTCCACACCCCGGTCTGCGCCAGCTCGAACAGATAGCCGTTGACCGCGTCCTCGGCGATGATGGTCTGGACTTCCTGGGCGATGCGCTGGCGTTCACCCTCGTCGATCGTGGCATTAAGCGTCTCGTTGAGGGCCTGGACGTCAGGATTGTCATAGCCGAAATAATAATTGGGGTCGGCATAGATGCCAATGTCGAAGGGCTCGACATGGGCAACGATGGTGAGGTCGAAATCCTTGTTGCCGAGCACGTCTTCCAGCCATTGCGCCCATTCCATGCTGATGAGCTCGAGCTTGATGCCGACCTGGGCGAACTGGCTGGCGATGATCTGACCCGACAGCCGCGCATAGGCGACGGGCGGCAGTTTCAGCGTCGCCGAAAAGCCGTCCGGATAGCCGGCCTCGGCCAGCAGCGCCTTGGCTGCGTCCGGATCGTAGGGATAGGTTCCGGTCAGGTCGAGATAATAGGGATGGTGGGGCGCGAAATGGCTGCCGATGGGCACGCCATAGCCATAGGTGGCGCCGTCGATGATTTCCTGGCGATTGAGCGCGTGGGCCATGGCCTGGCGCACGCGCAGGTCGCTGAACGGCTCCTTGGCATTGTTGGTGCCCAGGATCGTTTCGCCCTCGGTGGAGCCCACCAGCACCTTGAATTGCGGATTGTTCTCGAACACGGCCAGGGCTTCGGGCGCGAAATTATTGGTGCCGTCGACATCCCCGGCCAGCAGCGCATTGGTGAGCGTGGCGGTGTCGGAAATGAAGAGATAGGTGGCCTTGGTCAAGGCCGGCGCCTCGCCCCAATAGGGCTCGTAGCGTTCGAGGATGACGCGGCTGCCGCGATCCCATTGCACGAAGGCGAAAGGCCCGGTGCCGATCGGCTCGCTGGCATTGTTGTCGGCGCTTTCCGGGGCGACGATGACGGCATCGCCGCGGCCCAGATTGAACAGGAACAAGCCATCGGGCCGCGACAGCTGGAATTCCACCGTCTGCGGATCGACGACATTGACCGCCGCGATGGGCTCGTAGAGCGCCTTCTGCGCATTGACGCTGTCTTCGGCCAGGATGCGATCGAAGGTAAACTTAACGTCTTCGGCGTCGAAGCCGGTGCCGTCGTGGAAGGTGATCCCCTCGTGGAGGGAGAAAGTATAGGTCAGCCCGTCTTCGGCGATCTCCCAGCTTTCCGCCAGGCCCGGCTGCACGGCGCCGTTCTGGTCGATGCGGGTCAGGCCCTCGAAGATGTTCTGGTAGACGACGACGTCGATGGCTTCCGCCGCGCCCGCCGTGGGGTCGAGCGCCGGCGGTTCGAGCGCCACGCCGATGCGCACCTCGCTCGATTGCGCCCAGGCGGCGCCGGTGGCCAATAGCAGGGCTGTGGCGGCCAGGGCCAGGGGCTTGGTCACGTTCATCGTCTTCTCCTCGAGCCGGGGCGGCACTGCCGCTTTCGGACAATAGATATAGGCCAGAATGCATTGCGGGCGCACCTGCCCGCAGCGTCAAACTTTTCGCCTATCCCCCGCCCAGGAAGCAAGAATGACCGGGATCGTTCCGGCCAGCACGATGCAGAGCGCCGGCAGGGCCGCCTGGGCGAACAGCCCGACATTGGCGCGCGAATAGATCAGCGTCGCCAGGGTTTCCACGCCCAGCGGGCGCAGCAGCAGGGTGGCCGGCAATTCCTTGACGATTTCCACGAAGACCAGCATGGCGGCCGAGAGAATGGCGGGCGAGAGCGTCGGCAGGTCGATGCGGAGGAACGTGCGCATCCGGCTCGCGCCCAGCGCCCGGCTGGCATCGAGCATGGCGCGGCCGCGCTTCCTCATCGCCGCATCCAGCGTCGAATGGCTGACCGCGAGAAAGCGGATGGCATAGACATAGACAAGGGCCGCCATGGAGCCGGAGAGGATCAGCCCCGGCCGCCAGTCGAACAGCGCCATGGTCATGCGGTTGAACCAGAGATCGGCCTGGCCCAGTGGCTGCAGCAGGCCCAGGGCGAGCACCGTGCCGGGAATGGCATAGCCCAAAGTGGCGATGCGGATGAGGCCGGAGGTCGTGCCCGGCCGCTCGCCCAGTCGCGCCGCCAACAGGCCGAAAGCCACGGTGACCACGGCGCCCGCGCCGGCCAGGCTGATCGTGGGAACCAGGGCATTCACCATCAGGGCCAGGGTCTCGGGATGGTAGAGACGCACCGAAAGATAGAACAATTCCCCCGCCGGGATGCCGAAGCCGAAGCCGAAGAGCGCGGTGCAGAAAGCCAGGGCCAGCACGCGGCGCCGGCCGGTCAGGATTTCGCGCGCCGGGGGCACGCGGCTGTCGCGCTGGGCGCTATAGGCGCGGTTCCGCCGGGCCCGCTGCTCGGCGATGATGAGCAGGCCGATGACCAGCACCACGGTGACCGCCAATTGCGCCGCGCCGCCGAAATCGGAGCGGTTGATCCAGGTGGAATAGATGATGGCGGTGATGGAATTGACGCCGAAATATTGCACGGCCCCGAGATCGTTGACCACTTCCATCATCGCCAGCGTCATGCCGACGACCAGCGCCGGGCGGGAAATGGGCAGGACCACCGAAAAGAAGGTGCGTGCGCCATTGGCCCCCAGCGTCCGCGCCGCGATGCTAAGCGAGGTCGATTGCATGAGAAAGAAGGCGCGGCAGGCGACATAGGTATAGGGATAGAGCACGGCCGACAGCACCAGCACCGCGCCCCAATTGCTCTTGATATTGGGGAACCAGTAGTCGCGCACCGTGGTCGCGCCGGTGATTTCTCGGATGAGGGTCTGGATCGGGCCGGTAAAGTCGAGGAATTCGACATAGGCATAGGCCGCCAGATAAGTCGGCACGGCCAGCGGCAGCACCAGGGCCCAGTCGAAGAAGCGCCGCAGCGGAAAATCGTAATGGGTGACGAGCCAGGCCGCGGCGAGGCCCGCCGCGCCGGTGATCAGGCCGACCGAGATCATCAGCAGCCCGGTTTCCCGCAAGGCGGTGGGCAGCATCGTGGCGGTGAGGCCATTGCTGCCCGTACCCAGCGCCCCAAAGGCGGCAATGGTGAGCCAGATGATGGGCACGCCCACCACGAGCACCAGCACAAGCGGCAGGACCGGCAGGGCAAAAGCCCCGCCGGTCCGCTCGTATTTTTTCTGTGTGGTGCCGACTGTTATGCCAAAACTCCACTCCGTCTCAATTCGAACGCTGAACCGCCGGCTCCTTCGCGCCACTCGCCTCCTTCACCGCTCGTCACCCTCGGGCTTGCCCCGAGGGGTCTTCACGTGGGGAGGATCCGGCAAGAACCCTCGGGTCAAGCCCGAGGGTGACGAGTGGTGGGTGGAGAACAGATATGAGTTCTCCACCCTGCGTCAGCGCAAGCGTCTTAGTTCTGCGGGCCTTCGTCGAACTTCAGCTCGTCCACCAATTGCGCGGCGAGGGCGCGGTTGGCGGCGACTTCGGTCAGCGGCACGTCGGAGGCCTTGAGTTCGCCCCAGCTCGCCACCAGCTCGTTGATCGGGGCGCCCGGCACCACGGGGAATTCGTAATTGGTGTCGGCATAGATCGACTGTGCCTCGTCCGAGAGCAGGAAGGCGATCAGCGCATTGGCGTTCTCGGCATTGGGCGCATGCTTGGCGATGAAGCCGCCGGCCACGTTCACCTGGGTGCCTTCGCCTTCGGCGTCGGGATAGATGATGCGGGCGGAACTGGCCCAGTCCTTCTGCTCCGGCTCGGCTTCGTTGTTGAGCATCGCACCCATGTAATAGGTGTTGACGATAGCCAGGTCGCACGAGCCTTCGAGGATGGACTTGACCTGCACGCGATCATTGCCGGTCGGCGGGAAGGCCAGGTTGTCGCGCACGCCGGCCAGCCATTCGCGGGCCTTTTCCTCGCCATTGGCGGCGATGTAATGGGCGATCAGGCCGATATTGTAGGCATGGGTGCCGGTGCGGGTGCAGATGCGGCCCTTCCACTCGTCCGAGGCCAGGTCTTCATAGGTGAGCGCGGTGGCGTCGACCCGGTCCTTGGAAACGTAGAAGACGCGGCTGCGCAGCGACAGGGCGGTCCAGTTGGCATCGTCGTCGCGGAAGGCTTCCGGCACGCGCTCCTCGAGGACGGGCGTGGTGATCGGCTGGGTCAGGCCTTTTTCCTCGGCGCTGACCAGGTTGCCGATATCGACGGTGAGCACGACGTCGGCCGGCGAGAGCTCGCCCTCGGCCTCGACACGATCCAGCAGGCCATCGCCGGCATAGAGCACATTGGCCTTGATACCGGTCTCGGCGGTGAATTTGTCCAGCAGCGGCTGGAGCAGGCTCTGCTCGCGATAGCTGTAGATATTGACTTCGCCGCTCTGGGCGAAGGCGGGTGCGGCAACGCCGCACAGAATGGTGGTGGCCAGAAGGGCACCGAAAATGTGCGCAGTCTTGGTCATCTGTTTCTCCTGCATCGGGGGTCAAGGGCCCGTGTGACGGTCGCTTAATGGCGGGCGTAGGAGATAAAGTCAATAAAGCCAATAAAAACAAATGCTTATAGGCTAGAACCGTTCAAAACTGGATGGCGATATTCCAGTATTTTCAGCCTATTAGCTGACGCTGAAAATCTTATTTTTCTTCGGGCTGCCGCAGCGCCGGCCGCTCGTCCACGAGGTCGGCGGGGATTTTGAGCGTGAACAGCAGGCCCTCGGCCCCGGCCGGATCGACCGAAAGCGAGACGGCATTGACCGCCAGCAGCGAGCGCGTCAGCGCCAGCCCGACGCTGGAGCGGATCGGCGTCAGCACCTGTCCGTCGCGGTCCACCCCATCGCGGAACACCACGAAGCGCTCGGCCATGTCCACCGCATGGGCGGAACTGTCGCGCACGTGAATGGCGATGGCACCGTCATCGAGCCGTTGCGCGGAGATGATCACCGCCCCGCCCATCGGCGTCTGGTCGATGGCGCTGGCCAGCAGGTTCAGCACCGCCTGCGCCAGCGAGGCGCGGTCGGCGGTGACGCGGGGCAGGCTTTCGGAAATGGCATTGCGCACGATGACGCGCCCGGCATTGGCCTGGTCGCGAATGCGCAGCACGCAGTTTTCCAAGAGGTCCGTGAGGTCGAGGCTGGCCCGCTGCGGCAGGTAGCGCCCGTCGCGCAGCCGCGCATAATCGTCGAGCTCGTCCACCAGCGCGGCGATTTCGCGCCCGGCGCGGGCGATGTCCTCGGCATAGCCTTCATAGCGCTCATTGCCGAGCGCGCCGAAGGCTTTGGACTGGATGAGATCGGAAAAGCCCACAATGGTGTTGAGCGGGCGCCGGACCCCGCGGCTGATCCGCGCCAGCAGGGCCGGATCGATATCGGTGGGTCCCCCGATCCGCGCCGGCGGCGCCGCCTCGCGGGCATGCACGAAGCCGAAATAGCCACTGACCACCCCGGCCTGTCCCAGCGCGAAGAGCAGGATATCGGCGCGTCCATCGGCGGAGCGCAGCGGCAGGCTGGGCCGGGCCGTTTCGGCAAAGCGGGCGGGCCGCTCGAGGAAGGCCTGCAGCGCCAGCACGTCGTCGGCGCCGACCAGGGCCGAAAGCGGCTTGCCGATCATCGGCTTGCCGCCGCCGAGAAAGGCCAGTGCCATGGCGCTGGCCGCGCTGACGGCACCGGACCGATTGGTCTCGAAAAAGCCGTCGCCCCGCAGATCGGCGAAGGTCTGGGCGAAGGCGCGCACCGCCTCCTCATGGCCCGTCCGCACTTCGGTGGTGCTGGCCGAGAGCATCAGGGCCGGGCGGCCCTGCCAGGAAATGGATTGCAGCCGCGCAGTGACCGGCACCAGCGTGCCGTCGCGCTGCACCAGATGGTTGACCGGCCCCGCCTCGTGCCCGTCTTCGCCCGTGGTCGGGAACACGGCCGCAAGCCCGGCCTCGCGCAGGCTTTCGGCCGAATCGTAGCCCACCATTTCGGTAATGGCGCGATTGGCGAACAGCACCTGCTGGTCGCGGAACACCAATATGCCCAGCGGCAGGCGGTTGAGCACCAGCGTTTCGCCACCCAGATTGATCAGCGCCCCGGGCGGGGTCTGCGGCGCCGGCAGCGGAATATCGGCCTTGGGCGGACCGCGCTCGCCGACGCGGTCGGACAGAATGCGGGAGAGCTCGTCGAAATTGTAGCGGGAGACCCGCTCCACCGCCTCGGCATCGGGCTGGGCCGGGGGGGTATCATCCGCCGCCGGGCCATCAATATCGGCGGTTTCGGCTTTCGTCGCCCCGGGCGGAGGGAGGAAGTCATCCACTTCCTCTTCGTCGTCCGCGTCCTCGACCACGGATGCGGAGAAGCCGCGGCCGGTGACCCGGTAAAGCCGCGCCACTTCGCGCCCGTCCACATCCTCGAGGCCATCCTCATCGGGAGATTGGGGTGCGGGCGGGGGAAAATCGTCCGCCGCAGTCAAGGGCGCGTATAGCGCCTCGTCGGCGGCCAGCCGCTCCACCAGTGCGCTGAGCCGGCCGGCGCCGGGCATGGCTTCGGCCGCTTCGGCGGGCGCCGCCTCGACCGGATTGTCGGCCAGCGCCTCGGCCCAGGCTTGCGGCGCGTCATTGTCGGCGGCCGGCGGCAGGTCCGGCGCGGCCGGCGCATAGACCGTTTCTGCATCGGCATCCTGCCAGCTCTGCAATTCGCGCTGATAGCTGGGATCGCCTTCCGCCATCACCGGAATATCGCCGGTGGGTTCGGCCAAGGCTTCGGGTTCCGGCTCGGCCGGGGGCATCTCTGCTGGTGCGGCGGGGGATTGGGCCTTCTCGTCCTCGGCCGCCGCCAGCACGGCCGGCTCGATGGGGTCGACCGCTACGATCAGCAGCGCCGTCTCGCCGCCTTCCCAGGCGAGCGGCGTGGTGGTGCAGGTGGCGGAAACGGGCTTTTCGCCGGCCAGGAACTGGATCCGCGCCAGGCTCGACCGCCCGTTCGACCCCAGCCGGATGATGCGGGCGACCTGGCCCTTAATCGGCACGGCCGGCTCGGCGCGCTTGAGACCGTGCTTCTTCAGCCGGGCCTGGAACAGATCGGCGGCCGCATTGCTCCAGATCAGGCGCTGTCCATCGGCCGACCACAGCCAGGCCGGACGCGCATCGTCGGCATGCTGCAACACGGTCGGCGATGTGGTCCAGGGCTCATTCATAGTCTGCCTGTTTCCGGTCGTGCCGCCCGGGGTCTGTATCATAGTGGTACAAACGCCCCAGCGTTCCTTAAGTGTTCTTCAATATAATGGCGGGTTCGGGGAATCCAGCCCGACAAAGCTGCGTGAACGGCGCAATGGCTGGCATGGTTAAGCCCGCTTCCGCCACCGGAGCCTTAAGGCGGGGCGGATTTGGCCTGCTGTCCACAGGATAAAATCGGTGCTTGTCATGTCGTTCATCTCGACCTATGTTCCGCCCGTTTTCGGGGCCGCCCTGCGCCGCACCCGTTCGGTTCTGCCGCCTTAGCTCAGTTGGTTAGAGCGCTAGATTGTGGATCTAGAGGTCCCCCGTTCAATCCGGGGAGGCGGTACCATTCCTTCCTATTGAAATCGCTGAATAATCTGGCTTAGGGCTCTTGGCGGCGCTTGGCAATTCCATCTTGGGTCGCCACCGGGTCGCCACGAGCGGCCAGAATGATCCTATCGCTCTCTTTGTTGACGCTTGGTGAATCGATATGCCTTGGTGCATTGACGCTGGGGAGCATCGCAGTGAGCGTCTGGTCGTCTCGTCTCCGGTCAAGCGATACCAGGAGTGGGCGATCCTGAATTTTGCGGTAGTTTTGGCGCTTGGATAAGAACTTGAGGCACATGTTCGACGCGGCCGAGCATCTGATAAACTGCACGTTTAAGCCTTATTGCGCGCCGCCTGGACCGGGCGGAAGGCTGCTGAGCATCATCTCCAGGTCCTTAGCCAAGACGACGGTGCGCGCCCCAAGCTTGCGGGTCTTGATCGTCCCCTCTTTGGCCAACCGGTAAAAAGTCGTGCGGCCGATACCTAGCAGCCGACAGGTATCGCTCACGCCATAGGCAATTGGAATCATCGCTACCTCCAGTCCGCCAATAGCTGTGGCGTTGATCGATGACCAAGCGATGACGTTCTGGTCAGTCATCATCGGGCTTGGGTGCATCCCGCGCTACTCGCTGTACCAGCGCATTGCGGACTTGCTGGGTGGCGTACGAGTTGGCCCCGTGCATGCCTTCGGTGAGATAGGCCAAGGCGCCGCTGAGAACCTTCTGCGCCGAAATGTTGGCATCCGCCACCTTGGTCCCAAGCGCTCGCTGAGCCTTGAGCTCCAACATGAAGGTGTGAGCGATGGCCCGATTCAAAGCGTGCGTAGACGGTGCCTTCTTTTCCTTTTTACGATTGCGTAGATTCTGCGAGCGGTCGCGATCCCTTTTCAAGGCCCGAGCGCGGCGGGAGGTGTGATGTTCGATCATTGATCCTTCTCCATATCGCCCAGGACAGGCAAGCGCTGAAGGAATTCATCGAGGTCACCAACGAGAATGATGGTGCGATTGCCAATCTTGCGCACCTTGATCTGGCGGCCATTGACGAGCTGATAGAATTTCGACCGGCTGATTCCGATCATTTCGAGAACCTGAGATACAGAGTATGCCACCGGCTTCATGGGGCTTGCTCCGCCGGCTGAACGGCCGGTGCGCACGCCCGGGTCTATCGAGCGCACAACCCATTATTCACACGATTTGGCAAGGCACACGAGCTTTTCTGCTGATGACAGACAACGCGGGACCGATGTTCGGACCCAATGCAATTGACACGGCGCTTGACACGCGCATAGCTGCTATGCATTTATTTTCATGCAGACTGAAATTAAATGAAGTTGAGGATCGTGGCCCTCCTAGACCTGTCTCCGGCATCTCCGGCCATACTTTCCAAGCTGATCAAGCACGGCGGGCAGACACGCCTGGTTTTGCAGGCTGCCTTGGGTGTCAGCGGCCCAACAGTCACGCGTTCGGCGTCGGAGTTGTCCGATGCCCAGATCATCATGACCAATCTCGGCGCGGCGAATGGCAAAGGGCGCCCCGCCGAGACGGTAGAGCTGAATGAGGATGGCATCTGCAGCATTGCACTATCTGTGCGCGCGGACAGAACCGTTGCTAGTCTGTTGGATGCAAGCGGTGCCGCCGTTAAAAGTGTTGATCTCAATATTACGCAGGAAACGGCTTACGTCGACGCCGTGGCTACCATGGGGGACTGCGTTCTCAATCTCGCTGAGCTTGCCGCGCAGCGCTTTGCAGTTCTATCCAGCGTGGGCATTTCCTTTTTTGGATCGGCAGACTACGCGCTGGCCAAAATCACCGAGCCTTCGACGTTCAAGGCTTGGCACCACAAGCCATTAGCACGGGATGTGGAGCTCTACACGGGCCTGCCTACGGCCATCGAGAACTATACGATTGCTCTCGTGAGTGCCGTCAACTGGTTTGACGCGGATAGGCTCAGCGACTTCTTTTTGGTCGTCGCTGACTATGGCGTGGGCGGTGTGTCGTCCATATCCGGGCAGCCGTTTCTGGGCGGTGAGCGCCGTCCCTCGGGTTTTGGGCACATTGACGGGCAGGCGAGCGGGCAACGCCTGTGCCATTGCGGCGGGTACGACTGTCTCAGCGCAACCTCATCCGTGCGAGCTATTCGCGACTGGGCCGAAGAGCTTGGTCTGATCAGGACTGCTCGGGCCGACCTGGGCGCCATGCTGGAAGAGCTGGATCTCAGCGAATCCGACCAGGCTCACCGTTTGCTGGAACAGGCTGCAAGCCGCCTCGCCGCTCATGCCCTGGGAATCTGCAGGGGGATGGGCCTTCCGGTTTGTGTGCTGGCCGGCGCGTTGTTCGACCATTCCGCGCGCGCTCGGGCGGTTGCTCGAGACGTCTTCGCGGCCCCGGGGCACAGCTGCAAGGCCCGTTTCATTGGCGAAGTTTTCGCCGGTCGCGATACCGACGATCTGGCGGCCGCAGCCATTGCCTACCACCATCTTTCGCAGACGCGAAAAGCCTATCTGCTGGGCAATCAGCAGGAACTAAGGACGGCGCTCGCACGCCGTTCAACGAACGATAATAATGGGAGATGAAGATGCGATTCAATCAAGCAGTAGCCGGTATAGCCTTGGCGACAGCAGCGGCCCTGAGCTCCACCGCGGTTTTTGCGCAGTCGGCCGAAATGGACGCTTTGATCGCCGCGGCCAAGGCCGAGGGCAGTGTCGTCGCCTACTGGCACTCCAGCCGGGTATCCAAGGCTGGTGAGGGTTTTGAGGCGAAGTACGGAATTCCGGTACTGGGCACCAAGATGACCGACGCCGAAAGCACTGAAAAGGTCGTGCGGGAAGTCGAGTCCGGAAATGTCCAGGCCGATATCATCGGCTATGATGACGGGCCACGCCTCGTGACTGAGCTGCTGCCCGGTGGCTTTGTGGAGAATTATGTTCCCGAGGACCTGGCGGAAACAATTCCGGAAAGCAGCCGCGATCCGCTCGTCTATCTGTGGCAGGTATCGATCTTCGGTTATAACACCGAACGCTATGAAGAATGCCCGATTTCCAACGTCTGGCAGCTGACAGAACCCGAATGGGCCAGCAAGCTGCACATGCTTGATCCCCGTCTGCGCTCCACCCAAATTCAGGCCTTTTCGGCCATCGAAGATCGGGCGGACGGACTGGCTGCTGCCTATGAAGAACTCTATGGTAAGCCGCTTGAGCTGACGGAAGACAATGCTGGTCTCGAATTCATCAAGCGTTTGGCCGCGTCCAAGCCGATCCTCTACAACGAGGACGTGGAAATTGCCGCCGCCGTCGGCGCACGCGGCCAGGAGGCTCCGCCGCTGGGGCTCTATACACTTGGTCGCCATCGTGAAATCGAGTCCAAGAATCTGGCGCTGGGCATGTGCCCACTGACACCATTCCAAGGCATCAACCAGCCAAGCTACGTGCAAGTGGTAGCGGATGCTCCGCATCCCAATGCGGCTCGCCTTTTCGCGCATTACCTCCTGACCGAGGAAGGTGCTGCGCCCTGGACTGCCGATCTGGGTGCCTACTCGTCCAACCCGGACCTGACATCCAATGCGGGCAACCCATTTCCCAATGTTGCTGAATGGGGCGACAGCCTTCTGGTTTCGGACAATGCGCGTGTAGCCGAACGACGCGGCGATCTGCTCGACTTCTGGATTACCAACAACCGCTAAGTCTCACGGGCGGCGCACAGCGCGCCGCCCCTTCCGGCCGGCACATCGTCGGCATGCTTTCCAGCTGGACAATTCATCATGACCACGACGGACCGGACAACCCGGCCGCCCCTTCAGGCGCGCCTAAGGCTTCTGCTATCGCAGCTTGTCTCCGAACCCAGCTATGTCATCGGAGCGGTGCTCGCCCTAGCGCTTGCCTATCTCGTATTGGCGCCTATGGCTGCCGTTCTGGGTAGTGCCGTTCAGATGACGCGCATGGATGCCGTGCGCGCGGGCGCCAGCCCTGGCGACCTGACGTTCTCATATTTTCAGCGCGTCTTTACGTCCCCAGTCGCACAGGACATCTTCTGGACGCCGCTGGGTAACACAATGACGGTAGCCCTGTTCGCCACGGCTCTGGCCGTGCTGTTCGGACTGGTGCTCGCCATGCTGGTGACCAGCACCAATATCTGGGGCCGAAGCATACTAGGTTTCTTGCTGATCATCCCCTACATGCTGCCCTCGCAGGCCTTGGCGACGGCTTGGATAACCGTGTTCAAAAATCGGCGCACGGGTGGGTCTCCTGGCATGCTCGAGGCGCTCGGCCTGACGCCGCCGGATTGGCTCGCCTACGGCCCTTTGCCCATCGTCATCTGCCTGGCGCTCAGCTATTTTCCCTTTGCCTTCCTGCTGTTCTCCAACGCGTTGAACAAGATCGATACGCAGCTTGAAGAAGCCGCGGTTACGCTTGGCGCGCGCCCTCACATCGTGTGGAGGCGCATCCTGCTCCCCTTGCTGATACCGACCACGATGTCCGTTCTGCTCCTCACAGTAGCGCGCACGCTTGGCACCTTCGCCACGCCCTATGTGCTGGGCACACCGGTTGGTTACACGCTGCTGTCCACCTCGCTCTATTCAAGCCTGCGGTCTGGTGCGCCTGGTGTGGCCGCAGTACTGGCCATCGTTCTCGGGCTTTTTGGCGTGGCGATGCTGCTGCTCGATATCTGGATGGTTCGCAACTGGCAGCGCTTCATCACCGTCGGTGGCAAAGGTGGCAAGCGTGAGCCGGCACGCCTGACGCTCCTCGCTCGTTTCCCTGCTTCGGCAGTGGCCTGGGGTGTCTTCCTCATTGCCGCCTTTGGCCCACTTCTGGTCATGTTCCTGTCCACCATCATGCGCGAGCCTGGCGTTTTTGCCCTGTCCAATTTCAGCCTTGGCTATTGGACCGGTGGGGATGGGCGCCCTGGTGTGTTCAACAGTCCCGAAATCCTGCTTTCGCTTTACAATAGCCTGTCCATCGCCGGCAGTGCCGCCGTCATCTGCGGCGTGCTCGGTCTTGCCGTTGGCTATGCCGTGGTGCGCTTGCCGGGGAGTTGGCTATCCGGGTTCCTGAGGCAGGTTTCCTTTCTGCCATATCTCATGCCAGGCATGGCCTTCGCGGCAGCGTTTCTTACGCTTTTTGCAGTGCCGCGCGGCCCGGTTCCCGCCCTCTACGGATCGATTACTCTCTTGATCCTCGTCATGGTGGTGACGTACCTCCCTTACGCATCACGCTCCGGCATTTCGGCGATGATGCAGGTCGGGCGTGAACCGGAAGAAGCGGGCATGGTGCTGGGGGCAGGATTTTTTGCCCGTATCACACGCATCCTGGGGCCGTTGCAGAAGACCGCTCTTGTGACAGCAATCATCCTGCCGTTCATCTCGGGGATGAAGGAGCTGAGCTTGGTGGTCATGCTTGTGACACCCGGCACGGAACTGCTCACCACCCAGTCCCTGCGTTTTCTCGATTACGGCCACACCCAACTGGCCAATGCAACAATTCTCATCATCGGCGTCGTCGTGATGCTTTTGGTCCTGCTGATGCAGAAAGTGACCAAGAGCAGTCTCGCTGGCGGTCTCGGAGGCTAGAGCATGCCCAATATTACCTTGAACTCGGTCGTCAAGACCTATGGCGGCAAGTCTCTCGCCGTCGACAATCTGACGACCACATTCCCCTCCGGCGAATTCATCTGCCTGCTCGGCCCATCCGGCTGCGGCAAGACGACGACCTTACGCATGATTGCCGGGCTGGAGCGACCCGATAGCGGCGAGATCCGGTTTGGCGATGAGGTGTTCTACTCCTCGCAAACCGGCACCTACCTGCGTCCGGAAAAACGTAAGCTCGGCCTGATGTTCCAGAGCTACGCCCTATGGCCGCACATGACCGTCGAGCAAAATGTCGTATTCGGCCTCGCAATGAAGCGTATGCCGCGTGAGGATCAGGCCAAGCGGTTCACCGAATTGGCAAAACTGTTCCATCTCGACGGCTTGGGGCAGCGCTATCCGCGTGAGCTCTCAGGAGGCCAACAACAGCGTGTTGCTCTGGCGCGAATGCTGGCGGTCAGTCCCGACCTGCTCCTGTTGGACGAACCGCTTTCAAATCTTGATGCGAGCCTGCGGCTGGAAATGCGCGCCGAGTTGAAGCGCCTGCACCAGACATTGGGTTGCACCGTGATTTTCGTGACTCACGATCAGCTTGAGGCCATGACGATGGCCACCTCCATCGCCGTCATGAACAAGGGCCGGATTGAGCAGATGGCAAAACCTATGGATATCTATCGGCATCCATCATCGCACTTCGTGGCAAATTTCGTCGGCAGCCCGCCCATGAACATGCTGACACCTGGCGAGGCGCCCGGTCTGGCGTCAGAGATGACGAAAATCCTTGGAACGCCTGCCGATCGCGCCGGTACAGTCGGCATACGGCCAGAGGCGCTAAGACTAACGGGCCAGCCCGCAAATGGGGGCCTCAAGGCCACCATCGATACAATTCAGCCCACCGGTGCGGATTGGATCATCGGGCTGCAAGCCGAAGGGCGGCAGCTGTTTGCGCTTTCCTCCGAGCCGCCACCCGCCGATATCGGCGCCGAGGTTGGCCTCAACCTCAAGGCCGATGGCATTCACGCATTTGACCAGAATGGAAAGGCCGTCGGCCCCTCCCTATGACAATAGCTTTGACGAACGAATGCCCCAACGCCGCAGACCTGCTGGCATTGGCAGAGCGCGCTGCCCGAACAGCCGGTAAGTATCTGCACGAGCATTTCCGCGGCCAGATGGTGGTGGATCGCAAGACACGCAAGAGCGATGTCGTAACGATCCATGACCGCCACGCCGAGATACTCATTCGCGACATCATTTTACAGGCAGCGCCGGATTCCTGCATTTGGGGAGAAGAGTTTGGTGCCGGTGGCGAGGGTGACACCGTGTGGTTCATCGACCCGATTGATGGCACGAGCAACTTTGCCGGTGGCATGCCAATCTATTGCGTATCTATCGGCATTGCCTGGCGTGGCGCCCTGGTCGGGGGCGTTGTCTATGATCCAGAACGCGATGAAGCGTTTGTCGGATCGCCCCATGGCTTTTTCGTAAATGGGCAGCCCTGCGCCGAGTACGCGGAGATCGATGCTTCCAACGCTATCTGCCTGACCAACTTTCCTCATGAGGGCGCGGTATCTGATCAGGAGTTGGCTGCCTACCGCCGTGTGCTCGCCGACTTCCGAGCGGTTCGCCGGTTTGGCTCGGCTGCAATCGCCTTGGCCTACGTCGCGGCCGGACGCGCTGATGTCTGCTGTGAGCTATCGACATATCCCTGGGACCACGCGGCGGGGACTGCCCTGGTCCTCGCCAGCGGCGGAACGGTCGTCGCACGCAACACATCCGGCCTCCCTGAGGCGGATGTTTCGAAATTCGCCTGCTATGTCGCTCACGGCAAAGGCTTCGATCTGGTCGGCTCCGTGCTTGCCGAACTAATAGACAATGTACCCGACCGGAGCGTCATCAATGCATAAGACCCGCGAAACTATCCTGCTCTGGGACATTGACGGGACGCTCCTCGCCGCCGGAAACGGTGGACTTGAGCACTATCATAATTCGCTGAGTGCCGTACGGCCGACAGCTCCGCTGCCCGTCATCAATACACATGGAAAGACGGACTGGCAGGTCATCCATGAGCTACTCATCGCAGCGGATTTAAGTTCCGAGCTCGCGCCTGACGTTTCTACCCAGCTCGATCGTCTCTCTGCAGTCTTTCTGGATACCGAAAAACTGTCCGTGCTCCCGCATGTCCAGGAAACACTCGCCACCTGCCGTGAATCCGGATTTCGCAATGGACTCCTGACCGGCAACTCCGAGATGAGGAGCCGTCATAAGCTGGGCGGGGCTGGCCTCGATCTGGATCTGATAGACTGGGATGTAAGCTTTTTTGGCGCGCGTAGCAGGGTCCGACCCGACTTAGCTCTTGCTGCTCGTTCAGCGCTTCCGAATTCGCCAATGATAATAGTCGGTGACACGCCATTTGACGGCATCGCCGCAGCGGCCGCCGATATCCCCTTCATAGCTGTGTGCACTGGCACATACGGCCGCGAGGCGTTCGTTGATGTCGCAACGCTTGCTGTAGTTGATGACTTAACGAGTGGTTTTCGCGAGATTTTAGGCGACTTGATCTGACCAAACTGCGGCTGCGCCAACGGATTGGCGCCTATCGGCTGGCAAGGCATCGACGCCGCGGGCAGGTCGATAATCTAGGTAAGGACCTCGAATGCTTCCAGCATGGCGCGGGCGCCCTCATCCTTGCAACTACCGTCGCCAGGCTGGGCTTGGTACACTGGCGGCAGCGTCAAACGCTGCCACCGTGCGGCTCAACTCGATATCGAGCTCGGTCAGGGTGGGAACGAAGGTCGGGCTCATTCTGATCCCCCCAAGACAATCTGCTGGCGGCGGACGTGCGTGACCACTACGGCGGTGACCTGAGCCCCTGGATCTCCTCCAGATTTTGGTAGA
>NZ_LVVY01000079.1 GCF_001650025.1 Devosia elaeis | reverse complement strand
GGCGGGATGGGGTCACCGACCAACCCGCCACAGCGGCCTAACCAGCCGAACACACCACAGAGGAGTAAAAATGCCAAGAGCCCCCACGCCTGCGAACGACAATAGACCCGCCGAATTCGACGCTCACCTCGCCGCCGCATATCCACGACTTCTTGCCAGAGCGAAGCGGTTCTCATCCGATCCTGGCGCCCTTGCCGGCCAGGCAGTTGTCGTGGCGCTTCATCGCTGGCGCACGTTCCGGCAGACGCCAGGCAACCCGTATGCCGGTTTTTACACCTGGCTCTGTTGGTGCATGAAAGGCGCTGCGGCCGACTATAAGGAAATGACCGGTCGGCGCATCGTGATGGTCTCGGCCGATGCGGTCGATAATCCGCCTGAGATTCAGATAAGCGGGGCGCAGGAAGCCAGTTCCGATCTTTCAACGCTTCTCGGCGCCCTGACGCGGCGCGAGCGCGACGTGATCCTGCGTCGTGCCGGTGGTGAGACGCTTCAGGAAATATCCGGCGATTGGGGCATCACGCGAGAGCGAGTCCGGCAGATCGAGAGTGAAGCGCGGGCCAAAGTCATGGCCCTGGCGGCCAATGACAACGTGGCGCGGGCGGCTTAGGGATGGGTGGCACTCTTTTTCCCGCCAACGACAATGACGTTGAACCGTGGAACTTTTGGCACGGGTTGGAAATATCGAAGCTTCCGAAAACGTCCGGAGACGCCCGAGATCGTGGAATAGCGTTCTTCTACACTGGCGAGCCTTGTCTTCACGGGCATGACGCGCCTCGGTATTCTAAGGGCGGTCGCTGCTGTGCATGCACCAATCTCTCCTCCGCTCGCCATGCCGGCCGTGGTTACGGCCAAGGTCGGGGCGCTGCGCGGGCTAATCTAATGCGATCCATTGCAGCGATGTCGATGGCGCGAATCTACACTCCACTACGCCCATGCATCCATGGGCACTGGGAGCGGTTTGTCTCGTCGAACAATTGCGTTGAGTGCGATAGGCTGGCGCGCGAGCGCAGGAAAGAGCGCGCCAAAGAACTTCGCTTAGTTCGTGAATATGGGATCACGTCCGAAGGGCGCGATAGCCTCGCTGCGTCTCAGGGAAATCGATGCGCCATTTGCGAAGAGCCGTTCAATGATCTTCGTTCAATGCATGTGGACCACTGCCACGATACTGGGAAGGTTCGCGGCATTCTGTGTTCACTGTGCAACCAAGCTATTGGGCTCTTGAAGGAGAACGCGTCGGTCATTCGCAAAGCGGCCGACTACGTGCAAGAGCACTCTTCCAAGAAGGCTGCATGATGTTCCGACCGCGCTACTACCAAGACGAGGCCGTGGACTCCCTCTTCGCCTATTGGGAGCAAGAACCCGGCCACGCGCTAATCGACATGGCAACCGGCACGGGCAAATCGGGGACCGCTGGCATGGTGGATCAGCGGCTTGTGACAGGCTGGCCTGACCTGCGCATTCTCAACTGCACCCACGTCGAGGAACTGGTTGCCGGCAACTACCAGGAACTGTTGGGCATCTGGCCGTTTGCACCAGCTGGTATTTTCGCTGCGTCCCTCGGCCGACGTGACCGCAATGCTCAAATCCTGTTTGGGCAGGTGCAGACCATCTGGAACAAGGCGTCCGAAATCGGCTGGGTCGATGTGCTCAAGATTGATGAGGTGCACCTGGTCCCAAACGACGCGAACACGATGTATCGCGTCCTGATCAATGACCTGCTTGCCATCAATCCCGACATGAAAATCGTCGGGTTTTCGGCAACGCTATATCGGCTCGATAGCGGACGACTGGACGAAGGCGACGACCGTCTCTTCGACAAGGTCGTCTATGAGTACGGCATTCGGCGCGGCATCGACGACGGCTATCTGACGCCGATCACATCCAAGCGCGTCGAGACGATGATCGATATTTCCGGGGTCCGCACGACCAAGGGAGATTATGCTCCCGGCGCGCTAGCTGCCGCCGTCAAGGCGCAAGACAAGTATGGCCGTATCGTTGAGGAGGTGTTTGATACAGAGGGGCATCGCAAGTCGGCACTGTTCTTCTGCCCTGGCATCGAAAACGCTCACACCATGGCCGAACTGGTCCGGGCGGCTGGGCGCACTTGTGAGGTAATTTCCGGCAAGACTCCAAAGAATGAGCGGCGTCGTCTGATCGAAGCGTTCAAGCGCGGTGATATTTGGGCGCTCAGCAACGACAACGTTCTCTCGACCGGCACGAATCTGCCGCGCGCAGACCTATTGGTGGATACCTACAAGACCAAGTCCGCCAACCGGTACGCGCAGCGGGCAGGGCGCTTGACGCGGGTGATCTACCCGCCGGGGTTTGATCCTGAAAGGACCGACGCGGCCGGCCGCCGAGACGCAATCGCCAACGGCCCCAAGCCCGACGCGCGCTATATGGACTTTGTCGGTAATATCTATGAGCACGGCCCAGTCGATCAGATCGAGCCGAAGCGTCCCGGCAAGGGTGGCGGGGAGGCGCCCGTGAAATTGTGTCCACAGTGCGAGGAAATCCTGCATGCTTCCGTCCGAGTTTGCACCTGCTGTGGGCACCAGTTTGAGTTTGATACCGCCCCAAAAGTTCTGGCAACAGCCTCCGACGCTCCAATCCTGTCCACCGAGGAGCCAATCTGGCGGCAGGTGACCGGACGGAAATTCCAGCGGCACGAAAAAGTCGGTGGGCTGCCATCAGTAAGGGTGGACTACAGCCTGGGTCTGGAAATTCAGAAGGATTGGATTTGCCCGGGCCACACCGGCTACCCGAAACAGCGCGCCGATCGATATTGGATCAACCATGGCGGGCAACGGCCGTTCCCGAAAAATCCTGATGAGTTCCTTGCCCGAGCAGGCGAGCTCGCCATAACAACAGAGGTGCGGCTTAAGAAAAACGGTCGTTACTGGAACGTTGATGCCTGGAAGGCCGGCTCGGCACCGGCCAATGACAATGTGCCGGTGCCTGCGAATGATAATGCGGAGCGCAAGCGGCTGCGGGCGATGATGGACGATATTCCGTTCTAATGCGCCACTACTGAGGCGCACCAACCGGCCCTGCGGGGCATCACCACAAGAGGAGACTGCTTATGAAAACCACCGATATGACCGTATCTGCGATCCAACAGCGAGTTGATTGCCTGCCCGCGCGCATGACCGCGAAAGGCATCGCAAAGCCCGTCGTCAACTTTTGCGTCAACGCCAACGCGTCCTTGAGCGTCGACGCTCATTGGTATGCAGGCGCGGGCTATACCGACTTCAAGTCCAAACACTTCAAGGGTGACACTCCAGACGCTGCGCTGCTCGAATTTGAGGCGTGGGTGGCGTCCTTGCCTTCCATTGAGGAGGCGCGACGCGCCGAGTTCATGGCGGCGCTTGGCAAGGTGATCGACATGGGCCGCGAAACCGGCGTTGAGGTGGAGTTCGTCAACCCGCTGGTCGAGACCATGAAGCGCCTGTCCGAAAACGCCATCACCCACCAGCCGCTCGCCGCCTAACCCAACCGGCACCAGCTACCAACTGGCGCCACCCACCACCAGAGGAGACTTCCATGACACACGCAAACGACAACGCAGCATGGGGCGCCCGGCGCATTGCAGCGGACATTGCAGCCGCGCTGCACCAGTGGCCCGAATTGGCCGACGATCCAGAACTGGCCGCCGACACCTTTGAAGGCATGGGCCTCAACGACGTGCTGTCGCGCCTGGTCCGGCAGGCGCAGGAAGCCAAGGCCATGGCCGCTGGGATTGCCGTTCTGATCGGCGAATACCAGGCCCGCCGCCAGAGGTTCGAGCGCCGCAATGAGGCTATGCGCGCCATTGTGCTGGGCCTGTTGCAGAAGTCCGGCCAGCAGCGCGTGCAACTGCCTGAAGCCACGGTGTCAATCGGCAAGGGGCGCGACCGGGTTGAGATTGTGGACGAGGCCGCCCTGCCGAAGTGGGCGCTTCGGGTCGTTTCGTCGCCTGATAAAGCGGCCATCAAGGAACGGCTGGACGCCGGCAAGAAGGTCGCTGGCGCTGAGCTGGTGACGGGTGGCGAGACGTTGACGATGCGGGTGGCGTGACCATGGCAGCGCTAGGAGAACGCATCGAGGCAATCGATCGCCCCAAAATGATTATCGACGCCATCGACCGTGCGCGTCGAGAGGCGGTTCAGGAAAAGGGAAAGTGCCAGAACGCAACCGCCCTCATGTACTTTGAGGGCAAGCGTGCAGCGCTCGCTGAAGTGCAGGCTTTCGCCGAAAAGGTCGCAGCCATTTAGCACCCACTACTGCGCAGCGTCCGCGCGCAGTAGTCACTACGCGCCCGCAGGCGGCCACCAACTGCCTGCGGCCTACCACCACAAGAGGAGAATCCATGAGCACCACGAAAGTGGCGGTCGAACAACCGCCCATTGTTACCGAAGCGCTGGCCGACGGCAGGGTCACATTGCATTGCGGTGATTGCCGCGACGCAATTCGGCTGATCCCAGATAACAGCATCGACGCGATTGTAACAGACCCTCCATACGCACTCGTGTCGATCCAGAAGAGGTTCGGCAAGCCTGGCAGCAAGCCTGCCAAGGATGTCTATGGGCGGGGAGCGGCCGGTTTCATGGGGAAAACGTGGGATACCGGCGAAGTCGCGTTCAGCGATGAATTCTGGGCCGAGTGCCTGCGCGTTCTGAAGCCCGGCGGGCACGTTGTCGCCTTCAGTGGTACGCGCACCTATCACCGCATGGCAGTTGCCATCGAGGATGCGGGTTTTGAGCCGCGCGACATGCTGCTCTGGCATTATGGATCTGGATTCCCGAAAAGCCATGATGTGTCGAAAGCGATCGACAAGGCTGCTGGGGCGGAGCGCACCAAGGTTCGGGACTATAATCCGCGAAATCCTAAAGCGACTGGGGGCGGCAAGGATGGTGCCGAGGGCGCAACCCGTCCGTGGATCGAAGCCGCCATCGCGCGCGGCTATCACGAAAAAGATGGCGATGAACCAGCCACTCCGCAGGCTGCGGAGTGGCAAGGCTGGGGTACGGCGCTCAAGCCTGCCACCGAACCTATCATGCTTGCACGCAAGCCGCTCGACGGCACGGTTGCGTCCAACGTGCTCGAGCACGGCACAGGTGCTCTGAACATTGATGGGGCGCGGATTAAGGCCGCAGACAGCCAGTTGGCGGAGAAGTACGCAAGCGTCCAGAACGCCGGATCTCGCCAGAACAGCATTTTTGGCGCAGATATCCGCGACCGGGCGGGAGCCACACCCCATGAGCTTGGCCGCTGGCCTGCCAACGTCATCCTTGAAGGCAGCGATGAAGTCACAGATGCGTTCCCTGACGGCGCATCCCGCTTTTTCTATAGCGCCAAAGCCGACGCTGAGGACCGCCTCGGCAGCAAGCACCCAACCGTAAAGCCGGTCGACCTAATGCAATGGCTGTGCCGACTTATCACCCCGCCCGGTGGTACGATCCTCGACCCGTTTGCCGGTTCCGGCAGTACCGGTGAGGCCGCTTTGCGCGAAGGCTTCTCGGCAGTGCTGTGTGAGCGAGAGACCGAATATCAGGCCGACATCAAAGAGCGCATCCGCCTTGCCTTGTCGGGGCCTCTTGAGCGCAGAGCCCGCATTGCGAGCCGTAGGCCGCAAGCAGGTATGGGCGGATTGTTCGGCGACAATGACAATGCCCCCCCCCGAGAGCGGAGTCTTCAACAACGGAACAGATCGACCAACCGGAACGCTCTGGAGGCGGAATAATGGCCGGTAAGGGCGGATTTGGATTTCGTATTCGTGAGCAGCGCGCTCGTGATGGGAGGGTTGCATAATGACCTTCACCCCAACAACCGCCGCCGACCGCCCCGCCGTCTGTTTTTGCTGCGGCGCGGAAGCCACCGGCATTGGCCTTGGTGCCGCATCGCGGTCCAGCCCCGACCCCCGGTGGCTCTGCGAGGAGTGCGTCGCCGTAGGCGGCCCGCTCTACACCGCCGCCCGACGCAACCTGTCGCCCTACGAAAAAGCCGCCGTGGCGCGCGCCGTGGATGCGGTGGGCGGGTTTCTGGAAGAGCATGGGACGGACCTGGCGGAATGGCAGGCAGACACAGCAGAACAATTCGTCGGCGCGATCTGGCAGGCCTGCGGGCGCGAGCTGCGGGCCGTTATTCAGGAGGGAGTGGGGCCGTGGTGAGCGCATACGCAATACAGGCTGGTGCATTGCGCACCAATCCGAACAGCGGGCCAGATGGCGTAGGTGTGCAGGCTGATGTCGCCTATACGCTTGAGGCTCGCGCCGAAGTGCAGGCGGTTTGTGCCATCGGAACGCCGGCCAATGATAATTCCCATCCAGGACCAGCCACTGACGTGGCAGGAGAACCGCTGCGCTTCCTGTCGGTTTGCTCCGGCATCGAAGCGGCCTCGGTCGCATGGGGTCCACTCGGCTGGCAGGCCGTCGCCTTCTCGGAAATTGAGAAGTTCCCTTCGGCTGTTCTGGCGCATCACTACCCTGACGTGCCGAACCTTGGCGACCTCACCCAGATCGACACCACGACGCTGGGGCAGGTCGACATCCTGTGCGGCGGCACCCCGTGCCAGGCGTTCTCGGTGGCCGGCCTTCGCCAGTCGCTCGACGATGCCCGCGGCAATCTTTCACTCGAATTTGTGAGGCTGGCTCATGAACTTGCAGACGGAAATGGACTTCGGAACGTCGTTTGGGAAAACGTCGTCGGCGTGCTCAGCACAAAAGACAACGCCTTCGGATGCTTCCTGGGTGGACTTGTGGGCGCAGATACCCCCATCGAGCCACCGGCAAGAGGCAAGTGGCCAAGTGCAGGTCTGGTCTCTGGACCGAAGGGACGCGCCGCGTGGCGTATCGTCGACGCTCAATACTTCGGAGTGGCCCAACGCCGCCGCCGTGTGCTCGTTGTCGCAGATTTTGGAAACGGGGCCGATCCCGCCCAGGTTCTTTTTGAGCTCGAAGGCGTGCAGCGGCATACTGCGCCGAGCCGAGAAGCGGGGAAAGGATTTGCCGCCACAATTAGCGCACGCACTAAGGGCGGCGGCGGGCTAGGCACGGATTTTGATCTGGATGGCGGACTCGTCGAGTCCGCCGCGCCGGTCGCATTTGTGCAGAACATCCGCGATGAAGTTCGGTTGATGAACGGTGACGGCCAGATCGTTGGGGCTTTGGCTGCTGAGCCAGGAGCAAAGCAGCAATGCTACCTCGCTCAGACGGTCACCTACGCCCCTGAGATAGCGCGTTGCGACGCAACGCGCGAAGGTTCGTCGCAGGACTACGAGACCACGACGATGGTGGCTTCATTCCGGGTTGCCGGTGACGGTGCAGCATATGATGAAGGCGACAGGTCAGCGCCGCTCACAACAGGGACTGACCCCAATGCTCATGTCATTGCCCAAACGGTAGCCATCCGTGGCCGAGAAGGCGGTGCGACCGCTGAGCTTGGTGGAGAGGTGGCAACCGCTCTGCGCGCAAGCTCAGGCGGGGGCGATAAGCCGCATGTGCTGGCGGCAGTAGCCTTCCAATCCAGCCAATCTGGTGTGCGCGTGGGCGAAGTTCACGCAACGCTGGACAGCAATAACGGCTCGCGTCGTCACAACGGTGCAATCGTCGGCTCCGCCGTCCGCCGCCTCACGCCGCGCGAATGTGAGCGCCTTCAGGGTTTCCAGTTCCTGTGCGCTCCAGATTATCCCGGAGCATGGCAGGACGACGCTGGCCGCTGGTGGTCGCCGGACTACACCGCCATCCCATGGCGCGGCAAACCTGCATCCGAGTGCCCAGATGGACCCAGATATAAGGCTCTTGGCAATAGCTGGGCCGTGCCGAAATTCGTTTGGCTCGGGCGGCGCATTGCGATGCACATGCCTGCATCTATCGCTATTCTTGAGGCCGTCTAATGCCCCCACTTCCTTCTATCCCCACCCAGCCCGGCATGCTCGATCATGCATTAGCATCTCTGCCCGGTGTTTACTTGCCCAGGCACAAAGTCAAATGCACCGATCACCAAGCGCCAATTTCCATCGGTGTGGTGCACTGCTCAAACGGCATCGTCCATTACAAGGCGTTCTGCACCTCCTGCATGGCCAAGGGTGGTGCAATTCCAGAGCGCTTTCTAGAACACATCAGCAAAGCGGCATTGCCAGTTCTTCGCGCACACACAATCCAGCCCTGCGAGCGCTGCGGCAGCACATCTGGATCGGAACTCCATCATTGGGCGCCGCGGCATCTCTTTAGCGACGCAGATGAGTGGCCCAAGAGTTACCTTTGCAAGGCATGTCACGTCGAGTGGCATCGCGTTGTCACCCCTCTCATGCACGCAAATAGCAACGCAGGTGGAGTCGCCAATGCAGCCTAAGCCAGTAAATTCACCCTACGCATCCGTTGGTCGACGCCTCGTTGATCTCGGCTTTAGCGCTGTCCCGGTCATGCCTGACAGCAAGATCCCCGGCGACTATGCCCAACGCCGCTGGCACGCTCGGCGCGGATGGCAAGCCTATGGCGATCGGCTGCCCACCGAATTCGAGATTAAGGTTTGGGATTCGTGGCCCGATGCGGGTGTCTGCCTTGTGCTGGACCATGTAGTCAAGGTGGTCGATATTGACACGGACGACCCAAAACTGCGCGATGCGCTTGCCGCCATCTTGCCGGATAGCCCGGTAAAAAAGTACGGCTCCAAAGGCTTTTCTGCGTTCTACCGTGGTAGCGCGGATATCACCGCGAGGTCATTCTCGCTTGGCAACGAGCGCATTGTGGACCTGCTAGCCTATGGCAAGCAGACCGTCATTCCGCCGACTGTCCATCCTGACACTCGCCGTCCATACGCGTGGGTAGACGACGGGCTTGATCAGTTCGAGCCAGGTGATCTGCCCGAGCTGCCGGACGACATCGCTGACAAAATTGCCGAAGCGTTGGCGCCTTTTGGTTTCGTCCCGCCCGTCGTGTCAGACCCGGTTCTAGGCGACGCTGACACCGCATGGCGTGAGGTAAACGACGTTGCCCTACAACGGCTGGACGCTTGGGTCGGTGACCTTGGGCTGCCCCGCCTTACCAAGTCTCGCGGCAAGGGCGGCTATCGCGCTGTCGCGGGATACCGCCCCAGCGGCTCCGGCAAGCCAATGCATGAACGCAATCTTCACCTGTCGATTCATCCGGACGGGATCGTCGACTTTGGCGACGACGACCGGCGATTGACGCCGATCGACCTGGTAATGCTGTGCCTGCCATGTAATTTCCACGACGCGTTCAAGTGGCTGCGTGACCGTCTTGGATTGACCCTGCCAGAAATCGACACATCAAGGCTCATCGCGAACGGCTTGGCCAAGCGCAGTGCACCCCCGGTCGAGCCGATGCGTATGCCGCCCGCCGAGCAGCAGGACAGCGCGGCTGTTCCGGTCGCTGCCCCCAAGGAAGTGCGAGCTCCAGCAGGAACAGTGAACCCATTCGATCATCGAAGCCAGGGCGGGCTTATGGGCCTGGTCAGTCGGTGGATATTCGAGTCCGCGTGGCGACCTGTTCCAGAGTTCGCCTCCATAGGCGCAATAGGCGTCTGCTCGGCGCTGTTCGGTCGTCGGTACAGCACGCCGACAGGGCTAGGGCTCAACCTATATCTGATAGGCATTGCCGGCTCGGGCTTCGGCAAAGACCAGCCGCTCAAGGCCAGCCAGGCACTTCTGGCCGACGCGGGTATGCAGCACCTGATCGGCCCGGGTGACATTAGCTCCGATAGTGCGCTTGAGCACGTCGTGCGGCAGAGACCTTGCTTCCTCATGCCGATGGACGAAATCGGCGTGTTTCTCCAGGCCACGAACGGCAGGAACTCCGGCGGCTACGAGCGGCGCATCCGCAAGGTGTTTCTGGACCTATACACCAAGGGCGATGGTATGTGGACTGGTAAGCAAAAGGTGCCGGTGCAAGGAAGGCGCGCCGTAAACGATAACGCGGCAGAGCCGGTCTATAACCCGTGCATTTCCATCCTGGGCATGTCCACGCCAACCGAATTCTATGCCGGAATCAGCGACCAGAACCTTTCTGACGGCATGGTCGGGCGCATGACCGTTATTGCGGCCAAGAATCGCCCGCGACCGCGCGAAGATCGGGTGCCGCTTGTTCCGCCACCTTCGTTGGTGCAGGAGGTTAAGCGGGTTGCGCAAAAGTACCCTGTAACCACGGGCAACCTGTCCAGTAACAATTGGCGCATCTCAACATCCAGGCCACAGATTTTTGCGGTTCCGTGGCAGGACGATACGGTTCGCCGCCGCTGGATGGAAATCGAGGAGTGGCAGCTTTCCGCAATCGACGAGGATCACACCAAGGACGGCATTATCGGGCGCGCCGCAGAACAGACATTGAAGCTGGCAACCCTTCGCGCGTGCTCCCGGCAGCCGGAGGCCCCGGCCGTATCGCTAGACGATATTGAGTGGGGCTGGGCGATTGTCTCTGCGTCGCTCTGGAACATCGATTCCGGCGTCAAGGAATTCATGGTGGATAGCGACTTCGACCGCCTGTGCAAGCTCATCATGCAGCATCTGGAAATGGCCGGGGGTGAGATTTCACGCGCGGTTCTGCTGCGCAAGAAGGGCATGAAGAAAGAGCCGCGACTGGTGGAGGCAGCCTTCCAGCACCTTGCCGAGGCGGATGAGATTTACCCCGTGCCGAAGGGTCGTGGAACCGTTCGGATCAAGTCCGCAGAGGCTGCCTGATTGTTGCAAAACGGCTTGCAATAGGATTGCAATTGCAATTTTCGGCATGGTCGGTTTTTGCAACTTGCATTCTTATTGCAGTGCCTTTGCAACGGATTTTCCCTTATATAACATAGCCTTATCATATATTGTTGTAAAAAATACAACTACCACTTTATAGGCTATAAATCGTAGGAGGTCCTATATATATGCAAATTCGCAATAAGGCCCGCACCACTACCCGAACCCTCCCAAACGGCACCCGCGTCGTCATGCAGGCAGCCAATGATAACATTCAGGAATGGGAGTGCCAGGCCGCCGCGGTGCGCGCCTTCAAACTCCTACCCGGCTATGGCGACGAAGCCGCCCCCGGCGTGACGTTCACCTTCGCCGCCGACTTCAATGCCGGACGGCGCAGTCGGCAGGAAAGCGTCAAGGCCAAGGCGACCGGCATCAAGGCCGGCGAGGAGGATCTTCGGTTCTATGGCTTGGGCGGCCGGGTTCTGCTGATCGAGTTGAAGGGGCCACAGACATCGATCAGCGCCGATCAGCGCAAGCGGCACGCGCTGCACCGCCATCTCGGGTTTCAGGTTGAGATCGTTCGGTTCACGACCATCGAGCAGGGCGTAGAGGATGTGCTGCGGATTGTTCGGGAGTGGGTAGAGGGCGGTAAAGAAAATTCGCTACCATAACCTTGTGATAGTAGCGAAAATTCACTATATAGGTGTTATGGTGACCAATGACGAATTTCGGTCCATCCGGCAGCGGCTCGGCCTAACGCAAAAGCAGTTGGCGGGGGTTCTTCTTTACCCCCGCGCCACGCAGGTTTCAGAGATCGAGCGACCCAGTAATCCAAAGCCCGTGCCGAGGCACGTGGCGCTTCTCATGAGGGCTTATGACGAAGGTTATCGACCAAAAGACTGGCCAGGGATGCGGTAAAAAGGACTTCTATGTGTATGCCTGGGAGAGGCCGGATACCAAAGAGGTTTTCTATATCGGGAAGGGAAGAGGGGTTCGTGCTCATCGACTTAAAATACACAATCCCTTTTTTATGCGTGTGTATGAAAGGCTCAAGAATGACGGGGTGGATCCTCGGGTCTACAATATTGCTGAAGGGCTGTCGGAGGTTGAAGCATTCGAAATCGAAACTAGAGAGATAGCTCGCTTCGGTCGCCGCAATATCGGCAAAGGAACGCTTACCAACCTTACTGATGGTGGCGAGGGGTCGTCCGGATTTGTGTTCCCTGCTACCCGGAAAAAGAAGATGTCATTGATAATGACTGAACGACTCCAGGACGAGGAACTGCGCGCAGTTTGGAGTGCGGCCCAGGTGAAGAGATACGCTGACCCAGAACAGCGTAAGATGGCGTCGGAAATCTCTACCCAAAGGTACAAAGACCCCGAGGCGCGTCGTCGGCAAAGTGATGCGTTGATAGGGAGGCCAAAAACGCCAGAGCATGTGGAAGCGGTCGCTTCCGCACTTCGTCAAAGATGGGAAAGCGGAGAGATGGGCGCCTTAATAAGGGCCGGGATAGTGGCTGCGCCGCCAGGAAAAGCCAATTCATCGGGATACAAGGGTGTTTCGTTTGACAAGCAAAGCGGCAAATGGCTGGCCCAGATTCAGGTAGAGAAAAAAACAAAGCACCTTGGGCGTCATCTAACGCGTGAGGCTGCGGCAGAAGCCTATGACCGTGCAGCTAGGATGTATTTTGGGGATAATGCCTACCAAAATTTTCCTGTAACGCTGGATGCTGCTTAACACTGGCGGCTCTGGGGCACGAAGTCGCTGTTGTGCGGGCCGCAACCGAAGCCGAAGCCGCGGCCCAGGCTGAAGATTTGGTTAGGGGTTGGCTTGCTCGCTGGGCCTCAAAACCATAAATAACAAATGCCCGGCCACCAATCGGGCACACCACCACATTGAGGGGAAATACATGCAAGCGGCGAACGACAATGGCTTCGTCCGGATGACGGGCGGAGGCAACACCAATGCAACCCTTGCCATGCTTGAACGCATGCACACAGAAATATCTGCGATAAACGCCGATGTTCCTTCCAGGGCCCCTGCGGGGGCGTTTTCAGTGTACGTCATCGGAGGCGTTGACCCAGATTTCGTAAAGATCGGCAAGGCAAGCAGCGTGGTGTCTCGGCTACGGTCGCTTCAAACCGGAAACCCGCTCCGACTGTTCGTACATCGCATCTTCAAATTCGAAAAAACGTCCTTCGCGACGAAAGTTGAAACCTGGGCGCATCAGGATGCAGGACGACTTTATGCTGGAGGGGTTGGTGAATGGTTTCGTTGTGGCTCGGTCGAAGCCCACAACTTGATCGCGGACATCTGCGAGAAAGAGCGTATCGCGTGTAGAGTTTTCACCCCAAAAATCGAGAGCCAATGGAAGCTCGATGAGCCGGTCGGGCAAAAATATCTGGAGGACGAGGCCGAGCGGAAGCAACACTATTGGGAGGAGCGGGACCGTAGGTGGCAAGAGCGGCAAGAACAGCGCAATGCCAGGAGGAAGGCAGCATGACCATCGCTAGCAGCAACTCAATCCTATTCTCCGACGGCTCCGATATCCCATCCCGGGTCGAGCATGCCCCGTCTTCAGCCAAGGCTGTGGCCGCGCAGAAACGCCGCCTTGCCAAGCTAGATGCTAAGCGCCCGGACTGGATTAACTGCCCGGCCAACGACAACCAAGCATGGCCCTTGGCGCAATGGCTGCGCAAGGACGGCAATGAAGTTTTGCTCAAGGTCGCAGAGCGCTACAGGGCAATTTACGACGTTTCGGTGGTCGAGGTGCCGCTAATAGGGACAGTGCCGGATGACATCTACAACGTGCCTATCGACAACCGGACACACACCCGAGAGGACGGCACAGTTGTCTATAAGGGCCAGCGGAAGGTGAAGTCGGCAATCGGCCAGTTCGATGGTGACGACGGCACCTATAAGGTTGTCCCGGTGTCCGATGACGTGACCAACGAAATGGTGGCAACTGGGCAGGTGTTCCCTCGCAAGCCGGCAAAGCCTGTCCCGCGGAAATGGAACGGCGATAGGCTGATAATTGAGGCTATCGATTGCCGGAAGATCATCCGCCGACTTCAGGCAGCGCTTGGCCCATTGATGGAGCCGTTCGAAGATGCGGTTCTGCACGGAGAGACCTTGTCTGCCATCGGGGAAGCACGAGGAGCAACAGGAAAAGCCAGCAGCGCCCCAGCCGGCCGTGTTTTGGTGATGATGGGCTTAGAGGTGGTTCAGCGCGAACTGGCAGCAGTGGACCGCGAAGGCAACTAACCCATGGGTAATTCCCCCTCCCGTGCGGTACCAGTGAAGGGGCAGTTGGTGCCCCACCTGGTTCCGTGCGCAAGGCTGTGGCCGCGACGGACGCTCGGCCAGCGATGAGCCGGGCGTGACTATCGGCGCTTTTGCGCCTCCCCAATCCCAACGGTATTCGGTGGCCTCGCGTGGCAGCGAGGATATTGTGGCGTGCCAGCTACAGCCGAGCGTTGGGACCGAATGAGGCAGCCTGTATCGGCAGGCATCGGCACGGGGCTCTGTCACGTGAGCCAGCATAGCGAAGGTTTCGACCAACGTGCACCATCCTTGGCCGAGGATGGCAAGCCTCTACTTATCCCCTGGCGCTGCCTCCTCCAGCGACGGGTGATCGCCGGGCTCCCTGCGCATGCGGGTTGAGCCCGGCAGAGATTTGCGCGAAGGCGCATTCGAGGCAGGCCCGGTGGCGGGTAGAGATGGCGTGGGGCCAAAAGCGCATTTTGCGTGGAGGTGGACCAGTACGCGCTCCGGGTGCAGACGTACCCCGCCAGCAATTTCATCTGGGTGTAGCTCAAGCGGTAGAGCGGCGCGTTTGGGGCGCGCATGTTGTCGGTTCGAGTCCGGCCATCCCGACCAGTTTGCCCACGTAGCTCAGTTGGTAGAGCAGTTGCCTTGTAAGCATCAGGTCCGGGGTTCGATCCCTCGCGTCGGCACCATTGTTGCATAGCTCAGCCGGTAGAGCAGCCGACCGATAATCGGCAGGTCGCAGGTTCAAATCCTGCTGCAACGACCAGTTTCAGCAGCGTGGAGCACCGGTAGCTCGTCAGGCTCATAACCTGAAGGAAGCGGGTTCGATTCCCACCGCTGCAACCAATGCCACCCAGCCCGCCGCCGTGCGGGCTTTCTGCATTTTGAGGAGATTTGCATGTCTGACATCCACCCCGCGCCGACAGAGTTCACGGCATCAGAGATTGAGCAGGACCACATCCTGCGCTTCTTCCATTACGCGCACCTTCCGCCCGCGCTGAAAGAGCGCAGCGCACCGTTCGCAGCACTGGCCCGCACTTTGATCGACACCACCACTCGGAACCCGGAGCGCACTGTCGCGCTGCGCAAGCTGCTCGAGGCCAAGGACGCGGCAGTGCGTGCCGCGGTCTCCCCATGACCAACATCGAACTGAACAAGGGCAGCGACGACAAGCTGCACCTGCGCGTCGGCAGCGAGTACGCAGTCGGCGCGAATATCACCAGCATTCAGACCATGGGCGACGAGCTCGTGGCGGTCGTGACGATCCCGATCAAGCATGTACGCTTCGGTTCTGTCGGCAACGTCGTGCCGTTCGTGCGGCCCGTTGCTTGAACTACCGCGACAAGCGGCCATGGCAGCATCTCTACGGCCGCAAGCGGTGGCAGGCGCTAAGGGACCGGCAGTTGGCCGAGCAGCCGCTATGCGAGTATTGCCTTCGGCGCGAGATAGTCGAGGCCGCCACGGTTGTGGACCACATCAAGCCTCACAAGGGCGATGAGGCTTTGTTTCATGATCCTGACAATCTCCAGAGCCTCTGCAAGCATTGCCATGACAGCGACAAGCGCCTTGAGGAGGCCGGCAAGGTCGTGATCCGATTTGGGGCGGACGGGTACCCTATCGAGGAGTGAGGGCGGGGGTGGGTCGAAAGTCTCCGATCGATCGCCGCCCACAGCGCGCGCCCCCCTTTCCGTCAGCGCTAACACAGTTTTTTGGCTCGCGCGTGCGCGCGCAGTGAGGGCAGTCCACATGGCAGGCAAGCGGAGGGCGCGCATCGACAGCGCCACGGAAGCCGTGCGCGTTATGGCGAAGGCGACGGCGGTTTTGGAGCCGCCGAAAAACGTGCCGCTGGAGGTCGACGACCTTCCATTTTTTGAGAGCGTGATTGCCGAGTTTGCCCGGTCGGAATGGACGGCCCATCAGCTTGAAATAGCCGCGCTCCTGGCCAGGACGATGGCCGACCTCACCCGCGAGCAGCAATTGCTTCGGGATGAGGGCGGGGTGTCCTACTCGGAAAAGGGGACGCCGGTTGCGAACCCACGCAAAGCCATCGTCCAGATGCACGCGAGCTCCATCTTGTCGTTTCGCCGTTCGCTAGCTCTTCACGCGCGGGGACAGGGCGGTGAAGCGCGGGACACGGCCAAGCGCCGGGAGGCGGCCAGGAAGATTGAGGGCGACAACCCTCTAGAGGATGACCTGCTGGCAAGGCCGGAGTAGGCGCGCCGATGAACTATGAGCGAATTTACCGTGAGTTCATAAACGACCGGCGAGCCAGGCCTGAGCCAAGTGGTTATAGCGAAAAGCACCACATTGTTCCGCGGTCCATGGGCGGAAGTGACGACCCGGCAAACCTAGTGAAACTGACGCCCGAAGATCACTTCTTCGCGCACCTGCTGCTCGCTAAGGCTTACGGTGGCAAGCAATGGTTCTCCGTCATACGCATGGGAGCGAGCCGGGTTGACGGCAAGCGCTCATGGGTTCGGCAGCGCTACATGTACGGTGCAGCGCGGAGGCGAGCGTGTGCTGATATTTCTGCGCGCTTTACAGGGGCCCCCGGTCGGCGCGGCGCTGACAACGGCATGTACGATGGAACGCTGTACACGTGGACAAACGTGGACACTGGCGAGACCGCATTGGCCACCAAGGGAGAGATGTGGGAAATCGTCGGCGGATGCCGAGCGCACTGGACAAGCGTAGTCACCGGGGAACGCAAAACGATGCTGGGCTGGACGGTTTACCCGGATCTCGTCCGGGTTCGATCCAGTAAGGGTAAGACTTTTGAGTTTGCGAACGACAACGGCGAGACATTTGTCGGCACCCAAAAGCAATTTGCTAGCTATCTAGGAATTTCTGTCGCGTCCGCATCGCGTATCGCGCGCGGAATGCAGATCGGTGTCAATGGGTGGCGGACGGCCAATGCTGCCTGAAATAACCATTGACGCGATCCAGTGTGGTAGCGTCCCGACGATGAGGGATTGGAGATGTCTGCCGACTGAAAGTCTCACGCGAGGAGAGAAGGTTTGCAGATTCATTGAAACCTACTTGCCCGTCCCGGAAGGAACGCTTCTAGGGCAGAAAATTAGGCTTCTTCCCTTCCAAGAAGCATTCATCCTATCGGTTTACGACAATCCGGCAGGCACCTCGCGAGCCTATCTGTCTATCGCCAGAAAGAACGCAAAGACGGCAACAATCGCCTGTTTGCTGTTAGCTCACATTGTCGGGCCGGAAGCGTACTCGAATAGCCGGATCGTATCTGGCGCCAGGTCGCGCAAACAGGCCGCCGAGGTTTTCAATTATGCGGCCAAGATGGTGATGATGTCGCCGGAGCTTTCGAAGCTCGCGCGTATCGTTCCGTCCGCCAAAATGATTGTAGGGCTGGCCAAGAACGTGGAGTACCAGGCGCTCTCGGCCGAGGCGAAGAGCGCCCATGGCGGCTCGCCCGTTCTGGCCATTCTTGATGAGGTCGGCCAGATCAAGGGGCCAACCGACGATTTCGTGGAGGCCATCGAGACATCGCAAGGCGCCTACGAAGGCAAGGCGATGTTGTTTGCGATTTCGACGCAGGCGGCCACAGATAATGATCTGTTTTCCCGCTGGATTGACGACGCGGAGACATCTAAAGACCCGCGCATTGTCTGCCACGTCTATGCGGCTCCGGCCGAATGCGAACTGCACGATCGGTCGGCATGGGAAGCCGCCAATCCGGCGCTGGGCGTGTTCCGCTCGGTCAAGGATGTTGAGGACTTTTCGGCCCTTGCGGCGCGCATGCCATCCAAGGAAGCAAGTTTTCGGTGGCTGTTCCTGAATCAGCGGATTGACGCATCGGCCCCATTTGTGGCGCCGGCGGTGTGGCGCGCCTGCGAAACGCCGATAGAGCGCGATTGGACAGGCCTGCCAGTATTTGGCGGGCTCGACCTGTCCGAAGTGTCCGACCTCACCGCTTTGGTGCTCATGGCGCCGAAGGATGGGATATGGCACGTCAAACCGACGTTCTGGCTGCCGGGCGATAGTCTGCGCGACCGAGCGAAGCTTGATCGGGTGCCTTATGATGTGTGGGCCAAGCCGAACGAGGATGGCGAGACCTTCCTTGAGACGACGCCGGGTCCAACGATTGAGTATGAATATGTAGCGGCCAGGCTAAAGGCGATGTCCGAAACCATGGACATCCGCAAGATCGGGTTCGACCGCTACAACTGGCGACACCTCAAGCCCTGGCTTTTACAGGCGGGTTTTTCCGAAGAGCAGGTTGAGGGTGACGATGCAATTTTCCAGCCATTCGGGCAGGGGTTCGCATCAATGTCGCCGGCTCTCCGCGACCTGGAGAGCCTTTTGCTGAACAGGAAGATTGCCCACGGCGGGCACCCAGTCCTGACCATGTGCATGATGAACGCCACGGTGAAGCCGGACCCGTCCGGCAATCGCAAGCTCGATAAAGCCAAGTCTCGCGGCCGCATCGACGGCGCGGTGGCCCTGGCCATGGCTGCGGCCATGGCGGGTACGTATGTGCCGCCCGATGACAGCGGCTCGTTTGACGACTTCCTCTCCAACCCAGTCATGGTGATTTGATGGGCTTTTTTGACAGGTGGGTCGGCAGGCCCATCAAGCTCACCGATGGCGCGTTCTGGCGTGGCTTTTTCGGCCTCGGCACGGACAGCGGCGAGGTGGTTACGTACGATAAGGCAATGGCGCTGGATGCCGTATGGGCATGTGTCAACCTGATCGCCAATTCGGTCAAGACGCTGCCCTGTGTCGTCTATGACAAGGATGGCGTCACGCGCGCGACTGATGACGATCTCTACGATCTGCTGCACGATGCGCCAAACATTGATGATACGGCGGCCGATTTTTGGGGCATGGTCGCGCTCTGCCTATGCCTCGACGGAAACTTCTTCGCTGAGAAGAAGATGAATGGCGGAAAGCTGGTGGCGCTTAATCCAATCCATCCCCTCAAGGTGGATGTGCAGCGGAACAGCCGCAATGAGCGCGTCTACGAGGTCACCGAGGACGGCAAGAAGCGCAAGATCAGTGAAGACCGCATGTTCCATGTTCGCGGCGCGGTTCTGCCTGGCTGCGACCGCGGGCTTTCGCCCATCGGTTATGTGGCCAATACGATAGGCAATGCACGTGCAGCGGAAAAGGCGGCCGGAAAGTGGTTTTCAGGCGGCATGTCTGCGTCCGGGTTCCTGAAAAGCGACCAGGTGCTTAAGCCCGAACAGCGTAAGCAGATCGGAGACATGCTCCAGCAGTATGCCGGCTCCGATCGTGCTGGAAAGGTGATGGTTCTCGAGGCTGGTCTCGAATACCACCAGCTCACGGTGAACCCCAAAGACGCACAGATGATCGAGACGCGGCAATTCAGCGTCGAGCAAATCTGCCGGATTTTCGGGGTTCCACCCGTGATGATCGGACATGCTGCCAACGGCACCACCACCTGGGGCAGCGGCATTGAGCAGCTAATTCTCCAGTTCATCAAGACCTGCCTGGCACCGATGTTGCGCAGTATCGAAGCGTCGATCCGGCGAGACTTGATGGATGCCAGCACGCGCAAAAGGCTGACGGTGAAGTTCTCGCTAGAAGGCTTGCTTCGTGGCGATAGTGCTGCGCGAGCAGAGTTCCTTTCCAAGATGGTCAGTAACGGCATCTACACCGAGAACGAAGCTCGAGCCTACGAAGACAAGGAGCCGAAGCCGGGCGGGGATCACCTCTTGGTCAACGGCACCATGCAGCGCGCCGACCAGATCGGCGTGCAGCCCCCACAGCCGCCCGCCAACCAGAACAACCCTGCGCCGCCAGCGGCTGCATAGGAACCCACATGAAATATCAGCATGTTCTCTCCGCCTTCGCGGCGGAGCCGTGGGCTATGGACCGCGGCAAGCTGGCCGTGATCGCGGATTTTCTCGCGTTCAAGGCGGCCGGCGGAATTGTGCCCGCCGAAGAAATGGCGGCCCGGATCACCAAGAAGCATGACGGCGAGATTGCGCGGCGCGAAGGCGCCGTTGCAGTCATCCCGGTTCACGGTGTTCTTGCCCCAAAAATGGACCTAATGACCGAGATTTCGGGCGGAACGTCCTATACCGGCCTCATGCGCGCGATTCACGCGGCGCTGGCTGACCCAGAGATTAAGGCCATAGTGCTGGACATCGATAGCCCCGGTGGCGCCGTTCCTGGCGCGCAGGAGCTTGGGGACGAAATCCGGGCGCTCCGCGGCGGCGAAAAACCGATTATTGCGCAGGTCAACCACCTTGCAGCAAGCGCGGCTTACTGGATCGCCAGCCAGGCTGATGAGGTGGTTGTCTCACCTAGCGGTCGGGCCGGCTCCATCGGCGTTTACACGGTTCACGAGGACATTTCAGCCGCGCTGGAAAAGGCCGGCGTGAAGCGAACCTATATCGCTGCGGGCGAATACAAGGTCGAAGGAAACGAGACCGAGCCTTTGGCCGAGGATGCTCTGGCATTCATCGAGGAGCGAGTGAGGCGGTCTTACGACCGGTTCGTCGGCGCGGTGGCCGCGGGACGTGGCGTGACCGTCTCCAGGGTCGAAAAGGATTTTGGGCAGGGCCGCGTATTTTTCGCGGAAGAGCTTATCGAAAAGGGCATGGCCGACCGCATCGGCACGCTCGATGAGACCTTGGCTCGGTTTGGCGCCGACCAGACACCAGAATCCGTCCGGAAGCTGCGCAGCGCGAATAGCGCGCGCGCCGAGGACGCAGCTTATTTGGCCGACCGCATGAAAGCGGGTGAGCCAGTCACTATCCGCGAGTTCGAGAATGGCATCAGGGGACTGATGGGCTTTTCGAAGTCGGAGGCAGAGCGGGCAGCCCGGCTCTACTTCAAGATTGGTCAGGGGGAACCTGATGAGGGCGAAGCAGCACTGATGGCGCGCGTGAATGAGGCGCTGGCCATCGCACAGTCTTTTCCTAAATAGGATACCCACACATGAGCGATAATAACGCTCTCGCCGATAAGATCGGCGAGCTTGGCCAGTCTTTGGCCGCGATCAAGGAAACCGTCGGCAACCTGGGCACGGAATTTCAGGCGAAACTTGCCAAGAACGGCGAGACCTCGGCTGAACTGACCGAAAAGGTTGACAAGGCCCTTTCCGAGCTTGGTGATGCCACCATCCGCCTCAGCGATCTGGAAAAGCGCGCCGCGCGTGAAAAAGAAATCGGAGAGGATGCCCGCAAGACGCTGGGCGATCTGGTCATTGAATCCGAGGACTACAAGGCCGGCAAGCTTACTGGCGCGTCGCGCGGCGCCATCCGTGTTCAGGCCGACCGTGCCGCCATCACCTCTGCCGATACCACCGTAGGCACCGGTCGCTCGCAGGGAACTTCTCTGGTCCCTGGCGCGCGAGTCCCCGGCATCTTCGGCTTGCCCGAACGCCAGCTTACGGTGCGCGACCTGTTGCTGCCCGGCCAGACTTCGTCCAGCAACATCGAGTATGTCAAGGAAACCGGCTACACCAACAACGCTGCTCCGGTTGCGGAAACTACGGCTAAGCCGTATTCGGACCTGACCTTTGACCTGGTCAGCGCGCCGGTTCGCACTCTGGCGCACCTGTTCAAGGCCTCCCGTCAGATTCTGGACGATGCTCCGGCGCTGCGCTCCTACATCGATGGCCGCGCCCGTTATGGCCTGCGCTTCGTTGAGGAAAACCAGCTGCTCAACGGTTCGGGCACCGGCCAGAACATTCACGGCCTGGTTCCGCAGGCCACGGCGTTCAACCCGGCCTTTACTGCCACTGACGAAACCGGCATCGACCGTCTGCGTCTCGCCATTCTTCAGGTGGTTCTGGCTGAATATCCTGCTACCGCCTTTGTTCTGAACCCGATCGACTGGGCCAAGATCGAGCTGACCAAGGATGCAGGCGGAAACTATATCATCGGCAATCCGCAGGGTTCGCTCACCCCGACCCTCTGGAACCTGCCGGTGGTCGCCACCCAGGCTATGGCTGCCGGCGAATTCCTCACCGGTGCGTTCAGCTTCGCCGCGCAGATTTTCGACCGCATGGAAATCGAAGTTCTGCTGTCCAGCGAGAACGTCGACGACTTCGAGAAGAACCTTTTCACGATCCGCGCTGAGGAGCGTCTGGCTCTGGCCGTGTATCGTCCTGAGGCATTCATCACTGGTGAAATCGCGCCTGAGTAAGTCGGTATTAACGGTGAGAGCTTGACGGAATAGAGCGTTCACCTACATCTATTGAGGCGACTCCCGGAAGGACGGCAATCCGACCGGGAGTCTGACACCAAAGAACGTGTGAGGTTCTCTGATGCTTGGTGATGTAGGTAGTCAGCCTTCGGCTGGCGAGCAAGTTCTCATTGAAAAATCCTGTCCCGATTGCGGGTCCGCCGTCTTTGGACGAACGCGCCATATGCAGTTTTGCGACTCGTGCAAAGCGGAGCGTAAAAAGGAAGCTTGGCGTCAAGCTGCTGAAGTTCAGCGGCGAAAGGCCGGTATTCCGAAGGTTAAAGGCCAGACATTCGCATGTCAGGTTTGCGGTGACAATTTCACTGCAACATCAAAAAGCCGAGCCAAATATTGCAAAAAGTGCGGACCTGAAGTCGCACTTAAATCAGCAAGATTCTACTCAGCGACCCGTACGTCGAACGAAGACAGGCGTGAACGTTTCAATGAGTGGTATCGAGAGCAGGCGTCGCGTCCCCAAGTAGCTATTTCCCGAAGAATGAGCACCCTGATCAGTCGCAGTTTGAGTGCGAATGGTGGAAAGGGCGGCAAAAGCTGGACGGAATTGGTAGGCTATGGCGTGAGCGAGTTGAGGGCTCATCTGGAGCGCCAATTCCTCCCCGGCATGACTTGGGACAACAAGTCAGAGTGGCATATCGACCATATCGTCCCGCAGTCCAGCTTCAACTACACATCGACGGATGACCCCGACTTTCGGGCGTGTTGGGCGCTGACCAACCTCCGTCCGCTGTGGGCGCGCGACAATGTGCGGAAGCAAGCGAAACGGACACACTTACTATAGGGCCGCGTGGGCGGCCTTTTTCATGAGGATTTCATGACCGACTTTCTAACCGTGAAGGCCAAGCGCACGTTTTCGCATGGCAAGGAACTGAAAACCAAGCGCAGCGACCCGTTTGACGTCGAGGCCGGCGAAGCGCGCCAGCTTGAATCGCTGGGCTATGTTGAGATCGTCGGCAAGGTCGAAAAGGTCGATGAGCCCGAGACCCATGCGGAAACACCAGTGATCACCGGCGAGCGCAAGCCGAGAAAGGCGAAGGCCAATGCTGACGACTAGGCAGCGCAAGCGCCGGGTCGCCAGCTATATCGGCGCAGGAATTGTTGACCCAGCAGGAACCCCGCAGAACAGCGCACCTCCGGAAATCACCGGCACTGCGCAGGTCGGCGAAACGCTGACCGGCAGCGACGGCACATGGACGGAAAGCCCGACTTTTGCTCGGCAGTGGCTCGCTGATGGTGTGGCCATCGAAGGCGAGACTGGCACTACCTACGTGCCTGTAGCGGACGATGTCGGCAAGGTGATTGCTTTGAGAGTGACTGCGACAGCCAACGGGCGCACCAAATCGGCGGTCTCTGAACCCACGGATGCGGTGATCGCCGCCGCTTAGGAGGCGATATGGCCCTAGTTGACCTGGACCTTGTCAAAAAGCACCTGCGCGTTGATTGGGACGATGAGGATGTGGAGATCGAAGCCTATCTAGCCGCGGCTGAAACGATCATCACCGAGTATCTGGATCGCGCAATTCTGCCGACCGGGCCGGTGCCGGAAGACAACCCCACCGCGATGATCGTCACCCCTCCCATCACGGCCGCGATTTTGCTGGTCACAAACGACCTATTCGATAACCGCACGCCTCACGAGAGTGACGGCGAAGCGATGCTGTCACCTACCGTGCGCCGTTTGTTGGCGCCTTACCGGGTCTGGCGGCAGATGGAGGATGAGCATGGCAGACCCCTATAAGAGTGCGGCCAAGCCGACTTGGACCTTTGGCAGGAGCGGCCAGATCATTTCCGCAAGCTCGTCCGACCTGGCGAGCGTGGCAAAGGCGATTGTGTGCATTTCGGAGGGCGACGTGACTATCGTGCCGCCGGAAAGCGACACGCCCATCCCCTTCGTGGGCTGCCCCGTTGGGTTCATTCCGCCCTATCAGGTTCGCCGCGTGACGCATCTGACCGGCCAATGGGCAACGGTTGAAAACTAATGCCCTGGGTCCGCTTCAAGGCCGATTTTGACTGGCGGCCCAGGCAAGGCGTTACGATCGCCTATAAGGCCGGGATGCACTTGCTTGTGACGACCCGGTGCGCCGAGGCAGCGATTGCGGCCGGCAAGGCGGAGCGTGAGGGGAAGCGGGGCAGCGGAGGTGGGGGTGGCAATGCTTGAGAAAAATGTAGTGGTGAAACAGTCGCGCCGGAGATTGTCGGTGCTGGTTGACGGAGTTCCGGCGGCTTATGTCACCAACGTCGAAATCGTCCGCCCAACAAAGGAGCGCGTATCACCGGACGGCTGGCGGATTGTTGAGCCGGACGGCGACCCTGTGGTGCGCATCGAGGTGCCGCTACGGTTCGTAACGCTGGAACCGAACAATGGCTAAAACCCCCACCTCCGGCTTGCTGCGCGGCCGCGTCCATTTCCAGCAGAGGCAGGTCGAGCCCGATCCTTGGGGCGGCCCGCCGCGCGAGGGGGAATTCGCCACGGTCTTTACCTGCGCGGCCGAGTTTATTGCACTCAGGGGCAGCGAGACCGTTATCGCCAACCGCTTGCAAGGCATCCAGCCCTACATCGTGCGGGTCCGACAATCGGCCGCCAGCCGGCAGGTCGATGAGACTTGGCGCATTGTGGATGCGCGAGCGCCGCAGCCTACCCAGCCGCCGGACCCGCCTGCCAATGGCGCACGCGTGTTCGCCATCAAGGCGCCCCCCACTGATCCTGACCAAAAGCGGGCATGGCTGGACTTCCTGGTAGAGCAGGGGCGGCTGGAGTAATGGCGCGCAAGGTGCAAGGCCTGGACCGTCTCCAGAAAAAGCTCCGGCGCATGCCTGAGCAGGCCAAGACCGACATTCGGAAAGCTCTCAACCAGAGCGCTGATGAAATGGTCGATATGGCCAAATCCTTGGCGCCGCGCGAAGATGGAACGCTGCAAAACAGCATCCAGAAAGAGGATGGACGGCACGAACTGTCCATCAATGTCGTGGCTGGCGGGCCGGAAACAACCACGTCCGTTGATGGTGGTGCATACGAATATGACTACGCGCTGGCGCAGGAGTTCGGCACATCCAAGATGAAGCCCACTCCCTTCTTCTTTCCCGCCTACCGTGCCATTCGGAAGCGCATCAGGGGCCGCGTTTCGCGAGCCACCACCAAAGCCGCCAAGCAAGTCGCCTCGGGAGGCTAAATGGACCCGACCCTTGAGCTAATGATGGCGGCAGTCGCCCGACTGCGCGCCACTCCTGCGATAGTCGCTTATGTCGGGCAGCGCATTTACGACCGAATTCCGGCGAGTAGCACCGGGACTTGGAATACTCAATTCCCGTTTATTTCCAACGGACCAACCATCTCCACGCCGGACGATTACGATTGCGTCCAGGGTGAGGACATCACCATCCAATTTGATGTGTGGTCGAGCGGCTCCGGCGAAGCTTACGACACCATTCAGGCGCGCAAGATTGCCAACTTGGTGAAGCGAGCGCTACACAATGCCGAATTGTCGCTGACCACCAATGCGCTGGTGTCGCTGGAACACGTCCTGACGCGACACGTGCCGGACCCCAACCCTGCACTGCATCATTTCGCGATCCAGTTTCGCGCCACAGTCGAGACGCCCGGCGTCTAACCGATCCCCCAACCCCAACATGCCACACAGCCCGCCATGAGCGGGCTTTTTTGTATTAGGAGCCCGCATGGCACCCGCAACCACTACCAAGGGCGGCAAGGTCCGCATTTTGCTCGGCACGCCCGGAGCCACCCCCGAAGACCCGATCACGTATGGCGCCCCTTGCGGCTTTACCTCCAAGTCCCTGACCCTGACCAAGGGGCTGGAGGAAACCCAGGTTCCGGACTGCCTTGATCCCGATAAGGTGGACTGGATCGGGCGCGATGCCGTTTCGCTCAGCATGTCGGTCTCCGGCGAAGGCGTTCTTGCCTCCGAATCCGTCGAGACCTGGCTTGACGCCTGGGAGAGCATCGATAGCGTTCCCGCCAAGATCGAGATCGAGTTTCCCGCTAAAACCATTGTCTGGACCGGCAATCTGCACGTTGAGACCTTCTCGGCCGAGGCCCCGAACGGTCGGCGCGTGACGTCAAGCGTAAGCCTCCAGTCTGACGGCGAAATGGTCCGGACGGTCGAGTAATGTCCGGATCGGCCAAGACACCGCCGCTTGAATGGGCGGATGGCACCTATGAGTTCGCCCTGCGATGGGGCGAGCTTTCCGAGTTGCAGGATGCCTGCGACGCCGGCCCGTTTGTGATCCTGGCCCGCTTGGCGTCCAACCAGTGGCGCGTCGAGGACATCGCCAGCACCATCCGGCTTGGGTTGATTGGCGGGGGCACCGAGCCCTCCAAGGCTCTGAAGCTGGTCAAGACCTACGTCGAGGGCCGGCCGCCGGCTGAAAATGTTAGCCTCGCGCGCGGCATCCTTGAAACCTCGATCATGGGGGCGCCGCAAGACCAGCCGGGGGAAGCTCCGGCGCCGGAAGCGGAGAGCGATTAGACGATCTGCCGAATGGCAAGTTCCGTATGTCGCGCATCTACGCAGCCGGCGCCGCAATGGGCTGGACCGCGGAGCAGGTCAAATCAACCAGCATGTGGGAATTCTGGTCGGCCTGGCACGGATATGTTCGCGCCAACAGCCCAGCACAGCCTGGTAAGCTAACCGAGGCGCAGAAAGATGAGCTTTGGGCCGACATTGAAGCGCTCGACATGCCGACCGGTGCGGTAAGCACACAGACCTATCTGTGGACCGGGATGGGGTTTGAGGCGCAGGGTAGGGTCAGTTTTCTGCCTGGCTCCTAATCTTCGTCTTCTTCTTCGTATTCGTCCCGGCGCCGACGCCGTGGCTTCCAGCCCCAAGGCGGGCTGGACCGGGTTCGGGCACCGCAGTGCGGGCACCGATAGGCGCCGAGGTCTGCCCCGATGATCAGGATAATCCAGACCACGAGCCAGACGCCGAGCGTCAGCACTGATAGCAGCAAGTGCAACAGGTGATTGGGTGTCTGCTTTTCCGCCAACACCATCCGGTCGTCTTCGGGGCAGTAACGCCGCTGCTTTGCTACTCCCATAATTCCCCTCCCCATAGGTTCCCATGGCTACCGATATCGAACGTTTGATCGTCTCGCTAGAGGCGAGCACGACGAAGTATGAGCGCGCCTTGATGAAGGCCAATGGGGAAACCGAGAAGCGCGTGCGCGATATGCAGCGGCGCTTTGACGGGTTGAGCGCCACGGCCTCCCGCATGGAAAGCCGCATAGTCGGCTCCTTTGGAACGATCGGGCGGGCCTTCGGTGTGATGGGCGTTGCGCTCACCACCACCTCCATCATCTCCATGACTTCGGCCTGGACCGACCTCAATTCCCGCGTCCAGCTTGCGGCAGGCAGCATGGAGCGCGGCACCGCGGTCATGTCCCGGTTGTCCGAGATGGCACGCCGGACTTATTCCAGCCTGGAGCAGACCGCCGAAGGCTACCTCCAGAACCAGCAGGCGCTCTCGGCTCTGGGCTATAGCACCCAGCAGCAACTCGATCTGGTCGAGACCCTGAATAACAGCCTCGTGATTTCGGCTGTTCGTGGTCAGCGGGCCCAGTCGGTTATGGATGCCTGGTCCAAGGCCATGGCGTCCGGCTCGCTTCGCGGGGACAACCTCAACACGATCATCCAGTCTGGCGGGCGTCTATCCAAAGCGCTAGCCGACAGCATGGGCGTCTCGGTCAATGAGCTTCGCCGGATGGGCGAGGAAGGCCGGATCACCACGGATGTGATGTTCGGCGTCACCAGTCAGCTTGAAACCCTGCGGCTCGAAGCCGACTCCATGCCAGCCACCGTCAGCGACGGTTTCGTGCTGCTGCGTGACGCGGTCATGCAGTTCGTCGGGGAAGCGGACAAGGCAGTCGGATCTAGCTCGGCACTGGCCGAGGCGCTGATTTCCATCTCGGATGCCATCAAGGAGGCGCCGGAAAGCCACGACTTCGACCGGTTCTTCAAGTTCTTGGGCGACGGTCTTGCGGAGTTCCTCGAGGAAGGCGCGCGCGAAATCGAGTTTATCTCGAATGTCGTGGATGCGCTTTCCGAGAAAGACCCAGCCGACGTTTTTGTTAAGCTCAACGAGGCAATGGGCGGCAATATCCGCACCGCGGAGGAGTACGAGCTTGCCTTGGCCGACGCCGAACAGGCCCTGGCAAATTTTGCCGTCAACACAAGGGGCCGATTTGGCGAGGCGGATGCTGCTGTCCAAGACCTGTTCGCGCAGATGCTGCGCGGGCGGGGAACGGTAGAACTTGCGACCGCGGCCGTTGAGGAACTGGCAAAGGTCAATCCGGATTTCGCCGCCCTGAAGGATGGCGTGCTCGGCATGATCGAGACGTTCTTTGCGTTTCGAGATGCAGCAGTGGAGGCCAGGACCGCAGCGGCCAATATCACGACCGATATCGGCTATATGCCGACCATGCGGCAAATGAACCGCATCTTTGGGCCGGACCTTTCGGATGACGGCGCGCCCGGCGGACCAATCAAGCCGCCAGTTCGACCAACCGGCGGGCGGGGCGGTCAATCTCCGGCGCAGCGCTATGGCGACAGCATCGAGCAGTTCCAGCGCCGTATTGACATGCTCAAGCAGGAAACGGCGCTCACTGCTGCGCTCAATCCGCTGATAAACGATTACGGCTATGCCAAGGAACGCCTCAAGGCGATCCAGGAACTGGAAAACGCAGCCATCAGGGCCGGCATTAGCCTTGGCGCTGAACAGCGCGCCCAGATCGAGAGCCTGGCCGACGCCTACGCTACCGCCACGGCCGACGCTGCCAGGCTGGCCGAGGCGCAGAACCTCATAAAGCAAAGCGCCGACGAAATGGCCAAGGCCGGGCGCCAGGCACTAGACACGATCATTGACGGCTTCCTGGAGGGCAAGAGCGCCGGCGAGATATTCAACTCGGTACTCAAGGACTTGGCCCGCAACCTGCTCAATATGGGCCTGAACCTGATCGGCGGCGGTATGCAGACCGGCGGGTTCAACCCGCTCGGTTTTCTCGGCAGCCTCATGGGCTTTGCCTCCGGCACACCAAACACCGGCGGCCGGCGTGGCGAGCCTCGCGGCATTGTTCACGGCCAGGAGGCGGTTATTCCGCTGCCCAATGGCGGCCGCGTTCCTGTTGACCTCAGGCTGCCTAGCATCCCCTCGGCGCCCGCCGCGTCTGGCGGCGAAATCACCGTCACCGGCTCTTTCGAAGTGATCAACGGAAATCTGGTGCCAGTGGTGTCGCAGATTTCTGGCCGGGTCGCCGGGCAGCAGATCAAGCAGAACAACAAGCAGCTTCCGGCGCTCATGCGTGATGCCAATCAGAGGATGGGCTGATGGCCGCAAATGCTATGAACTGGCCGGCCGCGCTGTGGCCGCGCCAGGCTCACTTTTCGCCCACCGCGCAATCCCGCACCGGCGGCCTGTCATTGAACGGGTCGGAGCAGGTTACAGTTTCCGACGCCGGTCGTTGGCAGGCCAGGGTCACCGTCGCCATTAGGGGTGAAGAGACCAACTTGGCACTGCGCGCCTTTCTAGCACAGATGGGCGGCAGGGCTGGAACGGTCCTGGTTCCCAAGGTCGATGCCTATCGCCCGGCCGACATCAATGGTCGGGTGCTGTCGCAGGTCTTTGCCGCTGGGTACGATGACGGCACACCGCAGGACGGCAACGGTTTCAACTTCGACCTTTCTGGTTTTGGCCAACAGGAAAACCTGGTGGCGCAGATCGCCGCGAACGCAAGCGCCGGCTCCACCCGTGTTCTGATTTCGACGGACGGCAGCGTTGGTCCGCGACCCGGGCACTATTTCGGTGTTGGTCAGCGCATCTACCTCGCATCACACGTCTGGCAGGAAGAAGAAGGCGATCCCGCAGATGTGCAATTCTGGCCGCGCCTTCGGTCGGCTGCGGATTTAGGCTCACCAGCCATTCTAGACAGGCCGGTGTGCCTGATGCGCTTCGCCACCGATGAAGAGGGCCAAGAAGCCCTCAGTCGGCGCGGTTCGGGCATCGTAACCTTCAACATGGTTGAGGCCATCTGATGGGTTTCTTTCCGCAGACCATTGCCGCCAAGCTAGCCGGCCGGGAAGTCGCTGCGTCCTTGCTGTGTTTCATGGACTTCCGCTTGACACCCCGGCGCTGGTGGATGGGCTTTGGCGATCTCTATGCCGGCGGCCATACCTGGCAGGGCACCGGCGAAATGATCACCATCGACGGGCTGGAGCAGGCCGTCGGCACCACGGCACCGCGCACCACATTCACGCTGTCGGGCATTGACGCCACCATCGTCAACCTGGCGCGCAATGCCAGTGACCGGGTGAAGGATCGGCGCTGCGTCATCTATCTGCAATTCTTCGAGATCGCGCCGACCGATGGCGCGGTGCAGCCCTGGGCGCCGCTCGATGCGCCGTATTCAATCTGGTCCGGCATCATGGATCAGATGACCTACACCGCCGAGGGGCCGTCACAGCGGACGGTGACGCTCACGGCCGAGAGCATCTGGACGGGACGACGAAAGCCGGCCTATGGCCGATACACAGACCGGGATCAGAACGCGCGGTTCCCTGGTGATAGAGGGCTAGAGCAATTGCCGGACCTCGTGAACAAGACCATTCGCTGGCCGGTGTTCTGAATGATCCGAAAAGCAACGTCGTCCGACATTCCGGCCATCGTCGGAATGACCGAGCGCCTGCGCTCATCCGTGCGGTCGCCGCTTGAGGTAGACCCGCTGGTTACTGGCAGGTTTGTCGCCGGCCTGCTGGCGAGCCCGCTGGCTGCGGTTTGGGTTGTGGACGGGGCGGATTGCCCGACTGGCTTCCTTGCCGCCTCTGTCGGCACGGCGTCCATCTCAATGCTGCCAATAGCGGTCGAGCACGGATGGTGGGCGGAGCAGGGCGGCGGGCTTCGACTGCTGAAGCAATATCTGGCCTGGGGAAATGAACAGGGGTGCTTCGCAGTCCGCATGTCCACGCCGCCCCATAATGAGCGCGCCGCGCAAATCCTTGAGCGGTTCGGGTTCGATCTAGCCGAACAGGCCTGGGTGAAGGTTCTCTGATGCATCAACATCGCTGGCCGCCGCGTCCGTGGGAAGCCCCCACGGCCCGGCCTCCTTCTGCCGTCTTCACCGCCATCACGGGCTGGGTGACATCGGCTCTTGTCGGGCTGGGCCTCAGCGCGGCCGCTGCCGGCATTGCGGCCAATCTCGTTATTGGCGCGGCGCTGCTCGGCATCTCGATGCTGTTCGCGCCGCGCCCTCCGGTGATGAAGACGCCGCAGGCGCAATCGGTCATCAATCAATCGATTGGCCCGCGTGTCCGTGGCTACGGCCGGGCGCTTCTAGGCGGCACGCGCGCCTTCTTCGACAGCAAGAGCGGCTATCTCTATCAGATCGTGAAGATGCATTCGGGCGAGATCGACGCTATCGAAAGCATCAGGATCGGTGACAAGACCGTGGCTCTCAATGGAGCTGGTGATGTCACTACGGCGCCTTTCACGTGGGTGCATCGCCCGTCAGGTACTGTAGGTCCTGGGGAAACCCGATACGCGGTGCGCATCGCACAATATCGTGGCACAGCATCACAGGCGGCGGACAGCCTCATATCCGGCGCTTTCACGGGTATCTGGACCTCGGCACATCGACTGCGCGGCATTGCCTATCTGGTGGCGCGTTTCCGCTCCCCGCCCCAGGAAGAATTCCAGAAGATTTTCCCCGAGGGGTACAACACGCCGGTGCGCGGGCTTTGCCGGCTGTCGCGGGTGTTCGACCCTCGAAACAATACAACCGCATGGTCGGACAATTCCGCGCTGTGCATCCTCGACTATCTGACCCACCCGGATGGCTTCCGAAAGACGCTAGACGACATTGACCTCCCGAGCTTTTCGGCATTCGCCAATCTCTGCGACGAGAATGTGCCGCGCGCTGCCGGCGGCACCGAAAAGCGCTATCGACTGTGGGGCGTCTATCAGCTCACCGATGAGCCGGAAGACATCCTGCGCAAGATGCGCGCGACCTGCGATGCCGAGCTCTACCAGAACGCCGAGGGCAAGATCGCCATTCGCGGCGGCCGGTGGGAGGCGCCGACGGTGGTCATTACCGAGCGCGACATTCTCGGCCACAGCCTTGAGCAGGGCAACGACCGGTTCGCCGCCTTCAATGAACTGAAGATCACCTACACGTCGCCGCAGCACGACTATCAGTCCGTTGAGGCAACGTCCTGGGTCGACCTTGCCGATCAGGACGAGCGTGGCGTTCTAGGCTCCGAACTGGACCTCGATTTTGTGCCGTCGCCTGCCCAGGCGCGGCGGCTGGCAAAAATCCACATCTCCAAAGCTAATCCGCGGTGGAAGGGCAAAATCCGGACCAACCTGGTCGGTCTCGATGCGCTGGGCGAGCGCACCATCCAAGTGATCCTGCCCGAGCTCGAAATCAACGAGGCATTCTATGTGGCAGGCTTCTCGATCGATCCCGAGCTGAAGTTCGTGGAAATCGAAATCATGACCATTAGCGAGGCGGCTTACACGTGGAACGCCGCCACCGAAGAAGGGCAGAACCCTGCCATTCCCGAGGACACCTCGCCAGATCTGGACTATCCCGTCCCGCAAAACTTGGTCCTTAGTTCGCCGTCGGCTGGCGTCATCAATGCCGTCGTCACCCCGACCACCCAGGAAGGGCTCGAACTTCAGGTTCAGCTACGACTTGGCGCAGGCTCGCTATGGCAGGACATGCAGACCAATGGCGACAACGCCTCGGCGTTCTTCGATCCGGCGCCCGATGGCTCCTATGAAGCCCGTGCGCGATGGGTCGGGCCACTCGGCGTCGTCGGCGAATGGTCCTTCCCCTACGCCACCATAACTCTGCCCGTACCCACGCCAGACCCATAGGCCTGGCGGAACCCTCTTCACACCACTCCACGGCTCGCTTCGGCGAGCCTTTTTTATGAGGCCCCGCAATGGCTGCAATCGACGTCGTCAACCGCGTGCTGCGTGAATTCCGCCGCTATACAGGGGACGGCCTCCCCGGAGAGCCCGTGAATGCACCGCTGCCGGTTGGCGATCCGCAATCCGGCGTTCACAGCCCGAAGAAGGCGGAGCTGCGTAATGCGCTGAAAGCTGTGCTCGCCGCATACTTCGACAAGCGTGGCGTCGAAACACTGGCTGACCTGCAAACAATTACGCCGGAAGCGGGGACGCAGCCGGTGGGCGTGGTTTATGCCGATCCTGATCCAGCGAATAATGGTGAATACCTATGGAACGGCGCGACCTGGGTGCGGCAACGCGGCTTCCCCGACACCTTCGCCCGCGTGGCGCTGTCGGGCAGCGGCTCGGCCCAGACCGGCGTCGTCGAGGCTGGAGTCAATCCTGCGGACGTGGAGGTGTTCTTTTCGTTCGTGACGACAGAGAACACCGGGCCGCTGACGCTATCCATCAATGGCGGCCCCGCCCGTCAGGTCGTGAACCTCGCCGGAAATTCTCTCTCCGCCGGCGAGTGGACCGGCATGGTGATGTTCGCTCGCGATGGTGAGCGGTATCGGCTGTTGCTGGATGCTGGAGCGGCCTTGAGTGCGGCGCAGAGTGCGAGTGAGGCGGGGTCGAGCAAAGCACATGCCCAAGAGTGGGCACAGTCTGACGACCCGATCAGCGAAGCGGCTGGTGGTGATGGGTCAACGGATCGCTCTGCGAAGTGGTGGGCAGAACAGGCTGCAGCAGCGGCTGTAGGGTTAGAAGGCGGTTTGACGCCCGAAGTCGTTATCGGTTCATCCTATGAGCCCGTCATGGATGACAAGAATACAAAACTCAAGCGGCTTCTGGATGCATCTGGCGTCACTCTGACGATACCGCCAGCATCTTCGGTTGCTTTTGCCGTTGGTACGATCCTCACATTTGAGCAGGCGGGGGCGGGGCAGGTTACCATCGAGGAAGGGCCTGGCGTCAACGTCATCGTGCCCAGTGGGCAGACGAACAAGTCTGCTGGCGAGAATTCGATCTTTCAGGCCGCGAAGATTGATACGGATATGTGGGTCGTTTTCGGGGCTTTGGAAACTAGCCAAGTTGGTTTCCTGCTAGGGTCGACCCAAGTCTTTACGTCTTCCGGCACATGGACAAAGCCTGCCGGTTGCGCAGCAGTTCGCGTTCGTGTGGTTGGCGCTGGGGGTGGTGGCGGCGGCGTCACAGGAGGGGCGTCACAGGCGGCTGCAGCGGGCGGCGGCGGCGGGGGCGGGTATGCAGAGAAATGGATAACGAGCGCACTTGGTGCGACAGAGACGGTCACTATCGGCGCAGCTGGGACAGGCGGCGCAGCCGGCGCAAATAATGGAAATGCTGGTGGCGCAACTTCATTTGGTGCGCACGTTATCGCGAATGGCGGCGGCGGGGGGACCGCGATGACCGCCGGGACATCTGCGACAACCGGCGCCCCAGGCGCAGGCGGGGCAGGATCTGGTGGTGATCTAAACGTCCCCGGCTCTCCGGGGGATCGTGGCATAAGGTCTAGCGACTCCGTGATAGTTGGCGCGCGGGGAGGAGATAGCCAGCTAGGGTATGGAGCGCAAAACCAAGGCAACAACGCTGGCTCTAACGGCACTGGTTATGGTGCAGGTGGCGGCGGCGCCGCAACGATCTCTGACACTAACCGCGCTGGCGGCAACGGCACAGCTGGGGTTGTTATTGTTGAGGAATACTACTGATGCGCCCGGGCGTGACGGCATCAGCCGGAAAGCGTTTCTTCGTCCGCGATTTCAATGTGGGCCTGCTCCCCATTGAACAACTTGTCTGGCAACGCATAGCCAGCCCGGTTTTTCAGAAGAACTCGAATCCCGGGGCATGGGATAGTGAGACGATGTATTACCCGGTGCTTGCGCGGAACCTCGATCGATCATTGTACCAGGACGCGGAAGGCAACTTCCTCATGTACTACACGGGCAACGATCAGGTGGCCACGGATTTTGACGAGGGGGGCCTTGCTCTCGGCTCCGATCTGGATACCTGGGTCCGTTTCGGCTCTGCGCCGGTCCTGCCACTTGGTGGAGCGGGAGACCCGGACGCGGGAGATGCACAGATCACCAGCGTCTATTTTGATGGCTCTGAGTTCATTGTCTATTATCAGGGCAACGCCACCCCACCAGAAGACCTTTCCGGCGATAACGTAACGATCTGCCTCGCAACGTCGACTGATGGCAAGGTCTTCACGAAACAGGGGATGGTGCTTGGGAAGGGCGCGAACGGCGACGGTGACTTCGACGACATGTATCGGCCGAAGCTTGTCCCCGCCGGTCACGACGGGCTGCCAAAACTCTACTACACAGGGCAGCAGACCAGCGCCGGCCCTTTCGGGCTGATGGGCGCCACGTCCACTGGAGGCAGCCTCAAGGGGCCATGGACAAAGCTGGGCACCCAGCACATGCTGGGCAATCCGTATGGCGGCAGTCTCTTTTTTCTCGAAGACGCATGGTATGAGGATGGGCTCTATTATTTCATCTACATCATAGGCGGCTCGACGCCGGGCGGCCTTTGGCTCGCAACGTCTGAAGACGGCGTGAACGTTACGATGCGCCGCCAGCTTCTGCGCCGGAACCCCGGAGAATGGGACGCTTCTCCATCAAGGGGAAGCTACTACGAGCACGAAGGGATGGCCTATCTTTTCTATGATGCCGGCGGTTCGGCTGGCATTGGATATTCCTATGCGACCTTACCTATTTAGGTGAACTCGAAGAACCTGTCAGCGGCGCGTTCTACGTTGGGGTCGCCAAATTCTCTCAGCTTTTCAAGCTGGTCGAGGTAGAGTTCGTTCGCCCCCAAGTCCTCGTTCGTGGCCCCTCTTTTGACGTAACCGAATGGGATTGCAACGTCAGCGGAACGCATAAAGTGCAGAAACGCGCACGCTTTTGATCTCAGATTCTTGCCAACCGAAGGAAGGGCGTCACCATTCAACAGGGCAGCATACTCGGCGCGAGACCGAGGGTGCACATTCCCGATTGGGTAGTCACGCGCTGACCAGATGCTTTCGCCAACTACGGGGCACCCTAGCACTGGGAACTCGGCCGAAATTGTGCCATTCCATATCATGGCACAATCGACCAAATCGGCCAGCTCGTAAGAGTTGAACGCTGTGTGCTCCAGGAACTCTACATTTGGTCCAAGCTCAGCTGGGAGCACATCCCGCAACAAAGCTACGCCATCGCGAACGATTTCGGAGCGCAGTTCATGGGGGTGCGGCTTTACAATTAGAAGGCTCTTGGTCTTATTCACTTCATCGACCAGGAACCGCAGCCATTCGCTGAAGTCAGCGAAAACGTGACCTCGGTCATCAGGTGCAGCGAAGTCGATCAGTACCTTTCCGAATACGGCGAAAACCTTTCCGCCTCGCGCTCGAGTCTGCTCAATTCTGGAGATGATGTACTGGCGCTGGGCCGATGGGTTGGCCTGCGTCTGACTTCTGTCGACCTTGATGTGCGTAATGGCGGCGCTGACGCTCGCCTCAGAAACTGGGTGTTGGGAAAGATAACTTTCGAAACGTTTGGATCCACCGAGGAAAGGGTGTCGCACGTCTGGCTTTGCCGTCACGTCCTCGATTGAGACCGTGGTGGCCAGCTTCGTCTTGAGATTGGAGAAGTAGTTCTCGTAGCTGGCACTCAGAGCGATTAGGTGGATGTTGTGCTTGGCCCCGACAACATCGCACCACCTTCTTATTACGCCCCAAGGAGCGAAGTGCGTGTCTATGGCCGCGATCCGCACAGGCTTCCTGGTTTTGTCGGCTAATTCCACCAATCGTTCGGCTGCGCAGAGCATGTGATCGCTTCGCCTCACCAGGTCATCGAACGCCTTCTTCTGTTTTGGGTCGTCCAAACGAGGCTTTCCGCCACGAGCGACCTTAGTCATGCTCTCCAAGAAGGTCGCATAGTGGTTGATGCCGTCGCAAGCGACTATCTTATTGTCCCAATCGATGCTCCACTGGTTAGAGAGTCTTGTGGTCACAGGCTGATCGCCGAGGCCATACCCGTTGGAGCGCATAATGCCAGAGGCCTCTATACCTGGAAGCTTCGGCATCCGGCCGGCGACAATGGAAAAGACCTGATAGCCGCGCCGACGTAGCACCATGGAAATGGGAACCATTAGTCCGCTTAGGACAGGGCCGCCATGATCAAATATCGCCACATAGCCTGTTGGCCCACCCGGGTCGCTCGTAATATCTCGGGTGATGCTCTCGCGATGAGCGGTAAAGATATCTGCCAGATATCGGCTTTGGCCAAACCTAACTCCAGCGCGATAATCGTCCGGTTTCAGTTTTGCTCCATATTCGAAGGCGGCAACCTCGATATCTGGAGTGGACCCCATTTCGCCGGACAGCTGGCGGTTGG
>NZ_LVVY01000078.1 GCF_001650025.1 Devosia elaeis | reverse complement strand
GATTGTCGCCAGCGTCTCATCCAGATTGCCGCGCTATAGCCGTCCGCAACCGCGGCGAACTGGCCATTGCCAAACAGCGCAACGGCCCATGCACCACCATCGATCTCTTCATTGACGTTGCGTGTTCCGCCGTTCGGAACGCGGCCAGGAGCTTTTGACCATGGCACAGTTCCCAGCCCTGCCCCTCTGGACCGACGCCTATCTGGCGGACACTGGCCACCTGACCACGCTGGAGCATGGAGCGTATCTCATGCTGCTGATGTCTATGTGGCGCGCGGGCGGCGAACTGCCCAACGATGACCGGAAGCTGGCCCGCTTTGCCAAGCTGACGACGCCCCAATGGCAACGCATCAAGGACACCATCATGGAGTTCATGACCGTATCGTCGGACGGGCTCACCGTCTCTCAGGGGCGCCTGGGCGACGAGCTGCAGTATGTCCGTGATCACTCCAAGAAACAGGCCAAAAACTCCCGGCAACGGTGGGGAAATCGCACCGCACCCCCCGGACCTGTCGGACAGCACCCCAACCACCCATCGGACGGGTCGGAGCCTAACTCTATGGAAACATTGAATATGGCCGATGCCATGGGAATGCCAAACGCATCCCAAACCGATGCCCCCACACCCACACCCAATATAGTAGATACTAACGTATCTACATTGTCCGTTCCCGAAGGGTCTGAAATCGAGAAACCGGCTCGGAAACGGATTGTCTATCCCGATGATTTCGACGCGGCGTGGCAGGCATATCCAACCACGCCGAACATGTCGAAAGCCGAGGCATTGCCGGAGTGGAAGAAGCTGGCGCCTGACGACCGCGCCGTGGTGTTGCCGTCAATCGCCAGCTATCGCGCCTTCCTCAAGGCCAATCCCACTCATCCGGCCATTCATTTCTGCCGATATCTCAGCAAGCGACGGTTCGAGGGTTTTGCGGAAGCCACTGCCCCGGCTGAAACCGAAAAGACCTGGCTGACCCGATTGGGCTGGGCGCGTGGCAAGCGCCAGTGGCCGGTTCACCAGTGGGGGCCGATCCCCGGCCATCCTGGGTGCAGGGCACCGGCCGAATTGCTTAGGCCCGGCGATGGTGAAGGTTGGCAGGAAGCGAGGGCGGCGTAACCTATCCCTAAGCGACATGGAACCCATGCGCCTTGCGAATGTTTCGATTGTTGCGAATATTGCGATTGTGGGTTATATCTTTTGTCCAACGGGAGAACCTTCATGACAATGCCAGCATATGCCCATGAACTCGGCGGCCGCCTCCCGTCTGAGGGGGAAAAGGCCGCCGCCAATCAACTGAGAACACTGCTCGCCGCACAAGCAGCCGGCGATGCGAAGCTGCGCGTCATGGATGAAGAGACGCGCCAGCCTATTGAAGTCACGTTGACGCCTGGACTGTCCAGCCTGCTGATGGAATTGCTGCGCCATGTTGGCCGTGGCGATGCCGTTACGCTGGTGCCGGTGAGCCAGATGCTTACTACCCAGCAGGCTGCGGATATCCTCAACGTGTCTCGCCCCTTCCTCATTGCCCTTCTGGAGAAGGGGGAAATCCCCTTCACCACAGTGGGGCGTCACCGCCGGATCAAGGCCGAGAACTTGTTCGACTACAAGCGGCAGCGAGATGAGAAGCGAGGCGATGCGCTGTCAGCGCTGGCCGCCGACGACGCGGAGTATCTCTGAGCTTGTTCGCCAATCGCTTCACCGCCTTCATCGATGCTTGCGCGCTTGCGGGGGCGTTGAAGCGCAATCTGCTGCTGACATTGGCGGAGGCGGATTTCTTCCGTCTCCGCTGGTCAGCGACCGTGCTATCCGAAACCGAGGCCGCTATAGAGCGCATCCTGGCAGACAAGGGGGCGCCGGACGCAAAGGATCGAGCGATCCGTGCCCGAGCGAACATGGAAGCTTCATTCGAGGATGCCATGGTGCAAGACTTCGAAAAGTTCCTGTGCATCTGTGATGGCCTGCCCGATCCCAACGATGCCCATGTTCTGGCAGCGGCTATCAAGACCCAGGCGGCCGTCATCGTCACCGATAATTTGAAGCATTTCCCCGCCGACCTCATCGCACCGCTCAATATCGAAGTCCGTTCGACGGATGCGTTTCTGGCGGACACCATCATGCTCGATACCGGCCGCGCCGTCGCAGCCATCCGCCGGATGCGTGAGCGGTTCAAGCGACCGGAAAAGACCGCTGACCTGCTGTTCCTCGATATGGAGGCCGCAGGGCTAACGGAAACCGTCGACGCCCTTCGTGCTCACGTGCTCTCCCTCTAGGCTCCCTTTGTGGCGTGATGTCATCCGCCCCCAAACCCTCGAACACCCCCGTTACCTCCTCAGATGTCATCACGCTCCTCTTGGGCGTCATGTCTGACCATCAACGGCGAGCAACACCCAGCAACCGCCAATAGCGAATATCAACTAACTATTTGAATTTATTAGATTATTTTGACTTTCTGGCCGAGAGAAGCTAGATTCACGGGGCACTCAAATCAGGAGCTTGCCCCGATGAAATCGACCAAGTTCGACCAGAGCCCCAATTTCGAAGAGCGGCTTACCGTCGCCATTCCCGCTGACCTCAAGGCCAAGGTTTTCGCCCATGCCACCCGCCGGGGTCTTCCGGCCTCCATTTTGGTCCGTGAGGCGCTGATCGCCTTTACCAGCGGCAAGGCGGCATAGCCTATGGCTCAGTACATCTTCGGTGGGAACACTGGTGAGACGCCCCAGAGCATCGCCCAGAAACGCGCGCTAGTCGCGCAGATCATGGGAAAGTCGGCAGCCCCGCGTACTTTTGGTGAGGGCCTTTCCGCCATCGGTGATGGAATTGTTGCCAACGTTACCGGCAGGAGAGCGGACGAGGCGCAAGCGGCCGGTGATGCAAGTGCCGCCCCCATCAAGCAGCAGCTTATTGCCTTCATAACTGGCCAGGGCGCTCCAATACCATCCACAGCTGCCGGAATGGACGGCGCCGCGCCGTCCTTCTCTCCGTTGCCTGATGGCACCGAGTGGCTTCGCTACGGCAATGAAGGCGCAACCCGAAACCTTCCGCTCAGCGATGACCTTGTTTCGGCGCTATCCTTCCTGCCTGAATTGGGCGTGGAAATGGAAGTGTTCTCCGGCGGCCAGCCGGGTGAGGGGGAAGGGCCGCGTGTGGGCTCGACCCGGCATGACCATGGCAATGCGGCAGACGTGTTCTTTTCCCAGAATGGCCGCCGTCTCGATTGGTCCAATCCCGATGACCTGCCGATATTTGAGGAAATTGTTCGTCGGGGCAAAGCAGCTGGCATTACCGGCTTCGGTGCGGGCGATGGCTATATGCAGCCCGGCTCGATGCACATCGGCTTCGGCAATCCCGGTGTATGGGGCGCAGGCGGTTCGGGAGCAAATGCCCCTGACTGGCTGCGCAATGCCTATGACGGCAGCGAAGCCTCTCCAATGGCCACGCAGGGTCAAGGCACAGGTGAGCTGCCGCTAGAAACCCTGTTCTCCGCAGTGTCGAATCCATTCCTGATGGCCGATCCAGGTATGGCGTCGGTGGTCAATTCCATGCTGGCCCAGCGCATGCAGCAAATGGACCCCATGCACGCGCTGGATATGGATTACAAGCGTGCCCAGATAGCCAAGATGGAAGCCGACGCCAGTGCGGGACCGAAGGCCGCGACCAGCTTCGGCACGCCGATCTGGGGCTCCGATCCAGAAGGCAATGCGGTTTTCGGCACGCTCGACAATGCCGGCAATTTCAACATCACCGAGACGCCGGAAGGGTTCAGCTTCGGCAAGGAGCCGATCCGCCTCGACACCGGCAATGAGTTCACACTGCTCGATCCTGTCACCCGGCAGGTTATCGGTACGGTGCCCAAGGATAATTATGGGTCCGCCTATGAAACGGCGGCGGGCAGTGCCGCCGGTAAGGCTGGTGTTGAGGCTCAACTTGGTGCCCAGGAAGCCATTGCCACGGCCCAGCGCACCCTCACCCAGATTGAAAACCTCAAAAACGATCCCGGCCTCTGGTGGTCCGTTGGTGGCTTGGGATGGACTCCGAATGTGCCAGGCAATCCGCAGGCTGGCACCATCTCCCGCATCGAGCAATTGCAGGGCGCCTCATTCCTTCAGGCTTTCGAAAGCCTGAAAGGCGGTGGCCAGATCACCGAGGTCGAGGGCACCAAGGCGACCAATGCCATTGCCCGGCTTCAGCGTAGCCAAAGCTATGAGGAGTTCATCCAGGCCCTGACCGAGCTTCAGGAGGTTGTACAGGCCGGGCTGGAAAGGGCGCAGCGCCAAGCCCAGGGCGAGCCAATGCCACTGCCGAATGTCGCCGGCGGCAATGCCGGAAGTCCCGGCAATGGCGGTGGCTGGGAAGTGGTGGGGGTCGAATAATGGCGGTCTATACTATTCAGGCCCCCGATGGCCGGCGCATCAAAATTCGGGCAAATGACGAGCAGACCGCCGTGCAAGGCGCTCAGGAATGGGCCGCCGCCAATCCGAAGGTTCCTGATGGCAATGTCGCCAATCCTTCCGATGCCTATACCGAGGCCATGGCTGACGCTTCAGCTCGCAGCCAAGTGTTTGGAAACAATCAGCCTCGCATCTATGCCGAGCCGACCGACGACCTTCCAGTGCCACGTCCCGGCGTGAGCGGCCCCAGCGACAATATCCAGATCACCGGCCTCTTGAACAATATCGGCGCCGGTATCGACAATGGCGCCAACATGCTGCTCGGCGCACCGGTGGACCTTCCGGTCTGGCTCGGCAACTCTCTGATCAACGCCACCAATTCCGGTGTCGAAATGGCCGGCGGTGGTCGCCCCATCCCGAATATCCCCACGGACCTCCCCGGCTCAAGGGAAGGATGGGAGCGCACCCAAGGCAATCTGGGCTTTACCACGCCCAGCCAGGTCGTCCCGGCCGATAGCGGCGAGCAGTTTGCCAGAGCTGCCGCCGAAGCTGGCGTCATGGCCGCAATTCCCGAACTGCTGATGATCAAAGCTGGGCAGGCGACAACGGCACTGCCGCAAGCTCTCGATACCACCTCTGAAATCGCCGCCATGCTCTTCGGCCAGTCTCGCACCGGCGGAGAATTTGCTCGCAATCTGGCAGTAAATGCCGCTGGTGGTGCTGGCGCGGAGGCGGCAATGGAGGCCGCACCGGATTGGGCCAAGCCCTATGCCGGTCTTGCTGGTGGCCTTGGCGCCGCCGGAGCCACCCATGCCCTTACGGGTCTCCCAGGTCTGATTGGTAACGGCGTCAGAGTTGCTGGCGACTACCTCGCTCCCCTCACTGGCGCGGGTCAGCAGCGTATGGCTGGCCAAGTACTTCACGACGCCGCCACCTCTCCCGGTAGTGTCCTCGATACGCTTTCCAATGCACCGCCTGAACTGGTTCCCGGTTCATCCCCGACAACCTTCCAGCAAACCGGCGATATGGGTCTTGGTGCGCTGGAGCGCGGTGTTGCCGCCCGGAACCCTGCCGAGTTCATGCAGCGCAATGCCGATCAGAATGCAGCCCGGATTGGGGCAATGGAGGGTATCCAGCCCGGCGGTGCGCCCGAGCGGGTTGCCGCCTCTGTCCGCACCTATATGGATGCCATCGACCAGCAGGTTGCCGATGCCATCGCCGCCAGCACCCGACAGGCTCAGGACGCCGCGCAGGGCATCGGTGCGGGGATGGTACCCGAAACAGCGGGAACAGCCATGCGCGAGGCGCTGGAAGCGGCCAGGGCATCAGCCAAGGCGCAGGAGCGGGCATTGTGGCAGGCCGTTGATCCCGATGGCACCATGACGCTGGGTGTCCAGAATAGCCGCCAGGGGGCAAACCAGATTGCCCGGAACATGCCAACCTCGGCAAAACCCATGGCAGGCGAGGAAGCTGCTATCTTCGGCGTCGTGCGCGGTTATGGTGATACCGTCCCCTTCTCCGAATTGTCCGCGCTCCAATCCCGCCTGAAAGCGGAAATGCGGGCGGAGCGGATTGCGAACGGGGACAGCCCTGCCTATGCTCGCATGTCCCAGCTCAACAGCAGCATCCAGCAGTGGCCTGACCCCATAGGGTGGTCCGGTTTCAGTCTTA
>NZ_LVVY01000077.1 GCF_001650025.1 Devosia elaeis | reverse complement strand
TCTGGCAGGGGGTTTCCTAGGGCCGGCTCTCACCGGAATTTCCCATCCCCGGACCCAGCCTCCTTTAACGATGAAGAGGCCTCCCGACTGTCGCCGGACGGTTGATCGTTGCAACCCCATCTCCACCCGGCTGATGGGGGGAGAGTAATATGGGGTGATGGGGTGGGGATAAGTTTTCTGGCAAACACGATGCGACACCCTCCCCCTTGCGGGGAGGGCTGGGTGGGGGATGGGCGGCAGGGTGTTTGATTTCTAACGCCGGTGCGCGGGAGCACCCCCTCCCAGCTTCGCTAGGCCTATCGGCCAAGCTGCGCTACCTCCCCCATCAAGGGGGCGGTGGGGGTTCGGCGCTTGGGGCGAGCTCCCCCGCCATTCGCGTGTTGCGCTCATGGCCTTCTCGCCTCTGTTCCTCTCCCCCTCGGGGAGAGGGTGGATCGGGCGCAGCCCGAGACGGGTGAGGGGGGACGGGCGGCAGAGAGCTAAATATTAGATGTCGGTGCATGGGAGCACCCCCTCCTAGCTTCGCTAGGCCTGTCGGCCAAGCTGCGCTACCTCCCCCGTCGAGGGGGAGGTGGGGGCCCGGTGTTTGCCGCACCCACCGCTCGTCACCCTCGGGCTTGACCCGAGGGCGTTCAGAGGCTGGAGCCGCTGCCCTAGCGCGTGTGGTGGCAGGCCCTCGGGTCAGGCCCGAGGGCGACGGGCTGTGGAGCCGGCCGGCGTGATCAATCCTTGGCGGCGCTGGGGGCCAGTGTGAGCTTCAATCCGTCCAGGGCGTCGGAGCACAAGATCTGGCAGCTCAGCCGCGAATTCGGTTTCACGTCGCCCACGCTGTCCAGCATGTCCTCTTCGTCGTCGCTCGGCGCGCCGACGGCGTCGAGCCAATCGCCATCGACATAGCAATGGCAGGTGGCGCAGCTCAGGGCGCCGCCGCATTCGGCCTTGATGTTGAGGCCCCAATCGCGAATGACCTCCATCACGCGCCAGCCTTCGAGCCCTTCGAGCTCGTGCACGTCGCCAGACTGGTCGGTAACGATGATCTTCATGGGGCGCTCCTCAACAGCGCTGTGGGGATAGCGTCAAGTTGCCGGAACAACAAGACTATCGTTAATCGTCACCACCGGGCTTGTCCCGGTGGTCCATGCGGAGGCGAGATGGATTGCCGGGACAAGCCCGGCAATGACGACGGAATGAATGTGCGCCTCAAGCCACGCCCAGCTTCTTCTGCAACTTGGTCGAACTCGTCGTGTACTGGAACACCACGCGCTCGCCGGGCGAGACGATGGCCTTGGCGGCCTGCGCCATCAGCGCGGCTTCGTGGAAGCCGGAGAGGATCAGCTTGAGCTTGCCCGGATAGTAATTGATGTCGCCGATGGCGAAGATGCCGGGCACCGAGGTCTCGAACTTCTCGGTATCGACCACGATGGTGTTGTCGTTGAGCTCCAGCCCCCAATCGGCCACCGGGCCGAGCTTCATGGTCAGCCCGAAGAACGGCAGGAGGCGCGTGGCCGGAATGGACAGGTCGCCCGCCTCGGTCGTCAGATGCACATGGTTGATCTGGCCGTCCGCGCCATCGAGCTTGGCGATCTGGCCGAGCTGGAAATTGACCTTACCCTCGGCCACCAGCTCCTTCATCTTGTTGACCGAGGCTGGCGCCGCCTTGAAGGCGTCGCGACGATGCACCAGGGTCAGCGTGCGCACGATGGGCTGCAGGTTCAGCGTCCAGTCCAGGGCGGAATCGCCGCCGCCCACGATGACCACGTCCTGGCCGCGGAAGTCTTCCATCTTGCGCACGGCGTAGAAGACCGACGTGTTCTCATATTGCTCGATATCGGCCACCGGCGGGCGCTTGGGCTGGAACGAGCCGCCGCCGGCCGCGATCACCACCACCTTGGTGTAGAAGGTCTCGTCCGCATCGGTCTGCAGCTTGAAGGAGCCGTCCTCCAGCTTCTCGATGGAATTGACCATGCGCGAGAAGTGGAATTCGGGCGCGAAGGGCGCGATCTGCGCCATGAGATTGTCGGTGAGCTGCTGGCCGGTGACCACCGGGAAGCCGGGAATGTCATAGATCGGCTTTTCCGGATAGAGCTCGGCGCACTGGCCGCCGGGGCGATCCAGGATATCGATGAAATGGCATTTGATGTCGAGCAGCCCGAGTTCGAAGGCCGCGAACAGCCCGCAGGGCCCCGCGCCAATGACGACGACATCGGTATTGATCTCAGTGCTCATTTTCAAAGTCCATTCGAAACCGGAACCGCACGAGGCTCCGGCATTGGTCCCATCGGGGCCCCTGCCCCGCTTTCTGGATGGGAACCGCCGCTGTCACCAGCGGCCCCGGCGAACGCCATCAAAGGCGACTAACACGCTCCACTTATCTCACGATACGCGGCGAAGGAAGGGGCGAGTGCCCAGCGGAATTTCGGCCACGCCCACCGGCTGGTAGAACAGGGCCATTTCGGGCAGGCGATTTTCGACCAGGGCCCGGCGGGTCGGCTCATGCGTTACCACCAGGGCGTTGAAGCCGCAGCGGCGCATATGCGGAATCTGATCCTGAAGCACGTCGCCTACGGCCCTGATTTCGCCCGCATATTTGAAGCGCTCGACCAGAAGCCGCGCCGTGGAATAGCCACGCCCATCGGTGAAGGCGGGGAAGAGCACGGCAATGGAGGCAAAGCGCGACAGGTCCTCGGCCACGCCCTCCACCTTCTCGCCCGGCGTGACCAGCAGCCCGAGCGGGTGCGGATTGGCCAGGAATTCGGCGCGATTGGCGAGGAAAACGCTCAGCGGCACATGCACATAGCGCGCCTCGGACGGATTGGCGCCCTCTTCCCAGGCCTTGAAGGGATCGGCGATGAAGGCCCCGTCTTTCCAGAGGTTGTGGCGGGTGGCGGCATTCATCGGATTGGCGATCGCTCCACTGAAATCGTAATGGATGCCGCATTCCTTCTTGTTGAGGCCGCGCCACCGTCCGGCGCGCGGATCCTCGCCCTCGGCCACCACCGAGGTGCAGGGCGCGCAGCCAATGGACTTGTAGCCTTTGGCATAGAGCGGATGCTCGGGCAAGTCATGCTTACGGCGGTATTCGATGACGTCCGCATCGGAGAAATAGGCCAGCGGATTGACCTTGATGCGGTCGTCGCTGGTCAATTCGAAATGCGGCAGCACGCCGCGTTCCCGGGTCTGGTAGCGCTTGCGGCCCGTGACCCAGCCGCCATATTGCTCGGTGATCGGCTCCAGCGGCTCGGTCTTGCGGATATGGCAGCAGGAATCGGGATCGGCTTCCCACAGATCGCCATTGGGATCGAAGCGCCTGACATCGGCGGGATCGGGATGAATGGCGCGCACATTGATCAGCCCGAGCTGCTTCTTCAGCGTCTCGACATAGGCCAGGGTCTCGGGGAAATGCTTGCCGGTTTCGAGGAAATAGACCGGCATGGACGGGTCCACCTGCGCCACCATATGCAGCAGCACCGCCGAATCCGCCCCGAAGGACGAAACGATGGCCAGATCCCCCGGCAGAACCTCGCTGACGGCATAGCGCAGCACGCCGAGCGCATCCATCTCGTCGAACATGCCGTTGAGCGCGAGAATGCCAAGCGCGCGGAGCTTGTCGTTGGCGACCGGGACGGGGGCGAGCTTAGGCATGGCCATGGGGGGTCTCCATAACATTGGGCGCGGCAGCGCCACCTCTCCCTGGGGGGAGAGGTCGACCCACTTGGGTCGGGTGAGGGGGCCTTGCAGCAGCTTTAGGTGGAAAGGCCCCCCCACCCGTCGCTGCGCGCCGACCTCTCCCCCAAAGGGAGAGGTGAAGAGTGTCACGCCGCGCCATACAAGGCCTCCTTGAACGGGGCCTCGCCCAGCCGGCGATAGGCGGCGAGGAAGCTTTCCTCTTCGCCCTGGCGCTGCGCGATGTAGAAATCCACCAGCTTTTCGATGGCCCCCGGCACCTGGTCGGCTTCGAAGCCCGGGCCGATGATCTTGCCGACCGACGCCGTCTCGGTGGCGTCGCCGCCCAGCGTGATCTGGTAGAGCTCGCCGCCCTTCTTCTCGACGCCCAGAATGCCGATATGGCCCACATGGTGGTGCCCGCAGGCATTGATGCAGCCGGAAATCTTGATCTTGAGATCGCCGATCTGCTTCTGCCGCTCGGGCGCGGCGAATTTCCTGGAGATTTCCTGCGCGATCGGGATCGAACGGGCATTGGCCAGGGCGCAGAAATCGAGACCCGGGCAGCAGATCATGTCGGTGATCTGGTTGTTGTTGCCCTCGGCCAGCCCATTGGCGACCAGGACGTCATAGACCGTCCGCAGATCGGCCACGGCCACATGCGGCAGCACCAGGTTCTGCTCATGGGTCACGCGCAATTCGTCGTAGGAATAGCGCTCGGCCAGGTCCGCCACCACGTTGATCTGGCTGTCCGTGGCATCGCCCGGCGCCCCGCCCACCGGCTTCAGCGAAATGGTCACCGAGGCATAGCCGGGCTGCTTGTGCGGATGCAGGTTGTTGTCGAGCCAGCGCCCATAGGCGGGATCGAGGATCGACTGATAGGCCACGTCCACATTCTGGCCGGAGCGATCCGCGAAATCGGGCGGCGCGAAATAGGCGCTGATCCGGTCCAGTTCGTCCTGCGGCAGCGTCAGCACGCCCCCGCGCACCTCGGCGAATTCGGCCTCGACCTGCCCCTTGATGCTTTCCAGGCCCTCCTCGTGCACCAGGATCTTGATGCGGGCCTTGAACTTGTTGTCGCGCCGGCCATAGCGGTTATAGACGCGCAGAATGCTCTCCAGATAGGCCAGCAGGTGCTCGTGCGGCACGAAGCTGTTGATCAGCTTGGCCACCATGGGCGTGCGGCCCAGCCCGCCGCCGACCCAGACCTCCCAGCCGATATCGCCCGCCCCGTTCACCGCAGCCTGAAGGCCGATATCGTGAAAGCGGATGGCGGCGCGGTCATTGGGCGCGCCGGTAATGGCGATCTTGAATTTTCGCGGCAGATAGGAAAATTCCGGATGCAGGCTCGACCATTGCCGGATGATCTCGGCCACCGGCCGCGGATCGAGGATTTCGTCGGCGGCGGCGCCCGCGAACTGGTCGGTGGTGACATTGCGGATGCAATTGCCCGAGGTCTGGATGGCGTGCATTTCCACGCTCGCCAATTCCTCGAGGATCGCCGGAATGTCCTTGAGCCGGGGCCAGTTGAACTGGATGTTCTGCCGCGTGGTGAAGTGGCCATAGCCGCGATCATAGGTCCGCGCGATATGGGCCAGCTTGCGCATCTGGCGCGAATTCATCGTGCCATAGGGCACCGCGATCCGCAGCATATAGGCGTGAAGCTGCAGATAGAGCCCGTTCATCAGCCGCAGCGGCCGGAACTGGTCCTCGGAAAGCTCGCCGGAAAGGCGGCGCTTCACCTGATCGGAAAATTGCGCCGTGCGACCCGCTACGAAAGCGGCGTCGAATTCGTCATATCGATACATGCCCGTCGTCACCTAAGCGCTGGCGATCATACGCCTGCCCATTGAGAGTTAGGGGAGCGGTGGGGCCCGCCGCCCGGATGCGTTCGCGCAGGCGCCGGGGCACGATGCGCCCGTCTTCCTGCGTAACTTCTTCGATTTCGAGGCTGATGATGCGGCCCGTCGCCCTGGTCGCGGCCAGGGCGGCGTCGCGCTCGGCGGCCGCTTCCTTGGCGAAGAGCCGCGCCGCCTGCAAATCCTCGACCCAGTTCCCCGCGCCATCCAGATAGACGGTCGCGCCGGAGGTCAGTTCGTTGCCGGTGAGGATTTCCATGGATCACGCTACCTTGAAATTGCTTGCCGCCGCCTCGGCGGCATTGGCCCAGTCGCCATGGGCGACCGCGCGGCCGACCAGAATGATTGCGGGGCCATCGACGAAATCGACCGCGCCGGCGGCCAGCCGGCCCAGCGTGCCGGAATAGGAGGCGCTCTCCGCCCGGCCCGCATTGACCACGATGCCGATGGGCAGATCGGGCGCGGCGCCATGCGCCACCAGAAGCGCCGCCGTCTCGGCGGCGATGGCCTTGCCCATATAGAGCGCCAGCGTCAGCCCCGATTGCGCCAGGGCCGCCCAATGCATCAGATCGCCATCATCGGCGCCATGCGCCGTCGCCATGACGAAGCCGCTGGACGTTCTGCGCAGCGTCACCGGCGTCGCCGTGTCGGCGGCCGCGGCCAGGGCCGCGCTGACACCCGGCACGATCTCGTAGGCCAGCCCGGCCTTGCGCAGGGCCGCGATCTCCTCGCCGGCGCGCCCGAACACCATCGGATCGCCGGACTTGAGCCGGGCGACGCGCTTGCCCTCGCCGGCCAGCCGCACCAGCAGCGTATTGATCTGCGCCTGGCTGAAGGAATGATGGCCGCGCGCCTTGCCGACGCAAACCTGCTCGGCATCGCGGCGGCCCATCTCGACCACGGCCGCCGGCACCAGCTGGTCATGCACGATCACATCGGCCTGTTGCAGCGCCCGCTGCGCGCGCAGGGTCAGAAGGTCCTCGGCGCCCGGCCCGGCGCCGATCAGCCAGACCATGCCCTGGCCACGGCCATGCGCGGCATGGTCGGCCAGCAATCGTTCGGCCTCGGCCGGGCCCATTCCAGGCCGCGTCACCAGGTCCTCGTAATAGCGCCGGCGGGCCGCGCCATCCTGAATCAGGCTCTCAACCTTCTGCCGCAAGCCACCGGCCATACTCGCGATTTTCCCGATTCCGGGCGCCAGCAACGCCTCGATCTGGGCCCGCACCAGCCGCGCCAGCACCGGCGCATCGCCTTCGGTGGAAATGGCCACCGTCAGCGGCGCCCGCTCGACGATCGAGGGCGTATAGAAATCGCATTCGGCCGGCACGTCGACCACATTGAGCGGAATGCCCAGCCGCCGCGCCTCGGCCTTGGCCAGCTCCGCATCCTCCCCCTCCTCCGCCACGAAAACCAGGGCCGCCCCGGCAATATCACCGGGGGCGAGCGCGCGTTCATGCAGCGAGACGGGAAAGGCGGAGAAATCGGCCTCGATCTGTCGGGAGTAAATCTCTATCGAAGCAGTAGTCTTAGAAACCAACCGGACCTTGTTGAGGGCTTCGTCGCTACCACCGACGATGACGATACGCCTGCCCTTGACCTTGAAACTCAACGGAAATGTGTTGAGGCTAGCCATCATGATCCTGTTCGAGAGATGGCGGAAAATAATCCAAAGACGCGCGAAGCCACAAGGCTTTGAAATTCAATAGCTTTTATATTTCCCTGACGCTGCCCGCATTGGAATGGCGACCACATCTTGGGGGGCGCGCCGCCAAATGAATCTTCCGCAGGCCCCTGGGGCGGAAATTTTGCTCATCACCGCGTTTTCAGGGTCACGGGCCGGCCGGTCGGCGTGAGGCCGCTGAAGGCGTTTGCTTCCCCCACCCTTGAGGGAATGAGGGTGGGGGGCTCATCAGCGGATCACTGAACCACCCCCACCCCGGCCCTCCCCTCAAGGGGGAGGGGGCAAGAACCGGGGCCGGTCGCGCAAGCCGCACCACCCTCACCCACCGCTCGTCACCCTCGGGTTCGACCCGAGGGCGTTTGCGGTGCACCCAAAACAAAGAACCCTCGGGTCAAGCCCGAGGGTGACGATCCGGATGGGGTTTGATCGCGGCCCCCTCCCCCTGACGAGGAAGAGCGACAGAAATGTGTCGGCTCCACAACGGAGGTTAAAAACTCAGCCCTGGCGGGTGGGCACGTGGACGACGAGCCCGTCCAGTTCCGGCTTCACCTTGATCTGGCAGGACAGCCGGCTGCTGTCGCGCACGTCGAAGGCGAAATCGAGCATGTCTTCTTCCATCATCGAGGGACCGCCAACCGCCTCGCGCCAGTCCTCGTCCACATAGACGTGGCAGGTGGCGCAAGTGCAGGCGCCGCCGCATTCGGCCACGATGCCGGGAACGGCATTCATGATCGCGGTTTCCATCACGGTCGAGCCGTTCTCCCCTTCGGTCTCGATGCGTTCGCCCTGCGATGTGACATAGGTGATCTTGGTCATGGGGAGCCTGTGGTCTTTCAAAGGGTCAGAGGTCGAGCAGACCCTCTAGATAGTGTTTTTCTATGCCGAACATAGCCTTTACCGCCATTATCCGGTCAAGCGCATCCTGCCGCGACCCAGCGCCGCCCCGCTGCGCCACGATGAGGTTGTTCTTGGGCGTATGGGCATCGGAGACGAACTCGAACACCTTGGTGCGATAGCCCGAGGCCTCCAGCAGCAGCGCCCGCAGCCCGTCCGTCACCATCTCGGCCTGCTTTTCCATGAAGGTGCCGTGGCGCAGGAGGAAATCCAGCCGCTGGTCGGCGCTGCCCGCCTCCATCTGCCGGCGGACCTGCTTGTGGCAGCACGGCGCGACGGCGATCAGATCCGCGCCGGCCGCGATGCCCTTGTAGATGGCGTCGTCGGTCGCCGTATCGCAGGCATGCAGGGCGATGACGGCATCGGCGCCGCTGGCGTCATAGTCGAGGATCGAGCCGGCCTCGAAGCGCAGCCCGGAAAAGCCCGATGCGTCGGCATGGACATTGCCATCCGCCACCAGCGCGTCGCGCAGTTCGACCCCGACGATCTCGACGCCCTGCCCCTGGGCCGAGAGATAGTCGTAAAGCGCAAAATCGAGATAGCCCTTGCCGGCGCCCATATCGACGATACGTGGCGTCTCGGCCTTGAGGCCCTGAATCAGGGGCGCAAAGATTTCCACCATCTTGTTGATCTGGCGGAACTTATCCTGGCGGTCATTGCGCACCGCCCCGTCCTTGCCGGTAATGCCCAGCGCGTGCAGCCACGGCTTGCCGGTCTTGGTCAGCGGCCGATTCTTGGTGCGGTCATGCCCGGCATTCGGGGCCTCCCGCCCCGCCACCGCGCTGCGCTTCAGGCGCTGCTTGTCGCCCTGCCGTTCGAATTGCAGGTCGAAGCCGGTCGTTTCCAGCCGCGCGCTGCGCCAATCCTCGTTGAGCCCGGCGGTCAGCAGCAGCGCCGTCTCATTGACGGTCAGGTTCTTTGTGATGTCCCGCGTCCTGTAGCGGAAGACGAAGCTCAGCCGCTCGCCCGCCTTGATGCTGACCTTGCGCGCCTCGGCCGATTTCAGCTCCGCCTCCGGCCCATGATAGCCGCCGAGCTTGAGCTTGGTCAGCGAGCCATCGGCGAAGGCGGCCTGCACCGCGGCAACGAATTCCCCGATGCGGTCGAGCGCGCTCAATGCCGCTCCTTGGTGGTGAGGAAGCGGATTTTCGGCCAGTCCTGCTTGGCCCGATCCGCCCACCACGCATTCTGCGCCAGGAAGACCGGCGCCTCGTTCCGGTCCTCGGCCATGTTCATCTTCTGGGCGGCGATGAAGCGCTTGAGCTCGTCGGCATCGTCGCTTTCCACCCAGCGCGCCACCTCGAAGCCGATGCTTTCGAAGCTGATCGGCACGCCATATTCCTTGGCGACACGGGCCGAGAGCACTTCGAGCTGAAGCTGGCCCACGACACCCACGATCCAGTCCGCGCCCACCATGCGGCGGAAGACCTGCGTGACCCCCTCTTCGGAGAGATCGGTCAGCGCCTTGGCCATCTGCTTGGATTTCATGTGGTCGGTCAGCCGCACGCGGCGGATGATTTCCGGCGCGAAATTGGGAATGCCGGTCACATTGACATTGGCGCCCTCGGTCAGCGTATCGCCCACCGACAGGGTGCCGTGATTGGGAATGCCGACAATGTCGCCCGCCACCGCTTCCTCGGCCAGTTCGCGATTGTTGCCGAAGAAGAACATGGGATTGGAGACCGCCATATCCTTGCCCGAACGCACATTCTTCAAGCGCATGCCGCGCTCGAACTTGCCCGAGCACAGGCGCACGAAGGCGATGCGGTCGCGGTGATTGGCGTCCATATTGGCCTGCACCTTGAACACGAAGCCGGTGACCTTCTTGTCGCTCGGCGCGATGGGCGCTGGCAGGGCCGGCTGCGGCCGCGGCTCCGGCCCCCAATCGCCCAGGGTGCGCAACAGCTCGGCCACCGAGACGCCCTTGAGCGCCGAACCGAACAGGACCGGGCTCAGATGCCCGGCATGGAAGGTCGGCAGATCGAAGCCCGGCAGCATGGCCTGCGCCATTTCCAGCGTTTCCAGCGCCGTCATGAAGACCGGATTGTCGACCAGCGCCTCCACGTCCAGCAGGTCTTCCAATTGCTCGAATTCGGCAATGATCTTGCCCTGCGGATTGAGCACGCGCTTTTCGACCAGGTCGATATAGCCGCCGAAATCGACGCCCTGCCCGATGGGCCAGAGCACCGGGGTCAGATCCAGCGCCAGCTTGTCCTGGATTTCGTCGATCAGCTCCAGCGGGGCGTGGCCCTCGCGGTCCACCTTGTTGATGAAGGTGATGATCGGAATGTCGCGCAGCCGGCAGACCTCGAACAGCTTGAGCGTCTGCGCCTCGATGCCCTTGGCCGCATCGATCACCATGATGGCCGCGTCCACGGCGGTGAGCGTGCGATAGGTATCCTCGGAAAAGTCCGAGTGGCCCGGCGTATCCAGCAGGTTCAGCGTCAGCCCGTCATAATCGAAGGTCATCACCGAGGAGGTGATGGAAATGCCGCGCTGCTGCTCCATTTCCATCCAGTCCGAGCGCGTCGAGCGCTGCCCCGCCTTGCCGCGCACCGCGCCGGCCGACTGGATCGCGCCCGCCGCGGCCAAGAGCCGCTCGGTCAGCGTGGTCTTGCCGGCGTCCGGGTGCGAAATGATCGCGAAGGTGCGGCGCAGGCGGAACGGTTCGGAAACGGGCCGGACCGGAGCCTCGGCAGCATTGGACAATGACATAGAAAACGCTGGATGGTTTGGCGACCGCGCGCGGCACGGCCGGATTTCATATGGGCGCTCTATATGCGAAAGGCAACCATGCGGTCAAACCACGGCCCCGACCGCGACGCGCCCCGCCCATTAACATAGGTTAATAAAGCGATCGGACGGTCTTTTCACCTGCCCGTGAAGCGAAGCGGAACGTCCTCTCAGCGCAGGTTTTTTCGCCCCGAGGGAAAACCGCCGGCAGCCGTCTGCATGCCGATATTTCACATCTGGGATCGGCGCGGAACTATAGCATCGTCAATCCCTTGTCCCGGCACCAATACGCCCCTTCGTACTTGGCCCAGGAAAGTGAGAATGAAAATGCTTAAGTCCCGTCTTCTCGCAAGCGTCGCCGCGGCAGCACTTTGCCTTCCCATCGCCGCCCTCACCCCCACCTTGCCTTTGGGCGTTACAGCCGCCCAGGCGCAGACCGCCCAGATCAGCTTCCAGCTCTTCTTCGATCAATTGGAGCCGCACGGCGTCTGGGTCCGGCATGCCCGCTACAATTATGTCTTCTGTCCCACCGGCGTCGACGCCGCCTGGCGTCCCTATACCCAGGGTCGCTGGCTGTACCTGGCCGATTACGGCTGGTATTTCGCCTCCGAGGAACCCTTTGCCTGGGCCACCTACCATTACGGCCGCTGGTTCGCCGACCGGCAGCTCGGCTGGTGCTGGGTGCCGGGCACCACCTGGGCACCGGCCTGGGTCAGCTGGCGCAGCAGCGACAATGTGATCGGCTGGGCGCCCCTGCCGCCGGAAGGCGAGGACATCACCACCATTTCCATCGAGGTGAGCCGCCGCGAACTGCCCCAGGGCTATTGGGTCTTCGTGCCGGTCGACCGCTTCATCGAGCCGCAATTGTCGGTGAACATCGTCTTTGGCAACCAGGAGCCCCAATTCTTCACCGAAACCCAGTTCCTCGGACCGGTGCAGGTGGAAGGCGACCTGGTGGTCAACAATGTCATCGACGTGACCCATATCGAGCAGACGATCAACCAGGAGATCATCATCTATAATGTCGAGGAGGCACCCGAGCCCGGCACGGAAGTCGCTTCGACCGATACCGACACGGTGCAGATCTTCACCGCCGATATCGAAGCCCCGGCTGAAGATGTGGCGCCGCCCGAGGCCGTACCGGAGGAAGAGGCGGCCCAGGTGATCGAAAGCGAAGGCGGCACGGTCAGCGGCGCTGCCGAGATCGAAGCCGAAGGGGAAGCCACCCCGCCGGCCGAAGGCACGGTTGAAGGCCAGGAAAGCACCGAAACCGGAACGGAGGTCGAAACCGCTCCGACCGAGGACGCTGCTCCCGCCGACACGGAAGCCGCCCCGACTGAAGAGACGGCCCCTGCCGAAGAGGCTGCTCCTGCCGAAGAAACTGCTCCTGCCGAGGATGCCGCTCCTGCTGAAGAGGCCGCTCCCGCAGAAGAGCAGCCGGCCGACGCCACCGAGGCGCCCTGCCCGCCCGACCAGCAGATGGTCGACGGCGTCTGCCAGCCTCTGGCCACCGAGGGCAATGATGCAACGGGCACCGATACACAGACTGAAGCCCCTGCGCCCGAGGCCACCGCGCCCGCCGGGGAGCCTGCCGCGCCCGAGGCGGCGGCGCCTGACGCGGCCCCTGCGCCAACCGAGCAGCCTGCCACCCCGGAACAGCCCGCCGCGACCGACAGCCAGGTCCCTGCTGAGGAACCTGCCCCGGCCGAAGAAGCTGCGCCGGCCGAAGCCGAACCTGCTCCTCCCGCAGGTGACGAACCCCTGGTCTGCCCGCCCGAGCAGATCGTGGTGGAAGGACGTTGCGTACCTGCCGAACAGGCGCAATGACCATATGAAAGGGCGGCCCCCGGGCCGCCCTTTTCCTATTCCGCCTTGTCGGTCAGCATGCGGGCAATGAAGCCGCGCACCTCTTCCACCGCCATGCCCAGATCGGCGACGCGCTCGGCCTTGAGCGGGCGCGCATCGCGCAAGTCGTCTTCGAGGCTTTTGGCGAGATCGACGATTCCCCAGGCCCCCACCCCGGCCGCGGCGCCCTTGATGGCATGCAGGTTCAGCGCCAGGTCGTCAAAGCTGCTCGCCAGGGTCAGGCGTTCGAAATAGGTGGTCAGCGTCTTGTCGAACAGGCGCAGGATTTCCAGCTCGAGATTTTCGTCGCCCAGGCATTGCCTGGCCAGATGCACCAGGTCGATGGGGCGCGCGGCGCGCGCCTCGCCTGCCGGAACGGCTGTCTCTGCAATAGCCCTCTGCGCCATCCTGGCCTCTCCGCATGTTCCGCGAGGCCCTGTGCCCGCATTCCTGTGCACGAGCTTAGGACCGGCGCGTGAATCAGAGATTAAGCCACATCTTCGCCTTGGTTTGACCGTCCATTCCTTAACGTTTCCCACCCAAAAATTAACCTTTGGGTAAGAAAGCGTTCGGTTTGCATAAAATTGAATGTATGAATGGGATTTGATCCAGCACGCGGCGGCGAGGGTTGGAGGGGCAATGCGGGCATTTGCATCGAATTGTTCCGAAATGGCTTTAGGCCCGGAAAGGGCTGATGCGTCATGACAACTCCCGAAATCCGCCTTGTCGCTGACATGTCGACGCGAGAGTTGTAAAGAGTATGGCGAAGAATCCGACCCCCCAGAACGATCCAGCCGCGTTGGCCTTCTCGGCCGTAGAGGACGCTCTCAAGGATTCCGTGTTCAGCCTGGACAATTCGGCCCAGACCCAGCCGGAGCGCAAGCCGGCCGATACCCCCCGCTCGGAACGGCTCCGCGCCGCCGACAAGATCGCCCAGCAGGCCGGCGCCGTCGCCAATGACGACCGCATCTCGGCCTCCAAGCTGCTTTACGGCCTCCAGACCCGGTCTTCCGCCGCCCCGACCTGGCTGGCCCTGCTGCTCTCCATCGTCTGGGTCGCCGCCACCGGCCTGGTCGCCTGGCTGCGCCTCGGCCCGCAAATGGCCGATCTGGGCACCTTTGTGGGCTCCATCGAATTCGTCGCCACGCTGGCCATCATGGTGCTGCCGGTGGTGGGCTTCTTCGCCGTCGCCACCCTGTTCCGCCGCGCCGCCGACCTGCGCAATGCCGCTTCCTCCATCACCCAGGCCGCCATTCGCCTGGCCGAGCCCGAAGTGACCGCCGCCGACAAGGTCGCCTCGGTGGGCCAGGCCGTGCGCCGCGAGGTCAATGCCCTGGGCGATGGCCTGGAGCGCGCCCTGTCCCGCGCCGGCGAGCTCGAAGTGATGATCCACAACGAGGTCACCGCGCTCGAGCGCACCTATTCGGACAATGAATCGCGCATGCGCGCCCTCATCGCCGAACTGGCCAGCCAGCGCGAAAGCGTCCTCACCAATACCGAGCGCGTCCGCGAGGCCATCACCGAGAGCCATACGGGCCTCGTCTTCGACCTCGACATGATCAGCCAGCGCATCGCCGGCACCATAGTGGAAAGCGGCGGCAACCTGACCCGCGCGCTCGAAACCGCGGGCAATACGCTCAATTCCGGCTTCAACGAACGCGCCGACAGCTTCGTGGGCCTGGTGGAAAACCGCACCACCGATTTCCTCGGCGCCCTGGACGATCGTTCCAACCGGCTCGCTCTCGGCTTCGAGGAGCAGACCTCGGCCATGGAGCGCGCCCTGGACGACCGCGCCGCCCAGCTCAATTCCGGCATCGAGAACCGCATCGCCGTGCTCAGCGACGCGCTTGACGCCCATGCCAGCAGCATCGCTTCGGCCATCGATTCCCGCACCCAGCAGATCGCCGACCGCACCGACGCGGTCACCGCCACCTTCGAGGATCGTTCGCGCAGCATTGCCGGGCTGATCGAATCCCGCACCAGCGAACTCGCCTCCGCCTTGGACGAGCGCACCACGTCGCTGTCCAACCTGCTGACCGACGGCGGCTCCTCGCTGCTCGACCAATTGCGCCATCGCGGCGACGAGGTCAGCGCGGCGCTGGGCGAGATCGGCTCGCGCGTCGCCGGCGATATCTCCAGCCGCGCCACCGAGGCCGAATTGCTGCTGGCCACCATGTCGCGCCAGCTCGATGAATCCGTTTCCATCCAGCTCAACGCGCTGGACAGCCGCCTGCAATCGGCCATCATCGAGATCAACGGCGCGCTGGACGACACCTCCGAGCGCGCTCGCCTGACCCTCTCCACCGCCGGCCAGGATTCGCTCAGCCTCTTCGACGCGCGCCTCACCGAGATCACCGGCCTGCTCGACGAAAAGCTGCATGCGCTGGACAATGTCATCGGCGACAAGGGCGAGAACCTCATTTCCCGCCTCGACCAGCAGGGCACCAGCTTCGCCGCCCGCGCCAATGTGCTCGAAATGGCGCTCAACGAGGAATCGGGCCGCTTCAACGACATCGTCGCCGAGCGCACCCGCGAATTGGGCGAAGTGCTGGGCGCCAAGACCAAGGCCGTGTCCGAAACCATCGGCCATCGCGCCCGCGAGATCGCCGACACGCTGGACAGCCATGCCGGCCTGATCGCGGAGACTTTCGACAGCCGTGCCGGCCATCTCGACGAAATCCTGGCCAACCGCGCCAATGAAGTCACCGAGGCCATCAGCGCCCGTACCGGCGAGCTGGACCAGACCCTGGGCGCCCGCGCCACCGAGATTGCCGGCACCCTTGCCGCGCGCTCGGAGGAATTGCAGCGCAATCTCGGCGCCAGCACGGCGGAAATCGCCAGCACCATCGCGGCCCGTTCGGAAGAATTGCAGCAGGCCCTGGCCACCCAGGCCGGTGAAATGAACGACGCCATCCGCCTGCGGTCGCAGGAACTGGGCCAGACCCTGGGCAGCGGCACGCAGGCTTTCGACCAGGCCATTGCCGGCCGGACGCAGCGCCTGGCCGATACCCTGTCCGAGCGCACCAACGCGCTGTCGCTGGAAATCGAGACCCGCACCAACGACCTGTCCAGCCAGATCGACGAGCGTTCGGTCACCCTGGTCAACCGCCTCGACGAGCGCACCCGCGCCCTTTCCGACACGCTCTCGACCCACACCACCTCGATCGGGGAAACCATCGGCCTGCATACCAGCGAGCTGGCCGAAACGCTCGACCAGCACGGCGCCCGCGCCCGCGACACCATCGATGCGTCGCTGCGCCAGGTCACCAGCACCATGGAAAGCCGCCTGGACGACATGTCCGGCCTGGTCTCCACCAAGGTCGCCGAGATCAATTCCAGCCTCGGCGATGGCCTCGACACTGCCATTACCCGCATTTCCGACGCCGAAAAGGGCGTCGCCGCCAGCATCGAGCATGCCAGCCAGAGCGTGGGCGAAAGCGCCCGCCAGGCCGCTTCCCTCATCGAAAGCGGCGTGACCTCGGCCCGCAACGCCATTGCCGAAATGGTCGATCAGCGCCTGGGCACCCTGCCCGAGGCCATCACCGCCCGCGCCGACATCACCGCCGAACGCCTGGCCGCCCTCAACAGCTCGATCAGCACCTCGATCACCCAGTCCATGGCCGATCTCGAGGCCGGCGCCGACCGCATCGAGGAAACCATCGCCACCCGCATCACCTCGGCCGCCCTGGCCATTTCGGAGAATGTGGAGAGCACCGCCAACCGCATGGACGGCGCCGTGCGCGACGCGCTCGACCAGATCCGCCTCGCCGCCGCCAATATCGACCAGATCGTCTCGGTCAAGGCCGTGGGCGCGGTGGACGCCATCGAAGGCCGCCTCACCGACATCAACCGCACCGTCGAGGAGAAGACCACTCAATTCTCCGACCTGGTCACCTCCCGTTCGGCCGAGCTGCAGAACGCCCTGGCCAGCCATGGCAACCTGCTGCGCGATGCCCTGTCGGAAAATGCCCAGGAAGCCGAGCAGATCATGTCGGTCTCCACCGGCCGCATCCTCAGCGACGTCACCAACGCGCTCAACAAGCTCAACGATTCCAACCTGCTGCTGCAGCGCGTGCTCGACGCCTCCACCGCCAACCTGGCCAGCCTGGAAAACAGCGTCGCCCAGCAGACCGCCTCCTATTCGAACACCATGCGCGAAGCCATGGGCCAGACCGAACAGGCCGGCACCATGGTCACCCAGCATGTGGGCGCCCTGCAGAACACCATCCGCTCCATGGTCGACGAGTTCAGCTCCATCCTGGGCCGGCTCGATGCCGAGGCCAGCGGCCTCACCCAGGCCTCCCAGGCCCTGGAGACCAGCAGCAGCACCGCCCTCGAAAACCTCGAGGATCGCCGCAGCGCCATGGATGCGCTGGCGCAGAGCTTCGCCGCCCGCGCCGACGATATCGACGGCCGCATGCGCCTCTTCGCCCAGACCATCGCCGATACGGTCAACGATACCGAACGCCGCCTGATCTCGGCCCGCCGCGCCATGGACGACGCGCTGCAATCGACCTCGCATTCGGTCCACGACATCCTGGAGCAGACCACCAGCGCCGTCACCGGCGCGCTGGAAAGCAATACCAACGCGGTCAACAACGCGCTCTATGCCACCAATGAGCGCTTCTCCAGCCAGCTCAATACCAATGTGGCGCAGATGGACAATGCGGTGCGCCGTGCTGCCGACGCCGCCGCCATGGCCCTGGAGGACAATGCCGCCAAGGTCAGCGACGTGCTGGCCTCCACGGCAAGCAGCGTCACCGACGTGCTCACCACCACCACCAGCACCCTGGCCGACACGATCAACGACTCGACCAGCTCGGTGCGCAGCGCCATCGCCTCCAATACCGGCCAGTTGCGGCGCGCCCTGGACGAAACCGCCGGCGAAGTCACCGGCAAGCTGGGCGAGTTCCACACCGTTGCCGATGGCGAAGGCCGCCGCGCCAGCGCCGCGCTCCAGGAAGCCCAGCAGCGCATGGTGGGCGAGATGCAGCGGGCCATCGAGGACGCGACCCAGCGCTTCGCCGAGACCGCCCGCGCCATGCGCGAAACCGCCCGCGAAGTGGGCGGCGAGCTCGAAGCCACCCGCGCCGAGCTGGCGCGCGGCGTCAACGAGCTGCCCGAGGAAACCCGCGCCAGCGCCGCCGCCATGCGCCGCGTCGTGGCCGAACAGATCGAGGCGCTGAGCGAGCTCAACGCCATCGTCCGCTCGCAGCCGGCCAGCCATGACCTCGTGGATCGCCGGGCGCCGCAGCGCGCTCCGCGCCAGCCCGAGCCGCAGGCCTATCAGCCGCCGCGCCAGCCCGAACCGCGCGAGACCTATCGCCCCGAGCCGGCCCCGGCCCGTCAGGCGCTGGTCGATCCGATCCGCCCCGCCAATGTCGAGCAGCCGGCGCCCGTCGCCGCCCCTGCCCCGGCACGCGCCCCCGCACCGGCGCCGCAGGCGGCCGAAGCGGAAGGCGGCGGCTGGCTGCGCGACGTGCTGCGCAATGCCTCGGCCCAGCAGGCCGGCAATGCTCCCCAGGGCCTCTCCGGCCTCAGTGAGGAAATCGTCCGCGCCATCGACGACGGGGCGCTGGCCGAAGCCTGGTCGCGCTATCAGTCCGGCGAGTCCAATGTCTTCACCCGCCGCATCTATACGCTCACCGGCCAGGGCACCTATGACGAGGTCCGCAAGCGCATGCAGCGCGACGCCGATTTCGCCCGCACCGCCCAGGCCTATATGGGCGAGTTCGAGCAGCTCCTGAAGCGCGCCGCCGCCGGCCCCAACCCCGCCGCCGAGACCCGCGACTACCTGCTCTCGGACCGCGGCAAGGTCTACACCACCCTCGCCCATGCCAGCGGGCGATTGAGCTGATTGGCAGACATGGAAAACAAGAAGGCCCCGGAGCGATCCGGGGCCTTTTTATTTGCCGGGCAGCGAGCGCACCCGTTTGGCGCCGATCAGCCGTCGATATTCCGGACGCTCGGCAAACTGCTCCAGGCTCCAGATGGCCGGCACGCCGACACTCTTGGCGAGGTGGAGCACCCCATCCTGCCCGGTCCATAGCCCGACATGCGCGCCATAGGCACTGTCATTGGGCCCGAACAGCATGAGGTCGAGTGGTTCGAAACCACCTTCGACCTTTTTGGTATGCACGCGATCCGACCAGAGGTCGCTCGACCGGAAAGGCGGCAGGACGACACCGAAATAGGCGAGTACCGCATAGGCATAGCGCTGGCAGTTTGCACCGCGTCCCAGCCCGTAATCGCCCGCAGGAATCTGCGAGCCTTCGTATGGCACTTCGAAGAAGCGGAGCGGCAATTGGCGCAAGAAGTCGGTCACGGGTCGAGCTTGGGCTTTGGTTTGCCCGAGACTGCCACACCGGCGGAGCTCACGAAAAGTCCGAACTTCCTATGCGACTAAAGCCCTCGGCGGCCGCAGTTTCAGCGACCAGAACACGCAGCCGATCGCCAGCAGCGAGGTTACGGTCGAATAGAAGAACGCATAGCTGCCGAAATGCTCGATCAGCACGCCGAACAGGATCAGCGCCACCATGGCCGTGGCCATGTTGAGCATATTGGCAAAGCCCTGCGCCTCGGCGGCATTGGCCTCGTTGGTCCAGTTGGCGATGAAGTGCACGACGCCGAAATAGCCCATGCCGAAGCTGAAGGCATGCAGCAATTGGGTGAAGAACAGCACTTCCACCGGCGGATTGAACGCCATGATGGTGAAGCGCAGCAACCCCGCCAGCGCTCCGGCCAGGATCATGTTGCGCGCCGTCACCCGGCCGCCGAAGCGACGCCAGGCAAACATCAATATGGCTTCGCCCACCGCCGCCACGCCCAGGAGCGGGCCGAGGAAATAGCTGGGTATGCCGTTCTCGTGCCAGAGCAGCGCGGCAAAGCTGCCGATCAGCGCATTGGACGAATTGACCAGCGCAAAGGCCAGCAGCGGCAGCACGAACCAGAGCTTGAGGCTGTCCCTGAGCCGGCTGGCCGGCGGCAGGGCGTCCGGCGCGACATCGGCCAGCGTCACCTTGGGCGCCGGCGACCGGAAGCGCGGCAGGAGGAAGGCCAGGGCCGCGCGTACCAATACGGTGACGATATAGAGGGTGACGAAGGCCCCCGAGCCCATGACGTTGAGCAGCAGCCCCAGCCCGCCGGCCGCGAAGACATAGCCCACCGTCGCCCAGGCGCGCACCACGCCGAAATCGGTGCCGTTGCGCCGCGTCATGCGCACGCTGGCCGCGTCGATCACCGGCGCCACCAGGCCATTGCTGGTCGCGGTCAGCGCCCAGATGGTCAGGATGCCCCAGAATTCGGAGACGAAATAGAGCGGCAACGGCGCCAGGGCCGAGGCGATGGAAATGTAGATCAGCGCCGTGCGCCAATCGTCCGCCTTGTCGGCAATGCGCCCCACCAGGATGTTGAGCAGCAGGAGGCACAGGGTCGGCAGGGCATTGATGATGCCGATCTGCTCGCCGGGAATGCCGTGCTCGCTGAGCCAGATGCCGAAGAAAACCGAGGCCACGCCGCCGGGAACATAGACGGTAAATTGATAAATGGATGCGCGCAGCTCGGGAGAGTCCCAGCGCGAAAGTGCCGATGGCATGGAAAAAACAACTCCGGGCGTAAAACCACGCCGCGTGTCGTTTCGTGCCTTGTAAATCGTTGCAATGCAAGAGCCCGCCATGGCCCGCGGATGGCTTTTATCCCGCCGGCCGTCCCCGGGCCTCCAGCGGAGAAAATTATTGCCCTTCGGCGCGCCGGGTGCGGATGCGGCGGGATTCGCCAGTGACCATTTCGGTCCATTTGATCAGCTCGAACCCGCCATCGTGATTCTCCACGATCGCGGTGCAGCTCTCCACCCAGTCGCCGGTATTGATATATTGAATGCCCAGCCGGTCATGGATATCGGCGAAATGGATATGGCCGCAAATGACCCCGTCCACCCCGGATTCGCGGGCCTCGTGCACCAGCGCCTCCTCGAAGCGGCCGATCACCGATACCGCATTCTTCACCTTCTGCTTGGCCCAGGCGCTGAGCGACCAATATTGCAGGCCCAGCCGCCGGCGCACCCAATTGATGGCGATATTGACGCGCAGGGCGGCGTTATAGGCCCAATCCCCCACATGGGCGAGCCATTTGGCATTCATCACCACCACGTCGAACTGATCGCCATGGATGACCAGATAGGTCTTGCCGGTAGCCGAGGTGTGAATGGTGCGGTCCACCAGCTCGATCTCGCCGAAATAGGTGCCCAGATATTCGCGCAGGAATTCGTCGTGATTGCCCGGCAGATAGACGATGCGCGTGCCCGCATTGGCCTTGGCCAGCAGCAGGTCGATCAGCATGTTGTATTCGCCGGGCCAGTGCCATTGCTTGGCCAGCCGCCAGCCGTCGACGATATCGCCGACCAGGTAGATGGTCTCGGCGTCATGCGCGCGCAGGAATTCGATCAATTGCCTGCTGCGGATCGGCTTCATCCCCAGATGCACATCGGACAAGAACAGCGCCCGGACATGCCGGACCTCGCGGTCATCCGCCATCAGCCAATGGCCTCCTGCTGGTTCGGCGGCACATTACCCGCTGGCGACACCGCTGCAAACATGGCGATGGAGAAAGCCGGGGAAACTTCGAGCCGTCCCACAGGGCAAATTGCGCTGAACCGCGCCTAGTCGATCCGCGTCTTCAGCGCCACGATCCGCGCATAGCTCTGCTCGATGCGCGCCGCAAAATCGGGATCGGCCTCCGCCTCGGCCAGGAGGATATCGAGCACTTCACCCGACAGGCCCGGCCGGTATTTGGCGGTATTGGAAAACAGCAGCACGTCCATGCCGGCGCGCACTGCCCCGATCACCGTCTGCTCCAGGGTGAAATGATCGCGGATGGCGCCCATTTCGAGATCGTCGCTGATCACCACCCCGTCGAAGCCCAGCTCGTCGCGCAGCACCCCGTCGATCCATCGCGGCGACAGCGAGGCCGGAATCTCTCCGTCTCCATCGGCATACTCGGCGTGGTAGAGATGGCCCACCATCACCATGTCGGCCAGCCCCTCCCCGATCAGCACCCGATAGGGCTCGAGTTCGTCCGGGCTCCAGGTCTTGGTGATATCGACAAAGCCCTCATGGCTGTCCGCCGTCGAGGAGCCATGGCCGGGAAAATGCTTGAGCGCGGTGATCAGCCCGGCCGCATGATGGGCTCGGATGAAAGCCTCGTCATAGGCGATCACCGTGTCGGCCTCGTCCGAAAAGGCGCGGCCGAACCGGGCGATGATCTGGTTGTCGGGATTGGTATTGAGGTCGGCCACCGGCCCGAAATTGACGGTAAAACCCTCGTCGGCAATGCCCCGGGCCATGTCGGCATAGATGGCCTGCGCCTGCTCGGGGCTGTTGCGCGCCGCGATGGTCGCGGCATTGGGAATTTCCTTGAACCCCACATCGGCGGTCAGCCGTTCCACCGCCCCGCCCTCCTGGTCGAGCGTGATGAAGGGCGGCAGGTCCGGCGCGGCGCCGCGGAACATGGCGTTCATCTCGCGCAGCCCGGTCAGGGTGGCGACATTCTTCTTGAGATACATCACCCCGCCCAGCCGCCCGGCCGCCAGTTCCTCCGTCACGGCCGTCACGCCCGGGTCATCGGCGTCCTTGCCCTCGAAACCGACAATGATCATCTGGCCGGCCATCTGTTCCAACGTGGCGGCGGCGGCCGGCTGCGCCAGGATCAGCAAGGCGGCGATGGCGGAGACGGAACGGAGCAAGGGAACACCAGGCGCTGGAATCGGAGCCGGCAGGATGAAGCGCAAATGGCGGCAATACAATGTTCACCCGCCCGCCCCATGCCCATACCCCATCACAATGCTCAGGGCTTGGTGGTTCGGGCCACCAGCCGCTCGGTCATGTCGTCCTGAACCGCAATGGTTTCCTCCAGCACTTCGGCCACCACCAGCAATTCGGCGATATCGCGCTTTTCGTAGACCGGCGCGCCGGCTGCCGCCAGCGGCATATAGACGTCCCGGATAAGCGCCTCGGTGGCCGGCCCCGCCTCCACCAGCACCTTGCGCCGGTCCTGCGGGTCGGGACGGCGACGCACGAAATCACGCGCCTCCAGCCGGTCCACCAGGGCCGTCACCGCCGCCGGCGTCAGCCGCGTCGCCTTGGCGATGGCGCTGGCCGTCTGCGGTCCGCTGGTGAGAAAGCTGAGGCACAGCCGCTCGCTGGCATTCAGCCGGAAAATCTCGCCAACCGTCTCGTCATAGCGCTGCGTGGCCTCCTGCCAGCGCACGATGAGCGCGCCGATCCGGCCGATCAGCTCCGGCTTGCCGGGTCTTGACTCATTTAGTTCGACCATCTAACTATCATATCATTGAATAATTCGATTGTCGCATTATGTAGCGACTAACAATGTGAGGCAAGATGAAACCACGTATCGGCATTGTCGGCTCGGGCTTTGCGGGGCTCGCTTTGGCCATCGCCCTGGCGCGCAAGGGCCACAGGCCCAGCATCATCGAGAAGCGCAGCGAGCAGCAATTGCTGGGCGAGGGCCTTTTCGTCACCCTGGCGCCCAATGGCATGAACGCCCTGCGCGGCCTCGGCCTGGCCGAAGAGGCCCTGGCGCAGGGCGTCGAGACCAGGGGCCTGGTTCTGCATAACGAGCATGGCCGCGTGCTCGGCGATCTCGATTATCGCCGGCATGCCCAGGCCTTCGCCGCCCCTTCGGTGACCATTCGCCGCGGCGCGCTGGGCGGCATCTTGCTGGAGGCGGCCCGTACCGAAGCCGTCGATATCCGCTTCGGCGCCGCCGTCCAGGCCGTCACCGAGACCGATACCGAGGTGCGGGTCACCACCGATGACGGCGTCGAGACCGCCTTCGACATTCTCGTCGCCGCGGATGGCCTGCGCTCCACCGTGCGCCAGCGCGTCATGCCCGATCTGCCCGCCCCAATCTTCAACGGCCTGCAGGGCAGCGGCGGCATTGCCGATATTCCCGACATTCCGGCCACCAATGGCCGCATGCTCATGACCTTCGGCCGCGATGCCTTTCTGGGCTATATCAAGGAGGAAAACGGGCCGGTCTATTGGTTCAACACCTATCGCGCCGGAGCCGACAGCCGCCCCGCGCGCGACGAGGACCTTGCCCGTCTCCTCGCCGACCTGCACCGCACCGATCCCGAGATCAACCGCCGCATCATCGCGGCCGCCGATCCGGCATCGCTCCGGGTCTATCCCGATTACGACATGCCCGGCCTGCCCCGCTGGTCCACGGCAAGAGTGGTGCTTGTCGGCGACGCGGCCCATGCCGTGACGCCGCATTCGGGCCAGGGCGCGTCCATGGCGCTGGAAGACGCGCTGGTCCTGGCCGCCTGCATCGAAGCCGAGGCCAGCCCCACCGGCGCCTTCCAGCGCTTCGAAACGCTCCGGCGCGACCGGGTGGCGGCGGCCGTGCGTCTTGGCCGGCAGGGCGGCGCACCAAAAAAGGCGCAGGGCTGGCTGGCCCTGCGCCTCCGCGATCTCGTCCTGCCCCTGTTCGTGCCGCTCGGCCAGAAGGCGCAGGAGCGCCTGTTCGCCTACCGCGCCGACCTGCACCCCCTGGCGCCGCCGGACTGAGGCATTCCCGGCGATCAGGCCGGCTTGTTCTGCCGATTGGCGATCAGATCGTCCACCACGGCCGGATCGGCCAGGGTGGACGTATCGCCCAGGGCCCCGAAATCATTCTCGGCCACCTTGCGCAGGATGCGGCGCATGATCTTGCCACTCCGCGTCTTCGGCAGGCCGGGCGCCCATTGGATGAAGTCCGGCGAGGCGATCGGCCCGATCTCCTTGCGCACCCAATTGCGCAATTCGGCCCTCAGGTCGTCGCTCGACGGCTCGCCCGCCATCAGGGTCACATAGCAATAGATGCCCTGCCCCTTGATGTCGTGCGGGAAGCCCACCACGGCGGCCTCGGACACCTTGGGATGAGCTACCAGCGCGCTCTCCACTTCGGCCGTGCCGAGACGATGGCCGGACACATTGAGCACGTCGTCCACGCGCCCGGTGATCCAGTAATAGCCGTCCTCGTCGCGGCGGCAGCCGTCGCCGGTGAAGTAATAGCCCTTGTACTGGCTGAAATAGGTTTCCACGAACCGTTCATGGTCGCCATAGACGCTGCGCATCTGTCCCGGCCAGCTGTCCTTGATCACCAGCACGCCTTCGGCCTTGGTCTGCTCCTGCAGCTTGCCCTCGGGCGAGAGCACGGCCGGCTGCACGCCAAAAAACGGCTTGGTCGCCGAGCCAGGCTTGGTCGGAATAGCCCCGGGGAACGGCGCGATCATGTGCCCACCGGTCTCGGTCTGCCACCAGGCGTCCACGATCTCGCAGCGCTCCTTGCCGACATGCTTGTGATACCAGAGCCAGGCTTCCGGATTGATCGGCTCGCCCACCGTCCCCAGAAGACGCAGCGTCGGCATGTCGTGCTTGTCCGCAAATTCCGACCCGGCGCCCATCAGCGCGCGGATCGCCGTCGGCGCCGTGTGGAAGATATTGACCTTGTGCTTTTCCACCACCTGCCAGAGCCGGCTGGCGTCGGGATAGCTGGGAATGCCTTCGAACATCAGCGTCGTGGCGCCATTGGCCAGCGGCCCATAGACGATATAGGTGTGCCCGGTGATCCAGCCGACATCGGCGGTGCACCAGAACACTTCCCCGTCCTGGTAGTCGAAGCTCAGCTGGTGGGTCAGCGAGCCATAGACCAGATAGCCGCCGGTCGTATGCAGCACGCCCTTGGGCTTGCCGGTGGAACCGGACGTGTAGAGGATGAACAGCGGGTCTTCCGCATTCATCGGCTCGGGCGGGCAATCGGCATCGACCTTTGCCGCTTCTTCCTCATACCAGACGTCGCGGCCGGCCTGCATGTTGACCGGATTGCCGGTGACCTTGACCACGATGACGCGCTCGACGCCCTCGACCTTGGCCAGCGCCTCGTCGACATTCTTCTTGAGCGCGATGGTCTTGCCGCCCCGGCGGCCTTCATCGGCGGTGAGGATGATCTTGCTGCCGCAATCATTGACGCGGCCGGCAATCGAATCCGGGGAGAAACCGCCGAAGATCACCGAATGCACCGCGCCGATGCGCGCACAGGCCAGCATGGCGACGGCCGTGTCGATGACCATGGGCATGTAGATGGTGACGCGGTCGCCCTTCTTCACGCCATTGGCCTTGAGCACATTGGCGAAGCGGCAGACGCGCTCGTGCAATTGTCGGTAAGTCACCTTGTCGTCGGTGCCCGGCACATCGCCTTCCCAGACAATGGCGGTCTGGTCGCCGCGCGTCGCCAGATGCCGGTCGAGGCAATTGGCGGAAACGTTCAGAACGCCGTCCTCGTACCACTTGATCGAGACGTTCGGATATTCGTAGGTCGTGTTCTTGATCTTGGTGGGAAAGCTGATCCAGTCCAGCCGCTTGGCCTGCTCGGCCCAGAACCCGTCGGGATCCTTGATCGAGCGCTCATAGAGCTCGGCATATTGCGCGGCATTGATATGGGTGCGTGCGACGGCAGCCGCACTTGGCTGAAACAAGAGCTGGTCGCTCATCGTTTTCCTCCCTAGGTCTCTCCCATGGACCGTTCTAGTGAGCGGACCTGCCAACGGCAAGACCCTGTGCCTGCGACTTCATGCCTATTGCGGCAAGGGGATATGCCGAATGGGCAGGGGTACGCCGCGTTAACCGCCCTGCCCTAAACTCGTCCGGCCATCACCAGGAGCAGAGCCATGGCCGAGATGACCATCCGCGCCGCGACCCATGCGGATATCGATCTGATCCACCGCGAACTGGCCGACGTCATCATGACCTCGCCCCATTACAGCGACCGCTTCAAGGCCCATGAGGCGGGCCGGCTCGACAAGGCCTTCCTGCGCGGCCTGCTGGCCATCGATCCCTGGCACATCATGATCATGTGCGCCGATGGCGTGCCCGGCGGCGCCATGATTTCCGGCCCCGAATGCGGCGCCATCTTCCGCTATTGGAGCTGGGTCTTCCCCTCCCACCGCCAGACCCGGCTGGGCATGTTCGGCATGCGCGCCTTCGACGAGCACTGGGACAATTCCCGCTTCCACAAGGCCTTCACCTTCGTGCGCCCCGAAAACGAGGTCGCCCGCGCCCTGCTCAAGCGCTACGGCTACCGGGAAACGGCCCTGCTCGAAAAGCACATTTTCGGCGAGGATTACCTGCTCATCGAAAAGTTCTACACCCGCCAGGAGGGGCCCTATGACAGCGGCTATGTCGGCCGCATGGGCCGGCTGAAGCAGAAGCTGAAAAGTCTCGTGGGGCTTGAGCACTTCTGATTGAAGCACCAGCAGACCTCATCCTGAGCCTGTCGAAGGGCGAGGTCGCGGCACCCAAGTATCGGCGTTCCCGACCTCGTGGTTCGACAGGCTCACCATGAGGTCTTCCGCAGAACGCTGCCGAATACCGCCCTCACTCCGCCGCCGCCGGGCGGGGACGTGTGCGGAACCATTGGCGGATGGAGACGTCGATCCCCGCTGTGCGCAGCGCGATGAGCCATAGCGCCACCGACCAGACGCTGATCGCGATGATCGCCGCCATGGCCGCACCCACGAGGTGAAAGGCCGGCACCAGCAGGAAATTGCCCGCCACCAGCGTGCCCATGCCCAGCGCCACAGCCGGCAGGCTGGCCCAGGGCCGGTCGTGGATCGAAAGGACCATCGAGGCGGGGCCCAGCGCCGAGCGCACCACCAGCGCCAGGCACAGGATGGTCAGGGGCACCGCCCCGGCGATGAAGCCGTCGCCGAACAGCAGGAGCGCGAAGGGACCGCCCAGCGCCACCAGGCCGAACAGGGCCAGCGATACCAGCGTGGCCACCACATTGGCCTCACCCACCTTGCGATGGAACGCGCCGCGATCGTCCTGGGCCTCGCTTTCGAACATGTCCGGCAGCGTCACCGCATAGACGGCCGCCACCCCGAAGGAAATGAGCGAGAAGATGCGCGTACACACGCCGAACACCGCCAGTTCCTCATGGCTGAGCAAATTGGCCAGCAGCAGCAGGTCGATATCGAAGAAGAAGTCGGTCGCCAGGGTGATCATCACCCAGGGTGCCGCGAACCGCCACCAGCGCGGCCATTCGCTGGCCCGCAAGTCAGCGCTGTCGGCAATGCCGCGCACCGTGGTCACCACGAAGCCGAAATGCACCGCCGAAATGATCACATAGCCCAGCGCGATCACCCAGAGCATGGCGTTGAAGCCATCCACCGGCGCCTCGAACAGCGTCGCGCAGGCCAGGAACGTGCCCAGCACCACCATGGGCCGGAAGATTCCGTCGGCAAAGAAGCCGGCAAAGGGGCGTTTCAGCCCGACCAGCACCCCGCCATTGACATAGACCAGCGCCGTGGCCAGGGCCAATAAGGCCACGGGCACGAAATGCCCGGCAATGGCGCTGCCACCCTGCCCCAGCAGGTTGAGCAAAGCCGGCCCGCCCAGCAGCACCAGCACGAAAACCAGCGCCACATGCCCATAGGCGCGCTTGAGAAAGGCGATCAATTGCCGCCGGTCGTTGCGCGCTCGGTATTCGGCCGCGAAATAGGTGCCCACGGTCTGGAAGCCCAGCGGCATGGCCACGGCGATGAGGTTCACCCCCGCGATGATCAGCAGATATTCGCCGAGAATGGCCGCGCCCCAGAACCGCGCGATGAAGGCCTGCACCAGGAAGATCAGGCCGGCGCCGAACAGGCGCCCGCCGAAAATGATGGTGGATTGGGAGGCGAGCCTTTTGGCCAGGCTCATTTGAGGTAAGCGTCCAGCTCGGGCCGCGCCTGATCGGGCTTGGCCTTGTCGGGCCGCAGCAGGTCGATTCCGCGCTTGAGCACATTGACCACCTCGCGCGCCGTGAAGGCGGCGGTGCCGAGCGCGAAGGCCAGCGGATGGGCGGCATAATTGGCCACGGGCGGCACCGGATGCACCTTGCCCTCCTCGCCCACCATGCCCTTCTTGAACTGGTGCAGGCCCTGGAAACCGTCGGTCCCGCCCAGATCGTACCAGCTGGCGCTCGTATGATCGCGCAGCCAACGGATGATGTGCCAATGCATGAAATAGCCCGCCCGCAGCGGCAGCGCCTTTTCATTGGTGGCGCCATAGAGATAGACCGCCCGGTCGCCGGCCTTGAAGATCAGCGCGCCGGCCACCACAATGCCTTCGTGCCGCACGAAGAACAATTCCGGGCGCAGCTTTTCGTCCATGGCCATCAGCGCATCCAGCGTGTCATAGGCCGAATGGTCGGGAAACTGCTTGCGGTCGGTCATGGCTTCATAAAGCGCCTTGAACTCGCCGAGCCGCTCCCTGCCGGCATGTTCGAAGACGAGATCGGATTTTTCCGCCTTGTTGAGCTGGCGCCGCCAGGTCTGCTGGAAACTCTTGCGCTGCGCCTCATCGCTCAGCCGCAGGTTGACGAGATAACGGTGCGGGTAGGTCAGCGCGAAGCCGCGCTTGAACCCGCGCGCCCGCAGGGCCCGGTATTCCGCGTTGACCGGGGCCGGCGAAGCATGGGGCAGGATCGAAACCATCATGCCCCGCCCCTCGGCATATTCAGCCACCAGCGCATCGATCATGCCCGCATAGATCGCCGCGCCGTCCGGTGCATCTGCGTCGGCCAGCATCGGCGCCCATTTGGCCAGCGCGATATGGCCGAGGCCCAGCGGCAGCTTCTGCACCATGATCAGCGCGCCGCCTACGATACGCCCGTCCTTTTCGAACAGGTTCGGCTCCAGCCCCACGCCCGGCCAGCGGATCGCGGCGAAGCCATGCAATTGCTCCTGGCAGACGCCGTCGAAATCGGCCACCACCGCATCCCAGCGCGCGCCATCCACCCGGCGCATCGCCAAAGGGGCGGCCTTGCCTTCGCTCGCGAGATGCGGGGACAGACTTGCGGTTTCGGGAACCAATCCTGCAATGGCCGACATGGCTGGACTTCCGGCTGTGTACGTTCAGCCCGAACCTAGCCCGGAGCGGTGTGCAAATCCCTATTGGCACCCCTCAAATGCCGCAAACCTTCGCCCGTGGTTACCAAAGGCTTCTGGGCACGGATGGCCGGCCGCTCAGTGGCCGGCGGCCACGGCATGCGGCGTATAGAGCAGCGGAATTTCGGGAATGGCGATGAAGGCGCCCAGCCCCTCGAGCCCCATGCGGATGGCCACGAACAGGATCATCAGCAGGCCGATCCAGGCGATCCAGCGGAACCGGTGCAGCAGCCGCGCGATGAAGGTCGCCGCCACGCCCATCAGCACGACCGACAGGGCCAGCCCGAACACCAGGGCCTCGAAATGGTGCTGCGCCGCGCCGGCCACGGCCAGCACATTGTCCAGCGACATGGAAACGTCGGCGACGATGATCTGGATGACGGCCTGGCGCAGCGTCTTGCGCGGCGCCTTGGCGGCCACCGAACCATCGGCATTGAGGTCGGCATCGGCCAGCGCCTCGGTCGCCTCCTGCTCTTCCTCGTGGGAAACGGTCAGCTCGCGATACATCTTCCAGCAGACCCACAGCAGCAGCACGCCGCCGGCGATCAGCAATCCTCCGCCCAGCGACAGCAATTGCGTGGTCAGCAGGGCAAAGCAGATGCGCAGCACCGTCGCCGCGAGAATGCCGATCAGGATGGCCCTGCGCCGCAGATCCGGCGCCAGACCCGCGGCCGCCAGGCCGATGACGACGGCATTGTCCCCCGCCAGCACCAGATCGATCAGGATGACCTGGAACAGCGAAGACAGGAAACTCGGATCGAGGCCGAACATGTTTGGGATCCTTGCAGAAGAGCCGGAGCGCGCAGAGCAGCTACTCCTCCCCGTCCGGTCCGACAAGGGCAAAGAATGGAAAACAGGACGAAAGTATCAGCTTTTGCGCGCCAGCCGCCTTTCCCGACAGCCTCGTGACAGAAAAGTCGGCGCGGCCGGCCTTTTCGCGGCCCGGCAGACAAAAAGAAGCCCCGAGGTTGTTCACCTGCGGGGCTCTTTTTATCGGTCTTCGATATTTTTCAATCGCTTTCCGACACTGACACAACGGCCGGCGCCGGCAATGGTTGCATCGGTTCCGATTTTTTTTCGAATAAATTCCCGACCCCGCCGCGTCCCGCCCGGAACCTCGCTCCCTGCTTGCAGTTGATCCGGTAGGCAAGGAGAAGTCCCATGCAGAAGCGCCATATGCTGATTGCCATCGTCGTCGCCCTGATCGTCGTGATCTTCGCCGGCATGGTCTTTACCGGCGTCAACCAGGCGCCCTCGGTCGATGGTTCGGTCACCTCCACCGGCTCGGAAAACCGCGGCAGCGACACCGGCGTCGCCGCCCCCGCCGCGCCGACCGACACACCGGCCCAATAATCGCGACGCGATGGCGCGCCGGCCGCTGAAGCGATCCGTCTGGCCATTCACCGTCAAAAAGGGAAACCTTTGGTGGGTGCACAAGGAACAGCACTCGAACCATCATGGTCGATATGGTCAATAAAACAGCCGAAAACATAGATTTTTCAGCTAGTTCATTTGACCGTACGAGCATCTCTGCCCATATTAACAACCATAAACCTTATGAAAGATTTGAGGGATGGGATGGCAGAGGAAGGCAGCACTCGAACTCGCGGCAAGCGCGGAGATGGGAAGCATAAGCTACGCATCACCCAGCTCAACACTAAAACACCGGGGATGCTCGGCGATGGAGATGGGTTATATCTCAGAAGCACGCAAACAGCTGCCGGCAATCTGGCTCGCTCATGGGTGTTCGTCTTTCACCAACAGGGGCGTCGACGGGAGATTGGCCTTGGCCCCTACGGTTCGGGCACGGCCCCGGTATCGCTTGCCTTGGCTCGACAGAAGGCCGAACAGGTTCGCGAGCAGTTGGCCGCAGGATTGGACCCTATCGCCGAAAAGCGCCGTGCTGCAGGCGTCAAGAACTTCGGCCAGGTCGCTGACGACTTTTTTGAAGCTAAAAAGCCTGGGTGGTCCAACGCCAATCATATTCGACAGTGGGAGCGTACCCTAACCGAAGTCTGCAAGCCCATCCGATCGCGGCCAATCGATCAGGTGAATACCGAGGACGTGCTGTCCATTCTGCGACCGATATGGATGGAGACGCCCGAGGTTGGGAGGCGTGTAAGAGTGCGCATCGAGGCCGTGCTTTCCTATGCGCTGTCGAAAGAGATGCGGACCGGCGACAATCCGGCTCGAGGGAGAGGGCACATCTTCGATCTTCTGGCAAAACAGGGGGATGTCAAAAAGCACTTGGAAGCCCTCCCCTACGCCGAAATGCCCGCATTCTGGACCCAACTGGCCGGGGTTGCGGGATCCGGTGGCGCCGCGTTGCGCTTCGCGATCTTGACTGCCGCCCGCCCCGGCGAGGCTCGGGCAGCGCCATGGTCGGAAATCGATCTGGATGCGAAGGTGTGGACCGTGCCCGCCGAGCGTATGAAGGAAAAGCGTCTTCACCGCGTCCCGCTCACGGACGAGGCCGTTGCAGTTCTAAATTCGATTAAGCCCGATAATCCGAAACCGACCGATCCAGTCTTCCCTGGTCAGAAGAAAGGCAAGCCGCTTTCAGACATGTCGTTGACCGCGGTCCTGCGCCGCCTTGAGGTGCCTGTCACCGTCCATGGTTTCAGATCGACTTTTCGCGACTGGGTCGCCGAGGAGACAGACATCGACGGGATGGTAGCTGAAGCCGCACTCTCGCACTTGGTAGGCGACCAGACAGAGCGGGCTTACCGCCGTGGCGACGCGTTCAAGAAGCGCCGCAAGCTGATGGAAATGTGGGCCAGCTATTGCACCGGCCAAAAATAATCTTGCTGACCAATTTGACCATGCTGACTTTCATCCACAAGAGGATTGTAGGCACCAGTTGGTGTCGCTCACCTCGGGCCTCGCCCGCGCAGCCATAGCGAAAGACCGGCACACTCGAGACCGGAGAACACCGTGCTCATATCGATAAAGACTGCCAGCGAACTTACAAGCTTGAGCCGTACTGCCATCAACGTGGCCCGCGCGCAGGGCCGCTTCCCTGCCGCCGTTTCAGTAGGTGAAAAACGCATCGCTTTTGTGCGCGCCGAGGTCGAGGCTTGGATCGAAGCTCGCATTGGCGCGCGCGACGCCTGACCCACCCGCTCATAGGACCACCATGAAAATCCTCAACCTTCGCCGGATGCCCGGCGCGGGCACTCTTGTTGCGCTCTTTGACCTAGAGGCAACGCCCGAAATCACGATCAATGACTGGCAGTTGCGCCAGACACAAAAGGGCCTTCGCGCCTTCCCACCAAGCCCGCGGAGCGGGCGCCCCTGCGTGTTTCTGAAGCCCGAGCTTTTCAGTGAAATCGGTCGCGCGGCGGCCGCAGCATACGAAGGGGGCAATGCCCAGCATGACCGAACCGCAGCCTGAAATCGACGTCGACGATGCTCTTGAATCGGCCCGCGGCTGGGCGGACCAGCTCTGCGGTGACATCGTCTTGGTGCCGTTCAAGGATGGTGCCCCCGATTGGTCCATGACGCGGCGCGACCTCGACTGGCCGGACGTCCATCTGGACCCAGCCGACGTTCCCCGCCTGGCCATCCTCACCGACTCCTTCCACAACATCGATCCTGACGTCCCTATGGGCTCCGGGGTTTCCACGGTGTCGTGGTGGGATAGACATGGTGCTGAGCACGTCCATGCCATTGAGGGCGTGCCAGAATACACGAAGCGATGCGAGGGCATAGTCGCGCGCTCTATCGCCTCTGGCTGGCCACTGCTCTATCGCAAAAAGCCTGCCAACACTCCCACTGCTGACGACTTGCCGGTTCTTGACTTGGCCTCACTGGACGGCCGCCCGGTTCCTGAGCGGGCGTGGTTTATCCCTGACCTGATCCCGAGCCGAAACGTCACGCTGCTTTCCGGTGATGGCGGCCTGGGCAAATCCCTGCTCGCTCTCCAGCTCGGTATAGCTTCGACTCTGGATCGGGTGACCATCGGGCTGAAGCCGCAGGCTGGGCGCTGCTTGTATCTGGCGGCCGAGGATGAGGCAGAGGAATTCCATCGCCGGGCAGCGGACGTTCTCAGGCATTTGGGCGCCAGCTTCGCTGAGACAGGCGGACGCTTCAACCTGGTGCCCTTGGCAGACCGCGATGCCCTTCTGGCCGTGCCGGGCAAAAACGGGACCATGGAGCCTACCAAGCTCTTCGAGCACACCGTCAAGCTGGTCGAGAAATATCAGCCCGACCTGCTGGTTTTGGACACGGCTGCGGACGTGTTCGGCGGCGATGAGATCAAGCGCGTCCAGGTGCGCCAGTTCATTGGCATGCTGCGTTCGATCTGCTTGCAATGGAATTGCGCCATCCTGCTTCTGGCCCACCCATCTGTGGCCGGTATGCAGTCTGGCACCGGCTCGTCTGGCTCGACGGCGTGGAATAATTCGGTGCGGTCGAGGCTCTATCTCGACCTGCCATCGGGGGATGATGTTGATCCTGACATGCGCCGGCTGGGTCAGAAGAAGTCGAACTACGGCCCACGCGACAAGCAGCTTTTCTTTCGCTGGGCGGATGGCGCCTTTGTCGAGGTCGACACAACCAGGCCGAACCCGGCATCGGGGCTGATGAATAGGAAGGCTGAAGAGGTGTTCGTCACGCTGTTGTCGAAACTAAACCGTCAGGGCCAGCGGCTAAGCCCTAGTCCGAGCCAGTCCTATGCGCCCCGGATTATGGAAATGCAGCCTGAGGCTGAAGGCATCAAGAAGAAGGCGTTTGCTGCAGCGCAGCAGCGATTGCTGGATTCAGGCATCATCAAGATCATCGAGGAAGGCCCTGCCTCCCGTCGATACAAACGCCTGATCGTGACAGCCGAAGACTTCTCCGAGCGAGGTGCAGCATGACTTCGAACTCGCCTTCGAACGCCCTTCGAACTGGGTTCGAACTCATTCGAACTACTGCTTCGCACACCCCCCTTATACCCCCCGTTAGTTCGAACGGGGGTTCGAACCCCGCCTTTTGGGGCGGGCTTCCCCCGTTGAACAAACCAGCCAACGACAACCGCGAGCCCCGAGCGGTGCAGAACTGGCCGACCGGCAAGCGCCTATTGCAGGCTGGCAGGCGGGAGGACCACGCCATGTTGGTGGCGTACCGAGACTTGCTCGATATGGCGTTTGGCGAGCCCGCAAATGACGGATGGCGCGATCCTCCCCCGGAACATGGTCGGCAAGACACCCGCGCCATGGAGGAAAGGATGGGTCAGCGCGATATGATATTGGATGAGGCCTCGGCGCTGCCCACGCTTGAAGAGCTACGCGACCTATCTGGTGTGCCGTGGGGAGATGACGCTGATCCTATTGATCAGCGCCCGACACTGGCCATGGTAGACCGGGCAGGTGTGGCCCGTCGTCGCCTGGGCGGACTCGAGTTCATCAATGGGGCCTATCTCTATCGCTACGGCGATTTGGATAATCCCGACCAGAGAAAGCAAAGGAAGCCGATCGAGTTGCGCCGTCCACATCGCGCGCCAAGGTCTCATGCCAACATCGTGCCGACTTCCGGCTCCTGGTCTCTGGAAGATCAGATCGACGCCCGGCAGCGGGTACGATCCATCTGGGAAAAGCTACCCGCATCATCGGTGAGGATTCTGGAGCATGCCCTTGGCTCTCTCAAAGCGCAGGAGCTTGGTGAGGTGTTCAGCAAGAATGGCAAGACCGCCCAGCGGTTCGGCGTCCGCCTGATCGACCGTGCGATAGATCATCTGCGACTCGCATGGTGTCCCCTGATTGCACCCCATGCATGAATAGATAGGGGCGCAATACCCCCCCAGTTCAAAGGCTCGCCACTGGCGGGCCTTTTGCTTTGCCCTTTTCCTCCTCATTTTCAGAAATGGAGCGTCACCATGCGCAAATCTGCTGCCACGGCGATCGTGGCGCGACGACTGGCTATGCCTGAAGGGCGGGCGGCCGCCCTAGTCCAGCGAGCTTCTGAAGCTGGTCTGCTTCCAACAGCACAGGGTAGTGCGGTGCCCGACCTCACCACGGCAGATCTGGTCAATGTCTTTCTGGCCATCGCCGCAGACCGCGGCCTGGGCGTTGCTGCTGCCGGTGTCCGTGAGTTCGGCGGCCTGACCGACGATACCGGTACCACCCTGCACGGCGCCCTCACCGATCTTTTTGGCCACGGCCCTGCACTCGCCGGTGCTGTGAACGGCTCACTGATCTTGCGGCTCGACCCCGCCTCGGTCGCGCTCACCGCCGGCGGCCACTTCCGACGCTTCGGCCCGGAACCTCCACCAGGCGCAGCCGGCAAGCATGTCGTGGTGCCGGGGCAGACGCTTGCCGCAATTGGCCTCGAGTTGCAGGGCTACTCACCCGGTGAAGCCGACGCACTTGTGGCACTGGCCCGCGTGTCTGCTTCGGCGTCAGTCGGGCAGGCCATGCATCCCCGACCAGGAGCAACACGATGAACATCGAGCCATTGAAGCGATTGGCGGAAAATGCGGACCTATTCGCGCTGCCAACCGACCCCGACCAACTCACCTATGTGGCGAAGCTGGCATTCGGCATACGCGGCGTCGACTACGCCGCGACCAAAGCACCAGCAACCGCCGATCAGCGCATCCATCTGTGGAAGGTGCTGAACGAAAACATGGCGCAAATTCAAGCAGAAGACGCATTGGTCGGCAATGAAGCCGACCCTATCGAAGCTGCACTGGCGAAGGCGCTGGGCCGACAGCCATCGGCTCCACAATCCACCACCATCACAAACGCCGACGTTTCCATCGCGCGCCACAGCGCGACCGTCGCCATCAAAAAAGCCTGCGCCGCCGTCCTGGTCGCGGGCTACCGACCGTAAGGAATACACATGCCTGATATTGCAGAAATGATCACGGAACTTGGCCAGAATTTTAACGCCAAGACCTCCGACCTCGCCACTCGCCTCGGCGATCTTGAAAAGCGCGCTGCTCGTGAGCGCGACAATGGTGGCGTCACCACCAGCGAATCCGTTGCGAGCCAGCTCGTGAACTCGCCCAGCTTCAAGGAGCTCAACGGCGGTGCATCGCGCGGTCGCGCAGTTGTCGAAGTCGCCGCTATCACCTCGGCCAATACTACTGTCGGCACAGGACGCTCGCTCGGCACTTCGCTGGTCCCTGCGGATCGCATTCCCGGCATCGTGACGCCGGCACAGCGGGAACTCACCGTCCGCGACCTGATCGCGCCGGGGCAGACCGCGGCGGGCAGCATCGAATACGTTCAGGAAACGGGCTATACCAATAATGCCGCACCCGTGGCTGAAGGTGCCAGCAAGCCCTATTCGGACCTGACTTTCGATCTCAAGACGGCGCCTGTCCGCACGATCGCCCATCTGTTCAAAATTTCGAAGCAGATGCTCGATGATGTCTCCGGACTGATCTCTTACCTCGACCTGCGCGGCACCACCGGGCTCAAGCTGAAAGAAGAAGATCAGCTCCTGCATGGCAATGGAACCGGCCAGAATTTGCTTGGCCTCGTGCCTCAGGCAACCCTGTTCGATGACACGCTGCGCACCGCTGGCGACACCCGTATCGACACGCTGCGCCGCGCCATCCAGCAGGTCCGTCGCGCCGAATACCGCGCCACCGGCATCGTGATGAATCCGGATGACTTGGCCGACCTTGAACTGACCAAGGACGCGGGCGGTAATTACATTATCGTCGATCCGGTCGAGGGTGGTCAGGGCCGTGTGTGGCGCCTGCCGATTGTGGACACGACTGCAATGGCGCCGGGTGAGTTCCTTGTGGGCGCGCTCGCGACCGCTGCGCAGGTGTTCGACCGCCAGCAAGTGACCTTCGAGATCAGCACGGAAAATACTGATGACTTCGAACGCAACCTTGCGACGGCCCGGATCGAGGAGCGCCTGGCGCTGGCTGTCTATCGGCCCGAATCGATCGTGCACGGCAGCTTCGAAGAATAAGGTGGGAACGGAAAAGGGGCTGCTCGCTCCTTAAGGTGATGATTGGCCCGCCACCCTACTGGGTTCCTTACCAACCAACACCATGAGCCAAGCGGCCCGGCAGTCCCTCCCGTTCGCGGGGCCGGGCCGCAATGATATATGGGTGCCTAAGAAGTCCTCCGATCGCTCAACGCCGCAGCGCGCGTCCCCCAAAGTGTTAGCGCTAATACAGGTTTTCGTGTCGCGTACACGCGCGCCCGCGTGCGTAACGCGCGCGAGGGAATCCAAATTTCGAATTTTGCGGATGTGAAATGTTTGTGGGGGTGGCGGTGTGGCGTCCTCGGCATCGTCGAGTCTGAAGGCACCCCCAGGGGCCACATCAAAGTCCGCCGATCGCTCCTCCGCGGAGCGTATCGGCCCCAACGCGTGCATTTCCGCAATTCAGAATATGGGGTCACATGCCAAGACCACGAATCCCCGCTGCAGTCGCGCATATCACAGGTGCCGCGCTGAAAGACCCGGCGCGCTATCGCCCGCCAGCGCCAGTTTCGAATTATCTGGGCCCGATTGGCGGGCCGCCTGGCTGGCTTTCCGAGCCACAGACAAACGCCTGGAATGAGCTGGTCGAAACGTTGCCTTGGCTGGACCGCTCCCATGGAGGCATCGTTGGTATTGCCGCGGTACTGATCGCGAGGCTGCGCGCCGGCGATGCGAGTGTGAGCGAATTAAACCTGCTGCGCCTTTGCCTGGGCCAATTGGGCGCTACGCCGGCCGATGCCCGGCGGGTGGCCATGCCCGCACCAGAAAGCGATGATCCGGCGGAGGAGTTTTTCACATGAGCAGTCAGCGGAGTTCGATTGCAATCCACGATTTCTCGCATCCAGATGGTTGGATATTAATGCCAAGCCGTTATAAAAGTGCACAAATGCAGGGTTGTGCAAGGTGGCGGGAAATGGATCGGCTTGCCGTTCTGAAGAATTGTTCTTTCGGCTCACAAGTGGCAGAGGATGAAATCCAGTTCCTTGAGAATTATTTCGTACAAACGGATCAGTGGAACCGCATAGTTAGCGGAAAAATAGATATTGTCCGCGGCGAAAAGGGCGCGGGAAAAAGTGCGCTGTACCTGTTGTTGGGCAAAAACGAAGACCGCCTCTTTGACGAGAGCGTCGTGATGGTGAGCGGTGAAAATCCTCGCGGCGCTACAGTCTTCAAGGACTTGATGTCTGATCCACCAACTTCCGAGCAAGAGTTTGTGGTCCTCTGGAAAATCTATCTTCTCACCGTAGTGGCCCATGAGCTACAGCAACTAGGCATTCAGGGCGGCGAAATGCGCAGCGTTTACGTCGCACTAGAGGAGCAGAAGCTCCTGGAGCCTCGGCTAAACCTAGCTGGTCTTTTAAGGTCCGCGCAGATTCTCGCCCGCCGGCTGCTTTCATCCGCTCGTTTCGAAACTGGTTTGGAATTAGCTCCTGGCACCGGAATGCCATCAGGGATTATTGGTCGCATTTCCCTACAGGAGCCTTCGGGAGACCTGGCAAGGGACGGCATATCCTCTCTCGATGGCATGTTCTCCAAAGTGAATTCGGCCTTAAAACAAGCTGGATATTCAGTATGGATACTGCTAGATCGACTTGACGTTGCTTTCGCAGAGAGCCACGACCTTGAGGCGAATGCGATACGGGCACTTATTCGCGTGTACAATGACTTTAGGTCATTGGACAATATCTCTCTTAAAATATTTCTTCGAGAGGATATATGGAAGCGGATAACTGCAAAAGGTCTTAGAGAGGCGAGCCACATCACGAGATTTGAGGTGATGCGTTGGACGCCTGAGATGCTGAAGAATCTGATTATGCGCCGCATCCTCAGCAATGACGTCATTATAGAGGCTTATGGCGTTGATCGCGATTCGGTTCTGAAAAGCGCAGAGGAGCAAGACAAGCTGTTTGCGCGCATTTTTCCCGCTCAAGTCGAGCAAGGCCCGCAGAAAGCGACGACGTTTAATTGGATGGTCAACAGATGTGCCGATGGGACCGGATCCACAGCGCCCCGAGAACTGATCCACCTTCTTAATTGTATCCGGGAGGAGGAAATCCGTAGGCTTGAGAGAGGGGGAAGTCTCCCACCGGGTGAGCAGCTATTTGACAGGTCTGTATTTAAGGCAGCCCTACCTACTGTCTCGGAGACGCGCCTGAACACCTATTTGTACGCTGAGTATCCTGCCAATAGGTCCTACTTAGAAAAACTTGAGGGTCTGAAAGCGGAGCAAACTCCTGAAAGTCTTGCCGGCGTATGGGGCGTGACCATTGATGAGGCGAATGCCAGAGCGCAGGATTTGGTGGGCGTCGGTTTTTTCGAACAGCGTGGGACTAAATCACAGCCTTCCTACTGGGTGCCATTCCTATATCGAGATGCGCTCAAGCTGGTCCAAGGCAGGGCGGAGGATTAGCTGCGGCTGAGACACCAACCCAGACGCATGCCTACACCCCCCCAACCCGCCCCACCGGCGGGTTTTTTCATGTCATTTAGGAGGCCGCATGGCCACAGATATCGAACGGTTGATCGTCTCGCTCGAGGCGTCGACCACGAAGTATGAGCGCGCCTTGGCGAAGGCCAATGGCGAGACCGATCGACGCGTCCGATCAATGCAGGCCCGATACGACGGGCTCGGCTCGCGCGTCACCCAGGTCAGTAACGGCATGGCGTCGTCCCTCGGCATCGTTACTCGTGCTTTCGGCCTCCTCGGCGTTGCCTTTGGCACGCAGGCCCTGATCGGCATGACAACGGCTTGGACCGACCTGTCATCGCGCGTGAACAACGCAGCGGGCAGTCTGGAAAAGGGTACGGCGGTCATGGACCGGCTGGTCGATGTGGCGAACCGGACTTATTCGTCGCTGGAGCAGACCGCTGAAGGCTACCTTCAGAACCAGCAGGCGCTTTCGGCGCTGGGCTATTCCACTGCAGAGCAGCTGGATCTGACCGAAAGCCTGAACAATGCGCTCGTCATCTCGGCCACGCGCGGCGACAAGGCTCGGTCGGTGCAAGAGGCATGGTCCAAGGCCATGGCGTCCGGATCGCTGCGAGGCGACAACTTAAATACCGTCATCCAGTCAGGCGGCCGACTATCGAAGGCTCTGGCCGACAGTATGGGCGTCTCGGTCAACGAGCTGCGCAAGCTGGGTTCGGAAGGGAAGATCACCACCGACAAAATGTTCGGCGTGACTAGCCAGCTGGCCGCGCTACGCGCCGAGGCCGATGCTATGCCGGCCACAGTGGCCGACGCGGTGATAAAGCTGCAGACGGCCGCGCTTCGCTTCATCGGCGAGTCTGACACGGCTTCTGGTGGCAGTTCCAAATTGGCCGAGTCCATCGAACGGCTGGCCGCGGCTATCGACAATATGCCGCGCATCGAAATCTTCGATTGGCTCGCCAATGAGGCCGAGGCATTCAATCGCGGCATTGAAGGCACGAAGCGCGAGATCGAGGCGATCGGCGGCGCGCTGGAATATCTACAGACCACCCGAACAGATGAGTTCTTCCAGGACATTTGGGACAAGATCACAGGTGCCGACAGCCAGCGCGCCAAGGAAGCGATCTGGGCCATCGAGGATTCCTTGCGAGACGTCGCAATCGCCGCCGCTGAATCCGTCCCTGAGGTCGGGCAGAAGCTGGCCGAGTTGGCAGGCGACTTCCTTCACGGCAAGAAGACCGCTGAGGAAGCTAAAGCCGCCATCCTGCAGGTCGGCAAGGAGGCCCCGGACGTCGCCCCTACGGTGGGCAGGCTTTGGACCCTGATCGACACCCTGTCGAAGGTCTACTCCGGCGCCATCGATGCGGCAGCGGCCGTTGAGGCGGTTCCTGTGGGCATGGGCGGCCCCGTCCATTCCCGAGGCGCAGCAGGTGCTGCCGCTCGACGAATTGCTGCCCGCAAGGCGCTTGAGACCGACGGCGGTGACGGAGATAAGCCGGTTGTTACGACGTCGTCTGCTAGCAGGGGCACGTCCCCCACCGAACGATACGGCGAGAGCGTCGAGGAAATGCGGCGGCGGCTCCAAATGCTTCAGGAAGAGAACTTCCTTGTCGCTCATCTGGGCCATGCGCCATCCGTCACCGAATACGTCATTCATGAAAGGCTCGCAGCATGAGCGCTTATTTCGCAGTTCAGTATCATGACCGTATCGAAATCGTCACCGACGGTGCCTATTGCGCGCCTTCGGGCGAGCTTCTGCGCACCGGGGTAAAAGTGTTCGCATCGCCGTTCCTGCCGCTGGCATTCACGGGCACCGGCGGTGTGAAGATCATGACATCAATCGCCGGACGAATGATTGAAGCCAGCCGCGCCACCACAAGCGTGGACGGCACCATCGAGCGGCTGGCTCAAGATCTGCCTCATGGTGAGGAAATCGCTATCGGCGAGCCCTTCGTGGCCTTCTTTGCTGGCATCTCGGAAACACGTGGGCCGTGTATGTGGAAGTTTGATGCTGTGGCCGGCCGCCCCGAATTGCTGCCAGTCTATGACAGCGACAATGCCGGGCCGGGCGTCACCTTCGACGAGATGGTGGCGGCCGACCTACGTTTCTCGGACAGCATCGCCGAAAGCGGCGTCAAGCTGCTGGATGTCATGCGCGGGAAGCTGCAGGCACCTGTACGCGGCGGGCCAGTAACGTCCTGGATCGGCGGCCATGTCGACCACACCATTGTCACGGCCAGCGGCGTCAAGACGCGGCAAATTCATCGGTGGGATGACGTGGTCGGGGAGAGGATCAGGCCTTAGAACCTAGTCGCATAGGGCGTCGCGGAGCGCATCAAGATCACCATCCAGGTATTCATATGCCTCTGCGATAGCCTTTATGATCGGCACGCCGCTACCTCTGCCTTGCCAGCCTACGTTGAAATATCCATAGAACCCGCCAGACTCGTCGACCACGCGCAGACCTGTCCCGTACCTATTCCATGGACTATCAGACGCATACTTCGAGCCGTACGTCCCATATCTGTTCCATATGCTGTCGGAAGCATATTTGGAGCCATACTCTCCATACGAATTGCATATCGCCGCGCTTTCGTAACGAGAGCAATTGAGGCACCCAACGAACTCCCGCCCTGTGCTACCGTCAAAGAGTAGCAGTGCCTGCGCATTGGCCGGCGATGCAAAAACGACTGCGAGGAAAGCTAAAGAAAGTGCAAGCCTCACGACTTCGGCCGCTGCACGCGCGGATTGATTGCGTTGAAGACCTCTTGAGCATTGAATGCGTTGGCAGGCGCCTGCTGGCGTGCGCCTACATTGAGCACCCGGATCATCAGATCCTCGCCTGGCTTGACGATGTCGTAAGTCGTGCCGGGCGTATATGTGCTGTAGGCGGTGTTTCCGTACACACTGGTGTACATGGTGCCAGAGGTACGTTGGGTGGAAACACGCGTTGTGTCCGTACCCGACAAAATCACGAAATGGGTTTTACCAGCAGCCAGGGTGGTTTCTGCCGCCTTGAGCAACGAATAGTCCTGAATGGTCGTTCGGTCCGTGAACCCATTACCGCGCGACGAAATGCGGTAGACGTCGTTTGTTACCGCAGATGCAGTAACTCCGCCGCCGACACCCATGTCACTGTAGGTCGTCGAGCATGCTGCCAGAAATACAGCGGCGCCGAGAACGGTCAAAGTACGAAGAAACATTGTAGCCCCCAAAATTGGTTCCAATGAATATCTGCTGGCCTTAAAAATCAAGGCGAAATTTCACATTTCGTTAACCCCCCCCCACATCCGCCCGGCCATCGCGCCGGGCTTTTTATTGGAGAACTCATGACTTCCCGAGACGAAGATAAAGACGCCACGTTGATCAACCTGGAAGACATCAGCGACCCCGACGACCCATCAATCGAAACGCTGCCTGATGGCACGATCATCGTTCGTGACGACACATGACACGCCGGGTCGTCACGGGGCCGCTCCCCGGCGGAGGGCATGGCCTACGAGTATCCCGACCGGGATTTGACGCCATGAATCCGAACCTGCAGCCTAAACAGATCGCATTCGACAGCCGATGGCCGCGAGCGGCCCGCATCCACATGGCAGGGACGAGAACCAGCAACGGCACAGTTATGTTCGGCAAGACTTTTGATGCACCGCCATGGCTTTCGTCAGAAGCGCTGAAAGCTCGCGCGCGCTCCGCGTAGCCTCGAGAACAATGTCGTCGATGGTCTGGTCACTCATTGCGCCCCTCCTGTCCTAAACCCGCGCCTTCCGCCAACCGGCAGCACGCGCCTCCGCCTCCGAGCAGAACCAGCGTTCGCCGTGGGAAGCTTGGATGCGGGTGTCGTCGTAATATCGCTGACCGGGCACGTGGTAGATCTTCTCGCCCTTGGTGTTGACGTTGCCCTTGATGACGCACTTGCCGGTCTGGGCGAAGGCGGGCGCCGCGAAGAGAGCGGCAAGTAGCGCTGCGACTATTGCATGTTTCGTCATGGAGTTCCCCCTGCCGTCAGAACAGCATGCAATATCACATGGAGCGACAGAAAAAGGGCGACCCGAAGGCCGCCCTTTCCAATGATCAAGACGTATGGCAGGCCCGACAACACCAATAGCAACCGTTAGCTCGGTAATAGGTCAACTTCGCCTTCGCCACCGCCGGGTAACACGATGTGTACTCACCCAGGTAGGTCTTGTAGGTCGGCATATGTGCGCAACCCTCAACATGTACCTCATGGTCGCCATTGGGCTGTTGGTTCTGGTTTACGTAATACGATGCCATCTTTGCCCCCTAGTGCTCAGTCGCGCCATTCGCCGACGCCGCCGGCGGAATATGCGCAAAGCGTTTTCCGGTGTTGATCTCGGAAATGCGGCCAGCATTGATGTCGAACCGAGCAGCGATACGGTGCTGCAACTCGCCGTGTGCCAGGAGGTACTTGATCTCGCCGATTTCCTGCGGCGTCAGGTCGTCGATAGATGCCATCGGCATTTTCCTTCATCAACTGTGACAATGGTGTGCTTGCCAAACAGTGAGAGAGGCTTATGCTCGCCTTTGTTCAGGAGGTGGAGCAATCCATCCCACACAGTTTGACCCGACCAAGCACTCCTTGGTTTCCACATGGTCAGAATGTGCAAAGGGCGAGCCATTGGCTCGCCCTTTTCTCGGTGGACCCCCCACGAGCAATCGGCCTCGGAAACGCCAGCGACCTGTTTCACGTCGACGTGGTCGACATGCTGGGCCTTGTCAGCCATTTCCAGCGCCCGTCCCGAACTCCCTCCTCCAAGGTTCGTAAACGGCATAGGGGCTATGTTCATAGCGCATAGCTACGGCCGACGGCGTCGATTCGTCAACGGTGGGCAACAACTAGTCCACATCCATCGCCCAGACCCCCCGTTACTCACACTTATCTGGACCTGCGGCTCGGCGTTGCGGAATTCTAGCATTGTGTTGCTGGGGCCGAGATTAGTGCCACGTGGGCCGCGGCTATTGTTTCTTCCATGCGAGGCGAGTTGCCGCCTCTTGTCCTGCGTCCGTCAGTAGCAGTTTATAAAAGTGCCTCGTTTTGACCAGATAGCCGCGCAGCCCAAGCTTTTCGATCGTCGCGATGCTCGCGCCGTGTATGTCGCTTTCTTTTAGAGCGTCTTTTTTGCCCCGCAGCGCTAACAGCACCGCAACCTCCCTCTTCCCCAATGGACCATCCGGATTGAAATTCAGATTGCCATACGAGTGCGGCGGCGCGCGGTTAGCGTTGAGGTTTCTGGCCTCTCGCTCTTCGATGTAGGGGTCTACCGGGGTATCCCTCGCTTCAGACGGCACCCAAACCTGCCCAGCGGCAGCTCTCTCCAACTGCACCCGGCTCCAGCGACCAGTGCCAGGAATAGCGTCCGGCATGATTCCAGAATTTACCCAGTTGTTGAAGGTGCCTGTAGAGACGCCCAAGAGGTCAGCAGCCTGTTTGCGAGTTAGGAGAAGTGGAAGTTCAGACATTCTTGGTCAGCACCACGCCCTTGCCTCCTGCCACATCGCCGTCATCAATAAACTGGATGCCGGCGCCTTCCAGGGCGCTGCGGATGGCAGCGAGGGTGCTGACGCGGGGATCTGTGTCCCCGCGCTCAATGTTCTTGATGCTCATTTCGGAAACGCCAGATGCCTTGGCCAGATCGACCTGTTTCCAGGCAAGGAGGGCGCGTGCGGCTCGTATCTGCGGTGCTGTGATCATGCGGTCACGATACACCTAATGCCACCTAGCGGAAAACAATGTGTCTCTTAGGGTTATTTTATCGTTGACGGTCATTAAACTAACCGTTAGGGTTATTTTCAGTAGAAGAGGAGCCCGCCCATGACCATCCACTGTCCACCCCGTACCCATGCAGAGCGCATCGACTTCATCGACCTGGAAACCAAGCTCTATGATGCGCAACGAGCCCTGCGGATCGCTGATCACTTCTCCTGTGAGGATGATGGCCGTGAGCTCACCGCCTATGCCGTGCAGCAGGCCGTGGCCGAGGTGAAGGCTGCCATCGCGGCGTTCCGTGGGGAGCCTGCTGCCTAAATCAGTTCGCGTACGTATCGGCCCGCACTTCTAATGCGGACACCGTAATTGGAGGGAGATGTCAGTTCGATCCTGACCGTGCGCTCCATATTGCCAGCTACCAACTGGCATCACCCCCGCGCCGCCGTCACCACCGGCAACTACAGGCGCGGGGCTATCTTATGAAAGAACTTAGGGCGCCGCTGGCGCCCTTTGTATATTTTCTCGTAGTTTCAAGCAGTTACGAAGAGACTTTGGTGGGTGCACAAGGACTCGAACCTTGGACCCGCTGATTAAGAGTCAGCATCCCATGCCGCTCCAGCGCCGTCCCCGTTAACCTTCTGCCCCCGTTTTCGGCGGGTTTCAAGAGTTTCTCTTGCATGGCACCGCCGTGGCTGATTTTTTCGATGCCGTCCCAATCCCGTCCCAGCATCGATTCGTAGTGCCCAAGATCACCATCACACAGCAAACCATCGCCAAGGCGCGGCGCGACGCCGCCGACGCCAAGGCCAGATTCGAGATCACCGACGTGCAGGCGCCGGGCCTGATCCTGCGCGCCGGCCCCACAGGCCTGCTATGGCAATTCCGCTTCGAGATGCACGGCAGGGGCACCCGCCTCGTCCTCGGCAGCGTGGACGAGTGGTCAATCGCCGAGGCGCGCTCGCTTGTCCTCGAGGGGCGGAAGCTGATCGCCGGCCGGATCCGGCGCCCCGACGACGAATGGGTCCATGAGATGCGGGTATCCATGGGGAAGGCGGCGGCCGCGCCCGTCACTGTCGCTCACCGGCATTCGACGTTCTGGACCTACAAGCAAGCCGTCACGGCGTACATGGAACATGTGAAGCGCACGAAATCGCCGGCCACGTATCGCGACTACCGGCAGACCCTCGGCAATGGGGATCTCGCACAGCTCGCAAAACGGCCGGTGCCGTCGATCACCCGCCCCGACCTGTCGAAGATCATCGCTGCCGTTGCCACCTCCGGCCGCGAATCCACTGCAGAGGGCATGGTCAGGAAATTGAAGCCGTTCTGGTCATGGATGTCGGATGACGCCCAGCGCGGCGACACCGGCGTCGAGCATGGAATCATGGCCGGCTTGAAGGCCCCTCCCCGCAGCCGTCTGAGCGAAGATCAATTCGAAGAGGCAGAGGCGGCGATACGCTACGTGCCGCCGATGCACGAAGTCGGGCGCATTCTCGCCATCGCCCGATCCGGTGCCCTGGACGAGATTGTTGGGCTTGCTATCGAATTGCTCGTCTTCGCCCCCCAGCGCCGACGTGCCATCGCCACTGCCCGCATGGACAAAATGCGGGCGATCAGCCCAACCGAGGGCCTGTGGCGCATCCCAGCACCGCACCGCAAGACAGCGATCATGCGAGGGGAATTCTCCGAACTCGTCATTCCTCTGCCCGCGCCGGCTTGGAGTGCCGTCAAGAAGGCAATGGACTTGGGCGACCCCACGGACGAGCGAAGGGTGTTTTTCCAGCGCCGGCCCCGCCGTGCCGGCGACAAGATGGATCACATCGATCCGTCGACGCTCACGCACACGCTCTCATACATGCCCGGCGTGACCGCCAGCCCCCACGATCTGCGACGGGCCTTGGCTACGCATGGGGAGAACGATCTGGGATTATCGCGCTTCGACACCAAGACCGTCCTTGACCATTCCCGTGGACAGGCTCCCGGGGATGTCACGGCGACGAGCTACGCCTTATCGGATGGCACACACTACACGTGGCGTATCATGCGAGCGTGGGCCGAACACGTCGAGAAAGCCTATCGCGATGCCATCGAGTTCGATGACCGGTTGCTCGACGTCGAATGGATAAAGCAGCGGATCTACGAAGCCCGCGAGCGCTCCAAAGGACGTGGAAAGCCAGTGTCGCTGGTGAAGGTGTCGCCGGCAAACATGTGGTCGGAGGCTGAGGCCTGATCACTCCATGTCCGGAACGTCACCGTGCTGCCAAAGCACCTCCGGCTCACCGAATTCGCCCTCATCTGGCCTCGCTGGTCGCTTCCAGGCGATGACGCCAGCATAGCCCCGGGACATCAGCTTTGCTCGCTGGACCGCTGCGTGCTCGCTCGGCATCTGCTGCGCTTCAAACGCCGGCCTGAGTTCGCCGTCCTCGCCCTTCTCGAAGGCCATGAAGACGATCAGTGTCGTCGATTTCTGCACCGGCGGCTGGCCCGTGCTCTGCTGTTGAAGGCGCATCGTGATCGATCCTCGCTTGCCATCCCCGATCGCTCGAAATTAGAACATAACGGGAACTCTTTTCAATCTGGATTCGATGACCAACAGCCCTCCCAGCTCGATGTTCTATCGGACCCGCCTCGGCCAGGCGGCGAAAGCGAATATGCTGATCGTGGCTCATTGCCGGTCTTGTCGTCGAATGCGGACCTATCTCGCCAGCGATCTGATTGGGGCTGGCTATCACTCCGACGCTTTTGTATGCGACCTCTTTGGCCCCTATTGCCCACACTGTGGGCAGAGCTGGCGGTGGCGTGTCAGAGAGCGGCATCCGAATAGCGATGATGTCGGGCATACGGTAATTCGCAGGCCCGCAGGTGAGCGCCGAATCCAGCTTTGGCGCGATGAATTCTATGGACCGCCAGCGAAAGATGGTACGGACCCAGCATGATCCGTATCTTACTCGTCACCGCCCTGTTCACCGTATCTGCTGCGGCTCAGGACAAAGCCACATCAGATGCTTTCTGGGAGCATGTGGCACCACTGACCCCGGCACTTTACTGCGCCGCCGATGTCGCTGAGCTGCGGGCCACAGAAGATCTCTACTCGATGGAACACGTCTATCCCAAGTCTTGGATGAGACAGACGCTTCAATGCGGCAGCAGCAGAGAATGCGATGCGGACCCGAGCTTTCAGATTTGGGCGGCTGACATGCAAAACCTGATGCCGGCCGAGAAGGCGATGAACCAGGCGCGAGGGGACCGCGCCTTCGCCGACCTGCTGCCGCAGGACAACTGGCGCGGACAGGCATGCTTTCGCTCCCGCGGAATGGATGTCGTCGGCACCGTTGTCACCGATGGCCTCGTCGAGCCGCGCGACGAAGACAAGGGCGATATCGCCCGCATCTTGCTATACGTGCACACCGTCTATGGCGGGCTGCTGCCGGATGGGCAGCTCGAGCTCGCTCAGCGGTGGTCGGCAGCCGATCCAACCTCTCCACAAGAGTGCGCTCGACAGGACGCCATCGAGCGCCTGCAGGGTACACGAAACCCCTACGTCGTCTGCCCCTGATCGCGCTCGAGGTCGTCCAGGAACTCGTCGATCGTCATCAGCTTGCCGGTCCCACCGCCTTGCCGCTGCGGCCGCTCATGCCCGGGGGCACCGAGTTCGGCTAGCAGCACGCGGCAATCGCGCTCGCCGGCGTCCGCGCATTCGTCATCGCGCCGGCTTGCTGGAATCGACTGGAAATACGCCAGCTTCTTCTCCAGACGCCGGATCTGCTCCAACCGCTCTCGCTCGGCTTTTCCTGAATTCGGAACACGCATTTCATCCCCCATCGTCTGGGATTGCATGACGGAGTACTATCATGCGATCTGGTCAAAACCAGACTTGGCTTTGGGGGCATTAATGCTATTTGGCAAAAAGAAAAGCCAGATATCCTAGGTCCTGTTGACAAAGTGGATTCCCAAATCGGCT
>NZ_LVVY01000076.1 GCF_001650025.1 Devosia elaeis | reverse complement strand
AAGATTGGAGCTTGACCTCAATGCCCGATTAAAGAAGCAAATATTAAATGGTCGAGGCGCAAGCTTTGCGCCCTATGCCTTGCATTGTCCGACCAGGTGACTTCGTCATGCAGAGTGCGGCGGCTTCCCCAAGCCAGACCAAGGGCGCGATGCTTCCGGCATTGGCCGTGGCGGGATTTGCCCTGGTGGGTGGCGGCGCCGCGCTCAACATGCCGCCGGCAACGGGGGAGATGGGCGTGGTCTTCGCGCCCTGGACCGGGCAGAGCGAGGCTCTTGGCGCTATCGTGGCGGCGGGCGGATATGTGGTCGATTCCGGCCGGTTTTCCAATGTGATGATCGCCTATGGCGCCGATCCGGGCTTTGCGGCCCGCATTCGGGCCGAAGGCGCCTGGCTGGTGCTGGCCGCGACTGGATTGTGCGCGCCGGCGGAATAGGACGTCGTTTGGTGCCGGTGCCGGGCACCGGTTGAGTAACCCAGGAGGGTGCCTTGTCTCTCGATCAACTTCGCAGCAGGGCGGCGCTGGCTTTGGCCGCAACCGCGATCGTTCTGGCCCTGGCGGTGGGCATTGCCGAATTCGCCCATGTGGGCGGGCTGGGGCCCGCCACGGGTCTGGCCGGCTTCGCCCTCGCGGCGCTGACCGCCGGCTTCTGCTTCTTCCGCAACAGTGCGACCTTCCGCTATCTGGCGGTGTCGGTGCTGATGGCCCAGGTCATGGCGGGGCTGGTGGCGCTGCGCGGCCATCCAATGCAGATCGATGTGCATATGGCGTTCTTCGCGGCTCTGGCCATGTGCGCGCTGCTCTACGACGTCCGGGCAATCCTCTTGGGCGCGGGGCTGGTGGCCGTGCACCATCTGGGGCTCGGCATGACGCTGAGCGACCTGGTCTTCTATGGCGAGGGCGGGCTGGGCCGCGTCCTGTTGCATGCCGTCATCCTTGTCGCCGAGGCGGCGGCCCTGGTGTGGATGACGCGCAATACGCAAATGCTGCTGGAGCTTTCATCGGTCAAATCCGACGAGGCGGAGGCCGGCGCCCGCCAGGCGCAGGATTATGCCGAGACGGCGCAGCGCAACCTGGCGGCGGTCAATGCCCATATCGAGGAGATGCAGCATTTCCAGCAGCAATTCGCCGGCGTGGCGGAAGCAGCCAATGCGGGCGATTTCAGCCAAAGGGTGGAGGCCCGGTTCAAGGACGGGGAACTGAACAACCTGGCCGAGGGCATCAATGCGCTGACCCGGACCTTCGACCGGGCCGTGACCGAAGTGGGCACGGTGCTGGGCGCCCTCGCCGATACCGACCTGACGCGCCGCATGGAAGGGGATTACCTGGGCAAGCTGGCCCGGCTCAAGGCCGATACCAATGCGGTGGCGGACAAGCTGACCGAGGTGGTGGGCCAATTGCGCGCCACTTCGGGCTCGCTCAAGACCGCCACGGGCGAAATCCTCTCGGGTGCCAACGATCTGTCCGAGCGTACCACCAGGCAGGCAGCCACGATCGAGCAGACCTCGGCCACGATGGAGCAATTGGCGGCCACGGTGCTCGCCAATGCACAGCGGGCGCAGGAGGCGAGCCAGAGGGCGGCCCTGGTGACCAACACGGCCGAGAATGGCGGCGCGGTGTGAGCGAGGCCAATCATGCCATGGAGCGGATCACCACGTCGTCGGGCAAGATTTCCAACATTATCGGCATGATCGACGATATCGCCTTCCAGACCAACCTCCTGGCGCTCAATGCCTCGGTGGAGGCGGCGCGGGCGGGAGAGGCCGGCAAGGGCTTCGCTGTGGTGGCCGTGGAAGTGCGGCGGCTGGCGCAATCGGCGGCGCAGGCCTCGAGCGAGGTCAAGAGCCTGGTCGAGCAGAGCGCCGACGAGGTCAGGGGCGGCTCGCGGCTGGTGGCCGATGCAGCCGGCAAGCTGCAGGCCATTCTCGAGGCGGCCCGGGCCTCCAATACCATCATGGATTCCATCGCCCATGAAAGCCGCGAACAGGCCTCGGCCATCGAGGAGGTCAATATGGCGGTGCGGAACATGGACGAGGCGACCCAGCACAATGCGGCGCTGGTGGAAGAGATGAATGCGGCGATCGAGCAGACGGAGGCGCAGGCGAACGCGCTCGACCGGATCGTCGATATCTTCGCGCTGGAGGAGCGTCGGCCGCAGATGCCGCCGCAATCCGGCGGGCGGCGGAAAAGCGGTGCGGAACCGGCCCGCGCCTATCTGAGCCAGGGCAATGCGGCGCTCGAGGCCGACTGGGCCGAATTCTAGCCACCGGCCATCAAAAAGGCAGGGACAGGGCCTCCAGCGAAGAATTTCTGCCGGTTCGGACGGAAAAACGGCATCGAAATCGTTTGCAGGGCGCCGCCGTATAAGATTCAGTAACCGTCATCTCCTAGCGTCATCCGTGGTTCTACGCGGCCTGCAGAATACAGGCTGCGGTTCCGCATGGGGGAGAACAGCTATGAAATCCATCGCGCGCCTCTTGGGCAATGTGCGCATGACCACCACCATATTGGTACTGGTCCTGGCCTCGATCATCGGTTCCATCGCCGTGGTGTCCGCATCGATCTATGTGAACCTGCATGGGCAGGCCATGGCCGATAGCCGGGTGCAGCAGGAAACCAATCTGGGCGTGGCCGCGACCATCCTGGAGCGGCGCATTTCGGGTTCGGTGCTGACCTGGAGCGAGGACGGGACCATCTCGGCCTTCCAGAGCTGGGCGATCCCGCCCTTCTACGACAGCGAGGTGATCGATTCGGTGACCCGCGTGACCAAGCAGGACGCGGCCATCTATGTGCTGACGCCCGATGCGAGCCAGCTTGCCGCCAAGACCACCAGCATCGTGCTGGCCGACGGCGCGCGCGCCGTGGACCACTTCTTGCCGGAGGGCAGCGAGGCGGTGGCGCGGATCATGGCGGGCGAGGCCTATCTCGGCCCGGTGGAGCTGGACGGCATAACCTATTTCTCGGCCCTGCAACCGATCAAGAAAACCAATGGCGAGGTGATGGGCGCGATCTTCGTGGGCACGCCCATGGCCAATATCGAGGCTTCGGCCAATAGCGTTTTGGGCCTGATCGGCATGGTCGGGGGGCTGGTGACCGTGGTCCTGGGCCTGATCGGCTTTATCGCCTCGCGCTTCATCACCCGGCCCATTCCGCGCCTTGCCGGCGCCATGGACGAGATTGCCGAGGGTAATTACGAGGCCGACGTGCCCTATACCGAAATGGGCAATGAGGTGGGCGCCATGGCGCGGGCGGTGGAAGTGTTCCGCCAGAACGGCTTGCGCGTCAGCCAGATGACCGAGGCGGAAGCGGCGCGCATCGTCGCCGACGAGGAGAGCCGGCGGCAGATGATGAGCCAGCTCCAGAGCGCTTTCGGCGAAGTGGTGGATGCGGCGGTGGCCGGCGACTTCTCCCGCCAGGTCAATGCGGAATTCCCCGATCCCGAACTCAATGCGCTGGCCGGCAGCGTCAACAATCTCGTCGGCACCTTCAATCGCGGCGTGACCGAGATCGGCGAGGTGCTGGGCGCCATGGCCGATACCGATTTCACCCGCCGCATGGAAGGCGAATATGAAGGCGCCTTCGCCCGGCTCAAGGCCGATACCAATGCGGTGGCCGACAAGCTGAGCGAAGTGGTGGGGCTATTGCGCCAGACTTCCGGCTCGCTCAAGACCGCGACCGGCGAAATCCTCTCCGGCGCCAACGATCTTTCCGAACGCACCACCAAGCAGGCCGCCACCATCGAGGAAACCTCGGCGGCCATGGAGCAATTGGCGGCCACCGTGCTCAAGAATGCCGAGCGCGCCCGCGAGGCCAGCGCCAATGCCGCCCGGGTCACCCATACCGCCGAGGAAGGCGGCAAGGTAATGGATGCGGCCAATGAGGCCATGGACCGGATCACCCAATCCTCGTCCAAGATTTCCAACATTATCGGGCTGATCGACGACATCGCCTTCCAGACCAACCTCCTCGCGCTCAATGCCTCGGTGGAAGCGGCGCGGGCGGGCGAGGCCGGCAAGGGCTTTGCCGTGGTGGCCGTGGAAGTCCGGCGGCTGGCGCAGAGCGCGGCGCAGGCCTCGAGCGAGGTCAAGGCGCTGATCGAGCAATCGAGCGGGGAGGTGACGACCGGCTCCAAGCTGGTGGGCGACGCCGCCAGCAAGCTTGCCACCATGCTGGAAGCCATCCGCGACAATACCGCGGCGCTGGAAGCCATTGCCCGCGACAGTGCCGAGCAGGCCACCTCGATCGAGGAAGTCACTTCGGCGGTGCGCACCATGGACGAAATGACGCAGCACAATGCGGCCCTGGTGGAAGAGACCAACGCCGCCATCGAGCAGACCGAGGCCCAGGCCAGCGAGCTCGACCGGATCGTGGACATTTTCGCCGTCGATAGGGCGGAAATCGCGCCCGGCGACAATGTCCAGGCCCAGCAGCGGGCCCTGCGCGCCGCCGCGCCCAGGCTGCGCAGCCAGGGCAATGCCGCCCTGGCCGCCGATTGGGACGAATTCTGAATCGATCCCGGAAAAAAGACGTGCGGCCCGTCGGTTAGGGCCGCCGTCACATTTAGAGATAATACTCGGTTAAGGGGCTTTCTTTAGGGTCTTTCCCAAGGGCGCCGTCCATGGGGGTACGGGCGCGGTAGTTTTGGGGGCCTCACCTTGGCCAATATTTTCGTCCGCTTTCTGGGCAATATCAGAATGACCGCGATGATCGCGGGTCTGGTCATTTCCGCCATCATCATGTCGATCGGCGCCGTCACCACGGCGACCTATCTCAACCTGAGCGCATCGAGCCGCGCCGAGGCCATGGTGCGCCTGGAAAACAGCTTGCGGACGGCAGCGACCGTGGCCGGGAGCAATCTGCCTGCCGCCGAGGTCACCTGGGCCGAGGATGGCAGCCTTGCCGCCCTGCGGACCTGGGCGATGCCGCGCATCTTCGTCAATCATAACCTGGTCGATTCGATCGCCAACCTGACCGGAGAAAGCGCCACGATCTACAGCGCCGAAGGTCCGGGCAAACCGCTCGAGGCGTTGAGCAGCACGCTGGTGGGTGCGGATGGCGCGCGGCTGGTGGGCGGCGTGTTCGCCGCGGACGATCCGGCCTATGAAACGGTGATGAGCGGGCTGCCCTATTTCGGGGAGGCCGAGATCGCCGGCAATTCCTATTACACCGCCTATCAGCCGGTGGTGAACCAGCAGGACGAGGTGATCGGCGTCATCTATGCCGGCATGGACAAGGCCAAGCTGGAAGCGGCCATCCTGGATACGCTCTGGGTGCTGCTGGGCGTGGGCGCGGTATGTTTGGCCATTCTGGGCGTGCTCGGCTATGCGCTGTCGCGGCTGATCACCGGGTCGGTGCCCCGCCTGGCGCAGACCATGAAGGCGATCGCCGAGGGCGATTACGAGACCGCGGTGCCCTATGTGGAGCGCCGCAACGAAATCGGCGAGATGGCGCGCGCCGTGGAAGTGTTCCGCGAAAACGGGCTCAAGGTCAGCGCCATGACCGAGGAGGAGCGTGCCGCCGCCGAGCGCCGCCGCATTGAGCGCACCGACATGATGGTGGCGCTGCAGGCCGCTTTCGGCGAGGTGGTGGACGCCGCCATTGCCGGCGATTTCAGCAAGCGCGTGCATGCCCAGTTCCCCGACGAGGAACTCAACAGCCTGGCCGGCAGCGTCAATGCGCTGGTGGAAACGGTGGATCGCGGGCTGTCGGAAACCGGCGAGGTGCTGGCGGCCATGGCGGAAGCCGACATGACCCGCCGCATGGAGGGCGATTACCAGGGCTCCTTCGCCAAGCTCAAGGCCGACACCAATGCGGTGGCCGAAAAGCTGAGCGAACTGATCGGCGGGTTGCGCACCACCTCGCGGGCGCTCAAGACCGCAACGGGCGAAATCCTTTCGGGCGCCAACGACCTTTCCGAGCGCACCACCAAGCAGGCCGCCACCATCGAGGAAACCTCGGCGGCCATGGAGCAATTGGCCAATACCGTGGCCGAGAATGCGCGCATGGCCGACGATGCCAATATCAGCGCCAATTCGGTTTCCGCCGACGCGACGCGTAGCGGCGAGGTGATGGAGCGGGCCAATGAGGCCATGGAGCGGATCACCCAGTCCTCGGCCAAGATTTCCAACATTATCGGCATGATCGACGACATCGCCTTCCAGACCAATCTCCTGGCGCTCAATGCCTCAGTGGAAGCGGCGCGGGCGGGCGAGGCCGGCAAGGGCTTTGCAGTGGTGGCCGTGGAAGTGAGGCGCCTGGCGCAAAGCGCGGCCGAGGCCTCCTCGGAGGTCAAGGCGCTGATCGAAGCCAGTGCCAGCGAGGTCAAGACCGGCTCGGACCTGGTCTCGAGCGCGGCGGGGCAGTTGCGCGACATGCTGGGCGCGGTGACGGAAAATGCCGGCCTGATGCAATCCATCGCCAAGGCGTCCAAGGCGCAGGCCGCTGCCATCGAGGAAGTCAGCGTGGCCGTGCGCACGCTGGACGAGATGACCCAGCACAATGCGGCGCTGGTGGAAGAGACCAATGCGGCCATCGAGCAGACCGAGGCCCAGGCCAGCGAACTCGACCGGGTGGTGGACCTGTTCACCATCGATGCCGGGAGCAAGCCGGCAGCCGCTCCGGTCGCGCCGCCGCCGCGGCTGGAAAAGGAAAAGCTGCGCAGCGCCGCGCGCTCCTATCTCAGCCAGGGCAATGCAGCGATCTCGGCGGATTGGAGCGAGTTCTAGCCCGGGCGGGCATATATTCGCTGAACAAAAGAGGGCATGCGGATTTCCGCATGCCCTTCTTTTTGTCCCGCGATGCGGAGAAATCTGATCCCGGGGCGGAGCCTCGGTAGCCGATACCAGTGCGAAACGCTCAACGCTTTCGACGTGCCTGGAAGAGCATGGCGAAGCCGAGGAACCCGACAATGGCCAGCGAGATCAGGGCATTGTAGCCGGCCAGGGAAAGGCCGAGGAAGCGGAACTGCACCACGTCGCAGCCGATCACCGGTTGCAGATCGTTGAGCGAATCGAGCGACAGGCTGCCACCGGCGCCGACGCCCGAACAGGCGGTGGGGCCGGGCCAGAAGCCCCATTCGACGCCGGAATGGAAGACGCCCAGATAGGTGCCCCAGGCGAAGAGGGCGGTGACGATGGCCATGGCCAGATACCAGACCGGCAGCGGCAGGCGGTTCCACAACACCAGGATCAAGGCCAGGAGCGGCAGGCCCCAATAATAGGGCAGGCGCTGTTCGAGGCAGAGTTCGCAGGGCTGCAGGCCCGCCAGATATTGGCTGCCCAGGGCGCCGAGAATGGTGGCGAGGCCGAGCAGGAAAGCGCAGCCGGCGGCAAGCTTGTCGAGCGGGCGAACATTGGTCATGGACGATCTCGGAATGACGCTGTGGTTGCAAGCCCAATAGACCCCGCTTGCGGCAAAAGCCAGACGGGAACAGGCTCGTGATCAATCGCCGGGCAGGGCGAGGCCCAGCGCCTGGCGCAGGGCGATGGCATTGGCCGGAGCATGCAATTTGTCCTCGTGGACGAAATAGGCAAAGACATCGCGGCCCTGTTCCGCCCATTGGCCGATCGTGCCGGCCCAGTCGGCGATATCCTCGGGGCTGTAGCTATCGGCATCGGCGCGGGCGGGGCCCTGCAGGCGGCAATAGGCGAAATCGGCGGTCAGCTCGCGGCCCGGATTGTCGGCCGTATCGGCGATGACGCGGGCGACATTATGCGCCTTGAGCAGGGCATGGGCGGGGGGATCATCGAAGCTCTTGTGGCGCGGTTCGATGGCGTGGCGAATGCCGGTGACGCCATTGGCTTCGAGATAGGGCCTGGCCTTGGCGCCTTCAGCCTGGCCTGCCAGGGCCAGATAGGCGTCGATATCGCGGGGCAGCAGCGCCAGGAAGGCCGCGAGGCTTTCGGCATCGAAGGCGAGGTTGGGCGGCAATTGCCAGACGAAGGGACCGAGCCGGTCGCCCAAGGCCAGGGGACCGGAGGCGAAGAAATTCGCCAGGTCAGGCGCGCAATTCCTGAGCCGGCGGATATGGGTCACCAATTGCGGGCCCTTGACGGAGAATTGGAAACCTTCGGGCGTTTCGCCGGCCCAGCGCGCAAAGCTTTCCGGCTTCTGATTGGCACGGAAGGTGGCGTTGATCTCGATGGAGGTGAGGCGGCTGGCGGCATAGGCCAGTTCCTTTTTCTGCACCAGCCCCTTGGGAAAGAACGTGCCGCGCCAGGGTTCATAGACCCATCCGGCCGTGCCGGTCCTGATCGTGCCTTTTGCTGCCATGGGCGGTCTCCTCGCCGCCAGCTTGGCCCGGACGCAGCGTCTTGGCAATGCGGCGCTAAGGGCCGTATGCGCTCGGTAATCTTTTTTTGCCTTATTTCCATGCATGGTGAACGAAGTCCTGTTCGGGGTTTTCGCTTGCATCGCACTGCCATCGCTTCCCTTGCTGCCGCCATGCTTGCCGGAGCGCACCCGGCTGCCGGTTGCGACGGCTTGCGCATGGCGCCAGGCGGCCTGGTGAGCGAGGTGGTCGACGGGGACACGGTACTGCTCGATTCGGGGCTGGCCGTGCGGCTGATCGGCACCCAGGCGCCGAAGCTGGCCCTGAGCCGGGAGGATTTTGCCGATTGGCCCCTGGCCCATGAGGCCAGGGCGGCGCTGGCGGAACTGGCCCTGGGCAGAAATGTGCAGCTCGGCTATGGCGGGGAGGAAAAGGACCGCTATGGGCGGGCCCTGGCCCATCTCTTCGTCGAAGACGGCGACACCCCGATCTGGGCGCAATCGCGGATGATCGAAGCGGGGCTGGCGCGGGTCTATTCCTTTCCGGACAATCGGCGCTGCCTCGATCAACTTTTCGCAGGCGAGGCCCAGGCCAGGGCGGAGAAGCTTGGCATCTGGGCCGATCCCTATTACAGCGTGCGTGCGGCGGATCGCCCGGATGACTTGCTCGGCCGGGTGGGAGATTATGAACTGGTCGAGGGACGAGTCGTGCTCGCCGACAGGAGCGGGTCGCGCGTCTATCTCAATTTCGGCCGGTACTGGAAAGAAGACTTCACCGCCGTGATCGAAGCGCCCGCGCTCCGCCTGTTCGAGCGCGATGGGTTCGATCCATTGGTGTTGGAAGGCGCGCTGGTGCGCATACGGGGCTGGGTGGATGAGCGGGATGGTCCGCGCATCGAGGTGACCCACCCCGAGCAGATCGAGGTTGTGGCGAGGCCATGAAAGCGCTCCGGGGCAAAAACGTGCTGCGCGTGACCCTTCTGTCGGTGAGCCTTTTGGCGCTCGCCGCCTGCACGTCGCTGACCGGGTCCAATATCAGCGTGGGCCGGACCGGCGACAATCCGGCGCCCAATGTGGTGCCGGCGGGCACCGCTCCGGACGACGAGGTGCTGGGCCGGCGCGAGCATCCGCGCATCGTCGCTGCCTATGGCGGAGTCTACGAGGACCGGCAGGCCGAGATCATGGTGGCGCGGATCGTGGGCCGGCTGCTGGCGGCGGCCAACCAGCCCAATGCGCAATTCCAGGTCACCATTCTCGATACGTCCGAGGTCAATGCCTTCGCCCTGCCGGGCGGCTATATCTATGTGACGCGCGGCATCCTGGCCCTGGCCTCCGATACCAGCGAGCTGGCGGCGGTGCTGGCGCATGAAATCGCCCATGTCACCCTGCGCCATGCGCGGGCGCGGACGGACAAGACGCGCAATACCCAGATCGTGGACCGGGTGATCACCGGCATTTTCGGCGGCGATACCTCGACCGACGCCACGGCCAATCGCACGCGGCAGTCGCTGGCCGCCTTCAGCCAGAACCAGGAACTGGAAGCAGACCGGGAAGGCATCAAATTCGCCGGCAAGGCGGGCTACGATTCGCAGGCCGCGGCGCGCTTCCTCGGCGTGATGAGCCGGTTCGCCGCCTTCTCCTCGGGCTCGGTCAAGGGCGATGACGGGTTCCTCTCCAGCCATCCCTCCACGCCCTCGCGCATCGAGACGGCGATGAATACCGCACGCTCCATGTTCGGGGCGGCCGGCGGCGGGGAAACCGACAGGGAAGGCTATCTCTCGGCCATTTCCGGCCTCACCTTCGGCGACAGCCCGGCCCAGGGCACCATTGTGGGCCAGCGCTTCATCCATTCGGCTTCCAAGTTCACCTTCGCGGTGCCGCAGGGCTATACGCTGCAGAATTCGCAGAGCGCGGTGGTTGGCGTGGCCGGGGACGGCGAGGCGGTGCGCTTCGACAGCGCTGCCGTGCAGCCCAATATGGCGCTCACCGATTATCTCAAGTCGGGCTGGATTGCCGGGCTCAAGGCCGAAACCGTTTCGGCCCATAGCTATAACGGCATCGAGATGGCCTCGGGCCTGGCGCAGACGGACCAATGGTTCTTCCGCGTGGCGGTGATGCGGCTGGACGGTGAAGTCTATCGCTTCATCTTCGCGGCCAAGGCGGACAGCCAGCGCTTCATGCAGGGCGCCGAGACGACCATCCAGAGCTTCCGGCGCACCGAGGCGGCCGATCTCAACCAGATCCGCCCGCTTTCCATCCGGCTGGTCACCGCCAGGGCGGGCGACAATGCCGACAGCCTGGCGCGGCAGATGGCCAATATTCCGGGCGGCCGGGACCTGTTCTATATCCTCAACAACCTGTTCCCCGGCGATGCCGTGGTGCCGGGGCAGCGCTACAAGGTCGTCGCCTCGCGCTGATCAGCCGAGCTTTTCGGTCTGGCGGGCGATGACGTTGCCGGCTCCGCCCGGGCCGGTGCCGAAGAGATTGCCGAGCGCATCGCCGAAAATGGTGAAGCTGGCGATGCAGGCGACGGCGATCATCGCGCCCAAGAGCGCATATTCAATGGCGGTGGCGCCATCCGGATCGGCCAGGAAGCGGCGCATGGCCCGTCCGATCCATCGCGTCCCGCGGAAAACCGGCTCCCGCTTCTTCGCATGATCCTCGGACATTTCTGTGCTCCATGCTGGATGGCCTTCTGGCCTCACAGAAGATCGCAGAGCGCTGCGATCAGGGGTTCGTCGGCCGGGGGCATGGGATAATCGCGCAGGGCCTGTGGCCTGACCCATTTGAGGGCGGCATGCTCCAGCGATTGCGGCGTCCCCTGCCATTTGCGGCAGACGTAAAGTGGCATCAACAGGTGAATGTTTTCGTAAGAATGGCTGGCAAAGGAAAGCGGCGCCAGGCAGGCTTGCTTGGTCTCGACGCCCAGCTCCTCGCGCAATTCGCGGATCAGGGCCGCTTCGGGCGTTTCGTCCTTTTCGACCTTGCCGCCGGGAAATTCCCAGAGGCCCGCCATGGCCTTGCCTTCGGGCCGCTGGGCGATCAGCACCCGGCGGTCGGCGTCCACCAGGGCGCAGGCGACGACGAGCAGGAGCGGCTTTTGGGTCATCATGCTTCCTTGGGAATGCGATAGAGATAATCGTATTGGTGGCGATAGCCGAGGCCGCCATAGAGCGCCTTGGCCGCCTCATTGTCGGCCTGGACATTGAGCGCGGCGATAATGGCGCCATTGGCCCGTGCCCAGGCGAGGCCGGTCCGCATCATGGCGGCAGCGAGGCCCTGGCGGCGACGAGTGGGGTCGGTGATCACATTGCCGGTGATGACGATGCCATCGGCAATGGCCATCAGACCGGAGGCGACCGGCGCGCCGTCGCGATAGATTACGATGCCGGCGGCGGGCACCGTCAGGACGGCGAGCAGGGCCCGCAAATGGTCCATGGTGCCGGCGCCGTATTCCTGCAAGGCCTGCTGGGCGGCCAGAAAATCCGGATCGAGCGGCGCCAGGGCCCGGCCCTGGGGATCGGGCTCGGTTTCGCCCAGCGGCATGGCGTAGAGATGGCTCCGGTCGATCGCACGCCAATCGGCCGCATCCAGCGCCGCGGTCAGGGCCGGGCTTTGCAGCGGGGTGGTGCGGATGACGGGCGGCAGGTTGCGGGCGGCGAACCAGGCCCTGCCCGCTTCGAGCCGGGCCGGGGCGTCATCATTGTCCGCCGGGTCGAAGCATTGCAGCGAATTGGCCCGCTTGGTGTAGCCATTGGCTGCACGGCGCACCCAGGCGCCGTCCCATTCCACCGCGATGCCCGGCCAGGCCTTGAGCCCGGCGCGCTCGAAGGCGGCGATGTCCGGAAGCGTCATGTCAGCTCCGGTAATCGCCATTGATGGTGATGTAGCCATGGGTGAGGTCGCAGGTATAGACCGTGGCGCGCCCTTCGCCGAGGCCGAGGCTGACGGTCAGTTCCAGTTCCTCGCCCTTCATATAGGCGCTGGTGGCCGCTTCGTCATAGCCGGGCGCGCGCTCGCCTTCCCTGGCCACCAGCAGGTCACCGAAGCGGATGGAAAGCCGGTCGCGGTCGGCTGGCTCGCCAGCCTTGCCCACGGCCATGACCACGCGGCCCCAATTGGCGTCCTCGCCGGCAATGGCGGTCTTGACCAGGGGGGAATCGGCGATGGACTTGGCGATGCGGAAGGCGCTGTCGTCGGAGACCGCGCCTTCGACATGTACCGAGACCTGCTTGGTGGCGCCTTCGCCGTCGCGCACCACATGGATGGCGAGCTCGAACAGCACGTCCGAAAGGGCTTCGCCGAAGATTTCGGCGCGGGGATCGTCGAGGCTCAGGATGGGGTCGATCGCCGCCTTGCCGGTGGCGAAGGCAAGGAGCGTGTCCGAGGTGGAGGTGTCGCTGTCCACGGTGATGGCATTGAAGCTGGTGCGGGTGTGCCGGGCCAGCAGGGCCTGCAGCACGTCGGCGGCGATGGGCATGTCGGTGACGACGAAGGAGAGCATGGTCGCCATGTCCGGGGCGATCATGCCGGAGCCCTTGGCGATGCCGTTGATCCTGATCTCGATGCCGTCGATCTCGAGCACGGCGCCCGACAGCTTGGGGAAGGTGTCGGTGGTCATGATCGCCCGGGCCGACTCGATCCAGGGCGTATCGACCAGGCGGGTGGCGCAATCGTCCAGGACCCCGGCGAACTTGCCGGCATCGAGCGGCTCGCCGATGACGCCGGTGGAGGCGAGGAAAATCTCGGCGGTGGAGCAGCCCAGGGCAGCGGCGGCGATCTCGGCCGTCTTGCGCACGCTTTCCTTGCCCTTGATGCCGGTAAAGGCATTGGCATTGCCCGAATTGACCACCAGGCCGCGCGCCAGGCCGCCGGGCAGGTTGGTGCGGCACCAGTCGACCGCGGCCGAAGAGCATTGCGAGCGGGTCAGCACGCCGGCGGCCACGGTGCCCTCGTCGAAGGCCATCAGCAGCACGTCGGTGCGGTTCTTGTACTTGATGCCGGCTTCGGCGGTGGCGAAGCGCACCCCGGCGACCGGCGGCAGGTCCGGATAGGATTTGGGAGCGAGGGGAGAAACCGGATGCGCGGCCATGACCAGGAACCTTTGAGGGGCAAATCTTTTGCCTTGGTGTGCCTCAAAGGTGTGCCGGGCGCAAGATAGCGCAGCCGGCCGGGATGGGGCCCGCTCAGGTCTCGGCCTGATGCTCGGGCGCGGCATGCAGAAGCTGGACATCGGGCGATTTGATCAGGTGCAGATAGCGCTCGAACTGCACCAGCACATCGGCGATCAGCTGGTCGTGGCCCAGCCCCATGACGTCGTAGCCGCGATTGCCGCTGGAAAAATAGGTGCGGGCCTCATAGCGCTGGTCCGGCTTGCCGGTCGCCAGCGGGGAGAGGATGGCGACCGGATGGCTGGCGAGCGAGACGCCGTAGACGAAGTCGCGCATGCCCTCGGCGGGGGCCCGCAGCGCCACCGCGCCGTTCTCATCCTCCTCCACATGGGCGGCACGGCCGCGATTGGTCAGTTCCCTGGCCACCTGTTCCAGGGCCGGCCGCACCTGGCCGACGATGAAGGCCTTGATCTCGCGCTCGCTGGGCGCCTTGAGCATCAGCGCCAGGCGCCGCTGCCAGGTGATGCCGGCGGCGGGCTGGGCGGGCACGGCGCTGCCGTCCAATCCGCGGCGCAATTCCTGCGCCAGGTCGGCCCGCATTCCCGCCAGGAGCGACCAGAGCAGCGCGAGGATGACCAGGGCAAAGGGCAGGGCGCTGGCAATGGTGACCGATTGCAGGGCGCCCAGCCCGCCCGCCAGGAGCAGCACGGCCGCCACCACCCCTTCGAAGGCGCACCAGAAGACGCGTTGCAGCGTCGTCGTCTCGGTTTCGCCCCCGGCGGCGATGGCGTCCACGACCAGGGAGCCGGAATCGGCGGAGGTGACGAAGAAGACGCCGACCAGGATCACCGCCAGGGTGGAGGTGACAGCGGGGAAGGGCAGGTAGCTGAAGAATTCGAACAGACCGACCGAGAGATCGCTGGCGATGGCGGTACCGAGCGCCCCGGCCGCCTGGGTGCTGTCGATGAAGATGGCCGTATTGCCGAAGACGGTCATCCAGATGAAGGTGAAGCCAGCGGGGATGAAGAGAACCGCAGTGATGAATTCGCGCACGGTGCGGCCGCGGGAAATGCGGGCGATGAACATGCCGACGAAGGGCGACCAGGAAATCCACCAGGCCCAGTAGAACAGTGTCCAGGCATCGATCCAGGGCGTGGGCTGATAGGCATAGATGTTGAAGGTGCGCAGTACCATGGTGTCGAGGTAAAGGCCGAGATTCTGCACGAAATCGCGGAACAATTCGCCCGTCGGCCCAACCGCCAGCACGAAGAGCATCAGCAGGATCGCGACGAGCAGGTTGAACTCGGAGAGAATGCGCACGCCCTTGTCGAGGCCGGTGACGACCGAAATCGTCGCCAGGCCCATCACCACGGCGATGATCAGCAGCTGCACCTGGCTGGAGATCGGGATGCCGGTGAGGAAGTTGAGCCCGGCATTGATCTGCATGACGCCGACGCCCATGGAGGTGGCGATGCCGAAGACGGTGCCGACAATGGCGAAGATATCGACGGCATGGCCGATGGGACCGTTGATGCGCTCCTTGAGCAGGGGATAGAGCCCGGAGCGAATGGTCAGGGGAAGGTTGTAGCGATAGCCGAAATAGGCCAGCGACAGGCCGACGACGGCATAGATCGCCCAGGCATGGATGCCCCAATGGAAGAAGGTGACCGACATGGCCTCGCGCACCGCCGCGATCGAACGCGGTTCGGCGGTGGGCGGGACCATGTAATGGGTCATGGGTTCGCCGACGCCGTAGAACATGAGGCCGATGCCCATGCCGGCGGCGAAGAGCATGGCGATCCAGGAGAGGAAGCTGAAATCGGGACTGGCATCGTCCGGCCCGAGTTTGAGCGTGCCATAGCGGCTGAGGCAGAGCAGGAGCATGGCGGCGAGCACGATGCCCACGGTGAGCAGGTAGAGCCAGCCGAAATTGGTGAGAATGCCGGCCTGCAGACTGCCGAAGATTTCCTCGGCCTGGCTGGGAAAGCCGATGCCGACTGCCAGGAACAGGCCGATGACGAAAAGCGCTCCGAAAAAGACCGGAGCATTGATGACGAAACGCTTGACCATGACGCTGTCCCCCTGACGCTTGTGGCCGGCATATTTCCCCGTGAGGAAATATGCCGGCCACAACGCAAAAGGCGCGGGATCGCGTTTGGTTCCCCTCGCAGGTTTATTTACCCATCAGGCGGCCGGGGAGGGCTTGGGGCCGGCGATGAAGGCGCCGAAATGCCGGGTGATGAGGGGCACGACGGCCAGCACGATCGTACCGGTCATCATCGGCACCAGGATCAGGCTGCGCTGCCAGATGTCCCAACCGGCGGTCAGGGGCGTCAGGGCGTAGAGATAGAGCGTGACCACCGGATAGACGGCCAGGGTCATCAGCAGCATCATACGCAGGCGGGCGGGGAGGGACATGGGAAACTCCATCGAAACGGTACGTTCCGTTGTATAACGAAACGAGCCGTTTCGTTCAATCCTTTTCGCTGAGGAATTTTTGCGCCATATAGACTGGTATGAGCACCGAGAACGACGAGAATAGCGAAACCCGGAAATCGATCGGCGCGCGGCGCAATCCCGCCAGCCAGGAAGCCATCCTGGACGCCGCCGAATATGTGCTGCGTCAATCCGGGCTGGCCGGTTTTTCCATCGAGGCGGTGGCGCGCCATGCCCGGGCCGGCAAGCCGACCATCTATCGCTGGTGGCCCAATCGCACGGCGCTGATGCTCGATGTCTATAGCCGCTTCAAGCATGTCCGCCCTTTTCCCGATACCGGTACGCTGCGGGGCGACCTGATCGGGTTCCTCGACCGGCAATTGCTGGGCTTCTGGAGCGATGGCCTGCCGGGCCTGGTCTATCGCGCGGTGATTGCCGAAGCGCAGAATGACGACGATGCCGCCGCGGCCCTGCAGGATTACCAGGCCGAGCGCAAGCAATGGGCGGCGCAGATCATCGAGCGTGCCAAATTGCGGGGCGAAGTGCCGGAGACCACCGATGCGACCCTGATCATCGATCTGGTCGTCGCCTATGCCTGGCACCACTTGCTGCTGGGCCAGCTCGACGAGGCGGCGAGCCGGATCGAGGCCGTGGTGGATACGGTCCTGCGGGGTATAACAGGGTATAAGGAAGTGGTTCCATAGCAGGCTCCCAGCCTCCTCCTTCGTCGGAGTTAGGTGGGACTCGCTCGGAAATGTCTCAAGCCATAAAAAAGGGCGGCCCGGAAGGCCGCCCTTTCATTTCATGCAGCCTTGCCCTCAGGCAAAGGCGCCGTGGCAATGCTTGAATTTCTTGCCCGAACCGCAGGGGCAGGGGGCATTGCGGGAGACGCCCTGGAGCAGCTTGGGATCGACGGGGGGCGGGCCGTCGCGGCTGGCGACATCGTCGCCTTCCGCATCGTTCTCACCGGTGGTCGGATCGATATGGGTCGAGGTCAGCCGGCTCATGTCCGGCGCCTGGGGCTGCGGGGGCGGCTCCTGGCGGATCTGGATTTCGATATGGCTGAGCTGGGTGGTGACCAGCTCGCGCAGATTGCCCAGCATGGCCTGGAACAGCTCATAGGCTTCCTGCTTGTATTCGTTGAGCGGGTCGCGCTGGGCGATGCCGCGCCAGCCCACCACCTTGGAGAGATGGTCGAGCATGACCAGATGCTCGCGCCAGAGCCCGTCCACCGATTGCAGCAGGATGGACTTTTCCACCTGGCGCATGATCGAGGGCGAGTATTTCTCCTCCTTGGCCGCCATCAGCGCGTCGGAGGCTTCGCGGATGCGATCCTCGACGATCTCGGCGTCGATGCCTTCCTCGGCCGCCCATTCGGCGGCTGGGATATCGATATTGAGATAGGTCTTGGCCGCGGCCTGAAGCTGCTCGGTGTTCCACTGTTCCGGATAGGAGCGGGGCGGAACCGCGCGGGACACCACGTTCTCGACCACGCCATGGCGCATCTCGGTGATGGTCTCGCTGACATCGTCGGCATCCATGAATTCCAGACGCTGCTCGAAGATCACCTTGCGCTGATCGTTCATCACGTCGTCGTATTTGAGGATGTTCTTGCGGATGTCGAAATTGCGCGCCTCGACCTTGCCCTGGGCGCGTTCGATCGCCTTGGTCACCCAGGGATGGGTGATGCTCTCGCCCTGTTCCAGCCCCAGCTTGCCGAGCATGGAATCCATGCTCTCGATGGGGAAGATGCGCATCAGGTCGTCCTGAAGCGAGAGGAAGAATTTCGAATGGCCCGGGTCGCCCTGGCGGCCGGAACGACCACGCAACTGGTTGTCGATGCGGCGCGATTCATGGCGCTCGGTGCCGATGACCATGAGGCCACCGGCCGCGAGGGCCTTCTGCTTGTCCTCGGCGATCCTGGCCTTGATCTCGGCGATCTTTTGTTCGCGCGCTTCCCCTTCGAGGCCGTCGGCCTCCTTCTGGATGCGCATTTCGAGATTGCCGCCCAGCTGGATGTCGGTGCCGCGACCGGCCATGTTGGTGGCGATGGTGATGGCGCCGGGCAGGCCGGCATCGGCGACGATGAAGGCTTCTTGCTCGTGATGGCGGGCATTGAGCACGTTCATCTGGCCCACATTCTTGGTGCGCAGAATGTCGGCGAGCATTTCGGATTTTTCGATCGAGGTGGTGCCCACCAGAACCGGCTGGCCCCGGTCCTGGCATTCCTTGATCAGGTCGGCAATGGCGTCGAATTTTTCCGCCGCCGTGCGGTAGATGGCGTCGTCCTCGTCGATGCGCTGCACCGGCAGGTTGGTCGGCACGGTGGTGACGCCCAGGCCGTAGATATCGGCGAATTCCTCGGCCTCGGTCGCGGCGGTGCCGGTCATGCCGGCCAGCTTCTTGTAGAGGCGGAAATAGTTCTGGAAGGTGATCGAGGCCAGGGTCTGGTTTTCCGCCTGGATCTTGACGCGTTCCTTGGCCTCCAGGGCCTGGTGCAGGCCTTCCGAATAGCGGCGGCCCGGCATCATGCGGCCGGAAAATTCGTCGATGATCACCACTTCGCCGCCGTCGGAATTCTGGCGGACGATATAGTCCTTGTCGCGGCGGAACAGCTTGTGGGCGCGCAGGGCCGAATTGGCGTGGTGCACCAGGATGACGTTTTCCACGTCATACATGGAGCCGCCCTTGAGCAGGCCCGCTTCGGCCAAAGCGGCTTCGAGCTTCTCCACGCCCTGGTCGGTGAAGGTTGCGGCCCGATGCTTCTCGTCGAGCTCGTAATCCTCCTCGCCGATGATGGGCATCAGGGCGTCGATCTTGATATAGAGGTCGGAGCGATCCTCGGCGGGACCGGAAATGATCAGCGGCGTCCGCGCTTCGTCGATGAGGATGGAGTCCACTTCGTCGACGATGGCGAATTCATGGCCCCGCTGCACCATCTGGGCGCGGGTATATTTCATGTTGTCGCGCAGATAATCGAAGCCGAGCTCGTTATTGGTGCCATAGGTGATGTCGCAGGCATAGGCGGCCTTGCGCTCGGTGTCGTTGATGCCCGGCACGATGATGCCGGTGGACAGGCCCAGGAAGCCGTAGATCTGCCCCATCCAGGCGGCGTCGCGCCGGACCAGGTAATCGTTGACCGTCACCAGATGCGCGCCCTTGCCGGTCAGCGCATTGAGATACATGGGCAGGGTGGCCACCAGCGTCTTGCCTTCACCGGTGCGCATTTCGGCGATGGACCTGTCGTTCATCACCATGCCGCCGATCAGCTGGACGTCGAAGTGCCGCATGCCCAGAACGCGCTTGCCGGCTTCACGCACGGTGGCGAAGGCAGGCACGACGAGGTCATCGATCTTGGCACCCTTTTCCAGCTGCGCCTTGAATTCGGCGGTGCGCGCCTTGAGCGCATCGTCGCTGAGCTTGGCCAGTTCGGGTTCGAGCGCGTTGATCGCGGCGACCTTGCCCTGATATTGCTTGACCTGCCTGTCGGACGGTGACCCGAAAATCTTCCGGGCAAGCGCAGCAAGTGCCATGTTCGAAGTCCTTTTTATGTCGGCGGCGGGGCGATGGATCAGGCGGCGCGTCATTTCATGGCTGCGTCAGCCATCCCATTTCGCCTCGTCAGAACTGGGGGAAGCCCTTCCGGTTCCCGATATGTCTGTCTTGCATGTCCGCTGCGCATAGGGATGCGGCAGCGTTCCACGCTCTTGAAAAGCGGGTGAGATGTAAGAGTGGGGTCCGGTCTTGTCAACGTATGGGAAATGGGCGACACAACGGGCAGTCTCACGTTTTCCGGACATAGCAGGCACAGGTGAAGACGAAGTAATCGTGCTCTTGTCCGGCACAATTTGGCCCTCTTGCCGTGCGAGCGGGGGCGGGACAAGACATTGACCAATGCCGGACCCATCCCCGGCTCAGGAGAACAGACCTCATGCGGAATTTCAGCCTGCGCCTCTTGCGCGCCGCCAGCCTCGTCGCCCTTCTGGCCACTCTTCCGGCCGGCGCCGTCCTGGCGCAAGAAGACGCCATCGCCAATGCCGATGCGGTGGTGGCCGTAGTGGGAGGCCAGAACATTACCGAGGCGGACCTGGCCTTCGCCGCCGAGGACATGGCGCAGGATCTTTCGCAGATGCCCCCCGAGGAACGCCGCGCCTTCCTGGTGCGCATTCTCATCGACATGAAGGTCATGTCCCAGGCGGCGCGCGAAGCGGGCATGGACCAGACTGAGATCTTTGCCCAGCGGCAGAAATATCTCGAGGAACGGGCGCTGCGCCGCGCCTATTTCAACGAGGCCATTGCCGGCGCCGTGACCGAGGAAGCGGCCCGCGCCGAATATGACGCCTTCGTGCAGCAATTCGAGCCGCAGGAAGAAGTGCGGGCCAGCCATATCCTGGTGGAAACCGAGGAAAAGGCCAATGAACTCAAGGCCGAGATCGATGGCGGCGCCGATTTTGCGGAACTGGCGCGGGAAAATTCGATCGATCCGGGCGCGGCCAATGGCGGTGACCTCGGCTTTTTCGGGCGCGGCATGATGGTGCAGCCCTTCGAGGAGGCGGTCTTCGCGCTGGCCAATCCGGGCGATGTCTCGACCCCGGTGCAGTCGCAATTCGGCTGGCACGTCATCAAGCTGGAAGAAAAGCGCGATTCCGCCCCGCCCAGCTTCGAGCAGGTGGCGCCGCAAATCCAGAACCAGCTGCTGATGCGCTCCTTCACCGAGAAGGTCGATGCGCTGATGGAAGGGGTCGAGATCAATATCGAGGATCCCGAGCTCAAGGCCAAGTTCGACGCGCAGGAAGCCGCGGAGGCCGATGCGGCGGCGGAGCCGGCGGCCGAATAAGACAATCCCCACGGATGGAAAGCCCGGCGCGCAGCCGGGCTTTTTTTATCAGCAGGTGACGCGGATTTCCGCGTAGCCGGTCAGGCCTTCGTCGCCGCTGGAGGTGACGCCGATCGTGCAGGCGCTGCCCGGCAGCGGCATGGTACCACCCGAGGGGATGATCGTGCCGTCGAGCAGGCCGATATAGCCATTGGCCACCTGGCCGACATTGACCGAGACATCGGCCTCGCAGACCGGATAGCTGTCGCCCTGGGCGACGAGAATGCGCATTCCCGAAGGCAGGCAATCCTCATTGGTGGCATTCGCGGCGGCCGGGGCCGCGCTGGTGGGGGCGGGCTGGGCGTCGCTGCGCCAGTTCTGTTCGAGAATGGCCAGGCGATTGGCGAGATCGGTGAGGCTGTCGTCCTCGGTGGTCGGGGCCGTGCCGGCGCCGCGGGCATAAAGATCGAGGCTCACGCGCAATTGTGCGATTTCGGAGGCGAGGCGGCGCGTTTCCGCCTGGCCTTCCGTATAAAGCCAGCCGGCGGCCCCGAGGCCGGCCAGGCCCGCAACCAGCCCCAGAATGCCGAAGGAAAGCGCCCATGCGGACCGGCGGGATTTTCGTTCGGGCCGGGCGTGTTCGGGAGCGGAGAGCGGTTCAGGCGTGCGCTCGGCGGCGGAAACGGGCCGCATGTCCGGCGTCAGCGTGATCGGGGCGCCGTCGGAGGGGCGCTCTTTGTCGGGCTGATCCACAAGACGTCTCCGGTTTGGCTCCGGCCGGCCTTCCCACCAAAGTGCGGCCGAACTTTGGCCCAGCCTACGCCATGGGTCCGCACCTGTCGCGCCGCCCGGCCGCGATCAGGGGCGCTGGTTGGCCGGGGTGGGCAGGGTAGCGGGCTTGCCGGAGAGCACCGGCTGGATATTGGGGTCCTGGGCGGGATTGCCGCCGAACAGGCCGCCAATGCCCGAGAAGAAGCCGTTGACCGCCTGGCCGCGCTGGCGGATCGCCTCTTCCTCGGCCGCCTTGCGTTCGGCGGCCTTGCGGATGGCCTCGGCCTGGCTGGACAGGGCGGCGTCGTCCGCCTGCTGCTTGGCCGACAGGGCGGCATTGGCGAGTACCGGCGGGCAGGCGCCCAGGGCGTCGAGTGGGCCGGAGGCGGCTGGATTGAAGATGTACCGCTTTTCGCAGACATCCCAGACCGGCGGGGTCTTGGTCAGCTCGAAATAATCGTGGCCGGTCTTGATGTTCTTCCAGAAGTCCAGATGCGGGCTGGAGGCGTGGCGGGCCAGGTTGGCCGCGGTCATGCGGAAGGGAAAGATCTGGAGCTGGAAGCTGGTATTGCCGCCCTTGAAGCTTTCGCGGGCCAGGGCGTAAATCTCGGCGATGCCGGCATCGGTCATGGCGTAGCAGCCGCGCGAGGAGCAATCGCCATGCACCATCAGGTCCGAGCCGGTGCGCCCATGGGCGCGGTCGAACTTGTTGGGGAAGCCGGTATTGAAGGCCAGGTAGTAATTGGACCGCGGATGCATCAGGCCGGGGGTAATGGTGTAGAACCCTTCCGGGCTCTGGCGGTCGCCTTCCTTGAATTTCGGCCCGAGATCGCCGGAATAGGCACAAATCTCGTAGGTCTTGAACAGTTTGTAGGTGCCCGTACCGGTCCGTTTCCAGACCTCGAGCACCTGTTCTTCCTTGAAGATGCGCACCACCATGCCTTCGCTGGGCGAGGAGCCCATATTGCGCAGGCCCTGCACCACGCCGCCCGACAGCGGCTGGTTGTGGCGATTGTCGCCGCCCTTGACGAAGCTGGAACAGGCGGCCAGCCCGATTGCGATCCAGACCAGGATCACGAAGGCGCCGAGGCGATGGAGCAAGGAAGCAGACACGAGGATGAAGGCCCGGTGAAGATGGATCGCCCCTTGGGGCTGGTCTAGAGCAAAATGACCCAATGGAGTGAACGAAGCCTTTACCACGACCCGGCGCGGGCCGGAAGCGGGCGCGCTTCACGCGGAATTGTGCGCCTTGCATGAGTTATGCCGGATTGATATGTAATACGGTGTATTACAATGGAGCAAGGCAATGACCGAAAGGGCGCTTTCCAACCCCATCACCCTCCGCCTTCCAGCAGATGTGCTCACCGATATCGAGACTATCGCGGCTTTGTCCGACCGGACCCGCACTTGGGTAATGGTGCGGGCATTGCGGCATTATCTGGCCGGCGAGGGCGCTCAAATCCTCGCGGCGGCAAAGGGGCTGGCGCAATTGCAGGATGGCGACGCCGAAAATCTCGACGATGTGATCGGGGAAGTGGAGCGCATCGTGCGCGGTGATGCCGCCTGATGCGCATGCGCCTTGCCCGGCAGGCGGCTGATTATATCCGCCAGGAGGCTCAATATCTTCGGGCACGTAGTCCGGCGGCGGCGATGCGGTTCCTCGAGCAGGTCCGTTCGGTCAGACGCGATCTCGAACAGCATAGCCAGGCCGGCTTTGCCAGCGACGATCTGCCGATACCGGGCCTGCGCCGGCTTATCCGTGATGGATATCGTTTCGACTATCGCCTGACGGAGCGCTTCATCGAGGTCGCCGCGATATCAAGCTCGGTCAACACGCCGCTGACTGGCCCGTCCGACGACCCCGATTTCGACTACGAGCTATAGGTTCGTGCCGATGGCCAGGAATTTTTCGCGGCGGTGTTCGCGGGTTTCGAGGCGGGATTTGCCGTCGAAATCCTTGAGGAACTTGGCGATGGCGCTGCGGGTGGAATCCATGATCGCGGCGTGATGGCGATGGGCGCCGCCGGCCGGTTCGGGAATGATGGCATCGATGACGCCGAAGCCGAGCAGGTCCTGCGCGGTGATCTTCTGGGCGGTGGCCATGTCCTGGGCGCGGCCGGCATCGCGGAACAGGATGGAGGCGCCGGCCTCCGGCGAGATCACCGAATAGATGGCGTTTTCCAGCATCAGCACGCGATTGGCGGTGGCAATGGCGATGGCGCCGCCCGAGCCGCCTTCGCCGATGATGATGGCCAGGTTGGGCACGCCCAGTTCCAGGCCCTTTTCGGTGGAGCGGGCAATGGCCTCGGCCTGGCCGCGCTCCTCGGCGCCGATGCCGGGATAGGCGCCGGCCGTATCGACGAAGGAAAGCACCGGAATGGAAAAGCGGTCGGCCATTTCCATGATGCGCACGGCCTTGCGATAGCCTTCGGGATTGGCCATGCCGAAATTGTGCTTGAGGCGCGTCTCGGTGGAATTACCCTTTTCCTGGCCGATAATGGCGACCGGCTCGCCGTTGAACCGGCCGAAGCCGGCCTGCAGCGCCGCGTCCTCGCCGAACTTGCGGTCGCCGGCCAGCGGCTGCCATTCAGTGATCAGCGATTTCACGTAATCGGAGAAGTGCGGGCGCTGCGGATGGCGCGCCACCTGTGTCTTCTGCCAGGGCGTCAGCTTGCGGTAAATCTCGACCAGGGCCTCATCGGCGCGGGCGGAGAGCCGGTTGACCTCCTCGTCGATGGACACGGCGGAATCGTTCGCCGCGAGCGACTTGAGTTCGACGATCTTGGCTTCCAGATCGGCAACCGGCTTTTCGAAATCGAGATAAGACTGCATCCCACCGCCCGTTAGGGTCTGAATTTGTCGCGCCAAAGCGCAGGCGCTGCTGTCGCGCCCTAAAGTGGCCGGAAAGTGACGAGGCTGCAATGCGGAGTCAAGCGTGGCCGGTGAAATGGTTGGGATTTGGTGGGGACGAACCTAACTGCCGGCCAGCGGGTGGTGGCTTTCCACCAGGTTGCGCAATTTCTCGTCCAGCACATGGGTATAGATCTGCGTGGTGGAGATATCGGCATGGCCGAGCAGCATCTGCACCACGCGCAGATCGGCCCCGCCGGCCAGGAGATGGCTGGCAAAGGCATGGCGCAGGACATGGGGCGCCACCCGGGCCGAAGCAATGCCGGCGCGGCCGGCCAGGGCCTTGAGATCGCGGGCGAAGACCTGGCGGGCCAGATGGCCGTCCTCGCCATTGGCGGGGAAGAGCCAGGGGCCGGGCGGCAAAGCGGCGATCCAGGCGCGCACGGCGTCGCGGGCCCGGTCGTTCATCGGCACGACGCGCTCCTTGTTGCCCTTGCCGGTAACGGTGAGGAAGGCCGCATCGCGCATGACGGCAGCGCGGCGCAGACTCACCAGTTCGGAGACGCGCAGGCCGGTGGCATAGAGCATTTCCAGCAGCACATAGAGGCGCAGGGCCGAAAGCTGCTTCTGCGGGCTGACGGGCGCATTGGCTTCGGCTTCCGCCAGGGCCAGCAGGCGGTCGACCTCGGCTACGGACAGCACTTTCGGCAGGGCGCGGCGCGCCTTGGGGCTGGCGACGATGCGCGTAGGATCGTCGCCGCGCAGGCCATCGGCGCAGAGAAACTTGTGGAATTGGCGGATGGCGGAAAGCCGCCGGGCGCTGGAGGCGGCCGAAAGGCCCTGCTGCTTGAGCGCGTCGAGCCAGGCGGTGACGATGTCGCGGGGGCAATCGAGCAGGCTGTGGCCGCGGCCGGCGACGAAACCGGCATAATCGGCCAGGTCGCGCCGATAGGCCTCGATCGTATTGGCCGCCGCGCCGCGCTCGGCGCTCATCATTTCGAGGAAGGCGGCGATGTGATGGGCGCCGCTCATTGGCCGCCGGTCTGGCTCGGGGTGGAGGTCACGTTGGGCTGTGGCAGGATCGTGCCGCCGCCGCCCGGTGCGCCGGTTTCGCCCAGCAGGTCGCGGGTCGGGACGCGCTGGCTGACTTCCCTTGGTTCGACATTGACGAAGGTGACGAGCGCGAACATGCCGGCATAGGCAAGGCCTCCGAGAAACAGCACAATGATGAGCAAGCGAAAGAGGGTAGGCATGATCGTCCTGATTGCCGCGTGGTCCCCAGCTTAAGCGCAAAAGGTTGCCATCGCGTTCCCGGCCCATCTTGCGGAAATGGCCGCCGGGATCAACCTCTGCCGGTGTTCGGCTTGACAGCCGGGACCGGGACCGGTTGATAGCGGCAATGAGCGGAGGGTGCGGCAGGTGAGCAGGACGGAAGGCGGGTCGCGGCAGGGCCGCGCGCGGGCGCTCGCCAGCAAGCTTGCCGGCAAACCCCTTGTGCTGGTGGGCATGATGGGCGCGGGCAAGACCACGGTAGGCCGGCGCCTGGCCAGCCGGCTCGGGCGGCAATTCATCGACAGCGACGAGGAAATCGAACGCGCCGCGCAGATGAGCATTCCCGAAATCTTCGAGCAGCGCGGCGAAGCCGAGTTCCGCGCCGGGGAGATGCGGGTGATCATGCGCCTGCTCAAGGAACGCGACATCGTGCTGGCGACCGGGGGCGGGGCCTTCGTCAATCCCGAGACGCGAGCCCTGGTCAAGGCCGAGGCCGTCTCGGTCTGGCTCAAGGCCGATCTCGACGTGCTGTTCGAGCGGGTCTCGCGGCGATCCAACCGACCCCTGCTCAAGACGGCCGACCCCCGGGCGACGCTCGAAAAGCTGATCGCGGACCGCTATCCCATCTATGGGGAGGCCGATGTGACGGTGATGAGCCGCGACGTGCCGCAGGACAATGTGGCCGGCGATGTCGTGGGCGCGCTGCTCCACCATCTCAAGACCAATCAGGACAAGCCATGACCCGGATCGACCATATCGTTCATGTCGCCTTGGGGGAGCGGGCCTATGACATCCTGATCGGACCCCGGCTGATCGATGAGGCGGGAGCGATCCTGGCCGAGAGATTTCCCGGGCGGCGCTATGGCATCGTCACCGACGACAATGTCGCCGCCGCCCAATTGCCGCGGCTGACGGCGGGGCTCGATGCGGCCGGGCTCGGCTATGAGGTGATCACCCTGCCCGCCGGGGAAGGCACGAAGAATTATGCCAGGCTCGAGCAGGTGGTCGAAGGGCTGCTCGCGGCGCGGCTCGAACGCGGCGATCTGGTCATCGCGCTGGGCGGCGGGGTCATCGGTGATCTCGCCGGCTTTGCCGCCGCGATCACCCGGCGCGGCATGGATTTCGTGCAGATCCCGACCTCGCTCCTGGCGCAGGTCGATTCCTCGGTCGGCGGCAAGACCGGCATCAATTCGCCCCATGGCAAGAACCTGGTCGGCGCCTTCCACCAGCCCAAACTGGTGCTGGCCGATCTGTCAGCGCTCGACAGCCTCGATCGCCGGCAATTCGCGGCCGGCTATGCCGAAGTGGTCAAATATGGGCTGATCGACGATCCCGATTTCTTCGACTGGCTCGATGTCCATCTCGATGAGATTTTCTCGGGCGGGCCGGCGCGGGGCGAGGCGGTGGCCCGCTGCTGCGCCCACAAGGCGCGGGTGGTGATCGAGGACGAGAAGGAGAACGGGGTCCGCGCCCTGCTCAATCTCGGCCATACATTCGGCCATGCGCTGGAAAAGGATACCGGCTATTCGGATCGGCTGCTGCATGGCGAGGGCGTGGCCATCGGCATGGTGCTGGCGCATCTTTTCTCCACCCGGCTGGGCCTGGCGCCGGGCCAGGATGCCGGACGGGTAGAGGCGCACTTGAAGCGGGCCGGCCTGCCCACCACATTGGCCGATATCCCCGGAACGCTCGGTTCGACCGACACCTTGATGGCGGCCATCGCGCAGGACAAGAAGGTCCAGCGCGGGGCCCTGACCTTCATTCTGACGCGCGGCATCGGCCAGGCCTTCATCGAAGGGAATGTCGCGCCGGAAGCGGTGCGGGCGTTTCTGGAGGAGAAGCGGGGGTAAGGCGCCCCGACGCGCCCGTCATCACCCGGCCTGTCCGGGCCATGACGATGGGATGAGGACGAGCGAACGTCAGACCGGTAGAACCTCGATGGCCAGGGCATGCACCTTGGCCTTCAATTCATCGTCAAGGGCGGCCATGATCGCGCGGTGTTGCGCAACCCGGCTCATCCCGTCAAAATTGCGGGTCGCGATTCTGACACGAAAATGGGTTTCACCACCCTCCCGCCAGCCGGAATGACCGTAATGGCTCTCGGATTCGTCGATGACCTCCAGCTGGAGGGGCGAAAATTTTTCGGTGAGCTTGGCTCGGATTGTGTCCGTCATGGACATGGGGCGGCTCCAATATCTGTTTGTAGGCACAACTAGGCGCAATGAAACCGCAATCCAAGCTTTTCGACAGCATTCGCATCCGTCCGCGCCGGGAGGAAAAGCCCGAGCCGGTCTCGGTCCGATGCGATTGGGAAGGGTGCGAGGAGGCCGGCGAGTTCCGGGCGCCCAAGGGCGTGCGCTCCGAGGGGCAATATCACAATTTCTGCCTCGAACATGTCCGGCACTACAACAAGGCCTTCAATTATTTCGCCGGCATGAGCCCGGACGAGCTGGAAGAAGCGTTGCATGCACCGCCCAAGGCGGAGACGCGCTCGAGCTTTGCCACCGGCAATGCCCGCACGGCGCGGGCCGCCGGCAAGCAGGGGCCGCAATTGGGCGAGAAATACGGCGATCCCTTCGGCGTCTTCGCGCGCTATCGCTATCAGCAGTCCAAGCGTCCGGCCACGGAACGGGTCAGGCCGCTCAACGAGCCGGACCGGCGGGCGCTGGAAACGCTGGGCTTCACCAGGCATGCCAAGTCCGACGAGATCAAGGCGGCCTACAAGGCACTGGTCAAGAAGCACCATCCGGACGTCAATGGCGGGGATGCGTCCTCTGAAGAGCGGTTGCGCTCGGTGATCGCGGCCTATACCCACCTCAAGAAAACCGGCTTTGTCCTGCGCTAAGGCCTTGCCGCCCCGGGAAGACGGCTTTGCCAAGCAACGGCTACCCGGCTTGTCACAATGCTGCTATAGAGCCACCGCCTTCCTTACGCTTTCGTTCATATCAAGAGCCCTGCCATGACTGAATTCGCCCATCTGCCCGACACCGAATACAAGGCGCGCGAACTGTTCGGTATCGACACCGACATGGTGGTGAAGGGCTATAAGGAACGCACCGACCATGTGCCGCCGATCGATCCCGATTACCTGTTCGACCGCAATACCACGCTCGCGATCCTGGCCGGCTTTGCCTATAATCGCCGCGTCATGGTGCAGGGCTATCACGGCACCGGCAAATCCACCCATATCGAGCAGGTGGCGGCGCGGCTGAACTGGCCGCTGGTCCGCGTCAATCTCGACAGCCATGTGAGCCGTATCGATCTCGTCGGCAAGGACGCGATCGTGCTCAAGGACGGCAAGCAGATCACTGAATTCCGCGACGGCATCCTGCCCTGGGCGGTGCAGAACAATGTCGCCCTGGTCTTCGACGAATATGATGCCGGCCGTCCGGACGTGATGTTCGTGATCCAGCGCGTGCTGGAGCAATCGGGCCGGCTGACCCTGCTCGACCAGAACCGCGTCATCATCCCGCATCCGGCGTTCCGGCTGTTCTCGACCACCAATACGATCGGTCTGGGCGATACGTCGGGCCTCTATCACGGCACCCAGCAGATCAACCAGGGCCAGATGGACCGCTGGTCGATCGTGACCACGCTCAATTACCTGCCCCACGACAAGGAAGTCGGCATCGTTCTGGCCAAGAACAAGAGCTATGGCGAGACCGAGAAGGGCAAGAAGCAGATTTCGAACATGGTGCGCCTGGCGGACCTGACGCGCTCGGCCTTCATCAATGGCGATATCTCCACCGTCATGTCGCCGCGCGGCGTCATCACCTGGGCCGAGAACGCCGTGATTTTCGGCGGCGATATCGGCTTCGCCTTCCGTCTGACCTTCCTCAACAAGTGCGACGAGCTCGAACGCCCGGTGGTGGCCGAGTTCTATCAGCGCGTGTTCGGCGAAGATTTGCCGGAAAGCTCCGCCAATCTGGCGGTGATGGCGTAGAAATAGAAGGCCCCCTCACCGGCCCTTCGGGCCGACCTCTCCCCCAAGGGAGAGGTGAAGGGGGGCCGGTGTTTTTCTTGCCTCTCCCTTGGGGGAGAGGTCGCCGCGCAGCGGCGGGTGAGGGGGCCTTCCTCACGAAAGACGAGCAGGTTCATGGCACAACCCCCGCGCAGCAAAGCCAACAAGCCCGATCAGACCCAGGCCTTCAAATCGGCCATGGGCGCCACGGTGCGCGCCATTGGCGGCAAGGCGGAGCTGGAGGTCAGCTTCACCGCCGACCGGCCGCTGCTGACCTCGGACAAGGCGCGCCTGGCCAATCTGCCGCGCCTGCCGACCAGGCGCGATATCGCCATTGCCCGCGGGCAGGGCGATGCCATGGCCATGCGGCTGGCCAGCCATGATCCCGATGCCCATCGCAAGCGGAGCCCCATGGACCCGCAGGCGCGCGCCGCCTTCGACGCGCTGGAACAGGCGCGCGTCGAGTCCCTCGGCGTCATCCGCATGCCCGGCATGGGCGGCAATATCCATGAAATGCTGGAGGACCGGCTGTTCCGCGCCAATTTCGCGGAGGTCGACGACAAGGGCGATGCGCCTTTGGCCGAGGCCCTGGGCCTCATGCTGCGCGAAAAGCTGGCCGGCGTGGCCGTGCCGCCTTCGGGCCATGCGCTGGTCGATCTCTGGCGCAAGGAGATCGAGGCCAAGGCCGGCACCTCGCTCGACAAGCTGCTCGATACCTATGAGAGCCAGGAGGATTTCTCCAGGGCTGCGCGCGCCGTGCTGCGCGATCTCAACCTGATCGCCGAAAGCGACATGGAGGATCCCTCCGAGAGCGACGAGGACAGCGGCGAGGACAACCAGCCCGAGCAGGCCCAGGGTTCCGACCAGGCGCCCGAGCAGGGCGATGGCGAGAACGAGCAGTCCGAGAGCGAAGAGGACAGCCAGGCCGGCGAGAGCGAGGAAACCGGCGATGTCGAGGGCATGGAGGCCGACATGGCCGATGCCGACGAGGACGCCGAGGCCGAGGCGGGCGAGGATGCCCCCATGCCGCCGCCCGCCAAGGATGGCGGCACCCAGCTCTCCAACCAGTTCAATTACAAGGTCTTCACCACCAAGTTCGACGAGATCGTCAAGGCGGCCGAATTGTGCCCGCCCGATGAGCTCGACCAGCTGCGCGCCCTGCTCGACAAGCAGCTCGAAAACCTGGCCGGCGCCGTCGCGCGGCTGGCCAACAAGCTGCAGCGGCGCCTGATGGCCAAGCAGAACCGGTCCTGGCAGTTCGACCTCGAAGAAGGGCTGCTGGACACGGCGCGCCTCACCCGCGTGGTCACCGATCCCCTGCAGGCACTCTCGTTCAAGGTCGAGAACGATACCGATTTCCGCGACACCGTGGTGACGCTGCTGATCGACAATTCCGGCTCCATGCGCGGAAGGCCGATCACCATTGCGGCGATCTGTGGCGATATTCTCGCGCGCACGCTGGAGCGTTGCGGGGTGAAGGTGGAAATCCTGGGCTTCACCACCCGCGCCTGGAAGGGCGGCAAGAGCCGAGAAGCCTGGCTCGAGGCCAATCGCCCGCCCAATCCCGGTCGCGTCAACGATATCCGCCACATCATCTACAAGGCCGCCGACGAGCCCTGGCGCCATGCCAGGCGTAATCTGGGCCTGATGATGCGCGAGGGCCTGCTCAAGGAGAACATCGACGGCGAGGCGCTGGAATGGGCGCGCAAGCGCCTGATGGCCCGCCCCGAACAGCGGCGCATCCTCATGGTGATCTCGGACGGCGCGCCGGTCGATGACAGCACCCAGAGCGTCAATGCCGGCAATTATCTCGAAGCCCATCTGCGGCAGGTGATCGAGGATATCGAGACGCGCTCGCCGATCCAGCTCGTCGCCGTGGGCATCGGTCATGACGTGACCCGCTATTACCGGCGCGCGGTGACGCTTCTCGATGCGGAGGAACTGGCCGGGGCGCTCACCGACGAGCTGGCCGCCCTGTTCGACGAGGAAATGCCGGCCCAGACCCGGCGGCGGGCGCGGGGATGATCCGCTCCGCCGCCCTTGCCCTGGCTCTGCTGACCCTGGCCGGTCCGGCCGGGGCGGTGGAGGCGACGGTGAGCGCGGCGCAGATCACCCGCTTCAAGGGCGCCGAGCTCGACCAGCGGGTCGACAAGCTGATCTTTCGCGGCGGCATGACCCTGCAAAGCCCCGACGACACGTTCGGCGGCCTCTCGAGCGTCACCCAGACCGGCGACAATCAGCGCATCGCCTTCGTCACCGATCGCGGCCATTTCGTTTCCGGGCAATTGGCCTATGACGAGGCAGACCGGCTGTTCGGCTTTATCGGGGTGATTATCGAGCCGATCCAGAATTCCGCCGGCCAGCCATTGCCGCGCCAATATGCGCGCGATGCCGAGGGCATGGACACGATCTGGCGCGATGGCGTGCCGGCGGCGGTGCGGGTCAGCTTCGAGCATCTGACGCGGGTGGCCGATTTTTCCATTCATGATGGCCGTCCAGGCGGGCCGGCGCGGGAGGTGCCGATCCCGCAATGGCTCACCGATCTCAGGACCAATGAATCGCTGGAATCGATCTGCATCGCGCCGCCGGCCTCCCCTGTGGCCGGTTCCACCATCCTCATCACCGAGGAAGCGCTGGACGAAGACGGTAATCACCGGGGCGAAATGCTGGGCGTCGAGGACAGGGGGCCCTTCACCTATTTCAACAGCCCCATCGTCAATCCCACCGATTGCGCCTTCCTGCCCAATGGCGACCTCCTGGTGCTGGAGCGCGGCGTGTCGCTGTTCAGCTTCGCGATGAACCTGCGCCGCGTGCCGGCGGCGGAGGTGCGGCCGGGCAATCTGATGCGTGGGGAATTGCTGCTCTCGGCCCAGGGCGCCGAGATCGACAATATGGAGAGCCTGATGGTGCACCGCACGCCGGGCGGCGAATTGCGCATCCTCATGGGCTCGGACAACAATTTCAACGGCTGGCAGCGGACGATGATCCTGGAATTCGCGCTGCCGGAATGAGTGCGTACAATTTTGTCGTCATCACCGGGCTTGTCCCGGTGATCCACCTTTCCCGCTCGAATGGATTGCCGGGACAAGCCCGGCAATGACGACGAATGCTGAAAATGCTGCCTTATGCCGCCACCGGCATCCGCTTCAGAACCAGGTCGCGGATGGTCTTGTAGGGCGCCAGCATCAGCACGGCCATGACCAGCTTCACCAGGAAATCGCCCAGGGCGAGGCTCTGCCACAGCTCCACTTCCGGTCCGATGCCGAGCAGCGGGGCGGGGAAGGGCAGGGACGAATCTTCCAGCCCGAACCAGGCATCGATGCCGGCAAAGGCCGGCGCCATGGCCAGGGAGAAGAAGATGGCGGTGTCGAGCGCCGAAGAGAACAGCGAGGAGAACATCGGCGCATGCCACCACGGGCCGTGGCGCAGACGATGGAAGATGGAGACGTCGAGCAATTGCGCCACGAGGAAGGCCGAGCCCGAGGCGATGGCGATACGCGGCGTGGCCAGCCAGATCGAGAGCACCACCGCCACGCAGAAGCCGGCAATGACCACGAGCCGGGTCTTTTGCGGGCCGAAGGCGCGGTTGGACAGGTCGGTGACCAGGAAGGCCACGGGATAGGTGAAGGCGCCCCAGGTGAGGATGTCGCCGATATGGACGTTCCCCAGGGTCAGGTCGACCGGAAATTGCACGAGAAAGTTGGAAGCGGCGACCACGGCCACCATGGCGGCCAAGGCCACCAGCAAGCGAGACAGCATCTGACTGTACCTATGTTATCCGCCACCAGCATTTGGCTGGCGCGGAGATTGGGGAGAAGAACGGAACCGCCGTTCCTCGCAGATCGTCACCCTCGGGCTTGACCCGAGGGCGTTGTATTCATCAAGCCGCCGCATGTACAGAGCCCTCGGGTCAAGCCCGAGAGTGACGCGCGGTGGTGGGTAGAGAAGACAGCCCAAAAACAAAACCGCGCGGAGCAGGACTCCACGCGGTCGAAATCCGAACAGGAAATCGCTTAGGCGGCGAGGGCCGCGCGGATTTCCTTCTTGATGCCCAGAGCCAGGGGGCTCAGATCGGCATCGTCCTGCTTGAGCAGGAAGGCGTCGAGGCCGCCGCGGTGCTCGACCGAACGCAGGGCCGCGGCCGAAATGCGCAGCTTGACCGAACGGTTCAGCGCATCCGAAATCAGCGTCACGTTGACGAGGTTGGGGAGAAAGCGGCGGCGGGTGCGGTTGAGGGCGTGCGAAACATTGTTGCCCACCATAACGCCCTTGCCGGTCAATTCGCAGCGACGTGCCATTTTTGATATCCTGTTTGTGTAAAGGTCCTTCGTGGCGGAGACGTCCGCTACGGGCCTCGATTGTGGTGAAATCTCGCGGTTCTTTAGAGAATGCAGGCCTTGCCGTCAAGCCAAAGGCCGGCTCACGGGGCAGAGAGCGCCTTGCGCGGGACAAGATCGGGCGGCACTTTCTCCATTCAGAAGTGATTCGTTCCTGCCCGGCCAGCGTCACCGGCAGGCGCCTAGCCGAGACATCCCGCCGTGATCCGATCCGCCCTGCTCCTTCTCGCCCTGGCCGTCCCGCTTGCCGCCCGGCCGGCTTTGTCCGCTCCCGTCGATGCGCGGGTCAGCTATGTGCTGACCGTGGGCGGGATCAATGTGGCTTTGGTCGATATCGACTTCGATGATGACGGGCGCCGCTATGGCTTCGATCTCGCGGCGCGCGTCACCGGGCTCGGCAATGTCGTGGCCAGCGGCACCGCCACGGCCAGCGTCAGCGGTGCCTCCTCCGGTTCGACCCTAGAGGCGGAGCGCTTCCAGCTCGAAACCCGCGCCAATGGCGAAGTGTTCAATGTCGATGTCGGCTTTTCTGGGCGCAATGTGGCCTCGTTCCAGGTCACGCCGCCCGTGCTCGACAGCTATGACCGGGTGCCGGTGGAACGGGGGCATCTCACGGGCGTGGGCGATTTCCTCTCCGCCTTCGTGCTCAAGGGCGAGGGGCTGGACCAGTCGCTGTGCCAGCGCGAGTTCAAGATTTTCACCGGGGTCGAGCGCTTCAATATCCGCATGGGCTTTCTCGATCATGACGAGGCCACCTCGCCGCGCACCGGCTATCAGGGGCCGCTGGTCGCCTGCTCGGTGAAATACCAGCCGATTTCGGGGCATTTCGGGTCCTCGGAAATGACCCAATATCTGGCCGATACCAGCCGCATCGTCCTCTGGTATGCCCCGCTCGGCGCCTCGGGCTATTATGTGCCCTATCGCGTGATCATCGGCACCAGTATGGGCGACCTCTCCATGGTGCTGACCAATGCACGGGCCGAATAGAGCTGTCCCGCTTTCGGACGGTCAAAGGCTTTTTTGACAATTTCGGGCCGGGCGGGCGCCGCAAAAACAGGTTTTGCGGGTTAATGGCCCCGCCATAATCATGGCCGCGCGGCGCAAGGACCTGGCAGGAAACCGGCCAGCCGTGCCGAAATGAACGGAAAATTCAGCCAGATGAACGATCCGGGCGGTCCGGGAGGCCGCAATAGCGCCGCCTAGTGGTCGCGACCAGGCGCAGCCACCAGCCATGGTGGTGAACAAAACCGCATTCTGGTGATCATCGCGATTCTGTCCCCGTTCGTTCTCGTTTTGGCCTGAGCCTTAACCACGTCGCATGCAATGGCCGGCCGGTGTCTCGCCCTGGGACATGTCACAGGAGTCCGGGATGGCGTGAGGCGAGGCGGACGGCAGGGCCGGAATCGGGCCGGACGGGTTCCATTGGCGCCGTCTTGACCGCTTCCCGCACCACCCGAGGCACCGGCAAGGCTTGTCCCATCCCGGCACGTCAATCGGCTTTTTCGTCAAAGGGCTCGGTACCGGGGCCGGTCGTACGGGCCTGGGGTGATGAAAGGACAAAAAAACGCGACGGTAAAGGCATTTACAGAATGTTCACATTCGCCCGATTCCGGGCCTTGTTTACCCGATCCTAACCAAGCTGAACGGATTTTGGCTCCATTCGCGCGCCTGGCGCGCCGGCTTGTGCCCCGGACCGAGACCACCCACCAGATTTCGTAGGGAACAAATTCGGACTCTCCGCTCCGCGCCGATTCGGTTCTGTTTCGTTCCGCATCTGTTCCGCTCGTTAACGCTGGTGGCAAAAAGGTGGCAGCTTTGTCTTTTGATGGGACGACGTCACGCCGGCCCTCGCAAGCCCGGCGCGGAAGGCCTACATAGGGCGCGATGACTTTCGCACCCTCCCATTCGGTCAAGGCCATTCTCGGTCCGACCAATACCGGCAAGACCTATTTCGCCATCGAGCGCATGCTGGCCCATCCCACCGGGATGATCGGCCTGCCGCTGCGCCTGCTGGCGCGCGAGGTCTATCAGCGGGTGGTGGAGCGCGTCGGCGAACAGGCGGTGGCCCTGGTCACCGGCGAGGAGCGCATCGTGCCGGCCAAGCCGCGCTATTGGGTGGCGACGGTGGAAGCCATGCCCATGGATATCCATGTCGATTGCGTGGCGGTGGACGAAATCCAGACCGCGACCGATTTCGATCGCGGCCATGTCTTTACCGACCGCATCCTGAAAGCGCGTGGCTTTCACGAAACCCTGCTGCTCGGCTCGGCGACCATGGCCGGCGTGGTCAGGAAGCTGGTCCCCCATGCCGAGATCATCGATCGGCCGCGTTTTTCCCAGCTCACCTATGCCGGTTCGAAGAAAATTTCCCGCCAGCCGGCACGCAGCGCCATCGTCGCCTTCTCGGCCCGGCAGGTCTATGCCATTGCCGAGCTGATCCGGCGCGAGCGCGGCGGCGCGGCGGTGGTGATGGGCGCGCTCAGCCCGCGCACGCGCAATGCCCAGGTCGATCTCTACCAGAATGGCGATGTCGATTTCCTGGTCGCCACCGATGCCATCGGCATGGGGCTCAATCTCGATATCCATCACGTGGCCTTTGCCGACGACACCAAGTTCGACGGCCACCAGAGCCGCCCGCTCACCCCGGCGGAGCTGGGGCAGATCGCGGGCCGGGCGGGGCGCCACCGCCATAACGGCACGTTCGGGGTGACCGGGGGCACCGAGAATTTCGACGAGGAATTGGTCGTCCAGCTCGAAACCCACGATTTCGAACCGGTGCGGCAGGTGCAATGGCGCAACAGCGCGCTGGATTTTTCCTCCATCGAGCGACTCAGGGGCTCGCTGGAATTGTCGCCGCAGGACAAGACGCTGACCCGCGTGCCGGTCGCCACCGACCAATTGGCGCTGGAATTTCTCGCCCGCAATGAGGCGGGCGCGCTGGCGCGCGGCCATGAAGCGGTCAAACTGCTCTGGGAATGTTGCCAGATTCCCGACTATCAGGGGATATCACCGGCCGCGCATGGCGAAATCGTCACCCGGATTTATTCGGATTTGAGACGAATTGATCGGGTCAGCGCCGATTGGATTGCCGAGCAGGTGCGGTTTTGCGACAATGCGGAGGGCGACATTGACACACTCAGCAATCGGATCAAGCAGATCCGCACCTGGACCTTTGTCGCGAACCGTAAAAACTGGCTTGAAGACCCCGCTTATTGGCGCGAAAAGACACGGGACATAGAGGACAGGCTGAGTGACGCTCTGCACGAGCGGCTCACTCAGCGTTTCGTCGACCGGCGCACCAGCGTGCTGCTCCGCCATCTGAAAGACAAACGAATGGTATCCCCCGAAATCAACAGCCAAGGCGAAGTGCGGCTTGAAGGCCACCTCATCGGCACGCTCGAAGGCTTCCGCTTCACCCTCGCGCGCGGCGACGGCGAACTGGATGCCAAGGGTTTGCGTGGCGCCGCCGATTCGGTGGTGGCGCCGGAGATACACAATCGTGCCGAACGATTGGCCGGTTCGCCAAATGAAGAATTCGTGTTGGCCACCGATGGGCGGCTGCGCTGGCGCGGCGAGATCGTCGCCGAGCTGGCCGAGGGCGACAGCCTTTACCGGCCGCGCATCATCATCCTGGCCGACGAGACCCTGACCGGGCCGGACCTGGAAAAGGTGCAGGACCGGCTGATGCTGTGGCTGCGCCACCATATCAATACCGTGCTCGAACAGGTCATGTCGCTGGAAGCGCCGGCCGATCTCGAGGGGACGGCGCGCGGGCTGGCCTATCAATTGTTCGAACATCTGGGCCTGTTGCCGCGCCATGCGGTGGCCGACGAGGTCAAGGGCCTGGACCAGGATGTGCGCGGCAAGCTGCGCAAACTGGGCATCAAGTTCGGCGCCTATCACATCTATCTGCCGCTCTCGCTCAAGCCCGCGCCGCGCGAATTGGCGCTGATCCTGTTTGCGCTCAAGCATGGCGGCGTCCGCCAGCCCGGCGTCACCGACATTCCCCATATCGTGCTCTCGGGCCGGACCTCGTTCCTGGTCGATCCGGAAGTCGATCCGCGGCTCTACGAGATCGCCGGGTTCAAGGTGGCCGGCAAGCGCGCGGTGCGCGTCGATATCCTGGAGCGCCTGGCCGACATTATCCGGCCGCTGATCGCGCTCGATGCCGGCCGGCCCTATGCGGGCGAACTTCCGGCCGGAGCGGCCGAGGGCAACGGCTTCCGTGTCACGGTGGAAATGACCAGCCTGCTGGGCTGTTCGGGCGAGGATTTCGCCTCCATCCTGAGCTCGCTCGGCTATCGCGTTCGCCGCACGCCCAAGGAGGCGGCGCCTTTGGCGCTGGCCGAGGCATCGGCCGAAACGCCGGCCCTGGAGCAGGTGCTGGAGGACAATCCCGCCAGCGTCGAAGCCGTGGACGAGGCCGCCGAGCCGGTGGAGCCCCCCCTCGCGGTGGTGGCGGAAGAGGCCGTGGTGCCCGATGCGGCGCCGGTCGAGCCTATTGCGTCCGACGAGCCGGCGGCGCCGGCCGAGCCGGAATTCGACGAGGTCTGGTTCCCCGGCCGCCGCAATCACGATCAGCGCCGGCACGAGCCGCGCGGTCGCCGCGATGGCGACGGCGAGGCCCAGCAGGGGCGTCGCAACGAGCGACCGCGCAACAATAGTCGCGGCCCGCGCCGGCCGGAAGGGGAAGCCCGCCCCAATGGCGGCAAGCCCAATGGCAAGGGCCGCGACGAGCATCGGGGCCGCCCGGACAAGGGCGAGCACAAGGATCGCCGCCCGCAGCGGGAAGGCCGCAAGCCGGTCTTCGATCCCGACAGCCCCTTTGCCGCCCTTGCCGCCCTGCGCGGCAAGTCGGAATAGGATTGACAGGGCCGGCCGAAATGCCGCTCCGCAAGGAGCGGCTCGACCGGTTCCTGTTCTTTTCGCGCGCGGTCAAGTCGCGGACGCTGGCGCAGAAGATCATCGAATCGGGCGCTATCCGCATCAATTCGGCGCGGACGGAGCGCAGCGACCACAAGGTCGGCGCCGGTGACGTGCTGACCATGTCGATCCATGGCAAGGTTCTGGTCTGGCGCATAATCGATCCCGGCACGCGGCGCGGCCCGGCCAGCGAGGCCCAGGGGCTTTACGAGGATATTTCCCCACCCATGCCGCCGCGCGCCGAGCGCTCGCCCTACGAGGCAGCCATTGCCGAACGCTCGCCGGGGGCGGGCCGTCCGACCAAGCGGGAAAGGCGGGAAACCGACCGGCTGCGGGATGGAGCCGGCGATGACTGACCGGCTCCTGGCGCGCCTCGCCCAGCCCAACCACATTCCCGTGCTGAAAACCGAACGCCTGATGCTGCGGGCGCCACTGGCGGGCGACTTTGCGGCCTATGCCGGGTTCCTGGCGTCGGCGCGTGCGGCCCATATGGGCGGGCCCTATGACAGCAAGGCCGCCTGGGGGATGTTCTGCCACGACATCGCCTGCTGGCACCTGTTCGGGCATGGCGGTCTGATGATCGACCTGCGCAGCACGGGCGCGTGTATCGGTCAGGTCGGGATCAATCACGGCCCGCTCTTTCCCGAAAAGGAACTGGGTTGGTTGCTTTATGAGGGTTTCGAGGGGCAGGGCTATGCCTTCGAGGCCGCCTCGGCCTTGCGGGACTGGGCCTTCTCGGTGCGGGGCCTGCCATCGCTGGTCAGCTATTGCGATCCGGAAAATGCGCGTTCCATCGGGCTGGCCCGCAAGCTCGGCGCGGTGCCGGATGCGAGCGCCGTGGGACAGGACCCCGAGGATCTGGTTTTCCGGCACCGGCCCGGCTGACGCATACCGGCGGCCCCGGAGCACGGCATTTTACCGGGAGCGGTAACTGCGCCAAACCGTCTCCCGGCATGGTCTTGCGGCCGAACGGAAAAGGGTTTAGCACCCTTCCCGTTGAGACAGGTGGCTTGACCTTCCCCAAGAGGCCGGCCGCGTTTGGACGGGATTGCCTGCCAGAATGACCTATATCGTCACCGACAATTGCATCGCCTGCAAATATACCGATTGCGTTGAAGTGTGTCCGGTGGACTGCTTCTATGAAGGCGAGAACATGCTGGTGATCCATCCGGACGAATGCATCGATTGCGGCGTCTGCGAGCCCGAATGTCCGGCCGAGGCCATCAAACCCGATACCGAAAGCGGGCTGGACGAATGGCTGGAGCTCAACCGCAAGTTCTCCACCATCTGGCCGAACCTGACCGAGCGGCGCGATCCGCTGCCCGAGGCCAAGGACAAGGATGGGGAAGCGGGCAAGCTGGAGAAGTATTTCTCCGATGCGCCGGGCGAGGGCGATTGAGGCGACGGCACGCGCCTCGCTTGAATTTTCAGCTATGGCAGTGCTTTGCCACTTTACTATCGCGAGAGGCTGCCCCGCCGGGCGGCCCATGGGCGTTCGGCTGATTCGTTCTTTTTGATTCTGCTGAAAAATTGTGCTATGGTCCCTCCATATGCAGTTGAGCCCGTCATCCAGCCCGTGCCGCAAGGCACGATTTTTTTGACAGACATCATTTGAAGTGCATGGCGTTCCGGACAAAGCGGACCCGGACGGCGTGAGGCTTTACTGCGCAGTAAGCGCCCGGGGTCGGGCGTCAACGAGTAGGAATGGCAGGTCCTTGCCGCAAGGAACCCGCCATTTGGGGCGTCAATAAGGAGTTCCAGCATATGGTAGCCAAGAAGCAGCAGCAGCGGCTCGGGTTCAAGACGGGCGAATATGTCGTCTACCCTGCCCATGGCGTCGGCGTCATCGTCGCCATCGAGGAGCAGGAAGTCGCTGGTCTTACTCTTGAGCTGTTCGTGATCAGCTTCGAGCAGGACAAGCTGACGCTGCGCGTCCCCGTGGCCAAGGTCAAGTCGGTCGGCATGCGCAAGCTGGCCGAGGACGACGAGATCAAGAAGGCTCTCGATACCGTCACCGGCCGGGCCCGCGTCAAGCGCACCATGTGGTCGCGCCGCGCCCAGGAATATGAAGCCAAGATCAATTCGGGCGACCTGATCGCCATTTCGGAAGTGGTGCGCGATCTCTACCGTTCCGAAGAGCAGCCCGAGCAGTCCTATTCGGAACGCCAGCTGTTCGAGCAGGCCATGGACCGGATGAGCCGGGAAGTGGGCGCCGTGCGCAAGCTGACGCTGACCGAGGCCGTGCAACTGATCGAAAAGCAGCTCGCCAAGAGCCCGAAGCGCACCAAGGCCGACGCGGCCGAGGCCGAAAGCGACGAGGAAGCGGCGTAAGCCCTCCCGCCATCAGGAATGCGAAAGGCCGGTGGCAACACCGGCCTTTTTTATTGGGCCGAAGCAAGGGCCGGGCAGTTGGTCAGGCTCATTCGGCTTCCCCCCGGCCCAGGATATCGGCCATGCGCGTGGTGGCGCTGCCCGGCTTCAAGGGCTTCTGCTGGCTTTCATGCGGCACCCAGCCGGCGATCCAGATGATTTCGAGCGTGGCGCGCACCCGGCCGTCGGGATCGCCGTCGCGTTCGGCATAGGCCTGGGCGGCGGCGGCAAGCAGGGTGCGGGTGGCGAAGCGGCGCGGCCGGTCGGCCAGCGGATTGGCGGCGCCCAGGGCTTTCAATTCCGCCATCAGCGCAAAGGGATTGCCATAGCGCAACCTGTGAGTTTCCACATCGGCGACCGGCAAAGCGAAGCCGGCCCGTTGCAGCAAGGCGCCGGCATCGCGCACCTGCGCCATGGGGGCGACCCGGGCCGAGGCGCCGCCGGACACGGCGAGGTCGGCGGCCAGGAACGCCTCGCGCAATTCGGTCAGGCTTTCGCCGCCGATAAAGGCGGCCATGAGCAGGCCATCGGGGCGCAATTGCCGCCGCAGCCGCGCCAGGTGGCCGGGCACGTCGTTGACGGTCTGCAGATGCAGGAGCGAAACGACCAAGTCATGCTCGCCCGGCGGCAGGGAAGGGAAATCGGCATCGGCAAAGGCCTCCACCCGCTGCGCCGCAACCGGGCCATTGGCGGTGACCAGCGTTTCCGGCAGGGTTTCGGCATCGGGCCCGATCAGCACGGCCCGGGAAAAATCGCGCTTATAGGTGGCGAGCCGGTCGGCAAGGTCTTCCAGCACCAGGTCGCGCACGAAATTGTCCGTGCCCTTGCGGCGGGACAGGTTGCGGCCGATCTGGACGGAATCGAAAAGCTGGGGGGCGCTGGTCATCGAAAGGGCTTTCGCCGGAGCCGGAGCGTGGCAATATGGCCCTTATGGAGAGCGGGGGCGGGGAAGTCAAAGGGCGTGTGCTGGACCGGCTGGGGCAGGGGCTCGGCCGGCTGGGCCTGGTCCTGCTCGATCAGCTCTATCCGCCCGCCTGCATTGCCTGTTCGGCGCCGCTCGTGGCCGGGGACAGCCTCTGCGCGGCCTGCTTTTCCGGCCTGCGTCCGATCAGCGCGCCGTTCTGCCCGATCCTGGGCCTGCCCTTCGAGGGCGATCCGGGGCCCGATGCGCGCTCCGCCGAAGCCTTGGCCGATCCGCCGCCTTTCGAGCGGGCCCGGGCGGCGATGGCCTATGGGGCGGTGGTGGGCACGCTGATCAGCCGCTTCAAATATGGCGACCGGGTGGAGCTGGCGCGGTTCTGCGCCCGGCTGATGGCCGCCGCCGGGCAGGAATTCTGGCCGGACCGGCCGGTCCTGGTGCCGGTGCCGCTGCATGCCAGCCGGTTGCGCTTCCGCCGCTATAACCAGTCCATGCTGCTGGCGCGGGAGCTGGGCCGGCTCACCGGGCTCGAGGTCGACCCGCATCTGGTGCGCCGCCACCGCAAGACCCGCCAGCAGGTGGGCCTGTCCGGCGATGGCCGACTGCGCAATGTGCGGGGCGCCTTCGTCCTGCATCAGCGGGCGCTGGAGCGCCTGGCGGGCCGCCCCGTGGTGCTGGTGGACGATGTCTATACGACCGGGGCCACGGTCAAGGCCATTACTCGCGTCCTCAAGCGCGGCGGCGCGGGACGGGTGGACGTGTTGACCTTCGCCCGCGTTGTCATCGACGGCGAACTGCCCATATAAGGGGTTGTGCTGTCTTCGGAGCCTGCCGCCATGGCCAAGGTCGAAATCTATACCACCCCCACCTGCCCCTATTGCCACGCGGCCAAGGCGCTGCTGGCCGAAAAGAACGTCGATTACACCGAGATCAGCGTGCTCGATCCCGCGCTGCGCGAGACAATGACCGAGCGCGCCCATGGCCGCCGCACGGTGCCGCAAATCTTCGTGGGCGATGTGCATGTGGGCGGCTATGACGACCTGGCGGCGCTGGAGCGACAGGGCGGGCTCGATCCCCTCCTGGCCGGCTAGACGATGAAAATCGCCGCCATCCAGATGCGCTCCGGGCTCGATCCGGAGGCCAATCTGGCCGCGCTGGAGCCGCTGCTGGCCGAAGCGGCCGACCGGGGCGCCGCCTATGCGGTGACCCCGGAAGTCACCCTGATCTTTCCGGAAAACCGCGAGCAGCTCAAGGCGGTGGCCGCGCCTTTCGAGGGGCATCCGCACCTGGCCCGGGTGGGCGAGATGGCCCATAGGCATAATATATTCGTCCATATCGGCTCGCTGCCCGTGCCGCTCGAGGATGGGCGTTTCGCCAATCGCTCGGTGCTGTTCGGGCCGGATGGGGCCCAGGTCGCCACCTATGACAAGATCCATCTCTTCGACGCCGACATCGCCGGGCTCAACGCCTATCGCGAAAGCGCCACCTATAAAGCCGGTGATCGGGCCGTGATTGCCCCCCTGGGCGATTTTACCCTCGGCTTTTCCATCTGCTACGACATGCGCTTCCCGCGGCTCTACAACGCGCTGGCCAATGCCGGCGCCAATCTGATCGCGGTCCCCGCCGCCTTCACCGTGCCCACGGGCCAGGCGCATTGGCATGTGCTCTTGCGGGCGCGGGCCATCGAGACCGGCTCCTATGTCATCGCCGCGGCGCAGGGCGGCAGCCATGCCAATGGCAGGGCCACCTATGGCCATTCGCTGATCGTCGACCCCTGGGGCCGGGTGATCGCGGAGCTCGACCATGATGCGCCCGGCGTCCTGGTCGCCGATATCGACCCCTCGGCTGTTGTCGAGGCACGCGGCCGGGTGCCGGCCTTGGCCAATGCGCGGGACTTTTCGCCTCCGGCTTTGCAGAACTAGTTCGGACCCCTATATGGTCCGGACAAGGGCGCGGTCCTGCGCCGCAATGAAACGACAAGCATAGTGATCCAGTATTCGCTTCAATGTTCGAAGGGGCACCGCTTCGACGCCTGGTTCAAGAACGCCGCCGCCTATGACGAGCAGCAGGCCCGCGGCATCGTCACCTGCGCGCAATGCGGCGACGCCCATGTGGAAAAGGCGCCCATGGCCCCCAATGTGGCCCGCACCGATCAGGAGCGCGTGCCGCTGTCCGCCGCCCATCCGGATGCGGCCCGCTTCCGCGACATGCTCCGCCAATATCGCAGGAAGGTGATGAGCGAGGCCGATTATGTCGGCGACAGCTTTGCCGAGGAAGCGCGAAAAATCCATTTCGAGGAAGCCGAGGCCCGCGGCATCTATGGGGAGGCGACGCGCGAAGAGGTGGCCGGCCTCATCGAGGACGGCGTGGATTTCCTGCCGCTGCCGGATGTGGCGGACGACAATTGAACGCCTGCCTCCCGGCGTGAGCAACGGAGAACGCAAGATGACCACACTCGACGCAGCTCTTTCCGGCACCTTCGCCATCGGCGGCGATCTCAAGGTCAACCGGCTCGGTTTCGGCGCCATGCGCATTACCGGCAGCGGCATCTGGGGGCCGCCCGAAAATCCGGAGGAAGCCAAGGCGACCCTGCGCCGCCTGCCCGAGCTCAATGTCGATTTCATCGATACGGCCGAAAGCTATGGACCCTATGTCAGCGAAGAGCTGATCGGGGCGGTGCTGGCGCCCTATGCGAAGGGCACGATCGTCGCTACCAAGAGCGGGCTCACCCGCACCGGGCCGGATGAATGGCATCAGCTCGGGCGACCGGAATTCCTGCGTCAGGGCGTCATCCAGAGCCTGCGCCGGCTCAAGCGCGACGTGCTCGATCTCTGGCAATTGCATCGCATCGACGGCAAGACGCCGCGCGCCGACCAGTTCGGCGCCATCGCGCAGATGCAGCAGGAGGGGCTGATCCGCCATGTCGGCCTCAGCGAGGTCAGCGTCGACGACATCAAGGAAGCCCAGCGCTATTTCAAGGTCACCACGGTCCAGAACCTCTACAACCTGGTCAATCGCCGGGCCGAGGACGTGCTGGACCATTGCGAGGCCAATGGCATCGGCTTCATCCCCTGGCGCCCGATCGATGGCGGCAATCTCGAATCGACCAGCGCCGAATTCAAGGCGATCATGGACAAGCACGGCGCCTCGGCCAGCCAGCTGGCTTTGGCCTGGATGCTGAAGCGCTCGCCGGTCATGCTGCCCATTCCCGGCACCGGCAAGGTCAGCCATCTCGAGGAAAACGTGGCCGCCGCCGCCATCAAGCTCAGCGACGACGATTTCGCCATCCTGGACCGCATCGGCCGGAGGGGGTGAGCTGCTTCACCTCTCCCTTGGGGGAGAGGTCGCCCCGAAGGGGCGGGTGAGGGGGCCTTCCCACGAGCACTGGAAAAGGCGCCCTCACCCGTCGGCTGCGCCGCCGACCTCTCCCCCAAGGGAGAGGTAAAGCAGGGCAGGCCTTGGCCTCGCGCCTCAGCCGAAGAATTTGCAATGTCGGGAAAATCAGGGTCGGTTCGATAGGGAGGGTGGAATCCCCGCTATCGAACCTGACCAGTCCGGCCTTCTTGGCAGAAGTCCGGGTGGCTGGGCGGGGCTGTAGCATTGCCCGGGGCGCTTGTCACGCGATTGTCGCAGAGCGACAGCCGAGAGATCGGAGTACCCTCTCCTAATCTCCCCCTTTCAGAGGGAGGCTAGAAGGGGGGTTCTTCCTTGCCTCAGTTCAGTTCCACAGCTTGTCGATAGCCTCGGTGTCGCGCACCGCACCCCGCGCCGCGCTGGTGGCGAAGGCCGCATAGGCCTTAAGGGCGGTGGTGACATTGCGCTTGCGCGGATGGGCCGGCTTCCAGCCCGCCCTGTCCTGGTCATGGCGGCGCTGGGTCAGTTCGTCGTCGCTCACCAGCAGCGTGATGCTGCGGTTGGGGATGTCGATCTCGATGATGTCGCCTTCGCGCACCAGCCCGATCGTGCCGCCTTCGGCGGCTTCCGGCGAAACGTGGCCGATGGAGAGGCCCGACGTGCCGCCGGAGAAACGGCCGTCAGTCAAGAGGGCGCAGGCCTTGCCCAGGCCTTTCGATTTCAGGTAGCTCGTCGGGTAGAGCATTTCCTGCATGCCGGGGCCGCCGCGCGGACCTTCATAGCGGATGACGAGGACGTCGCCTTCCTTGATCTGGTTGGAAAGGATCGCCTTGACCGTATCGTCCTGGCTCTCGAAGACGCGGGCCGGGCCGGTGAATTTGAGGATGGATTCATCCACGCCCGCCGTCTTCACGATGCAGCCATCGATGGCGATATTGCCCTTGAGCACGGCGAGGCCACCATCCTTGGAGAAGGGGGTTTCGGCCGAGCGGATGACGCCGTTCTGCCGGTCGAGATCGAGTTCGGCCCAGCGGTTGGACTGGCTGAAAGCCTGCGTGGTGCGCACGCCGCCGGGTGCGGCCATGTAGAAATTGCGCACGGCTTCCGAATTGGTGCGGGAGATATCCCACTTGTCGAGCGCGTCGCCCATCGTGGCCGTATGGATCGTATGTTCCTTGCGGTTGATGAGCCCCGCGCGGTCGAGCTGGCCGAGAATGGCCATGATGCCGCCGGCGCGATGCACGTCTTCCATATGGACGTCCGCCTTGGCGGGCGCGACCTTGGAGAGCACGGGCACCTTGCGGCTCAGCCGGTCGATGTCGTCCATGGTGAAGTCGACGCCGCCCTCATAGGCGGCGGCCAGGATATGCAGGACCGTATTGGTCGAGCCGCCCATGGCGATGTCGAGGCTCATGGCATTCTCGAAGGCCGCCTTGGTGGCGATGGAGCGCGGCAGGACCGAGGCGTCGTCCTGCTCGTAATAGCGGCGGGCCAGGTCGACGATCAGGTGGCCCGCTTCCTGGAACAGGCGCTTGCGGTCCGAATGGGTGGCGAGCGTGGAGCCATTGCCCGGCAGGCTGAGGCCCAGCGCCTCGGTGAGGCAGTTCATGGAATTGGCGGTGAACATGCCCGAGCAGGAGCCGCAGGTGGGGCAGGCGCTTTCCTCGACGAGCTGGACTTCCTCGTCGCTATAGCTGTCATCGGCGGCCATCACCATGGCGTCGACCAGGTCCAGCGCCTGCAGCTTGCCCTTGATCATCGCCTTGCCGGCTTCCATCGGGCCGCCGGACACGAAGATCACCGGGATATTGATACGCATGGCGGCATTGAGCATGCCGGGCGTGATCTTGTCGCAATTGGAAATGCAGACCATGGCGTCGGCGCAATGGGCATTGACCATATATTCCACCGAATCCGCGATGATGTCGCGGCTGGGCAGGGAATAGAGCATGCCGTCATGGCCCATGGCGATGCCGTCATCGACCGCGATGGTGTTGAATTCCTTGGCCACGCCGCCGGCGGCCTCGATCTCGCGGGCCACGAGCTGGCCGAGATCCTTGAGGTGCACATGGCCCGGCACGAATTGGGTGAAGGAATTGACCACGGCGATGATCGGCTTGCCGAAATCGCCATCCTTCATGCCGGTGGCGCGCCAGAGCCCGCGGGCGCCGGCCATGTTGCGGCCATGGGTGGTGGTGCGGGAACGATAGGCGGGCATGGGGCAATCCTCGAAATGCTGCCGGTGGGGCCGGTTCTATGCTGGTCTCCTGTTTAGCCCCATTCCGCCCCGGCAGCAAGAAATTTCCGTACCGTACCGTACGGTACTGTGGCGATGGCAGGCCGGCTCTTGTGACGGGATCGAGCCCCAAAACGCGATACGGCACCTCCCCCTTGACGGGGGAGGACGGGAGGGGGTGCCGGCAGGCACGATGTCTCAGGATATAAAGAGCCCCGCCTTTCCATGGCGCGCCCCACATCGAGGGGTGGGATACGACGCGTCGCCCTAGAACTTGAACCGCAGGCCGATCACGGCCGCATTGGATCCGTCGATATCGGCGATGGTGCCGAAGCCGCCGGAGCGGTGCTGGATGCGGGCGAAGGTTTCCCATTCGGGATGGGCGGCGTGGGAAATGGCGATTTCGGGGGCGAGGTAATAAAGGATGGGCACGTCGCGTCCCAGTTTGTCGGCGCGGTCGGTTTCCACCCCGATCGTATCGGTCACCACCGAGAGGCCGGCCGTGATGGAGGGGGTGATGGTGATGTCGCCGAAGGAGAATTCGGTCAGTCCCGCCACGAGGCCCCCCCACAATTCGGCGGAGGTCTGCGCGCCCTGGCGCAGGCCGATCCCGGCTTCGACGCCCAGCTTGAAGCTTTCATAATGATGGAAGAAGTGCTGATAGCCGATGCCGGCGAAGAAATTGGACTCGTAATGGTCGTCCCAGAAAAAGAAGGCATCGCCGAAATAGCCCGTGGTGAAGGGGCCGCCCATGACGAAGACATTCTGGTCCTGGCTCTGGGGTTCGGATTGAGCTTGGGCGGCGGGCGTCAGGCAAAGCGTGGCCATCCCGAGCGCGAGGGCCGCGCGGGCGAAAAGGAGCATATCGGATCACTCGGTTTCTTCTGTCGGAAGAACGCCTTGCCGGGCATTTGAGTTCACAAAATGGCGATCACGATTGTCCGCCGCGAAAGCAGGCTGGCGGAACGCCGACCACGGCCGGGCGTTGCCTTTTCAGCACAATCGAGGAGATCAACATGCAGGCCATACCCAGCACGATTCACGAAGGCATGGCGGTCTATGACAGCGCCATGCATGCCATCGGCACGGTCGAAACCTTCCGCATCACCGACGAGGCGCCGGGCGCGCCGGAGGTGGACGCCGTCGGCGTCAGCCCGGTTCTCGAGGACGAGCGCGACTCGCTTGTCGATATCCTGGCCGAGGTCTTCCATCCCAATGACGGCTTGCCGCGCGAAATGCAGGAAAAGGCCCTGCGCGAAGGCTTCGTGCGGCTCGATGCGGATGGGTTCTTCGCGGCGGACCGCTATATCTTTCCCGAACATATCGACCGCGTGGACGGCGACAGGCTGGTGCTGTCGGTCCGCAAGGACGAGCTGCTCAAGGTCTAGCTGCTCAAGGTCTAGCTCTTGGGCCGCTCGGCCAGCACCATGTAATTGACCCCCATATCGGGGGACATGCGCCATTCATCGGCCAGCGGGTGGAAGACCACGCCGGTCTGGCCGGTGACGCTGAGCCCGTTGCGGCGCAATTGCGCCGTGATTTCTTCCGGCGTCAGGAACTTGTTCCAGTCATGGGTGCCGCGCGGCAGCCAGCGCAGGATATATTCGGCGCCGATCACCGCCAGCGCCCAGGAGCGGGCGGTGCGGTTGAGCGTGGCGGTGAACATCAGCCCGCCCGGCGCGACGAGGTCGGCGCAGCTCTTCATGTAGAGCGGCACGTCGTCGACATGCTCGACCACTTCCATGTTGAGCACCACGTCATAGCTTTCGCCCGCCGCCACCAGCGCCTCGCTGGTCGTCGTGCGATAATCGATGTCGAGCCCGGCCTGTTCGGCGTGGATTTCCGCGATGGCGATATTGCGCTCGGCGGCGTCGATGCCGGTGACGCTGGCGCCCAGCCGGGTCAGCGGTTCGCAGAGCAGCCCGCCGCCGCAGCCGACATCGAGCACGCGCAGGCCCTCGAAGGGGCGCAACCCATGCGCGTCGCGGCCGAAATGGGCCAGCAAGTTGTCGCGGATATAGGTCAGGCGCACCGGATTGAACTTGTGCAGCGGCTTGAACTTGCCGCTCGGGTCCCACCATTCCTCCGCCATGGCCGTGAACTTGGCGATTTCGGCGTCGTTGACGGTGCTGCGGGTCATGGGCGGGCTCCTTGTGCGTCCATATGACCCGGCGAGCATGGCCGGGGCAAGGCGCGGCGTGTCGCAGTTCCGCCGCCACCGCGGGCCTGCGGCGGCGATGCCCATTGATTGCGCCCCGCCTTTGTGGCATTCCCCCGCCCAACAGGAAGCGTACCGCCGGGTTCGGCGGGTAAGCGGGGAAGCCAAGTGGCTCGTATCGTCGTCAAATTCGGTGGCACCTCGGTCGCCAATGTCGAACGCATCCGCAATGCCGCGCGCCATATCAAGCGTGAGGTCGAAGCGGGCAATGAAGTGGCCGTGGTGGTCTCGGCCATGTCCGGCAAGACCAATGAATTGGTGGGCTGGGTCAACGAGGCGTCCAAGTTCCACGATGCGCGCGAATATGATGCCGTGGTGGCCTCGGGCGAGCAGGTGACGGCCGGGCTCATGGCCATCGTGCTGGCCGAAATGGGCATCCAGTCGCGGTCCTATGCCGGCTGGCAGGTGCCCATCTATACCGATGATTCCCATGGCGCCGCCCGCATCGCCGATATCGACCCCACCGAGCTCAACGAGCGCATGGCCAATGGCTGGGTGCCGGTGATCACCGGCTTCCAGGGCATTTCCCCGCATAACCGCATCACCACTCTGGGCCGGGGCGGCTCGGATACGTCGGCGGTGGCGGTGGCGGCGGCGGTCCAGGCGGATCGCTGCGACATCTATACCGATGTGGACGGCGTCTACACCACCGATCCGCGCATCGTGCCCAAGGCGCAGCGCATGACCAAGATTTCCTTCGAGGAAATGCTGGAAATGGCTTCGCTCGGCGCCAAGGTGCTGATGATCCGCGCGGTGGAAATGGCCATGGCGCACAAGGTGCGCCTGACCGTCCGTTCCAGTTTCGACGACCCGGACGCGCCGCAGATCGCGCCCGATGGTACGCCCGGCGTTCCGGGCACGCTTGTCTGCGATGAGGATGAGATCATGGAAAAGCAGATCGTTTCGGGCGTGACGCTCGCCAAGGCCGAGGCCAAGATCACCCTGCGCAAGGTCAAGGACAATCCCGGCGTCGCCGCCGCCATTTTCGGCACTCTGGCCGACAAGGGCATCGTGGTCGACATGATCGTGCAGAACATCGCCGACGATGGCGCCACCACCGACATCACCTTCACCGTGCCCGACAGCGAATATGACAAGGCGGTCAAGGCGCTGGAGGACAATGGCGGGCGCTTCGAATATGCGCGCCTTTCCGGTTCGCGCGGCGGGGCCAAGGTCTCGGTGGTGGGCGTGGGCATGCGCAGCCATGCGGGCGTCGCCGCCTCGATGTTCAAGGCCCTGGCCGACAAGGGCATCAATATCCAGCTGATCACGACTTCGGAAATCAAGACCTCGGTTCTGATCGATGAAGAATATGCCGAGCTTGCGGTTCGGGCTCTGCACACCTATTACGGTCTGGACAAGCAGGACGCCTGATCCCGTTTTCGGAGGGAAGGGCCGCTCCTGAAGGAAGGGGGGCGGCTTTGCGGGCTGCCTGAACGAGGCATGGTGACGACCATAGGCGGCCCCAGGGTGCTGCTGCGGCAATTGCGCGAGACGATGGCGGAGCCCCTGGCTTCGCAGGCTCGGCTCGACAAGATCGTCGACCTCATCGCCGAAAACATGCGGGCCGATGTCTGCTCCTTCTATGTGCTGCGCGATGACGGCGCGCTCGAGCTCTTCGCCACCCATGGCCTCAAGGCCGAATCGGTCCACCTGACCACCCTGCGCCTGGGCGAGGGCCTGGTCGGGCTGATCGCCGCCGAGGCGGAGCCGCTCAGCCTCGACGATGCGCCCAGCCATCCCGCCTTCGCCTATCGGCCGGAAACCGGCGAGGACCGCTACAATTCCTTCCTGGGCGTGCCGGTGCTGCGGGCCGGGCAGACCCTGGGCGTGCTGGTGGTGCAGAACGGGGATCATCGCCATTACGGCGAGGATGAAACCGAGGCCATGCTGACCACGGCCACAATCCTGGCCGAGATGATCGCTACCAGCGATTTCGACAATCTCATCAAGCCGGGGTCCGATATCGACCTCAGGCGGCCTCGCATGTTCAACGGCGTCAGCTTCACCGATGGCATCGCACTGGGGAAAGTGGTGCTCCACGATCCCCGCGTCGTCGTCACCAATTTCATCGCCGAGGATACCGAGGCGGAAAAGCAGCGGCTGGATGCAGCGCTGGAAACCATGCGCGTCTCCATCGACGCCATGCTCGATCACGGCGACATGGCCGGGGGCTCGGACCACCGGGAAATCCTCGAGACCTATCGCATGTTCGCCAATGATCGCGGCTGGGTGAACCGGCTGAGCGAGGCGATCGCCAATGGCCTCAGCGCCGAGGCGGCGGTGGAGCGGGTGCAGAACGATACCCGCGCCCGCATGCTGCGCCAGACCGATCCCTATATCCGCGATCGGCTGCACGATCTGGACGATCTGGCCAATCGGCTGCTGCGCGTGCTCACCAATACCAGCCAGCCGGCGCAGCGCGAGCTGCCCGACAATGCCATCCTGGTGGCCCGCAATATGGGCCCGGCCGAACTGCTCGAATATGACCGCAAGAAATTGCGCGGCGTCGTGCTCGAAGAGGGCGGGGCCACGGCCCATGTCGCCATCGTCGCCCGCTCGCTGGGCATCGTGGCGGTGGGCCAGGCCCAGTCCATCGTCTCCATGTCCGAAACCGGCGACGACATCATCATCGATGGTCCTGCCGGCCAGGTGCATCTGCGCCCCACGCCCGATGTCGAGCAGACCTATGTGGACAAGGTCCGCATCTCGGCCAAGAGGCGCGCCCATTACGCCGCGCTCAAGAACAAGCCCAGCGTCACGCGCGACGGCGTGGAAATCACCCTGCTGCACAATTCGGGCCTGGTGGCCGACCTGCCCATGCTGGACGATACCGGCGCGGTTGGGGTCGGGCTGTTCCGCACCGAATTGCAGTTCATGATCGCCAGCCGCCTGCCGCGCCTCAAGGAACAGGCCGAGCTCTATGCCGAGGCCATGGCCATTGCCGGGGACCGGCCCATCGTCTTCCGCCTGCTCGATATCGGCGGCGACAAGGTCCTGCCCTATCTGCGCGCCACGGCCGAGGAAAACCCGGCCATGGGCTATCGCTCCATCCGGCTGGGTCTCGACCGTCCGGGCCTGCTGCGCACCCAGATCCGCGCCCTGCTGCAGGCCGCCAATGGCCGCCCGCTCAAGGTGCTGGTGCCTATGGTCACCGAGACCTTCGAATTCCGGCTGACCCGGCAGGTGATCAGCAAGGAAGTCGAGCGGCTGCGGCGCGCCGGGCTGCCGGCGCCCGAGCGGCTCGAAATCGGCGCCATGGTGGAAGTGCCCTCGCTGCTGTTCGAGCTCGACCAGATCATGCCCGAGGCCGATTTCGTCTCCATCGGCTCCAACGACCTGGTGCAGTTCCTCACCGCGGCTGACCGCGCCAATCCGCGCGTCTCCAAGGCCTATGATCCCATCGCCCTGCCGCGCCTGCGGGCCATCCGCATGGTGGTCGAGGCCGCCGAGCGCCACGGCAAGCCGGTGACCATGTGCGGCGAGCTGGCCGGCAAGCCCATCGAGGCGCTGGCGCTCATGGCCATCGGCATGACCCGGCTCTCCATGGGCCCGGCCTCGATCGGCCCGATCAAGGAAATGATCCTCAACCTCGAGCTCAAGCCCATCCAGGAAACGGTCCGCCAGGCCCTGAGCCTCGGCGCCAATGGCGGCACGGTACGCAAATTGCTCACCGAGTGGGTGGAAAAACAGGGCCTGCCGATCGGGTAGGGGCGCCGCCACCAGCCCCTGAACGCCCTCGGGTCAAGCCCGAGGGTGACGAGCTGTGGGTGGCGGGATCATGCGGCAACCTCCATGAGCGCTACGCGCGAATGGCGCGGAGCCGCCCCAAACACCGACCCCACCTCCCCCTTTGACGGGGGAGGTAGCGCAGCTTGGCCGAAGGCCCAGCGAAGCTGGGAGGGGGTGCTCCCACGCACCGGCATCTAATATTTAGCTCTCTGCCGCCCCCCCCCCTCACCCGTCTCGGCCCGCGGCCGATCCACCCTCTCCCCGAGGGGGAGAGGAATAAGAGGCAAACGCCGCGCCATTCTTCTCCCCCCTCGGGGAGAAGGTGCCCGAAGGGCGGATGAGGGGGCTGCTGCCACAAACGCCGAACCCACAAAAAAACCAAAACTTATCCCCACCCCCATCACCCCATATTATCCTCC
>NZ_LVVY01000075.1 GCF_001650025.1 Devosia elaeis | reverse complement strand
CGTGATCGGGCTCACCAAATCCATCGCCGCCGATTACACGACCTCCAATATCCGGGTGAACGCCATCTGTCCCGGCACGGTGGACAGCCCCAGCCTGCACGAGCGCTGGCACGCCACCGGCGATTTCGAGGGCGCCCGCAAAGCCTTCATCGCCCGCCAGCCCATCGGCCGCATCGCCCGGCCCGAGGAAGTCGCCGACCTCGCTCTCTATCTCGCCGGCGCCACCTATACGACCGGACAAATCCACATCATCGATGGCGGCTGGACGGCCTAGTCCCGTATTCGGGCGACCTCGTCCTTCGACAGGCTCAGGATGAGGTCTCCGGGCGTTCCGTGCCTGTCGAACCACGAGGGCGCGGCGCGGCACGCCCTTGCCCCCGCCCCCCTGCTCGGCCTAAATCGCGGGCCAGAGAGGTGCCGGTGGCAAGCAAAAGCGCAACATTGATCGAAGTGGCGAAACTGGCCGGGGTCTCCACGGCCACGGTCAACCGCGTGCTCAAGCAGCAGGGCTATATTTCCGAGGAGGCCCGCGAAAAGGTCCTGGCGGCGGTCGCAGCCACCAATTACCGGCCCAATGTGGTGGCGCGCAATCTGCGCACGCAGCGCAGCCAGACCATCGGGCTGATGCTCACCGCCATCACCGTCAATCCCTTCTTCGTCGGGGTGGCCCATGCGGTGGAGGCAGCCGCCATCGCGGCGGGCTATCGCGTCGTCATCTTCAATCACGGGGGCAGCGACAGCTATGAGCGCCATGGCGTCGAAACCTTCATCGCCCAGCGCGTCGACGCCGTTCTGTTCTGCACCGCGGCCAACCCCGCCAATGTCGAATTGCTGGCCGGCGCCGGCATTCCGGCTATCGAGATCGAGCGCTCGCTGACCGAGACGGCCCGCTTCGTGCGCGTCAACAATTATGTCGGCGCCCGCGCCGCCATCGATCATCTGGTCGGGCTGGGCCATCGGCGCATCGCCTTTGTCGGCGGCGATCCGGCGCTCTATCCGCAGGATGCGGCCCGCCGGCGCTCGGTGGAGGAAGACCGGCTCGCCGCCTATCGCGACGGCATGGCGGCCCATGGCCTGGACCTGCAGGCCGATTATGTCCGGCTGGGCCAGTATTACGACCTTGCCAGCGACGGGTCCGGCGCGGAGGGCCGCGCGCATGCCGAAGCCCTGCTGTCCCTGCCAACGCCGCCGACGGCCATCTTCGCCACCTGCGACATCCTCGCCGTCGGGGTGTTGCAGGCGCTGTACAAGGCCGGCAAAAAGGTGCCGCATGATCTGTCGGTCGTCGGCTTCGACGATACGCTGGCGCCCTATCTCGCCCCGCAATTGACCACCGTGGCGCAGCCGATCGCCGAACTGGGCCGCCAGGGCTTCGAAATGGCCCGGGCGGCCATCGACAAGCGCGACATGCAGGGCGAAGTGGTACTCGATGCGGGCCTGGTCATCCGCCAGTCCACCGGCCCCGCACCCGGCTAGACGCACGCCATTCCCGCGCTCGGCCACCCGTTTGACTCCCTCGCGGGCCTGTGTTAACGATCTATATGTCAACGATGACACATGCGCTTTTCGGGAAAAGCGCGCTACTCGCAACGCACGAGTTCATTGGGAGGATTTATAATGCGGCATTCATTGCTCGCGGCGACGGCGCTCGCCTCTACCCTGCTCACCGCTCCGGCCTTTGCCGAGACGGTGACCTTCTGGCAGTTCTCGACCAATCCGAACGACATCGCCGCCTGGAACGGCATCATCGAGGCCTTCGAGGCCAGCCATGAAGGCATCGACGTGGTCATGGAAATCGTGCCCTGGTCGGAGCAGCAGCAGCGCCTGGTCACCGCGCTGACCACCGGCGGCCTGCCCGACGTGTCCATGCTGGGCAACAATGTCGTCGCCCAGTTCCAGGCCATCGGCGCCCTGGCTCCGCTCGACGACGCCTTCGCGGCCTATGATGCCGCCAACGGCACCGATGTGGCCTCCGACATCTGGCCGGGCGACAAGGGCTATTACAATCTGGGCGGCCAGTGGTGGGCCTCACCCATCGCGGTGGAAACCCGCGCGCTTTACTACCGCAAGGACCTGTTCGAACAGGCCGGCCTCGATCCCGAAAGCCCACCCGAGACCTGGGAAGAGCTGCGCAGCGCCGCCAAGACCCTGACCGAGGGCACCCCGGACGGCGTCTATGGCATCGGCCTGGCCACCAGCCTCGATTATTTCACCGTCCACAATTTCATGAGCGCCTATCTCGGCTATGGCGCGCGCATGCTCAACGAGGACGGCACCTGCGGCTTCGACAGCCCCGAATTCCGCGCCGCGCTCGATGTCTATACCGGCATCGCGCTGGATGGCTCCACCCATCCGGACGCGGCCAGCATGAATGGCGACGCCTTCCAGCGCGGTTTCCTTGATGGCCGCTATGCCATGATCCTCATGCATCCCAGCCTCTATCGCGACCTCGTGACCGAGCAGCCGGAATGGCTCGATGCCGTCGATATCGCCATGGTGCCCTCGGGCCCGGTCAACCGGTCCGGCTTCCTGGGCGGCTGGCCGCTGGTGATGTGGAATGCCTCCGACGCCAAGGAGGCGGCCGGGCAGTTCATCATGTTCGCCACCCATGGCGAGGCCTTCAAGGAGCTGGCCGTGGCCGGCGGCTTCATCCCGGGCTCCATCTCGCTGGCGCAGGGCGAGCCCTGGACCGAGTTCCCCTATCCGCTCTTCGTCGAGCAATTGCAGGACGCGCGGCCCTATCAATATCCGAGCGAAGCCATCCCGCAGATGGGCCAGCTCGAGGTCGACACGATCCAGAAGGCCGTGCAGGCCGTGGCCCTGGGCCAGAAGGATATCGATCAGGCCACCGCCGATCTCTGCACGGACATCAATTCCGTCCTCGCCCGCTAAGGGCGAAGCACCCGGGCGGCACCCTCCCGCCGTCCGGGGGCTCCCTCACGCAGCAGAAGCTTCGGCTTCTTTGCTCCCCTCCCCTCTGCGGGAGGGGCGGCAATTGCCAGCTCCGTACCTCGGACAAAGTTTTGCATAAGTGCAGGCTCAGCCCATGACCGTTCCCACAGCAGATACAGAGCGAAGGCCATTCGGTGATATCGCCCTGCCCTATGCCCTGGTGGCGCCGGCCGTGCTGGTTGCCCTGGCCATTGCCGTCATCCCCCTGCTCTATGCGCTCTGGTTGTCCTTTCAGGACTGGTACCTGTTGCGCAATCCGCAGCCGGTCTGGGGCGGCCTGGTCAATTTCCAGGCGCTGTTTGCCGATGCCGCCCTGTGGCGCGCCTTCTGGCGCACCTGGATATGGACGATCGGCACCGTGGCGGTCGAAGTCGCCCTGGCCCTGCCCCTGGCGCTGCTGCTCAACCGCGACACCACCATTGCCCGCATGGCCTCGGCGCTGATCCTGCTCCCCTGGGTCATGCCCTTCATCGTGCTCGGCTATGGCTGGCGGTTTCTGCTCGACAGCGAAGTGGGCGCGCTCCATTCGGTGTTCCAGTTCTTCGGCCTGGCCGGCAATTCCTCCATTCTCAACGATCCGAACCTGGCGCTGGCCATCATCATCTTCATCTCGGGCTGGAAGGGTATGCCCTTCATGGTTCTGGCGCTCTTGGCCGCGCTCAAATCCATTCCCGGCGAGCTCTATGAAGCCGCCGCCATCGACGGTGCCTCGCCCTGGCAGCGCTTCACCACCATCACCCTGCCCGCCATCCAAAACACCATGCTGATCATCGGGCTCGTCCTCGGCATCCTGGCCTTCTACAGCTTCGACCTGCCCTGGATCATGACGCGCGGCGGCCCGCAGGACGCCACGACCGTGCTGGGCATTTCCATGTACAAGGCCGTGTTCACCGATCTCAGGCCCGCCTATGCCGCCGCCATCAGCGTCGTCATGCTGGCCATCCTGGCCGTCGCGTCCTTCCTCTCCCTCAAATTGCGGAGGCGGCAATGAACGAGGAAAGCAGGCTTCGTGGCATCGTCCTCGATGTCGTGACCATCGCCGTGCTGGCGCTGGTGCTGCTGCCGATCATCTGGGTGTTCATCGCCTCGATCCGGCCCGATGCCGATATCATGACACGCAGCCTCATCCCGGCGCGGATCACCTTCGATCATTTCGCCAATATCTTTGCGCGCGCCGACTTCCTGGTCGCGCTTCGCAACAGCCTGATCGTGGGCGCCATCGTCGCCATCTGCACGGTGCTGATCGCCATTCCCGCTGCCTATTCGCTCAGCCGCTTCACCTATCTCGGCCGCGATTTCATCGGCTTCCTGATCCTGGCCACGCAAATGCTGCCCGCCGTGGCGGTGCTGGTGCCCATCGTGGTCATCATCCGCTCGCTGGGCATGGCGAACACGCTGACCGCCCTCACCTTCACCCATCTGGCGCTGGGCCTGCCCATCGCGGTGTGGATGCTCAAGGGCTATATCGACGCGGTGCCGCGCGAGCTTGAGGAAGCCTCGATCATCGATGGCTCCTCCCAGATCGGCGCCATGTTCCGCATCACCCTGCCGCTGATCCGGCCGGCCGTGGTGGCGGTGGGCACCTTCGCCTTCGTCCTGTCCTGGGGCGAATTCATCCTGGCGCTGGCGCTGATCACCAGCGCCGAGGTCAAGACCCTGCCCCTGGCGCTGCAGACGCTGTTCGACCCCTATTCCTTCTCCTGGGGCGTGGTCATGGCCGGTGGCGTCGTCATCGCCGCGCCCACGATCGTGCTCTTCCTCCTGTTCCGTAATCAACTTGTCGGCGGGCTGACCGCCGGCGGCATCAAAGGGTGATATCTTGTCTCTGAGTACCCAATCGCTCTATTTCACCGGCCCGCGCGCGGTGGAAATCCGCACCGAGACCCTGGATGGTCCCGGCGCGGGCCAGGTCCTGCTCGATCTGACGGTTTCCGGCATCAGCGCCGGCACCGAGCTCAACGTCTTCCGCGGTCTCGCCCCGCAATGGCGCCAGTCCATGGACCCGAAAACCCGCCTGTTCTCCGATGCCCATGGCTCGGACTGGTCCTGGCCGGCCCGCTATGGCTATGCCGCGGTCGGGCGCGTGGCCGAATTGGGCAGGGATGTGCGCAGCCTTGCCAAGGACGACCTGGTCTTCGCCTATGTGCCCCATGGCCGCCACGCCTTGGTCGACGCCAATGCGGTCGTGCCGCTGGGCGAACTCGAAGACGCGGAAATCGGCGTCTTCTTCGCCAATCTCAACACCGCCTATAACGGCATTCTCGACGCCAATATCCCGCTGGGCGCCGATGTGGTCGTTTCCGGCCTGGGCGTCATCGGCCAGATGGTCGTCCGCCTCCTGGCCCGCAACGGCGCCCGCCAGATCATCGCCCTCGACACCATTGCCCAGCGCCGCGACCTGGCCCTGGCCGGCGGCGCCACGACCGTGCTTGATCCGCGCGAAGGCCCGGTCGCCGAGCGCGTCCGCGATCTTACCGAAGGCCGTGGTGCCGACACCGTCATCGAGGTGTCCGGCGCCGCCCCCGCCCTCAACGAGGCCATTCGCACCGCCGGCTTCAACGGCACGGTGATTGCCATGTCCTGGTATGGCGGCACGTTCGAAAGCCTCAGCCTGTCGGGGGAGTTTCACCACAATCGCCCGCGCATCATTTCCTCGCAGGTCGGCAGCGTGAACCCCTTTCTGGGGCCGCTCTGGTCGGTAAGCCGGCGGGGCCGGATCGCCCGCGAATATCTCGACAGCCTCGCTCCCGACCTCAAGGGCTTCATCACCCATCGCGTGCCGCTCGCCGAGGCGGGCCGCGGCTATAACCTGCTCGACCAGGGCTCGCCCGATGTCATGCAGGTCCTGATCGATTATCGCTGAACCGGAGCCCGCAATGAAACTCTCCGCCTGTATCGAATGGCTGTTCGCCGATGCCAGCGACGACTTTGCCGAGCGCATCCGCCTCGCCAAGGCGTCCGGCCTCGACGCGGTCGAATTCTGGCTCTGGTCCAACAAGGATCTCGGCGCCATTGACGCCGCCCTCAAGGAGACCGGCCTCGCCCTCAGCGGCTTCGTCGCTGAGCCGATGGTCGCGCTCACCGATCCGGCCAATCACGCCACGTTCCTCGCGGGCCTCGCCACCTCGATGCGCCAGGCCCAGCGCCTCGGCGCCAGGGTGCTGATCGCCCAGGCCGGCAATGACCTGCCCGGCCGTTCGCGCGAGGAACAGCATGACGCCCTGGTCGCCTGCCTGCGTGCCGCCGCCGATGTGCTGGAGGGCAGCGGCGTCCGGCTCGGCGTCGAGCCGCTCAATACCCTCATCGATCACAAGGGCTATTACCTCTCCTCCACCCGCGAGGCGCTCAATATCGTGGACGAGGTCGGCCGCCCGGAAATCGGCATCGTCTACGATCTCTACCATTCCTATGTGATGGGCGAGAAAATCGAGGATGTGCTGGCCGGCAAGGTATCGCGCGTGGTCCATGCCCATGTCGCCGACCATCCGGGCCGCAACGATCCGGGCCTGGGCGAGATCGACCTCGGCAGGCGCCTGGCCTGGCTCTATGCCAATGGCTACGAGGGCGCGGTCGGTCTCGAATACCGGCCCGATGGCTCCACCGCCGAAGCGCTGGCCAAGGTCCGCGCCGCCCTTCTGTCCGCCTGACCCGGAGACGATCCATGTCCGACATCAAGGTCACGAACCTGCGCAAGAATTTTGGTGCCGTGGAGGTCCTCAAGGACATCAATCTCGACATCAGGTCGGGTGAGTTCGTGATCTTTGTCGGCCCTTCGGGCTGCGGCAAGTCCACCCTGCTGCGCTGCATTTCCGGCCTCGAACGCATCAGCGGCGGCGCGCTGGAGATCGGCGGGCGCGTCGTCAACAATGTCCCCGCGTCCAAGCGCGGCATCGCCATGGTGTTCCAGTCCTACGCGCTCTATCCGCATATGAGCGTGCGTGAAAACATGGCCTATTCGATGAAGCTGCGCCGCGCGCCCAAGACCGAGATCGAGGTCCGCGTGGCCGACGCTGCCCGCAAGCTGCAATTGGCACCCTATCTCGACCGCTATCCGCGCGAGCTCTCCGGCGGCCAGCGCCAGCGCGTCGCCATCGGCCGCGCTATCGTGCGCGATCCGCAGGTCTTCCTGTTCGACGAACCGCTCTCCAATCTCGACGCCGCCTTGCGCGTGGCCACGCGGCTCGAAATCGCCCGGCTCAAGGAAAGCCTGCCGCAGACCACCATGGTCTATGTCACCCATGACCAGGTCGAGGCCATGACCCTGGCCGACCGCATTGTGGTGCTCAATGCCGGCCGCGTCGAACAGGTCGGCACCCCCGAAGAGTTATACGAGCGCCCCCAATCGCTGTTCGTCGCCGGCTTCATCGGCTCGCCCAAGATGAACCTGCTCAAGGCCGAAGACGGCACCACGACCGGAATCCGCCCCGAAGACATCAACCTCGGATCGGGCCCGCACCGGGGCAAGGTCGCCTATGTCGAATATCTGGGCGCCGACAGCTACGCCTTCCTCGATATCGGCCAGGACGAATTGCTGACCGTCCGCCAGACCCGCAGCGAGACCCCGCAGGTCGGGGACGTGGTCAGCTACGATTACCCGGTGGAGCGAGTGCATCGATTTGATGCCCAGGGCATGCGGGTGAACTGACGATATCGGCCCGACCCCGTATCTCGCGGCAAACACCGAAACCCCACCTCCCCCTTGATGGGGGAGGTAGCGCAGCTTGGCCGATAGGCCTAGCGGAGCTGGGAGGGGGTGCCGGCAGGCACTGGCGCACGGCTCGATCACCTGGCCGCCCATCCCCCCACCTCATCCCTCCCCGCAAGGGGGAGGGTGCCGCATCGCGTTTGCCGGCCGATCCGGCCACCGCCCGTCATCCTCGGGCTCGACCCGAGGGCTCTTTCCTGTCACCGCAGCGCCCGGCCATCCGCATCGAACAGATGCAGTCCCTCGCCCGGCAGCTTCATGTGCACGTCCTGCCCCACTTCCAGCGCCGGTGCGCCGTCGAGTTTCAGCGTCACCGTTTCGCCGCCCGGCAATTCGGCATAGGCCAGGGCATATTCGCCGAACTGCTCGACCACGGCCAGAACGCCCGAGAGATCGGCATTGCCCGCATCGGCCAGGAGCAGATGTTCGGGCCGCACGCCCAGCGTCTTCACCGCCGCGATGCCGGCATGGTTCAAGGCCAAAACCCGGCCGCCCGGCAATTCCAGCCCATTGGCGGACGCCTTCACCTCGAGGAAGTTCATGCGCTGGCTGGCGATGAAGCCGGCGACGAAGGTGTTGACCGGGTTGCGATAAAGCTCCAGCGGCGAGCCCACCTGCTCGATCCGCCCGGCATTGAGCACCACGATGCGGTCGGCCAGGGTCATGGCCTCCACCTGGTCATGGGTCACATAGATCATGGTGGCGTCGAGCGCGGCATGCAGCTTGGCGATTTCCACCCTGGTCTGGGCGCGCAGCGCCGCGTCGAGATTGGACAAGGGCTCGTCGAACAGGAACACCTTGGGATTGCGCACGATGGCCCGGCCGATGGCGACGCGCTGGCGCTGCCCACCGGAAAGCGCCTTGGGCATGCGGTCGAGATAGGGCTCGATCTGCAGGATGCGCGCCGCCTCGCGCACGCGGGCTTCCACCTCGGCCTTGGGCGTCTTGGCCAGTTTCAGCCCGAAGGCCATGTTGTCGAACACGCTCATATGCGGATAGAGCGCATAGGACTGGAACACCATGGCGATGCCGCGCTGGGGCGAGGGCACGTCGTTGACCACCCTGCCCCCGATGGCGATTTCGCCGCCGCTGATCGGCTCCAGCCCGGCGATCATGCGCAGGAGCGTGGATTTCCCGCAGCCTGAAGGCCCCACGAACACCACGAATTCTCCCGCCTTGATGTCGAGATCGACGCCATGGACGACCTCCAGCACACCATAGGACTTGCGGACGGCTTTGAGGCTTACGTCAGACATGTTGTTCTCCTCCGGAAAAACCCCTCGCCCGTCTCGGCCTGACGGCCGATCCACCCTCTCCCACAAGGGGAGAGGGGTGAGCCGGTGCTAACCAGTGCTCGGTGCCCCCTTCTCCCCTTGCGGGAGAAGGTGCCCGAAGGGCGGATGAGGGGGCTTTCACGCCACCTCCACCAGCAGCGTGACAATCTCGAACGGCCGCAGTTTCAGCGTGACGCCATTGTCGGTAAGCTCCAGTTTCTCGCCCGCCTCCTCCTCCATGAGGTTCACCACCCGCACCGATTTCACCTCGAGGCCGAAGCGGATATTGGCCTCGGCGCGGATATTGGCGTGCTCGAACACCCGCAGCACCAGCGCGTCCGATTTCTCGGCCTTCTTCACCGTCTCGATCGTGACATTGGGGGCATCGATATCGGCGAGGCTGAAGCTGGCCAGGTCCGCCGCCGGCGCCGCCGCGATCTGGCGCGCGCCGATCACCACCACGGGATTGTTGAAGCGCTCGGCGGCCTGGTGCACCGCGGCCAGGTCCGCCACCCCCTCATGCACGAACAGGCCATAGCGGAGGCGATGCATGCCCAGGTCGGCCTCGGGATGGGGGAAGGTGGAGCCGCGCAGCAGCGTCAGCCGCACCACCTGCTCGTGGCAATCATAGGCATATTTGCAATCGTTGAGCAGCGCGACGCCGAAATCGGCTTCGGAAATATCCACCCAGCGATGCATCGAGGCCTCGAAGCGGGCGCGGTCCCAGGTGGTGTTGCGATGGGTCGGCCTCTTCACATGGCCGAAGGCGATTTCCGAGCGCACCTCGGAGGTATTGAGATCGAAGGGGAACACGGCCTTGATGACCTGTGCCCGCTCCTGCCAGTCGATGAAGGTGTCGAACTCCACCTGCCGCTCGCCGGCGGCCAGCGAAATCACCTGCACGATCTTTGACTTCTGATAGGCCCGCTCGATGCGGATCGCGGCGCGATGCGGCCCGGTTTCCACCACGGCGATATCGGCCTTGTCGTCCGCCAGGGGCCAGAACTGCTCCTCGAAATAGCGCTCGATGTCCCAGGCGTCCCAGTTCATCGGCTTGTCTTCATAGGCGATCAGCCGATTGGCCTTTTCGCCCGCCGCCAGCGTTTCGCGGTTGCGGCTCTTGTCGAAGATCGAGGTGATTTCGCCCTTGTCGTCGAATTCGACCCGCAACAGGTCGTTTTCGAGATGCGTCGCCGAGGCCGAAACCGCGCTCTGCCCGGCGCCATTGCCGGCCACCAATTGCGCCCCGGTCCAGCCCAGCGGCGCAATGGCGTCCACCCGCGCCACGCTGTCGGTGGAACCATCGGCGCGGGTGATCTTCTGCACCGGCACGCTGCCGCCGGCAATCGCCAGCGCCGCGCCGTCCGGCACCGCGCCCAGATGCACCAGGCCCGAGCGGGCCTGGCTGGTGAAATTGAGCAGCCGCAATTGGTCGGGGCCCGGCTTGGCCGCCGCCTGCGCCGCCGCATGCCAGGGGCCATTGGCCGAATCCAGCGTCGAGAAGATGCGCTCATATTCGGCGTCGCTGTCGGTATAGACCTCGGGAATGGAGGTGCCCGGCAGGATGTCGTGGAACTGGTTGATCAGCACCAGTTCCCAGAATTCGGCCAGCGTTTCGCCGGGATAGGCATGGCCCGCCGTGGCCAGCGCCAGGGCGCCCAGCATTTCCAGCTCGCGCAGGCGGCGCTCGGCATTGCGGTTATTGGCCTTGTTCCTGGCCACCGAGGTCAGCGTGCCGCGGTGATATTGCAGGTAGAGCTCGCCATTCCAGGTGGGAAAGCGGCCGGGATCCGCATCCATGGCCTTGCCCAGCCGGTCGAGGAACGGCACGATGCCTTCCAGTTTCACCTTCGGCGCGCCGGGAATGCCCCGCTCCAAACGCGTGCCGCGCTCGATCATCGCCCGGGTCGGGCCGCCGCCGCCATCGCCATAGCCATAGGACATGACCACCTGGTCGTAGGCGGCCTTGGGCTCGTAGCGCTTCCAGGCGCCCATGGTTTCGGAGACCGAAAGATCGCCATTATAGGTCGTATAGACGGCCTCGCTGCCATATTTCTGGGCGGTGATCAGCTGCGCCTTGGTCTCGGTGCCATCGATGCCGCGCCAGAAGAAGGTGTCATAGGGGTGCCGGTCGGTGTCGTTCCAGGAGAGCTTGCTGGTGACGAAATATTTCAGCCCCGACTTGTCCATGATCTGCGGCAGATTGGCCGAATAGCCGAACGTGTCCGGCAGCCAGACCGTCTTGGGGTCGACCCCGAAATGCTCGAGATGGAAACGCCGCCCGCGCATGATCTGGCGCACCAGGCTCTCGCCCGAGGCGATATTGACGTCGGGCTCCACCCACATGGCGCCTTCGATCTCGAACTGGCCGGATTTGACCTTGCTGACCATGCGGTCCCAGAGCTCGGGGTAATCCTGCTTGAGGAAATCGAACAGCACCGACTGGTTATACATGAAGACGAATTGCGGATATTCCTCCATCAGGTTGAGCACCGTGGCGAAGCTCCGGGCCGTCTTGTCGCGGGTATGCATCACCCGCCAGAGCCAGCCGACATCGAGATGGGTCGAGCCCACCGCCGTGATCTGCGGCTGCACTTCGGTATCGACCAGGTCGTAGATTTCCGCCGCGATCTTCTCGGCTTCGGGCAGGCCCTTCTCGAAGGCCTCGGTGTGCCCGTCGCGCCGGTCCAGCGCCCGCAGCGCGCGGTTGACGATATTGAGGATGGCATGGCGGCGCGGGTCGTTCTGCTGCAGCAGAACGGCGACGTCCAGCGGCGTCTGCAGATCGTAATAGAGCTTTTCGGCGCGCTCGTTGCGGATGAAGAAATCCACCTCGAACCCCACCAAGGGCCGGTCGAAGAAGGTGAAGGCGTTGACGAGCAGGATGTGCTTATTGCCTGGCTTGGCATCGCGCTCGATCACCAGCTCGGTATGGTTGCCGTCCAGGGCCTGGGCAATCTTGCCATCGAGATAGGCCAGGCATTGCGGGTCGGTCGTGCCGGGCCGGTCCTGCCATTGGCTGGTGAAATGGGCGACGAAAACCTTGCCGCGCGCCTCCTCCGGCACGATGATTTCGGCGGCGAACCAGGTGTGTTCCTGGTGCTTGGCCCAGACCGAGTGCCGCCCGAATGTTTCCCATTGCCGCCAATCGGCCTTGAGGGCCTCCGCGGCCGAAAAGCCATCGGCGCGCTGCACATGCCATTGAAACGGCATATGCTTGAGCGGGGTGCGGATTTTCTTTTCCAGATCCGCGCAGAGGCGCAGCAGCTTGCCCTCCGCCTTGAGATCGTCGTCCAGCAGTCCCAGTTTGGACGAGAGGGGATTGGAATAGGTCATCCTTTAACTCCGACACCGGCGAACCCTGTGTTCATGTTTCGCCGCAACAGAAAATATACGCCGACCGCCGGCGCCGCGTAGATGATGGAAAAGGCCGTGAGGAACCCGTAATTGATGGCGCCCTGCTGCCCGAATGCCGCGTAGAGGCCCACCGACATGGGGAAGGCGTCCTGCACGCGTGCGAAGATCAGGGGCAGGAGGAATTCGTTCCACGCCCCGGTAAAGCTGAAGAACCAGACCACCGCGATGCCGGCCCGCGACATGGGCAGCACGATCTTGGTGACGATCTGGAAGAGGCTCGCGCCCTCCACATAGGCCGCCTCTTCCAACTCGATCGGCACGGTGTCGAAGAAGTTCTTGAGCAGCAGCAATGTGAAGGGCAGGTTCAGCACGGTCAGCGCGATGATGACGCCGAGCTGGTTGAGCAGGCCCATGCGCTGGGCGGTGAAATAGAGCGGTACCAGGACGCCCGCCGCCGGCAGCATGCGCAGCAGCACCAGCGTCCACAGGAACGCATTGCGCCCCGGGATTTTGAGCCGCGACAGCGGATAGGCCGCCGAAATGCCGACAATGACGCTGAGCGTCGCCGTGCCCGCCGCGATCATCATGGAATTGATGAACTGCCGTCCCGCATTGCCGCTGACCGCCTGCGCGAAATTGTCGAGCCCCACGGCGCGGGGAATTTCCAATTGCCCGGTCGAGAGCGGGTTGAAGGCATTGAGGATGAGCCAGGAAAAGGGGCTGATCCAGATCACCGCCATGAAGGTCAGCGCGATGGCGGTGAGGCGGCTGGGCGCATTGGATTCCATTATTTGGGCTCCCGCAGCATGCGCAGATAGACCAGCGACAGGCAGCCGACGATGACCAGCATGGCCACCGAAATGGCCGAGCCGAAGCCCAGATTGCCGCGCGCGAAACTCTGATTGTAGAGGAAGACGGCCAGCGTCTCGGTCTGCCGCCCCGGCCCGCCGCCGGTCATGGCGAAGATCAGCGGGAAATAGGTGAAGGTCCAGATGGTGATGAACAGCATGTTCGTCGCGATATGCGGCCTGATGATCGGCAATTGCACCAGCCAGATGCGCTGCATGGGCGTGGCGCCATCGACCTTGGCCGCCTCCACCACCTCGCGGCTCACCGAGTCCAACGCCGCCGAGAACAGCAAATAGGACCAGGCCGTGCCCTTCCAGATATTGGCGATGGTCACCACCGGCAGGGCGTAATCATTGATGAAATTGACCGGCGGCAGGCCCAGCGGGCGGATGATCAACTGGTTGATCAAACCGGTCTGCGCCGTCGTCGCCGACCACAGGAACGCCGCCACGATATCGGGCAAGAGCCAGCCCAGCATGATGCAGACTTCCACCACGCTGCGCAAAGTCGAGCGCGTGCCGCGCAGGGCCGCCGCCAGCAGGAAACCCAGTACCGATTGGCCGACAATGGCCGAGAAGAACACGAAGATCACCGTGGTCCACAGCGATTCCAGGAACCCGCGCCGGGTGAACAGGCGCTGGAAATTCTCCAGCCCCACCCATTCCCATTCGACGCTCTTGCGCCCCACCAGGGCCAGGTCGGTGAAGCTGAAGGCGAAAGCCCAGGCGGTGAAATAGAGCAGCACGCCGATGAGCAGGATGGCCGGCAACATGCCCAGCCCGAGCACCCAGAGATTGCTCGTCAGCCACGGATTGGCCTGGTTTTTCATGGGCGCTCTCTATTGCTTCGGTTTCATCGCCTCCCTCCCCTCAAGAGGGAGGGGTCGAAAAACCGATACCTTTGCACGAAGGAAAAAGCCGGCAGCGCCAGGAGGACATTGGCGCCGCCGGACCGGGTAAGCCATTCGGGCATGGCCCTCATGGCCTTCTCGCCTCAGATCGCTCCACCGGAGCGATCTGCCCGCCGGGACGGCTCGAAGTCACTCGTATGTAATCACGTTCTCTTCGCCGAATTCATCGACCAGGGCGTCGTGATATTCCTGGACCACCTCATCGGGCGGGACGCCGTCGAGGATATCGGCGGTGGCCTGCTGGATCAGCGCGGAGACCGTCTGATAGCCCGGCACCGTGTCGCGGCCCGTCGTGTCGGCGGCGAGCTTGGTGGCCTCGGCCAGGAAGGGGTCGGCCGTATATTCGGGCGATTCCGAAATATCGGTGCGCACCGCCATGCGGTGATTGGCCAGCGTCCAGGCCTTGAAGTTCTCCTCATCGAAGATCGTGGTGATCAGCTTGAAGGCCAGGTCCTTGTCGGCGGCATTGGCATTGATGCCGATGGTCCAGCCGCCCGAAATATTGGTCGTGGTCTTGGCGCCCTCGACGCCCGAACCCGGCCACGGCGTCCAGGCCACCGTCGCGTCGCGCTCCTCGCGGCTGGGCGGATTGTTGCAATCCCACAGGCACGCATCTTCCCAGGAACCCGATGCCAGGATGCCGAGCTCGTCCGCCGCCAGGGCCGCGCGCACCGCCGCGCCGATATCGGTGGCGTAATTCAGTTCGGCCGTATTGAGCTCGCGCTCGACATAGACCTGATAGAAGAAATCGAAGGTGCGGCGCAGGCCGGGGCTGTCGCCGATCCATTGATTGGTGTCGCGGTTGAGCAGGCGGTTGCGGTCGCCCTCGGGCACGTCGGCGCCGAGCAGCGCCATATAGACGCCCTGCATGGTGGCCGCCTCGCCCTGCTTGGTGCCGGCCGGCAATTGGAACGGATAGCGCACGCCGGCATCCTTGAGCTTCTGCGCCGCGTCGAGCACGTCGTCCCAGGTCTTGGGCTGCCAGGGCGTTTCGATGCCCGCCTTTTCGAAATTGGAGAGATCGTACCAGAGCATGCGCACATCGGTATCGGTGGGCAGCGCATAGACCTGGTCCTGATAGGAGGCCACTTCCAGCAGGCCCGGCAGGTAATATTGATATTGATCCCAGCCGGCGAGCAGTTCGTCCAGCGGATGCAAATAGCCCGCCGAGGCCAACTCGGAGACCATGAAGCTGTCCATCAGGTTGACGTCGGCGGCGGTGCCGGCGCTGAGGTCGAGCGCGATGCGCTGGTCATAGCCCTGCCCCGGCAGCTTGATGGCATTGACCGTTTCGCCGGTCTCGGCCTCGAAGGCCGCGATGCCCGGCTCGACCAGGGCGGCGATCCATTCGGCATACATGAACGAAACTTCCGCCCGCGCCGGAGCGGCGATGGCGGCCGTCATGGCAATTGCTGCCACGCCGGTCAAAAGCACTTTTCTGAGCATGTCTTCCTCCCTCTGGTTCTGCCACCGGGTCCGGCGGCAGGGCCGGCTCCTCTTCCGGCTTATGCGACGCAGCTAAACATACATCATGCAACGTTGCAATTCTGAATGAGAGCGGAACGCAACAGCCCGCTTCATTCATTTTATCATATTGATATTCTTAGATATTTTACATGATCTACGTGCCTCTTAAGCGATCTGTAACGTTTGCATCGTTGCATCGATCTTCGGTACACTCACCCCGTTGCATCGTGCTAAACAGGGGCATGGGAACAGGCGATATGCAGAAGCACCGGGCCGGGCCGCCCGCCAAAGGCCGCGTCACGCTCAAGACCATTGCCGAGGTTACCGGGCTCAGCCTGTCGACCGTGTCGCTGTCGCTGCGCGGCGGCACCACGCTCAAGCAGGAAACCCGCGACAAAGTGGCCGAGGCGGCGCGCAGCCTGGGCTATGTGCCCGATCGCGCCGGGGTGCGCCTGCGCACCGGCAAGACCAATGTGATCGCGCTGGTGCTCGAAAGCGCCGGCGATTCCATCGATTTCGCGCGCCACATGATCAAGGGCATCGGCCAGGCGATCAGCGGCACGCGCTATCACCTCTCCATCGCCCCCGAATTCGACAATCCCGGCTCGGTGGAGACGATCCGCTACATTCTCGACAACCGCACCGCCGATGGCGTCATCATCACCCATACCGGCCCGCGGGACCGGCGCGTGCAATTATTGATGGATGCGGATTTCCCCTTCGTCTCGCATGGGCGGACCGAGTTCTTCACGCCTCACCCCTATCACGATTTTCACGCCGAGGCCTTCGTGGCCGCCGCGGTCGATCGCCTGGTGGCCAAGGGCGCGCGCAAATTGCTGCTGGTGGTGGGCGATGACCGCACCACCAATTACCACAATATCGTCACCGCCTATCGCCGGGCGGTGGCCGGGCACGGCGTCGATGGACGCCTCTTCGACCAGATGCCCTCCCGCGCCAGCGCCGCCGAAATCCGCCGCATCGGCGAGCAATTGGCGCAGAGCGACGACCGCCCCGACGGCATTATCAGCGACACCGAAACCCGCACCATTTCGCTGGTCGGCGGGCTGCAGGATGGCGGCGTCCGCATCGGCCAGGACATCCAGCTCGTCTACAAGCAGACCTCGGACGTCCTGCCCACCTTCTTCCCCCATCTCGACAGCGTCCAGGAAGACGTCTTCGCCGCCGGCGTCGAGCTCACCAATCTCCTGCTCCGCCGCATCGCCGGCGAGCCCGCCGAAAACCTCCAAACCCTCGCCGAACCCGTCCTCCACTGGCGCAGCGGCGATTGAGGCCGGCGCATTCCTGAGCATAGCAGCAGACCTCATAATGCAGGGCCAAATACCCCAGTAGACCTCATCCTGAGCCCGTCGAAGGACGAGGCCGTGGCCCGAGCTTCGGCAAGACACACCTCTTCAACAGGGCGCCCAAGCAGGCCCTCGGGTCAAGCCCGAGGGTGACGAGCAATGGGTGCGGGAATGGCGGTGGGTGCGGAAATGATCGCGGGCATCTAAGACCGCAGCGCCTGGGCCGAACGATTCCGCCACAACCACAAGTCGTCACCCTCGGGCCTGACCCGAGGGCTCTTCCTTATCGAGGCCGCCTCCCCCCTCGAGCTCGACCGAGAGCCATTCACGGCAAAACAGGCCCTTCAACAGGGCTCCCAAGCCGGCCCTCGGGTCAAGCCCGAGGGTGACGAGCGGTGGATGCGGAAATGGTCGCGGGCAGCCGATGCCGCATCGCCCCTTTTTTTGCGGCAATCACCCAAGATTTGCGGCGATCATCCACATATGGCCATCAGGATCGGCAATCATGGCGACATAGCCCCAGTCTTTCTGGCGTGGCTCATTGATCGCCGTTGCACCTGCCTCAACGCAGTTTCGAAACACACGATGAACCTCGTCCTCGCTGGCGACTTCCAGGGTGAGCAGGCACTCGCTCCTACCATCCGGCGCGAGACGGTTCGCGCCGATTACCCATTCAAACCCGCCAGCCGGTATGAGCACCAAGCGCGTTTCTGCACCGAGAGCGAACTGAAGAGGCTCCGGCATGCCATCCTCATCCGGCTCCCCGACCAACCTGAGACCAAGCGCATTGAGATAAAAATCGTGGGCGACCCTTCGGCTGTCGATGGGAAGACTTATCGAAATTCTTGGTGTCATTGACCACTCCTGCAAATAGATCTCGACAAAACGACGAACAAAGCAGGTCCAGGCCGACACACTTGTCAAAAAAACGCGCCGCCAGGTCGGTTTTGATTGCCTCCTCCCCGAAAGCAGCCAATCCGGACATTCGGCACCGAAGCGCCTCCCTAAAGCGGCAGCACTCGGGAAAATTTCACCGCGCCCAGTGAAAAGCTGCTCTCGATCGAGGCCACGCCTTCCAATTGCGTCAGTCGGTCGCGCAGGAAGTGCTCATAGGCTTCGAGATCGGCGCAGACCACGCGCAGCAGGAAATCGAACTTGCCGGTCATCAGATAGCATTCCATCACCTCCGGCCAGCGGCTGATCGCCGCCCCGAACGTGTCGAGATTGTCGGCGCGCTGGCGCTCCAGCTTGATGGAGATGAACACCGAAACCGGCAGGCCCACCGCCTTCTGTTCGATATTGGCGCTGTAGCCGGAAATCACCCCGGCCCGCTCCAGTTGCCGGACACGGCGCAGACACGGCGAGGGCGACAGCCCCACCTTTTCGGCCAGGGCCTGCACGGTCATCCGGCCATCCTCCTGCAAGGCACGCAGGATGCGGCGATCGACCGGATCGATTCCGACATTGGCGATTTCTGCTATTTTTAAGCCCTCAGCTTATCGAAACCTGCGCCAGACACGACTCTTTCGAGCAACATAGACGGGAATCGTCTCGCCGCAAGCCGCATTGTCTGGCGCAAGGGAAGAGGAGACCGGGATGAACGAGGCGGGTATCGGGCGAATCGAGGCCATCGAGGCGCTGACCAGGAAGTCGCTGTGGCTGGCGAGCTGGATGGTGCATCATGCCAATCACATCCGGCCCAATGTGGATGGCGTCAAAGTGGGCGGGCACCAGGCCAGTTCCGCCTCCATGGCCGCCCTGCTCTCCAGTCTCTATTTCGGCGTGCTCCGGCCCGAGGACCGCGTGGCGGTCAAGCCGCATGCGGCGCCGGTCTTTCACGCCATCCAATATCTCATGGGCCGGCAGGCCAAAGAAAAGCTTGTCGATTTCCGTGCCTTTGGCGGCGCGCAATCCTATCCCTCCCGCACCAAGGACAGCGACGACGTCGATTTCTCCACCGGCTCGGTCGGCCTGGGCGTGGCTTTCTCCGCCTTTGCCTCCCTGGTGCAGGACTATGTCCGTGCCAAGGACTGGTCCCGCAAGGATGTGCCGGAGGGGCGGATGATCGCCCTGGCCGGCGATGCCGAGCTCGATGAGGGCAATATCTATGAATGCCTGCTCGAGGGCTGGAAGCATGGTCTCAGGAATTGCTGGTGGATCATCGACTACAATCGCCAGAGCCTCGATGGCGTGGTGCGCGAAGGGCTATATGAGCGCATCGAAGGCATCTTCGCCGCCTTCGGCTGGAAGGTGGTCACCCTCAAATATGGCGCGCTGCAACGCGCCGCCTTTGCCGAGCCGGGCGGCGAAAGCCTCAAGGCCTGGATCGATGCCTGCCCCAATGCCCTCTATTCGGCGCTGATGTTCCGGGGCGGCGCGGCCTGGCGCGAACGGCTATCCGATGAAATCGGCGATCAGGACGAGGTCTCCGCCCTCCTCGCCCGCCGCAGCGACGACGAGCTCGCCGCCCTGATGGCCAATCTCGGCGGCCATTGCGTGGAAAGCCTGCTCGAACAATTCGAGGCGGCCGGCAGCGAGCAGCCGACCGTCTTCATCGCCTATACCGTCAAGGGCTGGGGCACGCCTTTGGCCGGGCACAAGGACAATCATGCCGGCCAGATGACCGGCGACCAGATCGAGCAGCTGCGCCGATCCCACAATATCCGCCCGGGGTACGAATGGGATCTATTCGAAGGGCTGGACCATCCCGACGCCCTCCAGGGCTTTCTCGATCGGGTGCCGTTCAACACCAGGGCCTCGCGCCGCCTGACCTCGCCCGTCGTGCCCACGATCGGCCCGCAATTGCTCGGCACCGGGCCGACCTCAACCCAGGCCGCCTTCGGCCGCATTCTCGATGCCATCGCCAAAACCGACAGCGAGCTGGCCCGCCGCATCGTCACCACCTCGCCCGACGTCACCGTCTCGACTAATCTCGGCGCCTGGGTCAACCGGCGCAACCTGTTCGCGCCGGGGGAGATGGCCGACCTGTTCCAGAAGGAAGCCATTCCTTCGACCCAGAAATGGCGCTTCGGCCCCGATGGCCAGCATATGGAACTGGGCATTGCCGAAATGAACCTGTTCCTGATGCTGGGCGCGGCCGGCCTTTCCCATTCCCTCTTCGGCGAGCGGCTCCTGCCGATCGGCACGCTCTACGATCCCTTCATCGCCCGCGGCCTCGATGCCCTCAATTATGCCTGCTACCAGGATGCGCGCTTCCTGCTCGTCGCCACCCCCTCCGGGGTATCGCTGGCCGGCGAGGGCGGCGCGCACCAGTCCATCTCCTCCCCGCTGATCGGCATGGCGCAGGACGGGCTGGCAAGCTTCGAGCCGGCCTTTGCCGACGAGCTCGCCATCATCGTGGATTGGGCCTTTGACTACATGCAACGGAGCGGCGACGCGCGGCCCGATCTGGCCGACTGGCCGCGCGACGTCACCGGCGGCTCGGTTTATCTGCGTTTGTCTACCCGTAGCATCGATCAGGTACCCCGTGAGGTGAACAGTCTGCTAACGAATTCGGTCATTGGTGGTGCCTATTGGCTCAAAAAACCAACGCCGGAATGCGACGTGGTCATCGCCTATCAGGGCGTCCTCGCCAGCGAGGCCATCGCGGCCGCGGCCCGCCTCGGGGGCGATCGGCGCAATGTCGCCGTGCTCGCCATCACCTCGGCCGATCGGCTCAATGCCGGTTGGCAGGCGGCGCAGCGGGCGCGGCTGCATGGCGACAAGTCCTTGAGCCATATAGAGGATTTGCTCTCCGAAATTCCCCACCGTACCGGCATCGTCACCGCCATCGACGCCCATCCCGCTACCCTGGGCTGGCTCGGCAGCGTTCTCGGCCACCGCACCATCGCCCTGGGCGTCGAGCATTTCGGTCAGACCGGCACGGTCCCCGACCTCTACCGCCATTTCGAGATCGACGCCCAAGCCATTGAAACGGCATGCCGTCATTTCATCCCCCGCGCATGAGGGCTGCGAGGCCCGTGTTCACTTGAACGATAACAACATTCCACCGCGAATATGCACAGGCACGGCGGGCTGCGGCGACTGTCACAAAACTGCTAAGTACCTGATCTAGAACCCTCTCCGGGTCGCTAAAGAGTCGGCCTTTTCTCCTCCGATGTTCAAATGAACATTTCCTGTTTGCAAAGGAAGATTCGATGCTGTCATATGCTGCCAAGCACGGGACGAAAAAGTCCCGGCGCAATATCAAGGGAGTGAGCATGTTCAAGAACGTATTGGGCCTGTCCGTCGGGCTGGCCGCTGTGCTGTCGGCTGGTGCCGCCTTTGCCCAGACCGAGATTTCCTGGTGGCACGCACTGGATGCGGAACTGGGCAAGAAGCTGGAATCGATCGCCCAGGGCTTCAATGACAGCCAGTCGGAATACAAGGTCGTCACCACCTACAAGGGCTCCTACCCCGAGACCCTGACCGCCGCCATCGCGGCGTTCCGCGCCAACGAACAGCCTGCAATCGTTCAGGTTTTCGAAGTCGGCACCGGCACGATGATGGCCGCCAAGGGCGCCGTTAAGCCGGTCTACGAGCTGATGACCGAAAACGACCAGCCCTGGGATCCGAACGCGTTCCTCGCGCCGGTCGTGGGCTATTACTCGGATACCGACGGCAATATCCTGTCGCTGCCGTTCAACTCCTCCACGCCGATCATGTACTACAACAAGACCGCCTTCGAGGAAGCCGGCCTTGATCCCGAAACCCCACCCAAGACCTGGGCCGAAGTCGAAACCGCCATGCGCCAGATCGTGGATTCGGGCGCTGCCAATTGCGGCCTGAGCACCGCCTGGGTGTCCTGGATCCAGCTCGAAAACCTCTCGGCCATCCACGACCAGCCCTATGGCACGCTGGAAAACGGCTTCGGCGGCCTCGGCACAGAGTTCACCTTCAACGGTCCGATCCAGGCTAAGCACTGGGAAAATCTCAAGAAATGGTCGGACGAAGGCCTCTATCAATATGGCGGCCCGGTGGGTGGTCCTGATGCGGCACCGAAATTCTATTCGGGCGAATGCGCGATCTACATGAACTCCTCGGGTTCGCGCGCCGGCGTCATCGCCAATTCCAAGGACTTCGAGGTCGGCTTCGCGCCCCTGCCCTATTACGACGACGAAACCACCGATCCGAAGAACTCGATTATCGGCGGCGCCACCCTCTGGGTCCTCAACGGCCACAATGACGACGTATACAAGGGCGTGGCCGAATTCTTCACCTATCTGAGCCAGCCTGAAGTCCAGGCCGACTGGCACCAGTTCACCGGCTATCTGCCGATCACCAATGCCGCCTTCGAACTGGGTAAGGAACAGGGCTATTACGAAGCCAATCCGGGTTCGGACGTGGCCATCGAGCAGATCACCCGCGGTACGCCGACGGCCAATTCCAAGGGCATCCGCTTCGGCAATCTGAGCCAGGTCCGCACCGTGATCGACGAAGAATTCGAAGCACTGCTCGCAGGCCAGAAGAGCGCCCAGGAGGCCCTCGACGCCGCGGTCGTCCGCGGTAACGAGATCCTGCGCGAATTCGAAACCACCAATCAATAATCACGCTCTGCGGGGCCGGAAGACTTTCCGGCCCCGTTTTCATGCGCTGCGCTATGGATGACCCATCCGGTCCTCCACCGGCCGCCCGTGCGAGGACCCATGCAGACCAAACGCACCATTTTTCCAAGCAAGCTGCTGCCCTATATCCTGCTGGCACCGCAATTGGCGGTCACGCTGATCTTCTTCATTTGGCCCGCCCTTCAGGCGGTAAAATCCTCGTTCGAACGAGAGGACCCGTTCGGCTTCCGCACCACCTTCATCTGGTTCGACAATTATCGGCGGATCTTCGCCGATCCCAATTACCTGAGCTCGCTGGGCCGCACCGCCATCTTCGCCATCTCGGTGACGCTGTTGTCCATGGCGATTTCCCTGCTGCTGGCCGTGGCGGTCAACCGCCTGCTGCGCTCGGGCAAGGTCTATACCACGCTCCTGGTCTGGCCCTATGCGGTGGCCCCGGTCGTGGTGGGTATTCTCTGGTGGTTCATCTTCAATCCGTCCATCGGTCTTGCGCCCTATATACTGCGCGGTCTGGGGATCAGCTGGAACCATCGCATCGACGGCAACCAGGCCATGATTCTCATCATCATCGCCGCAGCCTGGAAGCAGATTTCCTACAATTTCCTGTTCTTCGTCGCTGGACTGCAATCGGTGCCACAATCGCTCAATGAAGCGGCGGCCATCGACGGCGCAGGCCCGTTCAAGCGGTTCTGGACCATCATCTTCCCGCTGATCTCGCCGACGACCTTCTTCCTGCTGATCATCAACATCAATTACGCCATGTTCGACACCTTCGGCATTGTCGATGCGACGACCAGCGGCGGCCCCGCACAGGCCACCAATATCCTGGTCTACAAGGTCTATACCGACGGCGTGCTGAACCTGAACATCGGGTCGTCCGCCGCCCAATCGGTCATTCTCATGCTGATTGTCATCGCTCTCACCATCGTGCAGTTCCGCTTCGTGGAACGCCGTGTGCAGTATTAGGGGCTGATCCGAAATGGTTGAAAACAGACCCTTTCTCACCTTCCTCACCCACCTGGTGCTGATAGCGGGCGTCGTTATCGTCGTCTTTCCGGTCTATCTGGCCTTCATCGCGTCCACCCATGGCCCGGGGCAGTTCGTCAGTGGCCTTGTGCCGCTGCTGCCCGGTCCGCACCTGGTCGAGAACTACAGCACGATCTGGAACGAAGGCCTGTCCAGCTCCGGCGCGCCGCCGATCTGGGTCATGATGATGAATTCGTTGCTGATGGCCGTGGCCATCGCGGTCGGCAAGATCGCGATCTCGCTACTCTCGGCCTATGCCATCGTCTATTTCAAATTCCCGTTCCGCCTGCTGGCCTTCTGGATCATCTTCATCACGCTGATGCTGCCCGTCGAGGTGCGCATCATCCCCACCTTCGCGGTGGTGGCCAATCTGGGCATGCTCAATTCCTACCAGGGCCTGATCCTGCCGCTGATCGCCTCGGCGACGGCCACCTTCCTGTTCCGCCAGTTCTTCCTCACCATCCCGGACGAATTGATGGAAGCGGCGCGGGTCGATGGCGCGGGACCGATGAAATTCTTCCGCGATATCCTGTTGCCGCTCAGCCGCACCAATATCGCCGCGCTCTTCGTCATCCTCTTCATCTTCGGCTGGGTGCAATATATGTGGCCGCTGCTGGTCACCTCTGACAGCCGCTATTACACCATCGTCATGGGCATCAAGCGGCTCGCCGCCAGCGCCGATTCCGAACCGCTCTGGCACCTCGTCATGGCCGCCGTGATCCTGGCCATGCTGCCCCCCGTCCTTGTCGTCATCTTCATGCAGCGCCTGTTCGTCAAAGGCCTCGTGGAAACGGAGAAATAAGCCATGGCAACGATCAGCCTCATCGATCTCATGAAGAGCTACGGCGACATCCCGGCGGTTAAAGGCGTCAATCTGGACGTTGCCGACGGCGAGCTCATCGTGCTGGTGGGTCCCTCCGGCTGCGGCAAGTCCACCCTGCTGCGCATGGTCGCCGGCCTTGAGACCGTAACCTCGGGCAGTATCGAGATCGGCGGCCGCAACGTGGTCAAGGCCGAGCCGGCCGAGCGCGACATCGCCATGGTGTTCCAGAATTACGCGCTCTATCCGCATATGACCGTGCGGGGGAATCTCGAATATGGCCTCAAGAATCGCGGCACGCCGCGCGAGGAGATCAATCGCCGCGTCCGGGAAGCGGCCGATATCCTCGAAATCGGCGCTCTGCTCGACCGCAAGCCGCGCCAGCTCTCGGGTGGTCAGCGCCAGCGCGTCGCCATGGGCCGCGCCATCGTGCGCGAACCGGCCGCCTTCCTCTTCGACGAGCCGCTCTCTAATCTCGATGCCAAGCTGCGCGTGCAGATGCGCGTCGAAATCCGCAAGCTGCAGCGGCGCCTCAAGACCACCAGCCTCTATGTCACCCATGACCAGCTCGAGGCCATGACGCTGGCGGACCGGCTGGTGGTGATGAATAGCGGGCTCGTCGAGCAGATCGGCACGCCGACCGAAGTTTATGATCGCCCCGCCACCTTGTTCGTGGCCGGCTTTATCGGCTCGCCGCCGATGAATCTCATTCCGGTTTCTTCGCTGTCCGGAAACGAGGTTTCCGCCGGCCTGCCCAGCGGAACCGACATCGTGGGCATCCGCCCCGACGCCTTCGTTCTGGAACAGCCGGCCGAACCGTCGCTGGCGCTGGAGGCCAGCGTCGAACTGCTCGAGCCCATCGGGGGCGAGAGCCATCTGCATGTGCGCCTGAATTCATCCGGCCAGTCGATCGTGCTCAGCGTGCCCGGACGTCCGGAAATTGCCGAGGTATCGGATATCGTGGTCCATGCCCGCCTCGCCGACCTGCATCCGTTCAGTGCGCAGACCGGCCGGCGCGCCGACAATCCCTGAGAGCGAACCAAAGAACAGATCATGACGCTCACTGCCCTGCCCGGCCCGGTGCCGGATGAAGTCCAGGCCCATCGCGGCGCTTCCGCGATTGCCCCGGAAAACACCATTGCCGCCTTTCGCGCCGCCGCCGAGGCCGGAGCGAAATGGGTGGAACTCGACGTGGCGCTCAGCGCCGATGGTAGGCTGGTGGTTATCCACGACGACAGCGTCGACCGCACCTCGTCCGGCAAGGGATCGCTCGGAGCACTCACGCAGGCCGAGATCGGCGCCCTCGACGCCGGCGCCTGGTTCGGCGACCGCTTTGCCGGGGAGCGTATCCCCACGCTGGTCGAAACCATCGCGGCCCTAGGCGAATTCGGGCTCAGCGCCAATGTCGAGATCAAGCAGCACGCGCACCACAAGTCGCTCGATCAATTGGTGCGGGCCGTCCAGGCCGACATTGCCGGCCGGGCGGCGGGCACTCGCATCATGATCTCCAGCTTCGATGCCGAAGCGCTCAAGGCCATGCACGCGCTGGAGCCGGAACTGGAAATGGCCATGCTCTGGGGCATGGTGCCCGAGGATTGGGAACAGCGCCTCGCCGCCATTCCGGCCACGACCATTCATATGCACTACAAGACGCTCAGCATCGGCCTGCTCGAGCGGACGCGCGAGCGCGGCATCAAGGTGCGCGCCTGGACCTGCAACGACCCCGTGCAGCTCGTTTCATTCTGGGATGCAGGCCTCACTGGCGTCATCACCGACAATCCCGCGATTTTCCTCGCATAAAGAGAGGACAGGCCGCAGATGCTCTCTGGCCGGCAACGCGACATCCTGACACTCATCGAGGCGGAGGGGGCGCAATATATCGAAGCCCTCGCCGCCCGCTATGGCCTGACGACCCAGACGATCCGCCGCGACATCAATGCCCTGTGCGACCTGGGTTATGCCCGCCGCTTCCATGGTGGGGTCGATGCGCCCGTGGAAGCACGCAATATCTCCATCAATGCCCGCGCCGCGCTCAACAGTCTGGCCAAGCAGCGCATAGCCCGGCGGGTGGCAGCCGAGATCGCGCCCGGCTCGACCGTGTTCATGGGCATCGGCAGCACGGTGCAATTCGTCGCGCAGGCGCTGCGCGATCACGACGGATTGCGCGTGGTCACCAATAATATCGATGTGGCGCTGATGCTCTGCGAGGCGCCGCAGATCGAAGTGCTGATGACCGGCGGCCAATTGCGCCACAATGACCGCGACGTGGTTGGTACGGACACGCTCGGCTTCTTCGAGAAATTCTATGCCTCCTACGCCATTGTCGGCGCCGGCGCGCTCGATGCGTCCAAGGGCGTGCTCGATTTCAGCTATAGCGAAGCACAGACCACCTCCACGCTGATCGCCAATTCGCGCACTACCTTTCTGGTCGCCGATGTCAGCAAATGGACCCGCAACGCTGCGGTGCGCGTGGTCCCATTCAACAAGGTCAATTGCCTGTTCACCGACCGCCTGCCCGACGGCGCGAGCATAAAGACCGCCCTCAAGGAGGCCGGACTGGAAGTGGTCGTCTGCGAGGACGACGGGCGTTGACGTCGAAGCGGCGCCAGGGAGGGCCGCGATCCTACAGGCCGTAATATTGCCTGTACCAGGCTACGAAACGGGGCACCCCCTCTTCGATGGATGTTGCCGGCAGGGTGCCGATCAGCTCGCGCAACAAAGACACGTCGGATTGGGTGGAGACCATTTCGCCGGGCTGGCGGTCGAGCAGGTTGAGCTGGGCAGTTCGACCCAGCGCACTTTCGATGGCGCGGATGAAATCCATGAGTTCGGTAGGCTGGCCGCCGGCAATATTGACCATGCGGAACGGCGCGGCCGGCGAAAGGCTATCGCCGGACACCGGATTGCCGCTTTCCGGCACGCGGTCGACGAGCCGGACAATGGCTTCGATCAGATCGTCCACATAGGTGAAGTCCCGCCGCAGCCGGCCGTGGCCATAGACGTCGATGGCGCGGCCAGAAAGGATCGCGTCGGTGAACTTGAACAGAGCCATGTCCGGCCGGCCCCAGGGACCATAGACCGTGAAGAAGCGGAAACAGGTCGCCGGAATGGCAAAGAGGTGGGCGTAGGAATGGACCATCGCCTCCCCCGCCTTCTTGGTGGCGGCGTAAAGAGACAGGGGCGCGTCTGTCCGATCGGTCTCGGCGAAGGGCATGCTGGTATTGCCGCCATAGACGGAACTGGTCGAGGCGAAAAGGAAATGGCGCGGCTTCGCCTTGCGGATCGCCTCGAGCACATTGCCGGTGCCGACCAAGTTGGACTGGACATAGCTCTGCGGCGCCTCGATGCTGTAGCGTACACCAGCCTGGGCGGCCAGATGCACGACGATTTCGGCCCCGCTGTCGAGAAGCGCCGCCTCAAGGCGCGCGGCATCCTCCAGCAACCCCTCGACCTGTCGGAACCCGCCGAAGGCGGCAAGCTCGGCCAGGCGGGCGCGCTTGAGCGCCGGATCGTAATAGTCGGTGACGCCGTCATAGCCCGTCACCGCATGACCGTCGGCGAGCAGGCGGCGCGCCAGATGGAAGCCGATGAAGCCGGCCGTGCCGGTGATGAAGAAGTGCACTCCGCGCCTCCCTGTCTGGCGGCCACCGCGCCCCGCGAGCGGCCGCTATCGGTCATAGCGCAGTTCGGCGGCCGGGGGAGTCCTAAAGGTTGTGGCAGCGCACGAAATGCCCCGCCCCCAGCGGCGTCGGCCCCGGCATGGTCTCCGAGCAAATTGGCAGGGCTCGCGGGCAGCGCGATACGAAGGGGCAGCCACGGCTCTGGCGGGTCCAGAGCGGGATGTCCGCCGCCCGGCGCTTATGAGCCGTGGCGATCTTGCGGCTGGGATTAGGCACGGAATCGATGAGGAGCCGTGTGTAGGGGTGGCGGGGATTGTCGGTGATCTCCTGGCTCGGGCCCTGTTCCACCAGATGGCCGGCATACATCACCGCCGTGTCCTCGGCGAAATAGCGGGCCGTGGCAATGTCATGCGTGATATAGAGGGCGGCGAGATTGCGCTGCTGCTTGAGATCCTCGAGCAGGTTGAGAATGCCGAGGCGGACGGAAACGTCGAGCATGGAGGTCGGTTCGTCGGCCAGCAGCACCTGCGGCCGCACCGAAAGCGCACGGGCAATGGCAACGCGCTGGCGCTGGCCGCCGGACAATTCATGCGGGCGGCGCTTGAGATAATCGGCAGCCGGGCGGAGGCCGACCCCTTCCAGAAGGGCCAGCATCTCGGCTTGGATCTCGCGGCCCCTGAGATCAGGACGATGCAGGCGCAAAGGCCGCTCGAGGTGGTAACCGATCGACTGGGTCGGGTTGAGCGAGCCGAAGGGATCCTGGAACACCATCTGCACTTCGGAACGATAGCGCTGGAGGCGGGGCCCGCGGAAATGGGCAATGTCGTCGCCCTGAAAACGAATGGCGCCGCCGGTCGGCTCGTAGGCGCCGGCGATCATGCGGGCACAGGTGGACTTGCCCGAACCGGATTCGCCGACCAGTGCGAGCGCCCTGCCCCGCACCAGCTTCAGCGTTATGCCCGACAGCGCCTTGAGAAAGGTCTGGTTGAGGAAAGCGCCGCCCAGCACGAATTCCTTATCGACATTGTCCATCTCGATCACCGGCGCGTCGTTGGCCTGTCGCACGGCGGGGGCGTCTAGTTCAGCAAGTGACATGCGGCCTCGCTTCGATGTTGAGGATAATAACGCAATTCGGGGGGCTGGACGCGGCACTGGTCCATGGCGTGGGGACAGCGCGGCGCAAAGCGGCAGCCTTGCGGCAGGGCGCGCAGGTCGGGCGGCGTGCCGGCAATGCCTTCGAGGCGGACGCGCGGGCCGGTCAAGGGCGGGAAGCTGTTGCCCAGGGCGCGGGTATAGGGGTGCTGGGGATTGGTGAGGATGGATTCGGCCGGCGCCACCTCCACCAATTCCCCCGAATACATGACGCCGATGCGGTCGCAGAACTCGATCATCAGGCCAAGGTCGTGGGTGATGAACAAGACCGAAAAGCCCAGCCGGCTTTTGAGCTCGACGATCTGCTCGATGATGTCCCGTTGCACCACGACATCCAGCGCCGTGGTCGGCTCGTCCATGATGATGAGTTTGGGATTGAGCGCCAGGGCAATGGCGATACAGATGCGCTGGCGCATGCCCCCGGAAAACTGGTGGGGAAAATCATCGAGACGCCGGGGCGGGATGCCGACCAGCTCGAACAATTCCACAGCGCGTTCACGCGCCCCCTGCTGGCCCAATTCGGGCTTATGCGTCTGGATCACGTCCATGATCTGCTCGGAGACCGGGATGACCGGGTTGAGCGCATTCATCGCCGATTGGAAAACGAAGCTGACCTCGTTCCAGCGATAGGCCTTGAGGCGCGCCTTGTCGAAATTGAGCACGTCCTCGCCATTGAGGCGGACCTGGCCGCCCGAGACCAGGCCGGGCAGCCGGGTGAGCCGCGCCAGCGCGAAGGCCACGGTGGACTTGCCGCAGCCGCTTTCTCCGGCGAGCCCGAAGGCCTCGCCCTCCCTGATATCGAAGTCGATGCCGTTGACGGCACGGGCGACGGAGTTTTCGCCGATATAATCGACGGTGAGGTTGCGCACCTCGATCATGGCGCGATCAGAAGACATCGGCGCTTCTCCCCCGACGCTTGAGGAATTTGCGGATCAGGCTGATCTTGCGGCCGGCCTTCAATTGCGGATTGGTGATTTCGTCGACCGCGAAATTGACCAGGACCAGCGCGGCGCCCGTCACCATGATGGCGAAGGCCGGCGGCCAGATCTCCCACCAGGCGCCGCTTTGCAGCGCCATATTGCTCTGCGCCCAGAACAGCATCGTACCCCAGGTGACCGCATTGGGATCGCCCAGGCCGATGAATTCCAGCGCTGCTTCGGCGAGGATGGCCGCGATAGTGCCGAGCACCAGGCCACCGACGAAGAAGCTCAGCATATTGGGGAAGATTTCCTTGAGAACGATGCGCCACTTCCTTTCGCCCATCAGTTCGGCGGAAAGCACGAATTCCCGGGTGCGCAAGGTCAGGGTCTGGGTTCGGATCGTGCGCGCCGGCCAGCCCCAGCCAGTCAGCGCCAGCACCACGCCAATGACAAGGGGGCTGGCCTGCTCCACCAGCGTGGCGATGACGATAATGAGCGGCAAGCCCGGCAGCACAAGGATGACATTGACGAAAAAGGTCAGCACATCGTCGACGCGGCCGCCGAAATAGCCAGCGGAAATGCCGATGGCGAGGCCGATCAGCGCAGCGGCGATCCCCGCACCGAAGCCGACGGTCAGGCTGATGCGACCGCCATAGGCGAGCTGGGTGAAGACGTCCTTGCCCATGCGGGTCGTGCCCAGGACATGCTCATAGCCCGGTGCCACATGCGGTTTTCCGGCCCGGCGATTGGGATTGTAGTCCGACATCATCGGCCCGAAGACCGAGAACAGTACCAGCGCCAAAAGGATGACGACGCCGGCCATACCCTTGGGATTGGTGACGAAGGCCGCCAGGCTGGGGGGCAGTCGGCTGGTCCAGCCCGGCTTGGGCTTGACGCGTAATTCTTCCATCAGCTCGGCCTGGCTCGGCGCCATCGAGGCCATGGCTTCGCGGTCGAGCGCCTCGGTCAGGCTGAAAGGCTTGGCTTGGATGATGTCGCTCATGGGTCAGCCCTTTCTCAGCCGCGGATCGAGAATGACATTGGCGATGTCGGACAACAGATTGGCCACCAGCACCGACATGGTGAGCAGCAGCAACTGGCCCTGGATGAAGGAGAAATCCCGGCTCTGGATGGCGGTGAAGGTGAATTTTCCCAGGCCCGGATAGTTGAACACCTGCTCGGTCACCAGCGCTCCACCCAGGAGGAAACCGACCGAGAGGGCCAGGGATGTGATCTGCGGCAGGATGGCGTTGCGGGCCACGTAGCGATAGCGGACCCGCCGGTCGCTCAGGCCTTTGGCCCGGGCGAGAATGACGAAGTCCTCGTTGAGCAGATTGATCATCACATTGCGCATGCCCAGATGCCAGCCGCCGAAACTGACGAGGAAAATGGACAGCACCGGCAGGGTGGCGTGGTAGAGCACGCTGCCGATGAACTGCAGATCGAAGCCCGGCATCAGGCTCGGATCGTGGGCGCGCCCCAACGGAAACCATTTGAGCTGCAGGGAAAAGGCATAGAAGAGCAGCAGCGCCACCACGGCGGGTGTGAAGGCATTGAGCATGACATTGATGGGCGTGAAGACGCTGTCGAAGAAGCGCCCGCGGTTCCAGGCGGCGTGAATGCCCATCATCGAGCCGATGATGAAGGCGAAGAAGATGGCGATCCCGACCAGAACCAGAGTCCAGGTGGCGCCGTAGAACAACAGCGAGGCCGTGGGCTCGGGGAATTGCACCGTCGAGATGCCGAAATCCAGCCGCGCCACGCTGCCGAGATAGGTGACATATTGCTCCCAGAGCGAGCCCGTGAGCCCGTAGGACTTGCGGATGGCCTCGACCTGCGCCTCATTCAGCCGCCCCTGGAAAGACGCGATGATGCGCGCGGACGGATCGCCCGGCATGAGGCGGGGTATGAAGAAGTTGAGGGTGATCGCCACGAACAGGGCCGCCACGTAGAAGGCGAGCCGCCTCAGCAGGAATACCATTTTCGTCCTCTGCTTTGCTCCTGTGCCGGGCGGGGACCGGGAAGACACAGACCCCGCCGCGACGCTTCAGCCTGGTCCGCGGCGCCGGAGCGCCGACCGGTCGGGCCAGGCCAAATCCTGGATGACCAGTCCGGAGGAAGCGCTGAACACTCCCCCCGGACAATCGCCATCAGTTCTGGATCGGCTTCAGGGCCAGGGCGTGCAGAACGCGCTCACGCGTGCCGTCATGGACCTGGGGACGCACGAAGGGATTTTCCTCGGTGACCCAGCCGGTGAAGCGGCGGGTGGAATATTCGTACCAGGTCGGGTTCGCAAACAGCGAGATGACCGGCACGTTCTCGGCCACCAGCTTGTGCACCTGGGTCAGCAGCCGCTGCTGATCCTCACGGCTGGGCGAGGCGCGGAACGCGTTCAGCAACTCATGGGCCTCCGGCAAGGCCAACTGGTGCATGGCCTGGAAATCGATCTGGCCAGGCACCATAAGGCGGGGGTTGAACATGGGGTGGTATTGGCTGTGCGGCGTGGGGCCGGCATTGGTCCACATGACATAGACGTCGAAATTGCCCTGAGGCGCCGCGTCGAACCAGGCACCCTGATCCATGGTCCTGAGGCTGGCATTGATGCCGATATCCTGCAGGTTCTCGGCCACGGTCTGCCCGGTATTCACCCAATCGGTCCAGCCGGAAGGCATGGAAATGCCGAAGGCAATCGGGGTGCCATCAGGATTGTCGCGCCAGCCATCACCATCGGCATCGACGAAGCCCGCTTCGTCGAGCATTTCCATGGCCTTGTCGGGATCATATTGCATCAGCCAGGCATAGGGTTCGAGCTCTTCCGGCTCGTACCAGGTGTTGAACAATTCACCGGTGCCGATCGGATACTTGGTGTGCGTGGTGAGGCCAAAAGTGGCGATATCCACCAGCGTGTCGCGGTCGATGGCTACCGACATGGCCTTGCGGAACTCGAGATTGTCGAACGGCGCCTTGGTGGTGTTGAGCTGCAGATTGACGTCGGCGCCGGCGGGCAGCCAGTAATTGTTGAATTCGGATTGCGGCAGGAAGGTCACATCCGGGTCGGTGAGGCCGTCGCCCAGCCAGTCGAGATCGCCGGCGGACAGAGCGGCAACCGTCTGCTCGTTGCCGTTCATCTGCGGGAAGTTCAGGCAGTCGATGGCGTTGTCGGCATTGTAGCGGCTGAGTTCGTTGCGGCAGAGTTCGAAGCCGTTGCGCGAGAAATTGCGCACTTCGGTCCAGGGCCCGGTAGCCACCGGATTGGTATTGGCGAAATTCTTGGGATCCTCGACATCCTTCCAGATGTGTTCGGGCAGAGGATACAGGCCACCCAAGCCATAACGGACCAGCGCATCGGGCTCGTTGAGCGTGAACCTGACGGTATGGTCATCGATCTTTTCGGCGCTGACCACGTTGCCGGTTTCGCCGTTATAGACGTCGACACCCATCGGATAGTCCGGGTGCGCCTTGGCATAGTCGAAGCTGAAGACGACGTCGTCGGCGTTAAAATCCTCGCCGTCGCTCCACTTGACGCCCTGGCGCAGCTTGTAGGTGATCGAGAGCATGTCCTCGGCGATCTCGAAACTTTCGGCCAAGGCCGCTTCGTTCTCCCCGGGATGCCAGAGATTGTCGATCCAGAGCGGCTCATAGGCGAAGTCGCGCATGCGCTGCTGGGGGCCGGTGGGATTATTGGGATTGTAGTTCTCGGTCATCGCATCGGTGTGATGCGGCAGGAGGCGCAGGATCACCTCCTCCTGTGCCAGCGCTGGCATGGCCAATGCCAATGCGGTCAGCCCGGCCGTAGCCAAGGCCATGGTTCTCAGATTGCTCATATGTTTCTCCTCCACTTTCGTCTCCTCCTCGCGGATGCTGTGAGAACGATCCCATATTCGTGTTTGGGTCATGTCTCGTGCCGTTGATTGGGGCTCTCCTCAGGGCCCCAAGGTCTTTCAGGCGTCCTCCCTTTGCATGGCCGGCGCGGCGACGCTGGACCGCACGACCAATTCGGTATCAATGCGCGCTTCCAGAGGGCCGGAATCGGGCCGCGCCAGCAGTTCCAGCAGCAGCCGAGCCGCGGCGTCGCCAAGGGCATCCATGGGCTGGCGGACAGTGGTGAGCGGCGGCCACATATGCCTGGCGTGGAAGGCGTCGTCGAAGCCGATGACCGAGATATCCTCGGGGACGCGTATGCCGCGTTGCCGCAGGGCCAGCAGCACGCCGGCGGCGATGTCGTCGTCGCCGGCGAAGACGGCGGTGAAATCGCGCCTTTCATTCAGCAGGTCGAGCGTGGCGCTGTAGCCGAACTCCTGATGAAACTCGCCGCCTACGATATGGAGATCATCCATGTTCATGCCGAACTCGTTCAAGGCGGCAACCATACCGTCGCGGCGGGCGATGGTGTCGCCGAAATCGGCCTGCCCGGAGAGATGCACGATGCGCCGGTGACCCTGTTCGAGCAAATGGCGCATGGCGGCTCGGGCGCCGCCGAAATTGTCGAGAATGACCTGGCCGCGCGACACGGGGCTCGGTTTATGGCCGATGGAAACTACGGGAATCTGGGAGCGGCGCAGCATTTCCACGACATCGGCCCGCATGGGACGTTCGAGATAGACGATGATGCCATCGCAGGAGCGGTCGATCAGCTCGATGACCGCGCGCGCTTCCTCGTCCTGATCCGCATAGCCCGACGAGACCATCAGCGCCTTGCCGGCGGGGCGCGCGGCGCGCTGCAGGCCATAGATCATATTGGCGAAATAGGGTGTGCCGACGTCGACGAAGACAGCGCCGATGACATTGGACCGATTGGAGCGCAGCGCCTGGGCCAGCGTGTTGGGACGGTATCCCAGTTCGGCAATGGCAGCTTCGATGGCCTTGCGGTTGGCTTCCGAGACATATCCATTGCCCGCCACTACCCGCGATACGGTGGAGCGAGACACGCCTGCGCGCCTGGATACGTCGGTAATGGTCACCATCCCGCCTGGTTCCTCCCACCGGCCTCTTGTGGGACCGATCCCATAGATGATGAAATCGATTGCATGATGCTGTCAAGCCCCGCCAGGGAATCGGGCAGGAAAGCCGGGGGGCGGCCTTTCGGACTGTGGAAAGCTCCAATCGCGCGTCGTCGAAAGTCGCTTTTCTTTTGGCCTGCCCTGCGACACGATGGCCGCCGCCGCGGCGCATCCAGACTGTTTACTGCGTATTGTTCATTCAGTATGTACTGAACGCCAAAGGAAGAGCAGATGTCGGCCGTCGATCGCTTCGTGGACGAATTGGGACTGATCTCGCAGGAGGGCGGGGACTCCCGCATATCCGGCCGCATAGTCGGTCTGCTGCTCGTGGAGGGGCGTGAACTCAGCCTGGCGGAGATCAGCGAGCGACTCGGCGTCAGCCGGGCCAGCGTGAGCACCAATGCACGGCTGCTGCTCCGGCGGGGCGTTATCAGGCTTACTGCGCATGCCGACAATCGGCGGGATTATTATGAGCTGGCGGCCATGCCGTTTTTCGCCATGCTCGAAGACCTTGCGGACCGCTTTGCCCGCCACGGCCAGTCGCTGGGTCGGCATGTATCGGGGATGCGGGCCGAGGACCCTGCCGCGGCCGGCCGCGCGGACGACCTGACCAGCTTTTTTGAAAAATCGGCAATCATTCTACGCGACTGGTCCAAAACCCTTCGCGATGAGGAAGCACTACAAGAGGATCGCCAATGAGCGAGGCACACGCAAAGCCGGAATGGGCCCAAAGCCGCCGCGAGAAAGACAATGCCCAGCGGATCGCCCAGGGTCTGAAGCCCAGGCGCCGAATCTGGCCCTGGATCATTCTGGCGATCATCGCGGTGGGTGTGGCCGCGATGGTTTTCCTGCGCCCTGCCCCCGAACCCGTGGAGGAAGTCGCCGAGACCGCGGCCGTGGCCAAGCAGATCCGCCAGTCTGAGACCACAACGATCGCGCCGGAGACCTTGCGCGAAACGGTCAAGGTGACCGGAACCCTGGTGCCGGGGCATCAGGCCGACGTGGCCTCCCAGGCCTCCGGCAGGGTCATGGCCGTCATGGTGCGGCCGGGCGATGCGGTCAATGAAGGCGATGTCCTGGCGCAGATCGATCGCGCCCCGCTCGAATTGCAGCTCAACCAGCAGCGTGCCACGGCTGACGCTACGCGGGCGCAGCTCGTTTCCTCGCGCCAGCAGCTCGAACGCACCGAGGAACTCGCGCGCCAGGGCCTGGCGAGCCCCTCGGCCCTGGAACAGGCCCGCTCTTCGACCGAAGCGCTGGAAGCCAACCTTGCGGCCCTGGACAGCGCCGTGGCGAGCGCCGAGCTCGCCCTGGCCAACGCCACGGTGAAAGCCCCGCTCACCGGCATCGTCGCCTCGCGCTCGGTCGATCCGGGCCAGACGATCCAGGCCGGCACGCCCCTTTTCAACATCGTCAATCTCGAACAGATGGAGTTCGAGGCGGCCGCCTCGGTCAATTCGAGCGCCCGCGTCGCCGCCGGTCAGTCCGTCACCGTCAGCGTGACCGGTCTGGACGGCCGGGAATTCACCGGCGAGGTGAGCCGGGTCAACCCGGTCGCGGTGAGCGGCACCCGCACCGTGCCCATCTATATTGCGCTGGACAATCCCGAAGGCGCCCTGCGCGGCGGCATGTTCGCCACCGGCTATATCGTCGTGTCCGAGCAGAACGATGCCCTGGCGGTGCCCGCTTCCGCCCTGCGCGAGGACGCGGAAGGCCGCTTCGTGCTGAAGCTGGTCGATGACACCCTGGTGCGCCAGGCCGTCGAACCGGCGCGCGAATGGAATCGTGGCCGCATGGTCGAGGTCACCGGCATTGCCAATGGTGACGTCATCGTCTCCGCGCCGCTGCCGGACCTCGATGCCGGCGACGCCTATACGCTCGTGGAAGGGTAATCCATGTTCCTCACACGCATCAGCGTCAACCATCCGGTTTTCGCTACCATGGTCATGATCGCGATCATGGTCTTCGGCATCTATTCGTACCAGCGCCTGCCGGTCGAGCAATTGCCGGACGTCGATTTCCCCGTGGTCGCCGTCGTCCTCAGCTATCCCGGCGCCTCTCCGGAGGCAGTGGAAGCCGACGTGGTCGAGCCGATCGAGGAAGCGGTCAATACCATTGCCGGCCTGGATACCATCCAGTCCACGGCCCAGTCCGGCCAGGCGATGGTGCTGATGATCTTCAACCTCGAAGCCAATTCCCAGCAGAAGCTCCAGGACGTGCGCGACAAGATCGATCCAATCCGCGCCTCGCTTCCCTCGGGCGCCAACGATCCGCTGATCCTGCGCTTCGATCCCAGCGCCCTGCCGTTGATGTCTCTGGCGGTGAGCTCGGATACTTTGTCCGAACGCGACCTGACTGCCCTCACCGAAGACGTCATCGTCAAGCGCATCTCCAATATCGACGGCGTGGGCAGCGCCAGCGTCGTGGGTGGCGTGCCGCGCCAGCTCAATATCGAGATCGACCCCGACCGGCTGACCGCTTTCAACATCAGCCCCAATGCCGTGATCTCGGCCCTCCAGGCCGCCAATCGCGATCTCGCCGCAGGCTCCATCACGCAGGGCAGCATCGTTCAGTCCATCCAGGTGCTCGGCCGGCTCGAAGACGAGCAGGATTTTTACGACGTCACCGTGGGCAATCAGGGTGGGCAACCGGTCACCCTGCGCGACGTCGCGACCATCGTGGACGGCACGGGCGAAGCCAGCAGCCTCGCCATCCTCAATGGCGAACGGGCCCTCGCCATCGACATTCTCAAGACCCAGGGCGCCAATACTGTAGGCGTGGCCGAACAGATCAGGCACACCATCGCCGACCTGCTGGCCAATGAATTGCCGGCCGACCAGGTGCATATCGAGGTGGTGGTCGACAATGCCAAGCCGGTGGAGGACTCGTTCCACGCCGTGCAGAACATGCTCATCGAAGGCGCCATCCTGGCGGTGGTGATCGTGTTCCTGTTCCTCAATTCCTGGCGCTCGACAGTCATTACCGGCCTCACCCTGCCGATTTCGATCATCGGCACCATGGTGGCGTTGAATTTCCTCGGCTTCACCCTCAACATGATGACGCTGCTGGCCTTGTCGCTGGCCGTGGGCATTCTCATCGACGACGCCATCGTTGTGCGCGAGAACATCACGCGACACCTGCATATGGGCAAATCGCATCGGCAGGCGGCTTTCGACGGCACCAACGAAATCGGTCTCGCCGTGATGGCCACGACGCTCTCCATCGTGGCGGTATTCCTGCCAGTGGCCTTCATGGACGGCATCATGGGCCGTTTCTTCCTGCAATTCGGCGTCACCGTATCCGTGGCGGTGCTGATCTCGCTCTTCGTGGCCTTTACGCTCGACCCGATGATGTCCAGCGTGTGGTACGATCCGGCGGCCCATCCGGGTGCCAAGCGCGGGCCGATCGGTCGCGCCGTCCAGCAATTCGACCGTCTGTTCGAATGGATCACTCAGGGCTATCGCGGCCTCATCCGCTGGGCATTGAAGTACCGCAAGACGGTACTGTGCATCGCCCTGCTCTCCTTCGTGGGATCCTTCTTCCTGTTCGGGCGGGTGGGCGTCGAATTCATTCCGGTCACCGATAACGGCATTTTCACCGTTTCGGTGGAGACACCGGCCGGCTCCTCGAAGGAGGCGACGGCGGCCAAGCTGCGTCAGGCGGAAAACATCATCCGCACCTATCCCGTCGTGGACCGCACCTATTCCACCGTGGCCGGCGGCCTTGCCGCTTCCGGCGCCAATTCCGGCAGCATGACGGTGACCATGGTGGACAAGGCCAATCGCGATGTGACGCCCGAGGAATTCATGCCTGTCATCCGCCAAGCCTTGCAGGCGATACCAGGTGCCAATTTCCAGGTTTCGTCCGCATCGGGTCTGGGTGGAGCCAGCGCACCGGTTTCCATCACGCTCTATGGAGACAGCTTCTCAGTCCTGAGCCGGCTGTCCGACCAGCTCGAAGCCGAGCTGGCGCGGATTCCGGGGCTGATCAATATCAGCTCGAGCATCGACGAAGCGCAGCCGGTCGTTGGCATCCGCATCAACCGCGATCTCGCCGACAATCTGGGCGTCTCCATGGGTCAGATCGCGGCAACGCTCGGACCGCTGATCAGCGGCGAAGAGGTGGCCGACTGGACCGCGCAGAACGGCCAAGTCTATTCGGTGGTCGTGCGCCTGCCCGAATCCCTGCGCAACGATGTCGACGCCATTGGCAGCCTGCCGATTGCGCAGTCCGGCGCGACGGGGTCGAACCAGATGATCACCCTGAGCCAGGTGGCCGAAGTAGTCGAGAGCACCGGCCCGGCCACGATCAACCGCCAGGATTTGCAGCGAGGCGTTACCGTGGAGGCCTTCCTCGAAGGGGTCGAGCTCGGCGCCATCACGCCCCAATTGCAGCAGGCGGTGGACAATATCGACTTCCCTACGGGCTATCGCAGCTCCTTTGGCGGCGATGTCGAGCAGATCGCCGACACCATGGGCGCCGTGGGTTCGGCCCTGCTTCTGGCGGTGATCTTCATCTACCTGGTTCTGGCCAGCCAGTTCGGCAGTTTCCTGCAGCCGATCGCCATCATGGGTTCGCTGCCGCTGGCCCTGATCGGGGTGATGGGCGGCCTGCTGGTGGGCGGCTCGACGCTCAACATGTTCTCCGCCATCGGCTTCATCATGCTGATGGGCCTGGTGGTGAAGAACGCCATCCTGCTGGTGGACAATGCCAATCAGCATGTGCGCGAAGGCTGGAATCTCTATGACGCGCTGGTCGAAGCCGGCGCCACCCGCTTCCGCCCGATCATCATGACCACGCTGGCCATGATCTTCGGCATGCTGCCGCTGGCGCTGAACCTGCATGCGGGCAGCGGCGAGAACGCCCCGATGGCCCATGCGGTGATCGGCGGGCTGATCAGCTCGACCGCCCTGACACTGGTGGTGGTGCCGGTATTGCTCACCTATATCGACGCGTTCAGCGGCTTCACGCGGCGGTTCCTGCCCCGGGCGCCCGACGATGTCGAGGCCCATCCGGTGGCACCGGAAACCGATCCGGCGCGATGAAAAGCCCGGCCACCGACCTTGCTTGCCTGGCCTTCGTCATCGAATCGCCGGCAAGCGGGTACGATATTTTCAAAGCGAGCCGTGCGGGAAGCCTGCGCTTCGCGTTCAAGGCTAGCCAGGCGACGATCTACGATTCCCTGCGCAGGCTCGAGGCGCGGGGGGCTGTGTCCCCCCATCGCCTGCCCCAGGACGGGCGCCCGGCAAAGATCGTCTATTCCCCGACCCCGGCCGGCCGCAAACTCGCGCCGCAATTGGCGCGCGCCCTGCTCCGGCAAGTGCCCGAGGGGCAGCATCTCCGCCTATTGGTTCGCTTCGCCGGCCTGGTGCCGCCAACCGACCTCGATTCCGCGCTCGAGGCGCGAAAGGCCCGGCTGGGCCAGGAGATCGCGGAAGTGATCGACATCGAAAGCGGCCTGCAGGCCAGCGAGGCCAAGGTTCTAGCCGCATTCAGAAACGTCTTCCAAGCCGAACAGGCGCAATTGGCCGCCATGGCCGAATATGTCCGCGGGCGCGGGCGGGGCTGAAGCCATCGATCCCCGTCCGGCGCACCGGCTGAGAATCCATGACTCCGAGCGCTCACGCATCGACATCCCGGCAGTCATGCGGGCTTTCCTGTCAAGCGGCGCGGAACATTTCCCTCTATCTGGAGTGCGCCCTGGGAGCGGACAGGTCAGATTGAGGAATTGACGACACGGGATGCGCCGGGACGCGTCAGGAGATGTTGATGTTTCCGCCCCCAGGCCGAGGCTCGAACAGGGCCGGTTCGCCCGGAGACGGGTGCAGCACATTTGAGGCATTTGCAAACGGCGCTCGCCCGTCCAATCCGGATAGAAAAACAGTCCTGACATAGGACGACATTCGCTCCAGATCGTCATCCAGCCGATCTCGAACTGGCGCGTTTTCGAACAAGGCGGTAATACCCCCCGCAAGGAGAAGGGTATCGATCGTGACGGTCTGCTTGCGTAGGGCAAGTTGCCCCGCGGCCGCAGCCGCCCGCAAGAGAGGCAAGAGATATTGCCGAGAGGGAAATATCTCAACCGCTTCCAGACCGAAACGCATACTTGCCTTAAGCAGCAAGCTCGGATTGACGATGTTGCGCCAGCTTTCCAGGACAAGGTTATCGCGGACCGACTTGTGCATGCGTGGCGGAGTCCCCTCGAGTTTTTCGATTGTCGTGCCATTCCGGCGCGCAAAGCGGGACAGGCTGTCCGTTCTTGAAGTCTCGCCCGTGCGCTGGGTTTCGAGAGCGGATGAAAGATGAACCAATCCCTGCAACATCCGCCATTCGTCCCCCATGGCCCATTCCAAGCCACGTCTGCCCACTTCTGCGGCATAGAGACGGTTCAGGTCCGAAATCTCCCGCCTGTAATGGGCAGCGAGCAGGGCCGGACCCTGATTTCGGCAGTAATCGGCAATGGGCGTAGCCGAAGCCCGGTAGTGGCTCGCATTGATGTTGAAGAGTGAAGCGACCGTGCCAAGAACTCCTTCCAGTCTTCTCTCGATCGCCAGAAATGCATCCTGTTCGAATTGCTCTGGCGCCATGCTCCAGGCCATATCGAGCCTTGCCACGGTCATGGCTATTGCCCCAATCAATTGGCCTTTCGCGCTCGTCCGGTCGGGGCGGCCTGATCTGCCCGATTTGCCCAACCTAGGCCGATATTGGACGCTGACAATCGGACGGTTTTGGGCAAAGTCGACCCTGGCCGCAGACGTCGTCAAGTGGGTCGTGGACAACTCCGAGGGTCTGATGAACTTGAGCGCCACTCTCTTGACCAGAAGCGACGAGCCCATGGCCAGGCATGTCATAACCCTATCTTCAACGTCTTGCGCCTGTGTCTCGGAGAGATAGCGCCTCAATACCGGCATGCGCTGTTTTTCCAGCAAGTCCGGAGGTACGTCCAGAACGACATCAGGGCGCCCCGCCTGCTCTGACATTACGCTTGCCACGAGGTAGGCCGACCACTGATTCATGAATCTCTCAACCGCTTCGGTCCAGTGTCTAGCCCTGACGGGTTAAGGTAAGATTTAGCGTCGTGCCATGTTGCCACCACCAAATCCGGCATTGGCCAAGTAGCGCGTCGGACCCGAGAGTTGCACCCTGTCGGCTCGTTTCATTCGAGGCACCAACCTTGATTACCCACGAGCATTTTCGCGAGCGCGCGACACTCGAACGGGCCAGCGCAGCTGGTATCAGGCCCCTGGCCCACCATGTCAGAGCCCTCTATGCGGAAATCCGGGCCCTGCGCGCGGATGGCGTCCCCTTCAAGTACATTGCGACCGTGCTTATCGACGTACGTGGACAATCGTCTTCGGATCCGATCGAGGTGACCGAAAAGTTGCGCGTCTATCATCATCGGGACCGCAAGATGCTCGGGGACGCTATCCCGGCTTTGAAGCCCGCAGGCCGCAGCCATTCCGGCAAGGCTTCACTCAAAGAGATCAACACCGCCGAAAATCCGCCTGCCGCAACCGCGGCCACGCCCATTTTTGCCGTCCCGGCCGGATCCGACAAGCCGTGCGATAAGGGATTGCAGGACGTATCTCGCTCTATTCAAGCGCGCGCGGCACGCAAACGTCTCGTCGCCGACGACGCGCCTTAGGCCAGATCAACGGCCATGAAAAAATCAGGTCCTAGCAAGCAAATCCGGGATTGGGCCTGTCGCGCCATCACCCCTGTACGCCGATCTTTCGAGCAGGGACCGACCTGGTCTCCAACCGACTCAAGGATCAACAATATGGATGCCCTCCACTTTCCCCTGCCCAATCAGATCGACCTTGCACCGGGACTGGTTATTGTCTCCCAGATTTCGGGAGGTACCTCCAAGACCTGGACCGCAACATTGATCATCGATGCGGCCGTCCGCGCGGGCCGTACACTCAAAATCTTCGAGAATGACCGTCAGGACATCCTGGGAGCCTACGGAAAGGTGAACCGTATCAAGCTCGCCGCCACCGAAGAGGTGGTCCACAACCCTGTGGCCGACATCGAGGTGCATGAGGATCTCGATACCGCGCTCCGCCGGCTTGCCAAGCATAAGGACGAAACCGTCGTTTACGACACCTCCGCAGCAAGCCTGAACCGTCTGGGCTATGTGATCGACATGCTCAATATTCCTGATCGCGTGGCGGCGATGGAATCCCATTGCCTGGTGCTCGTGCCCGCATCCGCCCGCCCCGATATCGCCAGCGAAGCGCTCGCCACATTCCAGGTCTGGAAGAGCATCATGCCCAACCCGCATCGCGTCGTCCCCGTCATTTTCCATCGTGACGGCGACCCTTCGCGGGTGCCCGAGGGCCACCCTCTACGCGCATTGGTGGCGGTCGCCGAGGACGGATGCATCGTTCAGCCCCGTGTGCCGATGCAGGTTCTTCTCGCCCATAAGGGTTCGGGACTACCGCTCTACCAGTTGGCAGACCTTCGCGACCCCCTGGCTACCATGGACATCGCCAAGCGCGCCGGCATCACACCGGTCGTGGCCGAACTGATGCGCCGTGCATGTGGCCTGACCCCATAGGGTGGTCCGGTTTCAGTCTTA
>NZ_LVVY01000074.1 GCF_001650025.1 Devosia elaeis | reverse complement strand
CGCCCGACCCTGCGTGGGGGCCGCGTGACGGCGGGGATGGACGGAGCATAAAGGCGGGCACAGGGGGCGGGGATAAGTTTTTTGCGAGATGCGGAAGGGGTAAGGCCGGCAAGCGGCCTCATCACGGCTGTCAACCGGCATGGACCAGTTGCGACAGGCACGCCGTCTGTTCTATTCTAAGGTGCTGGCCAGGAGAATCAAATGCCCAGCAATCTTCCTCAAGCTCATGCCACCGTCCTGGAGCGCGTCCGCAATGCGGTGGCGTCCGACACGCGATTCAGCGCGCTTCTGATCGGTGGCTCATATATTCATGGCGGCCTGGACGAACATTCGGACCTGGATTTCGTCATCATCGTCAATGACGAAAGCTATGCCGACGTCATGGCGACGCGACTGGCTTTCGCCAGCGCCTTGCCCGATTTTATCACCGCCTTTACCGGCGAGCATGTCGGGGAACCGCGCCTGCTGATCTGCCTTTATGGTCCGCCGCTTCTGCACGTCGATCTGAAATTCGTCCTTATGTCCGATCTCGATCACCAGATCGAACGGCGCGCAGTCCTGTTTGCCAGGGACCGGGCGGAGATCGAAGCCCGTATCCAGGCCGGAGATGTCGCATGGCCCAACCTGCCCTCGGAATGGTTCGAGGCGCGGGCCTGGATCTGGCTGCATTATGCGGCCACCAAGCTTGCTCGCGGCGAACTCTACGAAGCGATCGGCATGCTCGGCTTCTTCCGCGAACAGGTTCTGGGGCCGCTATTCTATCGCCGCGCCGGCAAGAACCAGCGGGGCGTCAGGCGACTGGAGGCCCTTCGCCTGGACGAGCACGGAAAACTGGCCGCAACCATGGCCCAGCACGATGCCTCGTCCGTCAGGAAGGCCATCGAGGCCTGTATCGATATCTATCTGGACCTGCGCTCCGACGATCCCCTGTTGCAGCCAACCAAAGCGATGCCCGGACTGCTCCACGACCTTATCCGGCACGCAGCCGCCCAAAGCCGCGTCGATCCCCAATGACGCTGCACGAGACAATTGCACACCGCCGATTGTCCCTCGTATCGCTGCTGGTGCGCGATTACGACGAGGCGATCGCCTTCTACGTCGGCAAGCTCGGCTTCGCGCTCAGGGAGGACACGAGATTGTCGAACGAGAAGCGCTGGGTCGTCGTCGGCCCGGAAGGCAGCCAGGCATCGCTGCTTCTTGCCAAGGCCGTCGGGGAGGAACAGACCGCCGCCATTGGACGACAGGCCGGCGGCCGGGTCTTCCTCTTCCTCGAAACGGACGATTTCGTCCGCGACCATGCCCGCTACCTGGCCGCGGGCGTGGCGTTCCGCGAGCAGCCAAGACAGGAGCCCTACGGGACGGTTGCCGTATTCGAGGACCTGTACGGCAACCCTTGGGACCTGATCGATCCGGCCAGGTCCAGCGGCTCCAGATCCCGGATGCAAGCGGAATGACAGCCTGCCATGCCGAAACCGTCGGTCAGAAGGCGAGCCCATTGCAGAAGGCACGGCACATTCTCCTATGTCCTGGCGAGCCTCCCATTTTCGAGATGGCGCGCAGCTAGGGCTGCACCCAGGGCGGCAATCGCTGAGGTCAGCATCACCATGAGCAGGCCAGGCCGCGCGTTGCCTTCCGTCAAAACGGCGCCTGCGATTGCGGCCATGATGGACGCGCCGGCGACGGTGATCGCGCCGGCGAGGCCTGCGGCGCTTCCCGTCTGCCCCGGGCGAACCGAAATTGCCGCTGCGTTGGCGCTGGGCTGCGTCAACCCGTTCGACAATCCGACGAAAAGGCATGGCCCGAACACCGCCACGACATGCTCGACGCCGGCAAAGTGCAAGGCAATACCGAGCAAGAGACCGGCACAGGCGACGCCCCTTCCCGCAATCAGCAGGGTGGCTTCCGGAAAATTGCCGGCGAGCCTCCCGGCCAGAAAACTGCCGAGCATGAAGCCGCCGGTAATGGAGCCCATATAGAGACCGAGAACCGCGGGCGAAAGACCAAAGGCCGAGGCGGTCAGCGGAGCACCCGCCAGGAAGGCATAGAAGGCGCCAACCGAAAAGGCCATGCACAAGCAATAGGCCAGGAACCGGCCGGAGCCCAGCAGTTCGGGATAGGCCTTGTACTGCTCCCGCATGGTCTTCGACCGCGCCGTGTTCGTTTCGCGCAGATCGGTCCAACACAAGGCGAGAACCGCCGCCCCCAGGAGCGCCAGAACAGAGAAGGTCGCCCTCCAGCCGAATAGCTGATCGATCAGACCGCCCAAGGTGGGGCCGAGCATGGGTGCAATAGCCCATGCCATGGCGATATAGCCGAACTTGCCTGCGGCCTGTTCCCGGCTGGTCGAGTTACGGACCGCAGCCAGCGACACGCCATAGGTTGGAGCGATGACGGCCTGCGCCATGCGGCAGGCCAGAAAGGTCCATGCATCCTGCGCCACGGCGCACCCTATGGTCGCCGCGATGAATATCGCCAGCGCCCCAAGGATCACGGGCCGGCGGCCAAACCGGTCCGAAAGCGGGCCCACAATTAGCTGAAGGCATGCCGACACAATTGCATAGGCCGCCAGCGAAAGCCCCATCAGTCCATAATCGACGCCAAATTCGTCGGCCATTTGGGGCAGGGACGGAAGGAAGACGTTGATCGGCAGGATCGCGAGTGCCGACAGAAGGATCAACGTGGAGAGGCGAGGAGATGCGGATGACCCGGGCATGATCAAAGCCAATTCATGTGTGGAGGACGAGGCAATAAAAAAGCCCCTATGAGGGGCTCATTTCTCCGCGCATGGGTGCTTTCGCCCGGCAGCTATTCTGCCATGCCCATGCGCGCACCTACTACGATCATGCCGTTTTCCATCATCATGGGCCGATTGTTACGGCGTGCCGGACTGTCCGTCAACTCGACGCCTTTGCGGCGGCAAGCGGATGATCGCCCCAAAAGCTGCTCCCACCCCGCCAAGGCAAAAAACCACCCGGCCGCCGCCGGGTGGTTTCTGTGTCGGCAAGGGCGTGGGTCTTAGGCCACCTGCGCCGTTTGCGTGCCACGCGCCCATTCCGGCAGCATGGCGCCATGAGCGGCGATGAGGTCGTCCACCAGGCTCCAGATCTGGTCCAGGTCCAGCTCGGCCGCCGTATGCGGGTCCATCATGGCGGCGTGGTAGATATGCTCGCGCTTTTCCTCGACCAGGGCCCGCACGGTGAGTTCCTGCACATTGATATTGGTGCGCATCAGCGCGGTGAGCTGGGGCGGCAAGTCACCGATATAGGTGGGTTGCAGGCCATTGTCGTCGACCAGGCACGGCACTTCCACCGCCGCCGCGTCGGGCAGGCTGGTGATGACGCCATTGTTGCGCAGGTTGCCGTAGATCACCGAAGGCTCGCCGGTCCAGACCGAATTGACGATGGAGCTGGCATATTCCCTGGACGCCTTGACCTCGATGCGGTCGGCATTGCGATATTCCTCGCTGGTGCGCTTCCAGGAGGCGATCTGCTCGATGCAGCGCTTGGGATATTCGTCCAGCGGAATGCCGTATTTCTCGATCAGGTCCTCGCGGCCCTCCTTGATGAAATAGGGCGTATATTCGGCGAAATGCTCGGAGCTTTCGGTGACGAAATAGCCCAGCCGCGTCATCATCTCGTAGCGCACCTTGTTGGGGCAGCGCGGGTTCCAGCCCGGCTTGGGCGCGCGGCCTTCGCGATAGGCGCGGTGCAGCTCGGGATAGAGATCGCGATAGGAGCCGTCCGGCTGGCGCTGTTCGAAATTGAGGAAGAAGGCCATGTGGTTGATGCCGGCCGAGCGGTAGCGGATATCCTCGTAGGCAATGCCCAGATCGTTGGCCAGTTCATGGGCCGTGCCCTGCACCGAATGGCAGAGACCGACCTGCCGGATGGTCGGATATTTCTCGGCAATGGCCCAGGTATTGATGGCCATGGGATTGACATATTGCAGCATGATCGCCCGGGGGGCGACCTCCAGCATGTCCTCGCAGATGCTCCACAGATGCGGCACGGTGCGCAGGCCGCGCATGATGCCGCCCACGCCCAGCGTATCGGCGATGGTCTGGCGCAGATTGTACTTTTTCGGCACGTCGAAATCGATCACGGTCGAGGGCTCGTAGCCGCCGATCTGGAAGCAGACGACGACGAAATCGGTGCCGTCCAGCGCCTGGCGCTGGTTGTCGAAGGTTTTCACCGTTGCGGCAACGCCCAGGGTGGAAATCAGCTTGCCGGCAATGACGGCGCTTTCTTCCAGCCGCGTCGGATTGATGTCCATCAGGCGGATTTCCGCGCCGGCCAGGGCCGGGCGTTGCAGGATGTCGCCGACAATGTTCTTCATGAACACCGACGAGCCCGCGCCGATGAAGGTGATCTTGGGGTTTGCCATGAAATGCTCCGAACAGGGCCTTGCGGCCAGCGGCTCCTCCAGCCGCATTGGCCCTATGCTTAGCGCCTGGCCCCGGTGAAGCAATCCGAATTACTCGGCCATTTTTCCGGATTTCTAAGATATGTTGACCGGGAAAGCGGCGGCGCCGGATGCGGGGGAACACGCAGAACTCGAACAATTCATACGCAATGGCCCGGGCAACGGGCTTTTCCGCCGCTTAACCACAAATGTCCAGGCTGGCATGGCAATCCATTGGTGCCGCCATGCGGGAAAATTACCGACAGGTCGCCGACACAGCCGAGGTTCTCCCCGATTCGGCGCTCATCCGCATGTGGCGGGAGGGCGGGCATATCCGCGCCGCCCTGCGTGTCGGCCGGGACGAGGAGACATCAGTCACCGATCCCGACCTGGCGCTGTTCCGGGCCAGCCTGGCGCTGACCCAATGCGACCTGCGCGGCCTGTTCGTCTGGCTGGAGGACGAGGCGATCTGGCAGGACGAATGGGGCATTTTGCATGCGCCCATGGAGATGGCCGAACCCCAAGTAGACCTCATCCTGAGCCCGTCGAAGGGCGAGGTCGTGGCACTCAGCTTTCGGCGTGCCCCGACCTCGTGGTTCGACAGGCTCACCATGAGGTCTTCGAGGCGAATATGGGTGGAGGAACAGCCCTCGGAGTAAGCCCGAGAACAGCTTCGGAGGTGCCCCCCTAAACGTTGAACTTGAACAGCATCACGTCGCCGTCCTTGACGACGTAGTCCTTGCCTTCGTCGCGGGCCTTGCCGGCTTCCTTGGCGCCCTGCTCGCCGCCCAGGGCGACGAAATCGTCATAGCCGATGGTCTGGGCGCGGATGAAGCCGCGCTCGAAATCGGTATGGATGACGCCGGCCGCCTGTGGGGCCTTGTCGCCCTTGTGGATGGTCCAGGCGCGGGTTTCCTTGGGGCCGACGGTAAAATAGGTCTGCAGGTTCAGAAGATCGTAGGCGGCGCGGATCAGCCGGTTGAGGCCCGGTTGCTCGAGCCCGAGCGAATCCAGATATTCGGCCTGTTCGGCATCGGAGAGCTGGGCGAGCTGGCTCTCGATTTCCGCCGAAATGACCACCACGCCGGCATCGTTGGTTTTGGCATAGTCCTCGACCAGCCGGCTCAGCGCATTGCCGGTGGCCGCCGAGCCCTCGTCGACATTGCAGACATAGAGCGCCGGCTTGCTGGTCAGCAATTGCAGCTCGCGGAAGGCCTTTTCCTCCTCGGGATCGCGCTTGACGAAGCGCGCCGACTTGCCCTCGCGCAGCACCGCCAGGGCGCGGTCGATCAGCTCCAGCGTCGCCTTGGCTTCCTTGTCATTGCCCTTGGCCTTCTTCTCGACGCCCGGACGGCGCTTTTCCAGGCTTTCCAGGTCCGCCAGCATCAATTCGGTTTCCACCACGTCGGCATCGGCCAGCGGATCGACCTTGTTGGAAACGTGGATGACGTTGGAATCCTCGAAGCACCGCAGCACATAGGCAATGGCGTCGGTCTCGCGGATATTGGCCAGGAACTGGTTGCCCAGGCCCTCGCCCTGGCTGGCGCCCTTCACCAGGCCGGCAATATCCACAAAACTCATGCGGGCAGGCAGCACATTGACCGACTTGCCGATGGCCGCCAGCTTTTCCAGCCGCGGATCGGGCACCGACACCTCGCCCACATTGGGCTCGATGGTGCAGAACGGGAAATTGGCGGCCTGCGCGGCGGCAGTGCGGGTCAATGCGTTGAAAAGCGTCGACTTGCCGACATTCGGCAGGCCGACAATGCCCATCTTGAAGCCCATGGGTGTCTCCGGGAAATGCTTGGGCTCCAATTGGGTCGGATCGGCGCCGATGTCAATGTTTGCCGCCCGCCCGGCGCGCCCGCTCCCCGGCAATCGCCACCGGCCGCCGGCACATCGTTAATAGTGCATTAACCATTGGGGACCACCCTTATGGCATTGGTTTGGGAAAATACGGAGTGGACCAAGGATAGAAAGCGATCGACATGAATCACTTCAAGCCGGACCTGAATGCTGCTGAAGCCCTGGTGGGTCTGCCGGTGGCGGAAGTGGAACGGGGCCTGATCCTGGCAACGCTGCGACAGACCGAAGGAAACCGCACGCATGCCGCTCATCTCCTGGGAATTTCCATCAGGACGATGCGGAACAAGCTCAGGGAATATGCCGAAAGCGGCCTAGATATTCCCGCAAATACGCCTCACGAGGCCTAAAAAGAAAGCCCGCCCCCCGGCGGGCTCCTTTTTTGTCGGGCCCCGGCTGCGACAAACCCGCCCTTGCCCTCTCCCGACCTGCATGCGAAAAGCCAGTTGACGCATAGGGCAAGCGAATGACCAATCCCGTCACCAAAGATCGGCGCCATTTCGAGGATCTTTCGCCCGGCGAAGTCATCGACCTGGGCAAGACCCAGGTCAGCCGCGAGATGATCACCACCTTTGCCGGCGAATTCGACCCCCTCCCCTTCCATCTCGACGAAGACGCCGCCAAGGCGAGCCTGCTGGGCGGGCTGGCATCCAGCGGCTGGCAGACCGGCGCGCTCAGCCTGCGCATGCTGGTGGATAATTTCCTGTCCAAGATCGCGTCCTGCGGCGGCCTCGGCTTCCGCAATCTCAAATGGAAGAACCCGGTCATGGTGGGCGACATTATCGGCGGCACGGTGACCATTGCCGAGCTCCGCCGTTCGTCCAGCCATCCGCAATGGGGCATCGTTACCCTCGATTTCGACATGCGCAACCAGCACGGCAAGCCGGTGCTGACCATGCGGCTGGCCAATCTGGTGGAATGCCGCGACCCGGGAGCCCCGGCATGACCCGCTGGTTCGAGGACATCGTCATCGACGAACCCTTTCCCCTGGGCAGCCACACTTTCAGCGCCGAGGAAATCATCCGCTTCGGCCGGGCCTATGATCCGCAATATTTCCACACCGATCCGGACCTGGCCAAACACAGCCATTTCGGCGGCCTGATCGCCTCGGGCTGGCACACGGTGAGCGTGGGGCATCGCAAGATGGTCGATGCGCTCTTCGCCGAGGAAGAGCGCCTGCGCGGCCTCGGCCAGGAGCCGGGCGTTTCGGGCCCCTCCCCCGGCGTCAATTCCATGGACTTCAAGGCCCCGGTGCGCCCCGGCGATACGGTGACCTACCAATTGGTGGTGACCGACAAGCGCCGTTCCAATTCCATTCCCGGCTGGGGCCTACTGTTCAACCGGCTCACCGCCACCAACCAGCATGGCGACCTGGTCTACGAGGCCGACCTGGTCGGCTTTTCCAAGCTGCGCGATTATCGCATGCCCTGGCGGCTGACACTGTTGCTCGCCCTCACCAGAGTGCCTGTTCTCGGGAAACTGATCCGGCGCGGCTCTTGAAACCGCTCCGGCGCATCGGCACTCTGCCTGCATGCGCCGATTCGCCCTTGCCCTCGCCCTCACCGCCCTTTCCGCAGCCCCTGCCCTGGCCCAGGTCTATCAGGGTAATTGGAGCTGCCGCGACGCCAGTACCGAGCGCGTCGGCATCCTCACCCTCTATGGCCAGGCCTATGGCTGGGCCGCCCGCGCCGCCGGCGATCCCAATTCGGGCTCGGGCACGCTGACCCCCTACCAGGACGGCGTCGGCCTCAATGACGGCAATCTGCGGGCCAAGGGCAATGTCCAGGCCGTCCGCGTGGTGAACGACCCGACCCACGGCGTGGCCCTGCAAATGGAAACGCCCGAAGCCATCGTCATGCTCTGCACGCCGCGATAGCCTGAATCGACATTCAAGATTTGCCAAGTGGATCGAGAGCCCCGATCCAGTCCCCTCCCCCTTGAGGGGAGGGTTAGGGTGGGGGTTCTGAACCATCAAGCGCTTATACCCCCGTTGAGTCGGCGGACAGTCCAGCACCCCCACCCCGGCCCTCCCCTCAAGGGGGAGGGTGCAGATCGGGGCTCACCAAATTCGGTGGAACACTGAATGTCGATTGGCCCTGGCCGGTTTCATATCTGCCGCCTCGCGGTTCCGGACGCTCAGCGCATCATTTCCGGGAGATGTTCGGCAATCTCGGCGGCGTCGAACACGGCCAGCGCCTCGCGCGCCTTGGCGGCATAAGATTCGGAAACCCCAAAACCCTCACCCGGCAGATGGAGCCGCCCCTCGCAGAAGACGAAGATGTCCGTCTCCTGCCGGATCGTGGACGCCCCGGAGACATAGATGGGCGCCGAATAGCTGAACTCTGTCGTGGTAATGGCATAGGCATCGGGCGCGACCACCACCAGCCGGGACGCCGATCGCCCCATCTCGCCGTAATCGACACGAACCATTTCGACCGAGCCGGCTTCGTCCGGCCAGATTTGCCATTCCCCGCCCTCGGTCGAGCCGATTTCAGTGACGTCAATAGAAACGCCGGGTTCGGTTCCCGGCGGCGCATCGAGGCGCACGAACAGCGCCTCGTTACAGGCCAGAACAGGCGAGGCCGTCAGGGCCAGCAGGGTTGAAGCAGCCAACAGGTTCATGGCTGCACGTTACGTCTCCAAAGGCCGACCGCGCAATGCCGCGGCAGCGGGGGGTTGAAACTTTCCGGCAATTCGCGCATTTTCATGGGGCAGTGCCGGGCCCCTCTGGTCATAGCCCCTTGCTATGGCGATGTCGGAACTGCTCCAACTTTTCATGGAGAAGGTCCGGCGATGGAATCGCTTGTTGCCGCCCTATCGGGCGATTTTCTGGGTACACCCGTCTATTTCTGGATCGCGTTCATTTCGATCGTGATCGGCCTGCTTGTCTTCGACCTTGGCATCCTGCATCGGGATGAGCATGAGATCGAAGCCAAGGAGAGCCTGCTGCTCTATGGCATGTATGTCTGTATTGCCCTGGCCTTCGGCGCCTGGGTCTGGTTCCAGCGCGGCGCACAGGCGGGCCTGGAATTCTATACCGGCTACCTGATCGAGCAATCGCTGGCGATGGACAACATGTTCGTCATCGCCACCATATTCGGCTTCCTCGGCATTCCCCGGCTCTACCAGCACCGCGTGCTGTTCTGGGGTATTCTCGGCGTGATCCTGTTCCGCGCCGTGCTGATCGGCGTGGGCGCCGCCCTGGTCAACAATTTCAACTGGGTCCTGTTCTTCTTCGGCGCCTTCCTGGTGTTCACCGGCATCCGCATGTTCAGCCATTCCGACGATGAGCCGAACATGGACGACAACAAGATCCTGAAATTCCTGCGCAAGCGCTTCCGCATCACCAATACGCTGCGCGGCCGCAATTTCACCGTCCGCGAGCCCGATCCCAAGACCGGCAAGGTCGTCCTGTGGCTGACCCCGCTGGCCGTGGCCCTGATCATGGTCGAGATCGTCGACCTGATCTTCGCCGTCGACTCGGTGCCGGCCGTCTTCGCGGTGACGCAGGACACCTTCATCGTCTACACCTCCAATATCTTCGCCATTCTCGGCCTGCGGGCGCTCTATTTCGCGCTGGCCGCGGCGATGAACCGCTTCCGCTACCTGCAGATCTCGCTGGCGATCATCCTGGTGCTCATCGGCATCAAGATCTTCCTCGTGCCGCTGCATATCCACATCGACACCCTGCTCTCGCTGGTGGTGACCATCTCGATCCTGGCCGGTGGCGTGCTGTACTCGCTGTGGAAGACCCGCAACGAGCCCAATATCAGCGCCGAAGAGGACCCCAAGACGGGCCAATTGGAGCCCTAAGCGGCATCTGCGAGCGCAATTCGGAAAGGGCCGGCGGTTGACGCCGGCCCTTTTGCCTGTCTATGGTCCGCCCATATCTATGGAGGTTCGCACCGAAATGAACTGAGAACTCGCCCCGGACGCCCGACCTTTTGCCGTTCCGCGCCTTGCGCGTGACCGGCTTATATCGGCTGCGCAGTTCGGCGAGATCGACAGATCAGGTGCCTATCCGGCTTGAGCCGGCGACCTCGTTTCCTGCCCATCCCCGGCGTCCTCCCAAAACCGCTTCACCGCGCGGCTTTCCGCGCCTGTTTCATTGCAGCCAGCCCGCAGCCCCCTGCCGGGCGGGAAGGATTTTCCTCATGCCCAAGAACCAGTTCCAGCGTCCGCTGCCCATCCGCCACAACGGCAATGTGCCGCGCCACGGCAAGCCATTGCCGCCAAGCAGGATCGAAACCCCGCATGCGGCCCAGCCCCGGCGGGAAAAGGACGCGCTGCCGCCGCTCCAGACCCTGCTCGCCCGCAGCAAAAGTCCCTGACACCAACGGCCCCGGCTTCGGCCGGGGCCGGCAAGGGCCGTCGCCGATGGCGGCGGCTAGTCCCGTCCGGATTGCGCGCGCCGCAAGCCTTCGACAAGGCGGCGATATCCGGCGCAGGCGCGTTCGACAGCTTGCGGGGGATCTTCGGAATTGGCGATCCATGTCGCGCAATAGCTCGATGCCCCGGCCAGCATGCGCGCCGTCGCCTCGGTATCCATGTCCACGACGAGGCCTTGCGCAAGTAACCGGTCGAGGCCTTCCCTGATGGCGGTGATACAGCCATTCGTGGTCGGCCAGCTGGCCGGGTCGCCCAATATTGCCGGGCCGTCCCGCAGGACGATCCGACTGATCTCCGGCTCCAGCGCCATTTCGATATAGCCGATCCCGTCCTGTATGAACGCTTCCCAGGCATCCGGCGCCTTGGCCGCCCGCTCCTTCAGGCGGACCGTCATTTCGGCATCGATCTGCGAGACAACGGCTTCGAACAGGCCCTTCTTGTCCCCGAAATGGTGGTAGAGCGCGCCGCGCGTCAGGCCGGCCTTGGCGGTGAAATCGTCCATCGATGCCTGCGCATAGCCGATCTCGGCAAAGGCCTTGCGCCCCGCCGCCAGCAATTTCGCCCGCGTCTCGGCGATCATCTCGCTTCTGGTCTTGCCTGCCATGACACCTCACTGACATACGCTTCGTATGTGAATTGACATACGAAGCGTATGTGTCTACGCATTCGCATACGCCGCGTATGAACTCAGATAGGTCGCGGTGCTGTAAATGTCGAGGATTTTGACATGCCCAACCCCTATTCCGAGATTTTTCGCGCCAAAGGCGCCAAGGGCTTCGCGGCCGCCGGCTTCCTGGCCCGCATGCCCATGGCCATGGCGCCTATCGGCATCGTCGCCATGCTCTCGCAGGCCCATGGCGAATATTGGCTGGCCGGCGCGGTATCGGCCACCTATGCGCTGGCCAATGCGCTGATCGCCCCGCAAATCTCCCGTGTCGTGGACCGCGTGGGGCAAAGCGCAGTGCTGCTGCCCACCACGCTGGTTTCGGTCATCGCCTTTTCCCTGCTCATCCTCTCGGTCAACCAGGACTGGCCGGTCTGGACCCTCTATGCGACGGCGCTGGCCGCCGCCATCATGCCCAGCTATCCGGCCATGATCCGGGCCCGCTGGAGCGCGCTGTTCCGCAACCGCCCCGAGCTCAATACCGCGTTCGCCTTCGAATCGGCGGCGGACGAACTGGTCTATATCGCCGGCGCCTCGCTTTCGGTCGGGCTCAGCGTGTCGCTGTTTCCCGAAGCCGGCATGATGGCGAGCACGGCCGCCCTGGCCATCGGCAGCCTCGCCTTCATCGCCCAGCGCTCCACCGAGCCAGCGCGCGGCCCGGCCATGCCGATTTCGAACGGCTCGGCCATAAGGCAGCGCCCGGTGCAGATCATCACCCTGGCCCTGGTCTTTGTCGGCATGATCTTCGCCACCGCCGAAGTCAGCGCCGTGGCCATCACCGAATCGCTCGGCGAACCGGGCGCGGCCGGCATGGTCATCGGCGTCTATGCGGCGGGCTCCTTCGTGGTCGGGCTCATCGTCGGCGCGATGAACATCGCCATGCCGCTCCACCGGCAATTGGCCATAGCCATCGGCACGGTCGCCGTCACGGCCATCCCCCTGCTCTTCGTCACCACCATTCCGCTCCTCGCCTTCGCGATCTTTGTCAGCGGCGTGGCGATCTCGCCCACCTTCATCACCGCCTTCGGACTCATCGAGCGGCGGGTGGCCGCCGCCATGCTGACCGAAGGGATCACCTGGGTAATGACCGGGATCGGCATCGGCATGGCCTTCGGCGCCTTCACCGCCGGCTGGGTGGTGGACACCTATGGCGCCCATAACGGCTTCTGGGTCTCGGTCATTGCCGGCTTTCTCGCCCTGGGCACCGTGCTGGCCGGCCAGGCGCAATTGGGTGGCAAGCCCGCTTGCCCCGTCGCCGCACCCTGCCCGGCCGCCTGAAACCGCGCCCTTCAGGCCCATAAAAGGGGGCCGGCACCGCGTCCGGCCCCTTGCACCTTTCTTGCCGCAATTTCCCGTTAACCAAATCGCAGAACGACATGAGGAGATCGGCAGATGGGTGCCATCCACGAAATCGTCTTCGACTGCGAGGAACCGAAAATCCTGGCCCAGTTCTGGGCCGAACTGCTGGAAGGCTATGCCGTCCGGCAGCCGGACATGACCAGCGCGGCCCTGAGCCAGGCCCTGGGTATCGACCCGAGCGAGCCGACCACCCTGATGGTCGATGGGCCCGGCCCCTCGCTCTGCTTCCAGAATGTCGACGGCCAGCGCCCCGACAATAATCGGGTGCATTTCGACGTGGAGGTGGCCGACCGCGCCGCCGAGGTCGAAAAGCTCAAGCAGGCCGGCGCCAGCGTCGACCGCGTCCTGCCCACTTATACAGTGATGCGCGATCCCGAAGGCAACCAGTTCTGCCTGGTGGACCGCCGCGAAGCCATGGCGGCCTGACCGGCGCCATTTGACCCGTGCTGACATGAGCTGTCAGCGCGCAATGGCAAGGGTGGTGCAAGCCAATCGGAGTTTGCCCCATGACCCTCACCGCCACCTGCCATTGCGGCGCCACCCGCATCGCCCTGCCCGAGCATCCGAGCGCGGCCAAATCCTGCAATTGCAGCTATTGCGCCCGCACCGGCGCCGTCTGGGCCTATTACCAGCCGGGCCAATTGCAATTCCTCTCGCAGGACGCCGATGCGGTCTATTCGCCCAGCGGCATGAACAACCATCATTTCTGCAGCAAATGCGGCATGCAGACCTGGGGCGATTCACCCGATTGGGCCTCGATGTACAATGCCGACGGCACGCCCAAGGATGGCAATCCCAATGCCATGCCGGTCGACCGCGTCTATGCGGTCAACCTCAACCTGGTCGACGATCTCGACTGGTCCAAGGTCACGGTCGAGCAAATGGACGGGCGGAACAATTGGTAGCAGGCGGGCCGCGATGATGGATACCCGCCCCTAAGATGCAATACCAGTAGACCTGAGCCCGTCGAAGGAGGCAGTGTTCACTTTGGACGCTCGTACTCCTGCTGACCTATCGGCTCTTGGTCACCCTCCCCCTTGAGGGGAGGGCAAGCAGAGCTTTGGTCCGCAGGACCTTAGCGACGCTCGGGTGGGGGTGCTGCGGCTTCAGGAAAACGGCGCCTTCGCGGCTGCCTCCGACACCCCCTCCCCAGCTCTGCTAGGCTCCAAGGAGCCAAGCTGCGCTACCCTCCCCTCAAGGGGGAGGGTGGGAAGGAGCCGAGGTCTCTGCGCACTATAAAGCGTCCAAAGTAAACACTGCCGTCGAAGGGCGCCCCTAATGCCCCTCGAAGGCCATCAATGAAGTGACCCGGACACCTTCGGCTTCCAGTTTGGCGGCGCCGCCGATATCGGGCAGGTCGATGACGAAGGCGGCATTGTCGCACAGCGCGCCGGTGCGCCGCAGCAGCCCCGCGGCAGCGATCGCGGTGCCGCCCGTGGCGATCAGGTCGTCGACCAGCAGCACCTTGTGCCCGGGCCCGACCACGTCGGCATGGATTTCGATCGTATCCACGCCATATTCCAGCGCGTAATTCTGCCCGATGGTCTCCCCGGGCAGCTTGCCCTTCTTGCGGATCGGCACGAAGCCGGTGCCCAGCGCGATGGCCACGCCCGCCCCGAAGATGAAGCCGCGCGCCTCGATGCCCGCCACATGGGTGATGCCCTGCCCGCGATAGGCGGCGGCGATCCGCTCGACGCTGTCCCTGAACCCTTCGGGATGCTCGATCAGCGTGGTGATGTCCCGGAACAGAATGCCCTTTTTGGGATAGTCCGGGATCGTGCGGACGAGCGACTTCAGGTCGAGCGACATCGATGGCCTTGAGATGCGTGAAGGATCAGGATTTGTTGCGGCCGAGCAGATGCCGGGCCAGGACGCCGGCATTATAGGCGGCGTTGCGTGTGGTGGTGATCGCGGTCTCGCGCGCCTTGGGATTGTTGACCACGGCCTGCACGCCCGCCCGCACCGCCGGATGGCGGCTGACGGCAAGAGCAGTGCTGACCACGGTAACGGCCAGGCGAATAGCGGACATCGCATTCCCTCCAACACCGGAATGAGGCGAATATCGTGGCAACGGCGCCGCTTGGCAAGGGCTTCACGCCATTGCGCGGCACCCATTTCGCTGCAAACGAAAGAGGCCCCGAAGGGCCTCTTGAATTTACCGGGGCTCAGTGCATGCCCTGCGAGCATAGCTCTTCGGGCCTGACCTCAACCGGAGGCTCGGTGCATGCCCTGCGAGCATAGCTCTTCGGGCCTGACCTCCTAAAATCGCCCCACTGGGGCGATTTTGCCGCGAAGCGGCCGGAGGTCAGTGCTCGATACCGGCCCAGAGCTTGCGCTTGGTGGCGTACATCATGCCGGCGAACAGCACCAGGAACAGCAGGACCACGAAACCGGTCTGCTTGCGGCTCACCAGGTGCGGCTCGGCCATCCACATCATGAAGGCCGAAACGTCGGTCGAATATTGCTCCAGCGTCTCGGGCACCGTCACGCCGTCTTCGCCGGGCGTATAGGTGATCTGACCGTCCGCCAGCGGCGGGGCCATGCCGATGGCGTGGCCGGGGAAATAATCGTTGTAGTACTGGCCGGGGCTGAGCTGGAAACCTTCCGGCGCCGTCTCGGGCACATCCTCGTGGTAGCCGGTGAGCAGCGCGTGGATATAGTCCGGGCCGCCTTCCTGATAACCGGTGAAGTAGTTGAACATCCAGGTCGGGAACGGATCGGCGACGCCGCGGGCCTTGGCCAGCACCGAGAAGTCCGGCGGCAGGGCGCCGCCATTGGCATCGCGTGCTTCCTGATCATTGGCGAAGGGCGAGGGCCAGCGGTCGGCCGCAACGGCCGGGCGCATGCCGCCTTCGGCCGTGGGATCGGCCACGTCATATTCGGCCGCCAGCGCCTTGACCTGCTCTTCGGAGAAGCGCGGGCCACCGGGTTCGCTGAGGTTGCGGAAGGCCATGAGGCGCGCGCCGTGGCAGCTGGCGCAGACTTCGCGGAACACCTGGAAGCCGCGTTGCAGCTGGTTCTGGTCATAGGTGCCGAAAATACCGGCAAAGCTCCAATTGACCCGTTCCGGATGCGCACCCGCTTCGGCGGCCTGGGCCGAACCGGCGGCGGACAGGCCCATGATGGCGGCCAGGGCGGCGACGATGATCTTGTTCTTGAACATGATTGTCACCCCGATCACGCGTGAGCCTTGCCGAGAACGCTCTCGGAGATGGATGTCGGCAGCGGCTTGGGCGTTTCGATCCGCGACAAGACCGGCAGCACCACCAGGAAGTAGATGAAGTAGTAAGCGGTGCAGACCTTGGCGAGCGTGGTGTAGATGCCCTCGGCCGGCTGCGCACCCAGATACATCAGGCCGATGAAGTTGAGCACGAACAATGCGTAGAACCACTTGAACAGCGGGCGGAACGTGCCCGAACGGACCTTGGACGTATCGAGCCACGGCACGATCAGCAGCATGACCATCGCGCCGCCCATGGCGATCACGCCGCCGAGCTTGGAGTCGATGAACAGCACGTTGAAGTCGATGGCGCGCAGGATCGTGTAGAAGGGCAGGAGATACCATTCGGGCACGATATGGGCCGGCGTCACCTGGCTGTTGGCCATGATGTAATTGTCCGGGTGACCCAGGATGTCCGGCGCGAAGAACACGAACCAGGCGAACGGGATCATGAACAGCACCATCCCGAACAGGTCCTTCATCGTATAATACGGATGGAAGGGAACGGTATCGCGGCTGTCCTTCACCTCGACGCCGACCGGGTTGTTATTGCCCGGCACGTGCAGCGCCCAGATATGGAGCACCACCACGGCGGCGATGATGAACGGCAGGAGGTAATGCAGGGAGAAGAAGCGGTTGAGCGTCGGATTGTCGACGGCGAAGCCGCCCAGCACCAGCTGCTTGATGTTCTCGCCGACCAGCGGAATGGCCGAGAAGATGTTCGAGATCACCGTGGCGCCCCAGAAGGACATCTGGCCCCAGGGCAGGATGTAGCCCATGAAGGCGGTGGCGGTGGTGAGCAGGAAGATGACGACGCCCAGGATCCAGAGGATTTCGCGGGGGGCCTTGTAGGAGCCGTAGAACAGGCCGCGGAACATATGGATATAGAGAGCCACGAAGAACATCGAGGCGCCCACCGCGTGGGTGGCCTGGATGATGCGGCCGCCATTGACGTCGCGGCGGATATGCTCGACCGAGTCGAAGGCCATGGCCACGTTCGGCGTGTAATGCATGGCCAGGATGATGCCGGTGACGATCTGCACGCCCAGGCACATGACCAGGATGGCGCCGAAGGTCCACCAGTAATTGAGGTTCTTCGGCGTGGGGAAGTCCATCAGGTGCTCTTTGGCGAAGCGGACGACCGGCAGGCGGTCATCGAGCCACTTCTCGACGGCATTTCCCGGGGTATAGGTAGAATGTTCGGACATCGGAAAAGCCCCCACTAACCGATCTGGACCAGCGTATCGCTGATGAATTCATAAGGCGGCACGACCAGGTTCAGTGGCGCGGGACCGCGACGGATACGGCCGGCCGTGTCGTAGTGCGAGCCGTGGCACGGGCAGAACCAGCCATCGAAATCGCCGGATTCGCCGACCGGGACGCAGCCCAGATGCGTGCAATTGGCGATCATGATCAGCCATTGCTCGTGGCCCGGCTTGGTGCGCTGCTCGTCGGTCTCGGGATCCTTGAGCTCGCTCAGCGGGACCGCCTTAGCTTCCTCGATCTCGGCCGCCGTGCGGTGCCGCACGAAAACCGGCAGGCCGCGCCAGGTAATGGTCACCGACTGCCCTTCGGGAATGGCGCCCACATTGAACTCGATGGTCGCCAGGGCCAGGGTCGAGGCGTCCGGATTGAGCTGGTTGATCAAGGGCCAGACCACGGCTGCGGCGCCAACGGCGCCGACGGCGCCCGTGGCGACATAGAGAAAGTCCCGCCGGTTCGTGGATGAGTGTTCTGCTTGCGTGGCCAAGGTCCGTATCCCCGTACGATGCACAAATGACGGGGCCGGCTCCGGCGTGCTCGTCCGCATATGCAGAATCGATCCGCCGGCCGCCCTCAAGCGGCCCGTCAGGTAGCGTCCTTTTTGCACTGTCATCCGAACTTGTCCAGTGCGCGCACCGTGACAGTGCGCAAGTGCGACACTATACCCAAGCCGGGCCCGGATTCCGGGCGCTTCATCTGGTGCGGAGCAAGCATATTGGCCATCGACCTCGCCCTCTACCAGCCCGACATCGCCGCCAATACCGGCACGTTGCTGCGGCTGGGCGCCTGCATGGGGGTTCCGGTTCATGTCATCCACCCGGCCGGATTCGCCATCAGCCAGCGCAATCTGGCCCGTTCGGGCATGGATTATCTGGATCGCGCGGCCCTGGTGGAGCATGCCAGCTTCGCCGCGTTTCGCGCCTGGCAGCAGCAGGAAGGCCGGCGGCTGGTCCTGTTGACCACCAAGGCCTCGGGCTCGGCCTATGCCGCCACCTACGCGCCCGGCGACGTGCTGTTGCTCGGCCGCGAAAGCGCCGGCGTGCCCGATGACGTGGCCGACCTGGCCGATCTGCGCGTGCGCATTCCGATGCGCCCCGGTTTGCGCTCGATCAATGTCGCGCTGGCCGGCGCCATGGTACTCGGAGAAGCCATGAGACAGATTGGCGACTTTACACAGCTTTCTTGAAGGTCCATTCCCCCCGCCATGACCCTGCCAGCCGATATCGACACCAAGAAATCCACCGCCAGCGCCTGGTTCCGCACCCTGCGCGACCGCATCCATGCCGAATTCGAGACCATCGAACGCGAGGTCGCCGGCCCCCATGCCGACAGGGCGCCGGGCATTTTCGAGCGCACGCCCTGGGATCGCGCCGGCGGCGGCGGTGGCGAGATGGGCATGCTGCATGGCCGGGTCTTCGAGAAGGCCGGCGTCCATATCTCCACCGTGCACGGCCATTTCAGCGAGGATTTCGCGCGCCAGATGCCCGGCACCGAGGCCGGCACCGCATTCTGGAGCTCGGGGATCTCGCTCATCGCCCATCCCTGGAACCCGCATGTGCCGGCCGTGCACATGAACACGCGCATGATCGTCACCGGCAAGCAATGGTGGGGCGGCGGCGCCGACCTGACGCCGGTGCTCGACAATCGCCGCAATCAGGACGATCCGGACACGCTGGACTTCCACGCCGCCATGAAGGCCGCCTGCGCGGGACGCCAGGGGGTCGATTATGAACGCTTCAAGACCTGGTGCGACGAATATTTCTTCCTGCCGCACCGCAACGAGCCGCGCGGCACCGGCGGCATCTTCTACGACCACTTCAATTCCGGCGACTGGGACGCCGATTTCGCCTTCACCCGGGCGGTGGGTGAGGCCTTTCTCGACATCTATCCCAAGCTGGTCCGCCGCAACTTCGAAAAGAGCTGGACCGACGCCGAGCGCGAGGAACAATTGATCCGCCGCGGCCGCTATGTCGAATTCAACCTGCTCTACGATCGCGGCACCACGTTCGGCCTGAAGACGGGTGGCAATGTGAACTCGATCCTCTCCTCCATGCCGCCGGCGGTGAAATGGCCCTGAGGTCTATTTCCGCGCCAGCCGCGCGGCGCGGGCGGCGCGGAAACGCCCGACCAGCCAGCGGACCAGGACATAGGCGATGAGATAGGTCATGACCGCCAGCGGGAGCGAGCCGATCAGCGTGGTGCTGAAAGTGGGCCAGATGGCCTCGAATTCGGATGAGATCAGCCCATGCGGCAGCTTTCCGGCCACCTCATGCACGATTTCCGCCTCGCCCGGGCTCATGCCGCCACCGCCGCGCATCCAGTCTCCCAGCCCATAGCCGGCGGCGACGAAGAGCGGGAAGGTGAGCGGATTGCCCCAGAGCGCGCCGATGGCCGCCGCCAGCAGGCTTCCGCGCGTGAGGAAGGCCAGGACCAGGCCGAGCAGGAAATGCAGGCCGAACAGCGGCAGCATGGCCACCGCCGCTCCCGCCGCGACACCGGCGGCCACGGCATGGGGGCTGCCGGACATGCGCAGCACCCGCTTTTGCAGATAGATGAAGTAGCGCCGCAGGCCCATGCGCGGCCAGATCCGGTCCCAGGGTGACATCGCTCTGCGTTTTGTCATAATTCAATCATTGCGCCGGCCGGCGCCCTTCAGACAGGCAGAGCGCATGTCCCTGGCCGATCTCGATATTACGGGCTACCGCTCGATCAAGTCCATCCGCTTTCCCCTGCGGCGGCTGACCGTCCTGGTCGGCGGCAATGGCGTGGGCAAGACCAATCTCTACCGGGCGCTGGAAATGGTGCGCGCCGCGGCGACGGGCGAACTCACCCTGGCGCTGGCGCGCGAGGGCGGCCTGGCCTCGGCCATGTGGGCGGGACCGCGCCGCGTCAACGAGGCGCCGCGCCTACGCTTCGAAGTGGGGCTCGACACCATCCTGCCCAATGATGACGAAGCCGCCTTCCTGCCGCGCTATGCGGTGGAGGTGGGGTTCGGTGATTCCAAATATCAGGCGGTCTTTGCCGAAGAACCGCAGATCAAGGCGGAAAGCCTCGTCCTGCCCGGACGGCGCGCGGTGACCCTGCTCGAGCGCAAGGGCCCCGCCGCCCACTATCGCGACGAGGCCGGACGCATGCGCCCGCTCGACCAGCCCCTGCTGGCGAGCGAAACCGCCCTTTCGGCCCTGCGCGGCACCCTGCCCGAGCTGGACGCCATCCGCCATCTCCTGGGCGCCTGGCGCTTCTATCATGGCTTCCGCACCGACCGGGATTCGCCGCTGCGACGGCCCGCTCTGGCGGTGACCGCCCCCATGCTGGATGCCGATGGCGGCAATCTCGGCGCCGTCTTCGCCACGCTCCGCCATATCCGGGGCGACAGCGTCGATCTCGACGCGGCCATCGACCAGGCCTTTCCCGGCGCCCGGCTCGAAGTGCCGCCGCCGGGCCGCAATGCCGCCTTCGCCATGGTCTTCCCCGACCTGCCCCGGCGCAGCTTCGGCGCCGAAGAATTGTCGGACGGCACGCTGCAATTCCTGGCGCTGCTCGGCGCCCTCCTGGCCTATCGCCCACCGCCCTTCATCGCGCTCAACGAGCCCGAAGCCTCCCTGCATCCCGACCTGCTGCCGGCGCTGGCCCGCGCCATCGCCCGCGCCGCCGAGCGCAGCCAGGTCTGGGTGGTGACCCATTCCACCATCCTGGCCGATGCCATCACCGCGGAGACCGGCATCCTGCCGCGCCAGGTCATCCGCCGCGATGGCGCCACCTGGCTCGAAGGCCTGTCCGATATCGGCATCTTCCCCGACGAATAGGGAACCCCGGCCGCGCCGGCACGTTCATGCCGATGCACCAATGCGGATGAATTCAAGGAGGTTCGGCCATGAAACGCTTTGATTCGGGCACGCTTATCCCCGGCTCCACCTGGCACGCCCAGGCGGAAACGGAAGCGGAAGTGGTTCGCCGCGCCGTGGAAAACATGAAGAATATCAACGGCGAAACCGAAGTGCGCCCCGAAATGATCGAGCGCATCAAGGAGCGTATCGTCGATGTCGACGATGCCGGGAAGACCCGGCACTAGTTCGTTTTATCTTTGCCCGGAAGGACCGGCAGACGTCCCCCCGAGGCCCTGCGGATGGCTCGTTTCGGGCCAAACGTGAAAGAGCCGGTGCAACCTATCCGCCGCTTCCACCGCTCGTCACCCTCTCCACCGCTCGTCACCCTCGGGCTTGACCCGAGGGCGTTTTCGGCATCGCAAGAGCCCTCGGGTGAAGCCCGAGGGTGACGACCTGTGCTGAAAGGCGCCGCCGGCGACCAGACCCGATACTAGTCCAAAGCCTGCACCGTCCCTAGCAGGCTTTCCGGGTCGAGGGTGAAACCGCTCTCGACCCATTTTCTTTCCAATTGCTGCAGGATCGCGCCCAATTCCGGGCCCGGCTGCATGCCGCGGGCCACCAGGTCCTTGCCGCTGACCGGCAGGGGCGCCACCGGCAGGCGGCCCAGGTCGCGCGCCGTCTCGGCCAGCAATTCGCGGGGCCAATCGGCCCGCGCCGCGGCCACCGCCAGCCCTTCCACGGCATCCTCGGCAAACCGGTAGGCCGCCCAATTGGTCTGCCCGTCGGCGAACAGCCGCGCCGCCTCGGCGATCCGCGCCGCCTGCTCGATCACCGCATTGGACAGGCGCCAATCGGCCTGGACCGCCTCCAGCCCCTCTGGAAACAACAGCGCCAGCCGCGCCGCAGCGCCTTGCCCGCCGAGCTGCTCGTAGCGCCGCAGCGCCTGCAGGGCCGCTTCGTCAAGCGCCACCAGCCGGATAGCGGTCATCGCGCCGATGGTCAGAGCAATCTTGGGCAGTGCCAGCATGCGCAGCATTTCGCCTCCCACCCGCTCGCGCGACAAATGGCCGAGCCGGCCCACCGCGTCGCGGCAGGCGGCGAGCCCATCGGGATCGAGATGCTGGTCGCCATGGCTGGCGGAAAACCGGAAGAAGCGATAGACGCGCAATCCGTCCTCGGCGATCCGCTTTCCGGCATCGCCGATGAACCGCACCCGCCCATTGATCAGATCGCCGGCCCCGCCCAGCGGATCGAACAGCCGGCCATCGGCGCCGCAATACAGCGCATTGAGGGTGAAATCGCGCCGCTGCGCGTCTTCCACCCAATCGGTGCCGAACGCCACCTCGGCATGGCGGCCATCGGTCGTCACGTCGCGGCGCAAAGTGGTGACCTCGACACTGGTTTCTCCCAGCCGCAGCGTCACCGTGCCATGGTCGATGCCGGTGGGATAGGCAGCGATTCCCGCCGCCCGCGCCTTCTGCATCACCGCCACCGGCAGCAATTCGGTGGCCATGTCGATATCGCTTCTGTCGCGGACCCGCCCGACCAGGCTGTCGCGGACAATGCCGCCCACGGCCCGCGTCCGCCCCGCCGCCCCGTCCAGGGCCGCGAAAATCGCCTGCACCTCCGGCCGCTCCAGCCATTCGGCGCCGTCCAGCCGGTCGGGGATCATGCGGTCACCTCGCCCAGCGCCAGATCGCGGAATTTCCGCGTCAGATTGGCGGTGATCCCCCAGATAACATGCCCGTCATGGTCGATCTGCCAGGTCGAATGCTCCTTGCCGCCCCGGCTGATGCGGTAGCGGCCATAGGTCCTGGCATCGAGAATGCGCGACAGCGGCACCTCGAAGACCGAGTGCACCTCGCCCGGATTGGGCACGAAGGGCCCGCTGGGATCGATTTCGGCCACCACCGGCGTGATCAGGTAATTGGTTCCCGTATAATAGGTCGGCATATAGCCCAGGACGCTGGCATCGCCCGGCGCCATGCCCACTTCTTCATTGGCCTCGCGCAGGGCGGCCGCCGCGGCATCCGCATCGGTTCGGTCCACCTTGCCGCCGGGAAAGGCCACCTGCCCCGAATGCGCCCGCAGGTCCGGCGAGCGCTCGGTATAGAGCACGGTATGCCCCTCCGGCCGCCGCACCAGCGCGATCAGCACCGCCGCCGGCACGGGCGGCCGCGAGAACGGCGTCAGCGGGTTCCAGTCCGGCACCAGCTCCTCGGCCGGTGTCAGGGCGGGCGGCTCCCGCAGGAGCCGCGCCGCCAGAATCTCGATGATGTCGGTATCGATGGTCAAAAGGGCACTCGAAAACAAGGACGCGCCAAGTCTATGACACGGCGCGCGTCGTGACACCCGTTTTTCGATGCCCGACGGCGTCGAGTGAGTACTCATCCCCAGAGCCACCGGCCCGGCCCCCCCTTGACGGGGGAGGATGGGAGGGGGTGCGGGGAGCCCGATTTCCGAGCGCGGGAGCACCCCTCCCCAGCCCTCCCCGTCAAGGGGAGGGTGCCGCATCGAGCTTGGCCAAGCGAAAAGCTAGAACGCCGCAATCGTGCCCTTGAGCGATTTGGCCAGGCTCTTGTCCTCGGAGAGCAGCAGCACCCGCGTCGGGTCGACCGGCCCGGGAAACTGGATATTGCCCGGCGTGGTGATGTCCCAGCCCAAAGGACAATAATAATCCTGGTCGCCCACCAAAAGCACGAAACTGCCCTCCCCGCGCGCCAGCGCCCGCTGGCTGACTTCGCGCGCCAGCAGCTTGCCCGCGCCGCGCTTGCGGAAATTGGGATGGGTGGCCAGCGGCCCCAACAGATAGCCCTTGCGCCTGCCCACGCTGATCGGCGTCATCCACACCGAGCCGCAGGGCGTGCCGTCGACTTCGGCGATGAGGCTCAGGCTCGGATCGATGGGAAAGCGCTCCCGCACCCGGAAGGCCGTGCGTGCAAACCGGCCGGGGCCGAAGGCGATGGCTTGCAATTCCTCGACAAAGGCGTCGTCGGCGGGGGTGGCGGGCCGCACATAGGGTTGGCCGGCAAGCGGGGTGGACGCGGCCTCGGCCGCAACGAGCGTGGTCATCTGGGCAATCCGGAAAAGGTGTGCAGAACAATTGCGGTCAGCCCTCGGGCCTTCCGCTCGAAACGACCGCCTAGGGTCGTCGGTTCACTCGCAAAACCTTCACCATCCTGGACGCCTCCACGTCTGAATCCGCATTAGCACCGGCATGGCCGGCCGTAAATGGGAATATGGGACTCATGCCGCTGAATTCCTCCGACGCGCCGTTGCTGTGCCCCAAATGCATAACGCACTGTTACTCCAGAACGGCCTTTTCGCATCCCGGTCCCGCCCTTAGGTAGGAAGCCAGCACCGCAACCGTTGCGGCTCGCCGGGATTTCACTCCCCGAAGCCGACAGCAAGATGACCGAAAGGGGTCCGACATGGGACAATTGATCGACGGCAAATGGTCCACCCAATGGTATGACACCAGCAAGACCGGCGGCAAATTCGTGCGCAGCCAGGCCGGCTATCGCAACTGGATCACCCCGGACGGCGCGCCCGGCCCTTCCGGCACCGGCGGTTTCGCCGCCGAACCGGGCCGTTATCACCTCTATGTGTCGCTGGCCTGTCCCTGGGCGCACCGCACCCTGATCTTCCGCAAGCTCAAGAACCTCGAAGACCTCATCTCGGTCTCCGTGGTGTCCCCGAAAATGCCGGACGAGACCGGCTGGAGCTTCAAGAAGGCGGAAGGCTCGACCGGCGACGCCCTCTTCGGCAAGGATTATCTCTGGCAGGTCTATACCGAGGCCGATCCCCATTATACCGGCCGCGTCACCGTGCCGGTGCTGTGGGACAAAAAGACCGGCACCATTGTCTCCAACGAGAGCAGCGAAATCATCCGGATGTTCAATTCGGCCTTCGACGAATTGACCGGCAATGGCGAGGATTATTACCCGCAGGACCAGCGCGAGGCGATCGACGCCATCAATGCGCGCGTCTATGACGACATCAATAACGGGGTCTACAAGGCCGGCTTCGCCACCACCCAGGAAGCCTATGACGAGGCGGTCTCAAAGCTGTTCGCGGCGCTGGACTGGGTCGAGGGCCTGTTGGGCGAAAACGCCTATCTCACGGGCGAGAGCATCACCGAGGCCGATTGGCGGCTCTTCACCACCCTGGTGCGCTTCGACGCCGTCTATGTCGGCCACTTCAAGTGCAACCGCAAGCGCATCGCCGACTATCCCAACCTCTCGCACTATCTCAAGGCGCTCTACGAGGTTCCGGGGGTCAAGGAAACGGTCGATCTCGACCATATCCGCACCCATTATTACTGGAGCCACACCACCATCAACCCGCACCGCATCGTCCCCATCGGCCCGGAATTGCCGTTTCTGGATTGATTGGCCGCTTCGGCTCCTGCGCCCCTCTCCCCTTGGGGGAGAGGGGCGGGGTGAGAGGGCCTTTCGGCAAGCAATGAGCGAGTGGAAGGCCCCCTCACCCGGCGCTGCGCGCCGACCTCTCCCCCAAAGGGAGGGGCAAAAGGCCCTCAATAGCCCCAGATCGTCCGCTTCTCGAGGCCATCGAAATATTCGTCGATCCTCTGGCTGGTGGCCGGCGTGACCCCGCTGGGCAGGGCATGGCGGTCGAACCAACCGATTTCGGCGATCTCGAAACTGCCCGCATGATCGAATTCCTTTTCGAAATTCGTGCAGATGAAGAAGGCGACATGGTCGCGGTTCGTGACGCTGCTGGAATTGTGATAGATCGCGAAAAGCTGCATCGGCCCCACCGGGCGATAGCCGGTTTCCTCCAGCGCCTCGCGGGCGCCCGCTTCCTCCACGGTCTCGCCCGGGCTCACCCCGCCGCCGGGAAATTGCCAGCCGGGAATGTGCCGGTGGCGGATGAGCAGCACCTTGTCGCCGTCCACCATCATCACCCGCGCCCCCACGGTCATGCGGAGCCACAACCCCTTGAGCGTGAGAAACACCTTGGCCCGGACGCGCTGGAAACGATTCATCATCGGCTTGGCTCCCTGTTGACCGCCACCGCTATCAGAGCTTTGTGCGCGACAAAATCATGTCCATGCACGATTGACCGTTTTCTTGGCCTTTTCCTTCTGGCAAAACCGCCGCGATGATCACCCTCGCCCATATTTCCGACATTCACCTGTCCCCGCTGCCCTCGATCGGCCTGCGCGATCTGTTCGGCAAGCGCCTGACCGGCTTCCTCAACTGGAAGCTCAAGCGCCATGGCGAGCTCAACAGCGAGACGCTGGTGCGTCTGGTCCAGCACATGCAGGGGCAGAAGGCCGATTTCACCGCCGTCACCGGCGACCTGACCAATCTGGCCCTGCCCGCCGAAATCGAACGCGCCGGCAATTGGCTGCAAAGCCTGGGCGGCAGCGACAATGTCGCCGTCTGCCCCGGCAATCACGATGCCTATGTGCCCGGCGCGCTCGAAGGCGCGCAGAGCGCCTGGGGCGATTACCTCAGGGGTGAGACGCTGGAAGGCCAGGCCTTTCCCTTCGTCCGCCGCGTGGGCGACCTGGCGATCATTTCCTGCTCCAGCGCCGTGCCGACCCCGCCCTTCCTGGCCATCGGACGCTTCGAGGAAAAGCAGGCGGCGCGCCTGGGCCGCATTCTGAAACTGCTCGGCGATGCCGGCTATTTCCGCACCGTGCTGATCCACCATCCGCCCAATGCCGAATTGCAGCACCCCTCCTTCGGGCTCAAGGGCCACCGCGTCTTCCGCCAGGTCATCGCCGAGCACGGCGCCGAGCTGATCCTGCACGGCCACACCCATCGCTCCTCGATCCACCATATTCCCGGCAAGGATCACGAAGTCCCGGTCATCGGCGTCGCCGCCGCCAGCGCCGCCCAGGGCGGCACCCTGGACGATCCAGCCCGCTACAATCTCTTCCGCATCGAAAAGGCCGGCTCGGGCTGGCATTGCACCATGCGCGAATTCGGCTTCCAGCGCCTGGGCCAGGACATCGTCATGCGCATGCAGATGCGCATCTACTAGCGCAGGTCGCCGGCCGCGCGGCGCACGGCGGCGCCGGCTTCATACCAGCCCTTGCTGCGGTTCACGATCCAGACCACCGACAGCATGACCGGCACCTCGACCAGCACGCCGACCACCGTCGCCAGGGCCGCACCGGAATTGAAGCCGAAAAGGCTGATGGCGGCGGCCACGGCCAGCTCGAAGAAATTGGAGGCGCCGATCAGCGCCGAGGGACCGGCGACGCAATGCTGTTCGCCGGAAGCCCGGTTGAGCAGATAGGCCAGTCCTGAATTGAAATAGACCTGGATCAGGATCGGCACCGCCAGCAGCAGGATGACATTGGGCTGGGCGATGATCTGCTCGCCCTGAAAGCCGAACAGCATGATCAGCGTCAGCAGCAGGGCGCCGATCGAGACCGGCTGCAGCACGGCCAGCACCTTGTTCATCCGGTCGATGCCGCCATTGGCGAGCAGCCAGCGCCGGTAGAGCTGCGCGGCGATAACCGGCACCACGATATATAATCCCACCGACAGCAGCAGCGTGTCCCATGGCACGGTGATGGCGGACAATCCGAGCAGGAGACCGACGATGGGCGCGAAGGCAATCACCATGATGGCGTCGTTGAGCGCCACCTGGGACAGGGTGAAATGCGGCTCGCCCCGGGTCAGGTTCGACCAGATGAAGACCATGGCCGTGCACGGCGCCGCGGCCAGGATGATGAGGCCGGCAATATAGCTTTCGATCTGGGTTTCCGGCAGCAACGGGCGGAACAGCCAGCCGATGAACAGCCATCCCAGCAAGGCCATGGAAAACGGCTTGATCGCCCAGTTGATGAACAGGGTGACGCCGATGCCGCGCCAATAGGTCCCCACCTGGCGGAGCGCCATGAAATCGATGCGCACCAGCATCGGAATGATCATCAGCCAGATCAGCACCGCCATCGGCAGGTTGACCCGGGCATATTCGAGCCCGGCCAATCCGGCGAACAGGGAGGGCAGGAAATGGCCGGCCGCGACGCCCACCACGATGCAGAGGGCGACCCACAGGGTCAGGTAACGTTCGAAGACGGACATCAGGCGGCGCCGGTGCTCGAACCGGTCGTGCCGTCCATTGCGCCAATGCCCTTCAGCCTGGAGGTCAGCGCCATCCGATCGATCGTCTCCAGCGGCAGACTCATGAACACGGCGATGCGATTGCGCAAATAGCCCAGGGCGTCCTCGAAGGCGGCTTCCTTCTTGAAATCGGGGCCATCGACCGCCGCAGGATCCGCAATGCCCCAATGGGCCGTCATGGGCTGCCCAGGCCATAGGGGGCAGGCCTCGCCGGCGGCATTGTCGCAGACAGTGAACACGAAATCCATTTTCGGCGCCCCGGGCGTCGCGAACTCGTCCCAGGTTTTCGAGCGCAGCCCCTCGGTGGCGATGCCCGCCTTGCCCAGGGTTTCGAGGGTCAGGGGATGCACCGCGCCCTTGGGCGTGGAACCGGCGGAAAAGCCCCGGAACCGGCCGCCACCGACATGGTTGAGCAGCGCCTCCCCGAGAATGGAACGGGCGGAATTGCCGGTGCACAGGAACAGGACATTATAGACGCGATCAGACATGGCTCGTTTCCTTGGGAGCGCAACAGGGGGTCAGTTCGGCAACCAGAGGCGCGCACAATTCCGGACGCCCTCCGCAACAATCATGGATCAGGAAGCTCGTGATCTCGCGCACCCGGTCGACCAGGGCCCGGTAGACGATCGACCGGCTCTGCCGCTCGGCCTCTATCAACCCGGCGCGGGCCAGGATCGCCAGATGCGAGGACATCGTATTCTGCGGCACGCCCAATTGGCTGGCGATTTCGCCCGCCGGCAGGCCTTCCGGCTCATGCTGCATCAGCAGGCGAAAGGTCTCCAGCCGCGTGGGCTGGGAAAGGGCGCCGAAGATATCGAGGGCTTCTATCTGTTCCATATATCGACGAATATCGATATATCTGGCGAGCGTCAAGACGCCTCCGGCCACGCCGATGGGGAAACGAGTTAGCGTGCCGCTAGGCGCCGGCGCGCCCCGCCACGTCCCGGGCGATGCGGTCGGCCGAGCCGAGGGCGAGCGTGAAGCCCAGCGCGCCATGGCCGACATTGAGCAGCAGATTGTCCGCGACCCCGCTGCGGCCCAGTATCGGCCGCCCCGTGGGCGTTGCCGGGCGCTGGCCGGCCCAGAGCCGGGACTGGGCCCAATCCGCCGCGTCGGGAAAATCGTGGCGCGCATCCGCCAGCAATTGGCCGACACGCGCCTGGTCGATGTCGAGATTGTGCCCCACCAGGTCCGCGGCGCCGGCCAGCCGCAGCGTCGATCCGAGCCGCGCATAGACGACCTTGCGCTTGGCGTCGGTAATGCTCACCGATGGCGCCGCCGCCGGCACCGCGACGGGCGCCGTGGCGCTATAGCCCTTGAGCGGATAGATGGGCAGGTCGAGCCCCACGCTCCGGCCCAGGCGCCGCGAATCCACGCCCGCCGCCAGCACGACCAGGTCCGCCTCCAGCATGCCCTTGTCCGTATGCACGGCCTTGATCGTCCGCCCCTCGCGGACCAGCCCCTTCACCTCGGTCTGCAGCATCAGCGCATCGGCATCGAGCAGCCGCGCCATGCCCTGGGTGAAGAGATAGGCATCCCCCGCTTCGTCGCCGGGCGAGAACAGCCCGCCTACCAGCCGCTCGGCAATCGAGGCCAGGGCCGGCTCGATTTCCAGGCATTGTTCGGTGGAGACCGCGCGTTTGTCGGTGCCGCTCAGCGCCTGCTGCTCGGCATAGAGCCGGGCGGCGGCAAAGCTCTGTTCGCCGGAATAGACCACGAGCTTGCCCGTCTGCGTCCACTCAAAGGGGATCGCCCGCAGCGCCGCATTCTCGTGCAGGATTTTCTTGCTGCTCTCGGCCAGCGCGCCGAGTTCGTCGATGGTGCGCCGCGCCCGCTCGGGCGTGCAGGCGGCCAGGAACTGCATCAGCCAGCGATATTGGAACAGATCGAATCCGGGCCGGAACTGCACCGGGGAAGCGGGATCGGTGAGCAGCTTGGGCAATTGCGCCCAGACCGAAGGATCGGCCAGCGGGGCGACATAGGAATAGCTGAGCTGGGCGCCATTGGAAAAGCTCGCGCCGGTGCCGACATCGGCGGCTTTGTCGATCAGGCGGACCTTGTGGCCGTCCTGCGCGAGCCGCCAGGCGGTGCTGACGCCAACCACGCCCGCGCCGATTACGATGATATCCATTGCGTTAATTCCATAGGCAAAAATTGCGTCGCATCCGCCGTTTCAGCACGAAATTGCTCGAACTCTGTCAACTTTGCGCGGTCGCGGCTTGCGGCAGGGGGAGATTCCCTGTTCTATTAAATCAGTGACCCCGGAGGTCCAATACAGAAGGCTGAACTTAGCCCACCATCAGGAAGGAAAAAATTTCCCATGACGAAGCCGTTCATTGTCTCCGCCATCGCCGCCGCCGCTCTTATGGGTAGCGCGGTTCCTTCGATTGCACAGCAGCAATTCATTACTATCGGCACAGGCGGCGTAACCGGCGTTTATTATGCCGCCGGCGGCGCGATCTGCCGTCTGATGAACGAGACCCGGGCCGAGCACGGCTTCCGTTGCTCCGTCGAATCGACGGCCGCCTCGGTGTACAATCTCAATGCCATCCGCCAGGGCGAGCTCGATTTCGGCGTCACCCAGACCGACGTGATGTTCCACGCCGTCAACGGCGAAGTCGCCTTTGCCGATCAGGGTCCGTGGGACGGCATGCGCTCGGTCTTCTCGCTCCACCCCGAGCCCTTCACCCTCGTCGCCCGCGCCGATGCCGGCATCGAGAGCTTCGAGGACCTGGCTGGCAAGCGCGTCAATATCGGTGCGCCGGGCTCCGGCACGCAGACCTCCATGGACATCATCCTGGATGCGGCCGGCATGTCGCGCGACGATTTCGCGCTCACCTCCGAACTGCGCCCCGATGAGCACGGCCCGGCCCTGTGCGACAACCAGATCGATGCGTTCATCTATGGCGTCGGCCATCCCTCGGCCAATATCGCCGACCCCACCACCACCTGCGGTGCGCAGCTCATTCCGCTCCAGGGCGACTATATCGACGGCCTCGTCGCCGAATATCCCTATTACGCCAATGTCACCATTCCGGGCGGCACCTATGCAAATAACGACGAGGACACCGCCACTTTCGGCGTCCTGGCCGCGCTGGCGGTTTCGGCGGACACCCCCGATGACGCCGTCTATGCGCTGGTGAGCTCGGTGTTCGAGAATTTCGACACCTTCAAGTCCCTGCACCCTGCCCTGGCCAATCTGAACGAGCAGGCAATGGTTTCCGACGGGCTTTCCGCGCCCCTGCATCCGGGCGCCGAGCGCTATTACCAGGAACGCGGCTGGCTCTAATCCAGCCCCACCGGCCTGACCTTCTCCGCGGCGACCCTTCCAGGGCCGCCGCTTCTCTCTTTCGCTTCGTCGCGCTCTCCGGATATCGCCATGTCAGATCAGCACAGCTCCGCCGCCGCCGCTTCGACAGATAAGCCCGATGCCGAGGCCCTGGCCCGGCTGGTCGCCGAGGCGGATACCGGCGGTCGCGAGCCCCGGAGCAAGGCGGCGCGGACTGTATTGTTCATGACGGCGCTGGCCTGGGCCCTGTTCCAGCTCTGGTATGCCTCGCCCCTGCCCTTCCAGTTGCGCATCGGCGTTTTCAACGCCACTGAAGCCCGCGCCATCCACCTGGCCTTTGCCCTGTTCCTGGTCTTTGCCGCCTATCCCGCGACCAGGAAGGCGCCGCGCGATTATGTGCCCTGGTATGAATGGCTGCTCGGGCTGCTGGCGGCAGGCTGTTCGCTCTATATTTTCCTGTTTCAGGCCGATCTCGCCCGCCGGCCGGGCCTGCCCACCAGCGTCGATATCGTCGTCGCCGTCATCGGCGTGGTCATGCTGCTGGAGGCGGCCCGCCGCGCCCTGGGGCCGGCGCTGCCGATCGTGGGCATCCTCTTTCTCTGCTATGCCTTTTTCGGCCCCTACCTCCCCGATCTCTTCGCGCATCGCGGCGCGTCGATTCCCCGCGCCGCCACGCAATATTGGCTGACTTCGGAAGGCGTCTTCGGGGTGGCGCTGGGCGTCTCCACGGCCTTCGTCTTCCTCTTCGTCCTGTTCGGCTCGCTGCTGGAGCGCGCCGGGGCGGGCAATTACTTCATCAAGGTGGCCTTCGCCTTGCTGGGCCATTTCCGCGGCGGCCCGGCCAAGGCCGCCGTGCTCGGTTCGGCCGCCACCGGCCTCATTTCCGGCTCCTCGGTCGCCAATGTGGTGACCACCGGCACCTTCACCATTCCGCTGATGAAGCGCGTGGGCTATCCCCCGGTCAAGGCCGGCGCCATCGAGGTGTCCGCCTCGGTCAATGGCCAGATCCTGCCGCCGGTCATGGGCGCGGCGGCATTCCTCATCGCCGAATATGTCGGCATTCCCTATTCCGAGGTCGTCCGCCACGCCATCATCCCGGCGCTGCTGACCTGTATTTCGCTGTTCTATGTCGTGGACATCGAGGCGCGGAAGTACAATCTGACGGGCCTGCCGCGCAAGCGCTACCGGTCCCGCCTGATGAGCGTCGCTCTCTTCGGCATGACCGCCGCCGCCTTCGTCATCTTCTGCTGGTTCGTCGGCATCGCCCTGGGCTGGACCCGCGACGTTTTCGGCCCCGCCGCGAGCTGGGCTGTCGCCATCGGCACCCTGCTTCTCTATCTCGCCCTGCTGGCCGCGCGCGCCCGCTTCCCCGATCTGGACGACGACGATCCCAACAATCCCGATCTGGTCCTGCCGGATACGGCCAAGGTCGCCCCCACCGGCATCCATTATATCCTGCCGGTCTTCATCCTCGTCTGGTGCCTGATGGTGGAGGAACTCTCCCCCGGCCTTTCGGCTTTCTACGGCACCTGTGCGCTGATCTTCCTGGTCGTCACCCAGAAACCGCTGATCGCCCTGTTCCGGCGGCAGCGCGACGTGCTGGCCCCCTTGCGCGCCGGCTTTGTCGACCTGCTCGAAGGCCTGGTCACCGGGTCGCGCAACATGGTGACGATCGCCATCGCCACCGCCGCCGCCGGCATCATCGTGGGCACCGTGGCCCTCACCGGCATCGGCTTGGTGATGACGGAAATCGTCATTTCGATCTCCGGCGGCAACCTGCTGGTCATGCTGCTCATGACGGCCGTGATCTGCATGGTGCTGGGCCTGGGCATGCCGACCACCGCCAATTACGTGGTCGTGGCCACGCTGATCGCGCCGGTCATCGTCGAGGTCGCCGCCCTCAATGGCCTGGCCGTCGCCCTGGTCGCCGTCCACCTCTATGTGTTCTATTTCGGCCTCATGGCCGACGTGACCCCGCCGGTGGGCCTCGCCTCCTTCGCCGCCTCCGCCATTTCGCGCGCCGATCCTGTCCGCACCGGCGTCCAGGCCTTCCGCTACGAAATGCGCACGGCCATCCTGCCGCTGATCTTCATCTTCAACCACCAATTGCTGATGATCGGGGTCACCTCCTGGTGGGGCCTGGGCCTGACCGTGCTCATGTCGTTGATCGGCATGCTGATGTTCGTCTCGGTGACGCAGCAGGTCTTCATTTCCCGCAGCCGCATCTGGGAAACCGTGATGCTGCTCGTCGCCAGCTTCATGCTCTTCGTGCCGGGCCAGGTGATGGACCGCATCGTGCCGCCCACCATTCCGGCCCCGGCGTCCGAAATCGCCGAGCGCGCCGCCCAGGTGCCGGCGGGCCAGTTCCTCACCGTGGAATTCTCCGGCATCGACATTTCCGGCAATGATTACAACCGGGTCGTGCGCCTGCCCATGGGCGAGCCCGCCGACGGCGCGACGCGCCTCTCCAATGCCGGCATCCAGGTCGTCGAATTCGCCGGCGAGGCCCAGGTCACCAATGTCCGCTTCCGCAGCCAGGCGGAACGGCTGGGCGTGGTCATCGGCGACACGGTCTCGGCCGTGATGGTGACCAATCCGAACCGCCCGCCCCAGGAACTGATCTTCATTCCCGCTCTGCTGCTGATTGGCGCCGTCGCCGGCCTGCAATGGCGCCGGCGGGCCTGGGACCAGCCGGGCATGCCCAGGAAGCGCGAGGCAACCAGCCCCGCATCATAGGCAAAACGGGGCCGCAAGGCCCCACTCCCGCCACACGCGCAAATCACCTATATGGAGGAGACAGCCAGCGAGTTGCCCGTGACCGAAACCTTCCGCATCGACCGTCCATCCTTCGACCCGGCCACGGGCGAGGCCCGCTTTCCGTACCGGCTGAACGATCTCGCCTTCACCGAAGTGCTGACCCTGCCCCGGGGCGCCGGTACCGCCGCGGCCGGCTCGCCCGCCTTTGCCAAGCTGCTCGGCCTCACCGCCCTGGTCCTTGGCGTCTCCTATTTCAAGCTGCGCGCCCCCCTCGACATCACCGCGCCCGATATTCCGCTCACCGCCGCCGAGCGCGCCTTCGTCATCGATGTCTACGAGAACGGCCTGGGCGAATTCTATGCCCGCAACGAACTCACCCGCTTCGGCAAGCTGACCCTCACCGCGCCCGACGATGCCGAGGAGCGCAAGCCCGCCCTCGACCTGCCCGATCGCACCCTGCTGCCCATCGGCGGCGGCAAGGACAGCCTGGTCAGCGTCGATCTGCTCACCCATACCGGGGTGGATTTCACCCCCTTCGCCGTCAATCCCAAGGGCCCGATCCTCTCCTCGGTCGAGGCCATCGGCACGCCTCCGCTCTATGTCACCCGCGTGCTCGATCCCGAAATGATCCGGCTGGGCAAGGAGGCGGGCTATTACAATGGCCACGTCCCCTCCACCGCCATCAATTCCATGATCGCCGCGCTCTGCGCCCTGCTCTACGGCTATAGCCAGATCGTGCTCTCCAACGAGCGCTCGGCCAGCGAGGGCAATGTCATGTTCGATGGCCGCGAGACCAATCACCAATATTCGAAATCCCTCGGCTTCGAATTGCTGATCGCCGATACGCTCGCCAATGCCACTGGCGGCGCGCTCAAATATTTCTCCCTGCTCCGCCCCTATTCGGAAGCGCGCATCGCCTCGCTCTTCACCCATAGCGACAAGTTCGACGCCGTCTTTTCGAGCTGCAACCGCAATTTCCGCCTCACGGGCAATGATGGCCCGCTCTGGTGCGGGGAATGCCCGAAATGCCATTTCGTGTTCCTGATCTTCGCCCCCTTCATGGCCAAGGACCGGCTCCTGCGCATTTTCGGCAAGAACCTCTTGGACGAGCCGGCCAATGAGCAATCCTTCCGCGAACTGGCGGGCCTCACCGGGCAGAAGCCGTGGGAATGCGTCGGCGAAATCCTCGAGGCCGCCGCCTGCTTCTACACCCTCACCCGCCACGCCGATTGGCACGAAGCCCGGATCGTCAGCGCCATCAAGCCCGATCTCTTCGCCCAATATGGCGAGGAAAAATTGCAGCTCGCCATGGCCGAATGCCTGACCGACAGCCGCGACCACCACATTCCCCCCGCGCTCGCCGCCAAGGTCGCCGCCTATGCGGTTTGAAGAACCGGTCCTGCTCTATGGCGCGGGCAAGGAAGCCCTTTCCACCCGCGCCTTCCTCAAGGCGCGCCAGCCCGATTTGAAAGTCTTCGTCGCCGTCGATAGCGGCAGCGCCGATATTCCGGACACCGAGCAGATCGCCATCGACGACCTGCCCGCCGCCATTCACGGCCACCGCTTCGGCCTCATCGTCAAAAGCCCCGGCGTCTCGCGCTACAAGCCCATTTTCAGCATCGCCGCCGCGGCCGGCATTCCGGTGACGTCCAACCTCAATCTCTGGGGCGCCGCCTATCGGCATGGCCACACCCTGATCGCCATCACCGGCACCAAGGGCAAGTCCACCACCGCCACCCTCACCCATCTGATGCTGGTCCATTCCGGCCTGGATGCGGGCCTGGCCGGCAATGTCGGCCTCGCCCCGCTCGACATCGCCGACAGCCATGCGCTCATCGTGCTGGAACTCTCGAGCTACCAGACCGCCGACATGAATTTCCTGCCCGATATCGCGGCGATCACCAATCTCTATCCCGAACATGTCGATTGGCACGGCTCGGTCGAGCGCTATTACGCCGACAAGCTGCACCTGATCGACCGCGAGGGCAGCTTTGCCGTCGCCCTCGGCGCCGCTGCGCGTGGCAATGCGCTGGTGGCCCGGGCCGTGCGCGATCATCGGCGCCTGCTGCGCGACCTGACGCCGGAAGAAGACCTTGCCATCGAGCACGCCGCCGCCCATTCCCGGCTGCGCGGCGCGCATAATCTCGACAATGCCCGCCTCGCCGCCCAGATCGCACTCGGCGCCGGCGGCACGCTCGACGGCATCCTCAAGGGCATCGCCGCCTTCCGCCCCCTGCCCCACCGGCTGGAGGAGCATGTCTTCGGCGGCGTCACCGTGGTCAATGATTCCATCTCCACCACGCCCGAAGCCACCAAGGCGGCGCTCGCCGCCTATCCCGGCCGCCGCATCGCCCTCATCGCCGGCGGGCATGAGCGCCAGCAGGATTATGCCGAACTGGCGGGCCTGCTCGCCCAGCGCGGCGTCACCATTCTGGTGACCCTGCCGGTCACCGGGGAGCGTCTGGCGCAGGCGGCCGCCGGCCTGAACGCCGATATCGCCATCATCCAGGCCCCCGATCTCGATTCCGCCATCGGCGCCCTGAAGCTCCGGCGCGACCGCTTCGACACCATCATCCTCTCCCCCGGCGCCCCCTCCTATAATCAGTTCAAGAATTTCGAGGAACGCGGCGCCCGTTTCGTCGCCCGCTGCCGGGACGTATTCGGAGCGGGCTGAGACGGCCAGATCGTTCCACTCTGAACTGAACCATCAATAGACCTCACCCTGAGCCCGTCGAAGGGCGAGGTCGTGGCCGCCAATCCCAGTGTGCCCGACCTCGTGGTTCGACAGGCTCACCATGAGGTCTTCCGGGCATTTTACCGGTCATTCCCATGTCGGCTCGACCCTGGAGCAGTCCACATTCAGCTGGAATCCCATCTCTTTGCTTCCCTCACCTTAAGAGGAACCACCCCCACCCACCGCTCGTCACCCTCGGGCCTGACCCGAGGGTTCTTTGTTTTTGGGTGTATCGCAAACGCCCTCGGGTCAAGCCCGAGGGTGACGATCCGGATTGGGTTAGATACCCTTAAGCCCGAGGAGGACGATCCCGATTGGGTTAGATCGCGGCTCCCTCACCCTGAACAGGCAGAGCGATAGAACCGTGTCCGTTTAAACGTGAAACGATCTAAAACCCCGCATTGAGCGCAGCGGGCGGCACGCCGGCCGAGAGCAGGGCCACGCGCATGTCGCGCAGCAGCGTCTCGTTGCTGATGCGCTGGCGCAATTGCGTCAGGATACCCCGCGCCCGGAAGCTCGACAGATCGAGCACGCGCGGCAGGTAGCGGTTGACCACGTCGGCATCGCCCAGCCCCTGTCCCGCCATCACCGCCAGCACGGGGCCGAGCTCCCGGTCGGCCTCGGCATAGATGCCGGCATATTCGACCGCGCGCCGATATTGGCCCAGACGCAGCGCATCCAGCGCCGGCACGCAGAAATACCAGGCCGGCGGCTCCGGACTGTCGGCGATCAGCGGTCCGGCGAGCCGCGCCGCCGCGTCCAGCCGACCCATGAAGGCGAAATGCCGGGCCCGGGCGGCAATGGCATCGGTATTGGAGGGATTGAGCTGATAGGTGGTGCTATAGGCCGCCTCCGCCTGGTCGTGCTGGCCGACCAGCTCGAAGAACCGCGCCCGCTGCTCCCAGACAAAGGCGCTGACCGGCGCCAGCAGCACCGCCTCGGCCAGCATGTCTCCGGCCCGGCTGAGCCGTTCTGCGGCGCTGCCGTCGCCCGGGCCGGTTTCCGCCACGAGGCTCGCCAGCGCGGCCAGCGCCTGCCCGCTGCCCCGCGCGCGATCGCCCAGCGCGACGAAGCAGGTCTGCGCCCGCTCGGCGCTGACCGTCGAACCGCTCTCCCGATAGAGGTCGAACAGCACCCGGCAGAGATAAGGGCTTTCCCGCCCCTCCAGCGCCGTTCCGTCCGCCGCCAGCGCCCGGGCGGCGCGATGCAGCGGGCCGCGCGGATTGCCCAGCACCAGGCTCAGCCGGTCGGAAATCTGATTGAGCAGGTCCGCGCGCCGCAGATCCTCGCCATCCAGCGCGATGGCCTGGTTCCAGACCACGTTGTCGCTCGCGGTCTCGGTGAGGATGGCGCTGTATTGCAGGCCGCCCGCCTCGCGCCGGACGATGCCGCTGAGCACGTAATCGTCCGTGTTCTGCCCATCCGTCGCGGCGGCGCCGCCGCCATAATGCACGGCAATGGTCTCGAAATGCTCGAGATCGGTCACCAATTCGATGGCAAGGCCCGCCGCCATGCCCAGATCGGCGATATTCCCGGTCAGGCTCTGGAATTCGGTGACGGTCACCGAGGGCCGCTCCAGCGGCCCGACGGCGTCGCCATTGGCGCCGTTCCGCCAGGCCCAGCTGGAATAGGCAAAGGCCAGGATGGCGCCGGCAAGGGCAAACCCGGCCAGGACGAACCAGGTCGCGGGCAGCCCGCCTTTCCGATCCGGCCCGGCCGGCACAGGCGCTGCACCCGCGCCCCGCGCCTCATCTTCGCCCGCAATCCACCGCACGAATTCGGGCACATAGCGGCCGGTCGGCAGGGCGATCCGCACGGCCTCTCCCGCCCCGTCCTCCTGGTAAAATCGCGTCAGCAATCCGCGCAGGCGCCGCGCCTGTACCCGCACGATCGGATCGGTTTGCGGATCGAAATCGGCCGGACGGCCGAACACGTCCACGGCGATGGAATAGGCCTTGATCGATTGCGCCTCGCCACGCAGCTTGCGCTCCACGATATAGGCGAGAAACTTCGCCAATTGGCCCGACCGCGCGATTTCCGGCCAGCCCAGCAGGCGCTGCAGAGCTGCGGCCACTTCCTCATCGCGAGGCTCGCCATCGGACACGGAATCCCCTCCTGACCCCGGCCAATAGTGACTCTTTACATGTAAATTACAACCCGGCTTACATCCGGTTTACGCCCTTTTGCCTGTGCGGCCGCGCGCGCATGCGTCATAGGCGGGGATGTTCATGTCACCTCCCTGACATGTTTTCCTGGCGGAAGGCCCCGCCCGGACAGTTTCTACACCGATATGGACCGCTCCTGCCCGGCGCTATCGTGCCTGGAAGGATTTGTTTTTCCAGGCGTTCCCGCGCGGCGCGGGATTTGAGGTGCTCCTTGCAAGCGGACCTTTCCGACCCGCCCTTTATCGCGCTGATCGATGACGATCATCATTCGGCGCATCTGCTGACGCGCATGCTGGCCGCCCAGGGGGCGCCCGCCATTCGGCATTTCGAAACCGCGGAAGCAGGCGCAGCGGCGCTCGCCGCCATATTGGGCGATCACCAGGCCACCTGGCCCGGCCTCGTCATCGTCGATCTCAAGGCCCATAGCGGCGCCAATCTCGACTTCGCGGCGCGCCACCACGCCATGTTGCGGCAAAAGGGTGTTCCGCTTGCCGTCATGGCCCCGCCGCTCGACCGCGCCGGCCGCCAGCTGCTGCACGATGCGGGCGTGGCCGCCGTATTTTTCCGCCAGCCCGAACTCGACGCCTATCGGCGCGAGGCGGCGGCGATCGTCGATTTCTGGGCGCGCCAACAGCGCCTGGATGCCATTGGCATGTAACGCCTGCGTCCACAGGTTGCATGCCATAGGCGGAGAGAGAGACCGCGACCCGGCCCGGCCGGCGCGCATTCCCAGGTGCCTCTCTTCGCCCTCCCACCGGTCGGCAGTCTGCACCGCTGCCGGGCCGAATGCGCGGATGGGTCCAAAGACGTCCGCGCGGGGCAACGGATACGACACCTCCCGGTCGTGTCCGTACGGGGGGAGAAGCCGGGCGCTGCCGCGTATGTCCCTTACGCAGGGCGCGCCTTACGGCTTCTCCCCGCGGCCCATCGCATCGGGCCCCGGATCGCCCTTGTGCCCCAGAACCTTGTGCGAAAAGGCGCGCAGGGCCGCCAGCACCAGGATGGCGAACAGCGCCACCGCTCCCGCCACGATGTAGAATCCGAGCGCGGTGGCCACGCCTACGGCCCCGGCCAGCCACATGCCCGCCCCGGTGGTCAGCCCCTGCACATTGCGGCCGCTGCGGAAGATCGCCCCGGCCCCGAGAAAGGCGATCCCGGCGGTCACCGCTTCCACCGCGCGGATCGGGTCGGCCTGCGGTCCCTGCGGCCCGCCTTCGATCGTATGGAAGATTTCGAAGGAAAGGATGGTGAACAAGGCCGCCGCCACCGCCACCAGGATATGCGTCCGCAATCCCGCCTCGGCGGTGTTGACCTCGCGCTCGAAGCCGATCATGGCGCCGAAAACGGCCGCCATGAGCAGCCTGAGGGCGATGATGTGCTGGGGAAGATAGGTTTCGACCAGTCCGAAAGAATTGCCGACATCCATGAGGGGGAACCCGAAATCGTGACGCTGCCTTCACAACACCGCCGGCGGCCGCAGGTTCCTCCCCCGCCCTTGCGCTAGTCGGCCACCCGGATTTGCAGCTTCACGTCGCTGGGCCGCGCCTCCACGGCCCGCTCGAAGGCCTTGATCGAGTCCTCGAAGGCGAAGGTTTCCGAGATCAGCGGCTTCAAATCCACCTTGCCCGAGGCGATCAGCGCGATGGCCCGATCATATTGATGGGCATAGCGGAACACGTTCTCGATCCGGATTTCCTTGACCGAGGCGCCGGCAATATCCACCGCCACCGGCTCGACCGGCAGCCCCACCACCACGATGGCGCCACCGGGGCGGGGCACGTCCATGATCGTCTGCCAGGCCTTGGGCGATCCGGAGCATTCGAACACCACATCGGCGCCCCAGCCCTCCGTCAGCCGGCCGATCTCGGCGGCCAGGTCCTGTTCGCGGATATTGACCGGAATGATCCCCTCATATCGCGCCGCGATGTCGAGCTTGGGCTGGGCCAGGTCCGCCACGATGACGCGGGCGCAGCCACCGGCCAGCGCCGCCAGCGCCACCATGGTGCCGATCGGCCCCGCCCCGATGACCACGGCAATGTCCCCGGGCTGGATCCGCGCCTTGCTCGCTGCCTGCATGCCCACCGCGAAGGGCTCCACCATGGCGCCTTCGGCAAAGCTCACATTGTCGGGCAATTTGAAGGTGTAATTGGCCGGATGCACCACTTCGGCCGTCAGCACGCCATGCACCGGCGGCGTGGCCCAGAACTGTACCGCCGGATCGACATTATACATGCCCAGCCGGCTGGCGCGCGAATTGGCATCGGGCACGCCCGGCTCCATGCAGACCCGGTCGCCCACCTCGAGACGGCGCACCCCGGCCCCCACTTCCACCACCGTGCCCGCCGCCTCATGGCCGAGCACCATGGGCTCGCGCACGACGAAGGGGCCGATGCGCCCATGGGTATAATAATGCACGTCCGAGCCGCAGACCCCCACGGTGTGGATGGCGATCCGCACCATGCCGGGCCCGACCTCGAGCGGCAGCTCGATATCGCGCAAGGCCAGTTCGTGTTGACGTTCCAGCACCAGGGCACGCATCTTGGCCATCGCTTCCTCCTCACCAGGCCCGGCGAGCATTAGCGCATCGCCTGGGCAGATGCCAGAGAGGAGCTGTGGCGAAAGGCGGAATGCCGGCCCGTCAGGCCTGGGCCGGCTGCATCACCTGGAACACGATGAAGATCGCGGCGAAGACGAGGACGATCAGGATCAGCGAGATCGTCAGCACGCGCAGGTTCATCTTGCGCGGATTGGCCTGGCGCACTTCGGTCGTGTTCTTGTTGGGATCGTAGGTTTCCATTCAAAACTCCCGCATCTCTCGAAAGCCAACGCCTGCCATGCGCCCCGGTTCCCTCCCCCGCGCGCTTGCGGGGGCTTGACGGCGCCCGGGCGGCGATGAAGGCTCTCGCATGACCAAGCACTCCTCTTCCCCCGCGCCCGCCCTTCTCACCCGCATGATCCTGGCTGGCCAGGGCAAGGCCCCGGCCGACCTCGTCATCCGCAATATCGGCCTGCTCGACGTCATCACCGGCGCCGTGACCCAGACCGATATCGCCATCGTCGCCGACCGCATCGTGGGCACCCATGCCCGCTATGAGGGAGAGCGGGTCGTGGACGGCACCGGCCGCTTCGCCGTGCCCGGCTTCATCGATACCCACCTGCATATCGAATCGTCCCTGGTCACCCCGCTGGAATTCGACCGCTGTGTCCTGCCCCATGGCGTCACCACCGTGCTCTGCGATCCGCACGAAATCGCCAATGTGCTCGGCGCCGAAGGCATTCGCTACTTCCTCGACAGCGCCGAACGCACCATCATGGACGTGCGGGTCAATCTCTCCTCCTGCGTCCCGGCCACGCCCTTCGAAACCGCCGGCGCCCGGCTCGAAATCGACGATCTCCTGCCCTTCCGCAGCCATGCCAAGGTCGTCGGCCTGGCCGAAATGATGAATTTCCCCGGCGTGCTCAATGCCGATCCGGGCATCATCGCCAAGCTCGTCGCCTTCCAGGACGGCCATATCGATGGCCACGCCCCCCTGCTGCTCGGCCAGGCGCTCAACGGCTATCTCGCCGCCGGCATCCGCACCGACCACGAGGCCACCTCCGCCGCCGAGGCGCGCGAAAAACTCGCCAAGGGCATGGCCATCCTCATCCGCGAAGGTTCGGTGTCCAAGGACCTGCAGGCGCTGGCCGAACTCCTCGATGAAAACACCTCGAGCTTCGTGGCCCTCTGCACCGATGACCGCAATCCGCTCGACATCGCCGAGGAAGGCCACCTCGATTCGTCCATCCGCCGCCTCATCGCCATGGGCCGGCCCCTGCACCATGTCTATCGCGCCGCCAGCCATTCCGCGGCCCGCATTTTCGGGCTCGGCGATCGCGGCCTCCTCGGCCCCGGCTGGCGCGCCGATATCGCCATCCTCGATTCCCTCGAGGAGTGCCGCGTCTCGGACGTCATCGCCGCCGGCCGCCTGGTCACGCCCGAACTCTTCGACACGCGCGAAGCAGTCGCGCCGGTCGGCCTGCACTCGATGAAGGCCAGTCCCGTCACCGCCGATGCCTTCATCACCGAGCCTCGGCCCGGCCAGAATCGCGTCCCCGTCATCGGCGTCCGCCCCGGCCTGATCCTCACCTTCCGCGAGGAGGCCAGCCTCGCCAGCACCGAAAAGGGCCTCCTGCCCGATATCGACGCCGACGTGATCAAGGTCGCGGTCATCGAGCGCCACGGCAGGAACGGCAATATCGGCCGCGCCTTCGTCACCGGCTTCGGCCTCAAGCGCGGCGCCATCGCCTCCTCGGTCGGCCATGACAGCCACAACATCACCGTGGTTGGCGCCAATGACGCGGACATGGCCGCCGCCGTCAATCGCCTGATCGAACTGGGCGGCGGCTTCGCCGTGGCCGAGAACGGAAAAATCACCGCCGAGCTCGCCCTGCCCATTGCCGGCCTCATGAGCCTCAAGAGCTTCGAGGAGGTCGCCCACGATCTCCATCGCCTGCGCGACGCCGCCAAGGCCCTCGACTGCATCCTGCCCGAACCCTTCCTCCAGGTCGCTTTCCTGGCCCTGCCCGTCATTCCCCATCTCAAAATGACCGATCGCGGCCTGTTCGACGTCGACAGGTTCGATTTCGTGAGTTGATTTGCCGACACAACGCCGCGCTGGAAGACAGCTCGTCTCGAGTGTGCCGGCCCCCCCTCCCATCCTCCCCCATCAAGGGGGAGGTGCCGCATCCAGTCTGGGGCAAGTTTTTTGCCCGACACCGGCCCCACCTCCCCCTTGATGGGGGAGGTAGCGCAGCTTGGCCGGCAGGCCTAGCGGAGCTAGGAGGGGGTGCTTCCGCGCAACAGCGTTAGAGATCAAGCACCATGCCGCCCATCCCCCTCCCCAGCCCTCCCCGCAAGGGGGAGGGTGCCACATCGCGTTTGTGGAAACATCCACACACGCCGGCTGCCAACCACCCCCATATTGCAAAAATAGTTATCCTGCATAACAATCATCCCCGCATCAACGCATGCACAGGGAGGAATGAATGCGCTCGATCTGGAGAAATTCCGTCGCGTTCGCGACATTGTTTGCGGCCGCCGGCCTGGCCGGCACCGTCACGGCCCAGGCCATGGACTGCGCCGATATCGCCGGCCACGATTTCGGCATCGCCGATCTGGTCATTGCCGAAGCATTGGCGGAAGCGGCGGGCGAGAATGTCCCCGTCGATCATTGCCTTGTGCGCGGCCATATCGCCGAGCGCACCGGCATTGATGGCAATACCTACCGCATCCGCTTCGAATTGCGCCTGCCCGATGAATGGAATGGCCGGTTCGTGCATCAGTTCAATGGCGGCAATGACGGCGCCGTCGTCCCCGCCATGGGCAATCTGATGAATGGCGATCCCGCCGATTCCGCCCTGGCCCGCAATTATGCCGTCGTCTCCAGCGATGCCGGCCATGATGGCGAAGCCCATCCCGAAGCCGGGCTGGCCGGCGGCGCCCGGTTCGGCTTCGATCCCCAGGCGCGCAGCGATTACGGCTATGCCGCAATCATCAAGCTCAATCCCGTGGCGACAAAGATCGTCGAGGATTATTACGGCGAGGACATCGCCTATAGCTATGGCGTCGGCGGCTCCAATGGCGGCCGCCATGCCCTGGTGCAGGCCACCCGCTCGCCCGAGGCCTTCGACGGCATTCTCGCCGGCTATCCCGGGTTCAACCTGCCCCGCGCCGCCGTCCAGCATGCCTGGGACGTGCAGAGCTTCCATGCCGTCAATGGCGATATCCGCAAGGCCTTCACCCCCGAGGATCTGCAACTGGTCGGTGACGCCGTCGTCGCCGCCTGCGACGGCTTCGACGGGCTGGAAGACGGCATCATTGCCGATAGCGCCGCCTGCCAGGCCAGTTTCGACATTGCCGCGCTCACCTGCGAAGCGGCCGGCAGCAATGCCTGCCTCAGCCCCGAACAGGTCGAGGCCCTGCGCCGCATCCACGCCGGCCCCACCAATTCGGCCGGCGAAAAGCTCTATACCAATTGGGCCTGGGATCGCGGCATCGCCAGCGGCGATTGGCGCTTCTGGAAGCTGGAAAGCCCCATTCCGCCCTGGGACAATCTCCCTTTGATCGCCACCATGGGCGCCTCATCGCTGGCCGCGATCTTCTCCAATCCGCCGGTCGAGGTCGGCGGCGATCCGGCTGCTTTGCTGCAATTCCTGCTCGATTACGATTTCGACGCCGATGTCACCATCGATGCCCCGGACGCAACCTTCGCCGAATCCCCCATGGACTTCATGGCCCCCACCGATACCGACGATCCGTTCATGGCCGAATTCCACCAGGCGGGCGGCAAGCTGATCGTCTTCCACGGCGTCAGCGATCCGGTCTTTTCGGTCATGGACACCATGGCCTGGTATGAAAAGCTCGATGCCAATCACGATGGCAAGGCGCGCGATTTCGTCACCTTCTACACCGTGCCCGGCATGGGCCACGGCTCCGGCAGTCCCGCCACCGACAAATTCGCCGCCTTCGATGCACTGGTCGACTGGGTCGAAAACGGCACCCGGCCCGAACACCTGGTCGCCGAAGTCACCCCGGACAATCAATATGTCCCCGACATGATCGGCATCACCCGCAAGCTCTGCCCCTATCCGGCAGTGCCGCGCTATAAGGGCGGCGAAGAAGCAAGCCACGAAAGCTTCGCCTGCGAATAGCGGGTCAAGGCCAACGCCGGCCTCCACCTCCCCCTTGATGGGCTTCGAGCCGTCCCTCAGGGCAAATCTCTCCGGTGGAGAGATTTGAGGGGAGAAGGCCATGAGCGCTATGCGCGAATGGCGGAGCGCAGCTTGGCCGAAGGCCTAGCGGAGCTGGGAGGGGGTGCTCACACGCACCGACCACCGGCACCTTGCCGCCATCCCCCTCCCCAGCCCTCCCCTTGAGGGGTGTTTACTTGGGGCGCACCAATACGTGAATTTTCACGATGTCATCCCCGCGAAAGCGGGGACCTCCGTTACCGATACAGGAACTGCAAACAGGGGTTCCCGCTGTCGCGGGAATGACCCCATGGGCAAGCAAAGCCTCCAAAGTAGACGCCACATCGCGTTTGCCCGGCAATCCCGTCCAAGGTAGCCCTACTTCCTGTCGCGCGCCTTCACCTTGCGCCGCGCCGCATGCAGCAGCGGTTCGGTATAGCCGCTGGGCTGGTCGGCCCCATGCAGCGCCAGGTCCAGGGCCGCCTGGAAGGCCACCGACTGGAAATTCTCGGCCATCGGCCGATAGATCGGATCGCCTTCATTCTGCCGGTCCACCACGGAGGCCATGCGCTCGAAGACCGAGGTGACCTCGTCGCGGCTCACCAAGCCATGGCGCAGCCAATTGGCCACCGCCTGCGAGGAAATCCGGCAGGTGGCGCGGTCTTCCATCAGTCCGACATTGTTGATGTCCGGCACCTTGGAACAGCCCACGCCCTGCTGCACCCAGCGCACCACATAGCCCAAAATCCCCTGCGCATTGTTTTCCAGCTCGCGGATGATGTCCTCGCGGCTCAGCGAATAGGGCACCTGCACCGGCATGGAGAACAGATCCGCCAGCGGCGGCAGGGTCTGGTTGTGGCGGCGCTTCTGCGCCTCGAACACGTCGACCTGGTGATAATGCAGCGCATGCAGCGTCGCTGCCGTGGGCGAGGGTACCCAGGCCGTATTGGCCCCGGCATTGGGATGGCCGATCTTGGCCTCCAGCATTGCCGCCATGTCGTCGGGCCGCGCCCACATGCCCTTGCCGATCTGCGCCCGGCCCGAAAAGCCGGTCTCCAGCCCGATCAGCACATTGCGGTCCTCATAGGCGGCCAGCCAGCGTTCGCTCCTGATCTCGTCCTTGCGCAGCACCGCGCCGGCTTCCATCGCGGTGTGGATTTCGTCGCCGGTCCGGTCCAGGAACCCGGTATTGATGAAGAAGACGCGGCTCCGCGCCGCATGGATCGCCGCCTTGAGATTGGCCGAGGTGCGGCGCTCCTCGTCCATGATGCCGATCTTGATCCGATTGGCCGCGAGGCCCAGGAACCGCTCCACCGAAGCGAAGATGGCGCAGGCGAATGCCACTTCCTCGGGCCCGTGCATCTTGGGCTTGACCACATAGATCGCCCCGTCGCGGGCATTGGCGCCCTTGTCGTGCAGCGCGCAGAGCGCGGTCAGCGCCGCATCCATCAGCCCCTCGCCCACCGGCTTGCCGTCCAGCAGCACCGCGTCGGTGGTCATCAGGTGCCCGACATTGCGCACCAGCAGCAGCGAGCGGCCTTTCAGCACCAGCGGCTTGCCCAGAACGTCCTTGTAGCTGCGATCGCCCTTGAGCTTGCGCGTCACCTGGCGGCCGCCCTTTTCGAACGTGTCCTCCAGCGTGCCCTGCATCAGGCCCAGCCAATTGCGATAGACGCCGACCTTGTCCTCGGCATCCACCGCCGCCACCGAATCCTCGCAATCCTGGATCGTGGTCAGTGCCGCCTCGACGATGACATCGCTGAGCCCGGCCTTATGCGCCTTGCCGATCTCCGTATCCGGCGCGATGACCAGAACGACGTGCAGGCCATTGTGCTTGAGCACGATCTCGCCTGCATTTTCCGTGCCGCCATAGCCCACGAAGGCATCCGGATCGCGCAGACCCGTCCGGCCGATGGAGGTATCCACCACCAGCATCCGCGTCTCGCCGTCCTTGACGATGTGATAGCCCGTCGCGTCCCTGTGGCTGCCGCCCGCCAGCGGGAAACTGGCATCGAGGAATTCCGCCGCCCTGGCGACCACGGCCGCCCCCCGCGCCGGATTATAGCCCTGGCCCGGCGCCAGATCGCCATCGCGGCTGATCGCATCGGTGCCGTAAAGCGCGTCGTAAAGGCTGCCCCAGCGGGCATTGGCGGCATTGAGCGCATAGCGCGCATTGGAGACCGGCACCACCAATTGCGGCCCGCACAGTGACGCGATTTCCGGGTCCAGCCCCTCGGTCTCGATGGCAAAATCGCCCGGCTCCTCCACGAGATAGCCGATCTCGCGCAGGAAGGCCTCATAGCCCTCCGGATTGTTGCCCACCGGCCCATTGGCCCGGTGCCAATCGTCGATCTGCCCCTGCAATTGGTCGCGCCTGGCCAGCAATTTCGCATTGGTCGGCACATGCTCGGCCAGCATGGCGGCAAAGCCGCTCCAGAACTGTTCGGCGGCAATACCGGTCCCCGGCAGGGCTTCCCGCTCGACAAAATCCACCAGCAGCGGATGCACGGAAAGGCCGGATTTCGTCTGATATTCAGTCATGGGGGAGCCTTCTCAACTCAATGCGGAGGTGGCCCGATTTCTCTCCTCCGTCACCACCCGGCTTGTCCGGGTGGTCCATGGGAAGTCTGAACGTCGCTGGATTGCCCGGACAAGCCGGCAATGACGACAATCTGGAAATCAGGTCCCTGAAAGTAAGACGATCCAAGCTTTAGAACAGCCCGGGCACCCTCACAACCCGCCTAAAGTTGACTTCGCCCTTGCGCCGGCCACATAGACTTCCGCCACCGCCCGGTCGTCGCCCAGCGTCTGCAGCAGGAACAATTCGTCGGCCAGGCTCTCCACATTGGCCATGCGCATCCGCATCATCGGCGTCGCCCGCGCGTCGAGCACGACCAGGTCCGCCGCCCGCCCCGGCGCGATGGAGCCGATGGTCTCCTCCAGCCCCAAGGCCTCGGCATTGCCCCGCGTCGCCATGTGGAACGAGGCGAAGGGATTGAGCCGTTGCCCGCGCAATTGCAGCACCTTGTAGCCCTCGTCCAGCGTCCGCAACATGGAGACGCTCGTGCCCCCGCCGATATCGGTGGCAATCCCGATCCGCACCCCGTTGTTCAGCAGCCGCTCGCGGTCGAACAGTCCCGAGCCCAGGAACAGGTTCGAGGTCGGGCAGAACACCGCCACCGCTCCGGTCTCGGCCAGCACCCCGGTCTCGCGATGGTTGAGATGGATGCAATGGCCCAGCAGCGTCCTCGGCCCCAGCAGCCCATAATCCTCATAAATCCCCGTATAATCGGGACTGTCCGGATAAAGCTCCATCGAATAGGTGATCTCGGCGTCGTTCTCGCTGAGATGGGTCTGCACGTAGCAATCGGGATGCTCGGCCACCAAGGCCCGCGCCGCCTCGAGCTGGGCCGGGCTCGAGGTGATGGCGAAGCGCGGCGAGATCGCATAAAGCGCCCGCCCCCGCTGGTGCCAGCGCGCGATCAGCGCCTTGCTGTCGTCATAGCCGGACTGGGCGCTGTCGCAGAGCCCCTCGGGCGCATTGCGATCCATCATCACCTTGCCGCCGACCATCAGCATGTTGCGCCTTTGCGCCTCGGCGAAAAACGCATCCACCGAACGCGGATGGCTCGAGCAATAGGCCACCGCGCTGGTCGTGCCGTGCCGGATCAGCGCGTCGTAAAAATCCACCGCCACCGCATCGGCATGGCCCTGCTGGGAGAATTTCTGCTCCTCGATGAACGTATAGGTGTTGAGCCATTCCAGCAGCGAGCCGGCATAGGCCGCCATCATCTGGCTCTGCACGTAATGCAGGTGCAGGTCGATGAAGCCCGGCAGGATCAGGTTGGGCCGGTGGTCGATGATCACCGCGCCCGCAATATCGGCCTCGGCGAAATCCCCCACGGAAACGACGACGCCGTCCTCGATCCCCACCGCGCCGTCTTCGAGATAGAGATAGCTTTCCGCATCGTCGAACCCCAGCGGCGCCCGCGAAAAACTCAGCACCCGCCCGCGCAGAATGGTCCGGCTCATGAGCCCGTGCCTTCCCGATACCATTGCACCAGCAGCGCCCGCTCCTCAGCGCTCATCCCCGTGACATTGCCCGGCGGCATGGCATGGCTCCACCCCGCCTGGATGGCGATCTCATGGGCATGGTTGGCAATGGCCGCGTCATTGTCGAGGACCACGTTTTTCGGCGCCTGGTAAATCCCCTCCCAGGCCGGCTCGGCCGTATGGCACATGGCGCAGCGCGTCTGCACCACGAGGCTCGCCTCGGCAAAATGCTCGGTCGCCATGAACCGCTCGCCGCTGGCATTCGCCAGGGCCTCGTCCCCCGCCCCCGGCAGTTTCGGCGCCGTGGACAGCCAGGCGATCACCAGCATCAGGATCACGGCCACGGCCCAGGTCCAGTGCGGATTGCCCTTCCGCGCATGCCGCGTGTTGAAATAATGCCGGATGACCACGCCGACCAGGAAGATCAGCGAGGCGATGATCCAGTTCCACTGCGTCGCGAACGCCAGCGGATAATGGCTACTCAGCATGAAGAAGATCACCGGCAGCGTCAGGTAATTGTTATGCAGGCTGCGCTGCTTGGCAATTCTGCCATATTTGGCGTCGGGCACCCGCCCGGCCTTGAGATCGGCCACCACGATCTTCTGGTTGGGAATGATGATCATCGCCACATTGGCGGTCATGATCGTGGCGGTGAACGCCCCCATATGCAGCATGGCCGCGCGGCCGGTGAAAAGCTGCGTATAGCCCCAGCTCATGGCGACCAGGATCGCGAACAGCACCAGCATCAGCCCGGTGGTCGATTGCCCGATCGGCGACCTGCACAGCGCGTCGTAAAGCAGCCAGCCCAGGACGATCGAGCCGGCCGACAACAGGATCGCCACCCAGCTCGGCACGTCCAGCACATTGCGGTCCACCAGGAACAGGTCCGCGCCCACATAATAGAGCAGCACCAGCAGCATCGCCCCGGAAAACCAGGTCGCGTAGCTTTCCCATTTGAACCAGGTCAGGTGCTCGGGCAGGAATTCGGGCGCCACCAGATATTTCTGGATGTGATAGAAGCCCCCGCCATGCACCTGCCATTCCTCGCCATGCGCCAGCGGCGGCAGGCTCGGCGTCTGCCGCAGGCCCAGGTCGAGCGCGATGAAATAGAAGGACGAACCGATCCAGGCAATGGCGGTCACCACATGCAGCCAGCGTACGGCAAACATCGCCCATTCATAGAAGATTGCCAGATCGCCCATCATCGTCTCCTCATCCACCGGCCCTCCCCTCTCCCCTTGTGGGAGAGGGTGGATCGCGCAAAGCGCGAGACGGGTGAGGGGTATCTTTCCACGCACTCAATGTTCGCGGGCAGATCGTCACCCCTCATCCGCCCTTCGGGCACCTTCTCCCACAAGGGGAGAAGGCCAACCACCCAACTCTGGCGGTCGACAAAAGGGGGCGGGCATGAACCCGCCCCCTCTATTTACATCAACCAGCCAGCTTACGCCGGCGGAATGACGCCTTCGACATACCAGTCCATGCTGAGCAATTCCTCGTCCGTCAGCGTCACGCCGGCGGCGACACGCTCGGTGCCGGTATGGTCGTTGATCGGGCCGGTGAAGATGTGCAGCGAGCCGTCGATCTGGCCCTGCTTGACCGCTTCGGCGGCGGCGACCACGTCTTCAGGCACTTTCGGGCCATAAGCGCCGATTTCGACTTCGCCCTCGGCCAGGCCCGGCCAGCTGTCCTTGCTTTCCCAGGTGCCGTCGATCACCGCCTGGGCGGTCTTGACGTAGTGCGGGCCCCAATTGTCGATGATCGAGGTCAGCTGGGCATTGGGCGCGAAAGCGCTCATGTCGGCGCCTTGGCCGAAGCCGCCGACAATGCCGCGTTCCTCGGCGACCTGCAGGGCGGCCGGGCCGTCCGTGTGCTGGGCGATCACGTCGATGCCCTGGTCGATCATGGCGCGGGCCGCGTCGGCTTCCTTGGCCGGGTCGTTCCAGCTCGACAGATAGACCGGGGTGATGGTGAATTCGGGGTTCACCTTGCGGGCGGCCAGCACGAAGGCATTGACGCCCATCACCACTTCGGGGATCGGGAACGAGCCGATATAGCCGGCCTTGCCGGTCTGCGACAGATGCCCGGCCACGGTGCCGCACACGGCGCGGCCTTCATAGAAGCGGGCATTGTAGGTGCCCACATTGGCCGAGCGCATATAGCCGGTGGCATGCTCGAAGGTGATGTCGGGGAATTGCTCGGCCACCTTGATCACCGAATCGCCGAAGCCGAAGCTGGTGGCGAAGATCAGCTTGCAGCCCTGCTGGGCCAGCTCGCGCAGCACGCGCTCGCAATCGGGACCCTCGGGCACGTTCTCGACATAGACGGTTTCCACCGCGTCGCCGAGCTGCTCTTCGAGATAGAGCCGGGCCTGGTTATGGGCATAGTTCCAGCCATTGTCATTGATGGTGCCGACCAGGACGAAGCCGATCTTGAGCGGTTCGGTCTGGGCGAAGGCGCGGGAGCCGAGCAGCGGCAGGGCGGCTGCGACGGCACCGGCCTTGAGCATGGTGCGACGGTTGAGCGTCATGGGGTTTCTCCTGAGTGACGGGGCTCGTTGATCAAGGCGGTCATTGGGCGCCACCTCAATTGCTGGGCAGGAACGGCCTGCCGAGGCAGGCCGGTGCGTTGGAGGATGCATCGCGGCGGATGGAGATCAGCACCAGCACCACGATAGTTGCGAGATAGGGCATGGCCGCCCACAGTTCGGACGGGATGGACGACAGCGGCCCGCCGCCGGCCTTGGCGTAAAGCTCCATGGTCATGACGAGGCCGAAGAGATAGGCCCCCGCCAGCAGCCGGAACGGCTTCCAGCTGGCGAACACCACCAGGGCCACCGCGATCCAGCCGCGCCCCGCCGTCATGCGCTCGGCCCATTGCGGGGTCAGCAGCAGCGGGAAACAGGCGCCCGCAATGCCGGCCATGGCGCCGCCAAAGGCCACCGCCGCATAGCGCACCCCGATCACCGAATAGCCGATGGAATGGGCCGAAAGATCGTTCTCGCCCACCGCGCGCAGGATCAGCCCGGCCCGGGTGCGCTTGAGGAAGAACCAGACCACCACCACCATGATCAGCGAGAAATAGACCAGCGCCGAATAGCCGAACAGCACCCGCCAGACCGGATGGGTGGCCAGTTCCGCCGGAAACAGCGGCCCCAGCAGCGTCACCGGCCGGGCTGAATAGCCCTGCCCCGCCAGGGCCGAAAAGCCGGTGCCGAAAATGGTCAGCGCCAGGCCTGTCGCGGTCTGGTTGGCCGAAAGGCTGAGCGTGAGGAAGCCGAAGATCATGGAGGCGGCAACGCCCGCCCCCGCCGCGCAGACAATGGCGAGGTAATGATTGCCGGTGGTGAAGGTGACGACGAAGGCGGTGATCGCCCCCACCAGCATCATGCCTTCGACGCCCAGGTTCAGCACCCCGGATTTTTCCACCACCAGTTCGCCGAGCGCCGCGATCAGGATCGGCGTCGAGGCGCCCACGACGGTGATGATGATGGCGATGAGAAGTTCGGTGCTCATGCCCGCGCCTCCCCCTGTGGCGCCACCCGCTTGAGGCGGTAGCGCACCAGGATATCGCCGGCCAGCAGGAAGAACAGCATCATCGACTGGAAGATGCCGCTGGCCGAGGATGGCAGCCCGATGGTCGTCTGCGCCACTTCCCCGCCCACGAAGGTGATGGCCATGATGATGCCGGCAAAGATCACCCCCAGCGGATTGAGCCGCCCGAGAAAGGCGACGATGATGGCGGTGAAGCCGTAATTGGTCGGAAAGCCGGGCACCATGCGCTGGAAGGGTCCCGACACTTCCAGCGCCCCGGCAAAGCCGGCCAGCGCGCCGCTCAGCAGCAGGGCCAGCCAGATCGTCTTGTTTTCCGAAAAGCCGCCATAGCGGGCGGCATGGGGCGCCGAGCCCACCACCTTGACCTGGTAGCCGAACACCGAGCGCGACATGACGAACCAGGCGACCAGCGCCACGATGATCGCGATGGGCACCCCGGCATGGACGATGGTGCCGGGAACGATATTGGGCAGCAGCGCCTCGGAGGCGAAGCGCCGCGTCTGCGGAAAGCCCATGCCCATCGGGTCCTTCCAGGGCGCGCGGACCAGGTAATAGATCAGCTGCACCGAAGCATAGGTCAGCATCAGCGATGTCAGGATTTCGTTGACGTTGAGCCGGGTCTTGAAGAAGGCCGGAATGGCGGCATAGGCCGCTCCGCCGAGGAAACCGGCGACCATCATGGCCGGCAGGATCCAGAACCCGCCCATGCCATGGGTCAGCAGCGCCACCCAGGTCGCCGCCAGCCCGCCCATGATATATTGCCCCTCGGCGCCGATATTCCACACATTGGCGCGATAGGCGATGGACAGCCCTACCCCGATGATGATCAGCGGCGAGGCCTTGACCGCCAGGTCCTGCCATTTCAGCGAATTGGTAATCGGGGTCAGGAAGATTTCCCGCACCGCGCCGACGCCGTCATAGCCGATGGCCGAAAAGATGATGGCCCCAAAGAACATGGTCAGCAGCACCGCGATCAGCGGTGCCGAATAGAGCACGACCCTGGACGGCTCGCGGCGCTTTTCGAGACGGAACTGCATCACGCCGCCGCCTCCCCGTGCACGCCGCCCATCAACAGGCCGATTTCCTCGACGCTGAAATCCTTGACCGGCCGCGCCGCGCTCAATTCGCCCATATTGATCACTGCCAGTGTGTCGGCCAGCGCCCGCAATTCATCGAGATCCTGGCTGATGACCACGATGGCCGAGCCCGCCGCCGCCAGGTCGACCAGCGCCTGGTGGATGGCCGCCGCAGCGCCCGCATCCACGCCCCAGGTCGGCTGGCTCACCACCAGCACGCTCGGCTTCTGCAGGATTTCCCGACCCATGATATATTTCTGCAAGTTCCCGCCCGACAGCGAGCCCGCCGTCGAGGCCGGACCCAGGGCCTTGACGGCGAAATCGGCGATCACCCGGCCGGTATAGGTCCTGGCCGCGCCTGAATTGATCAGCCCCATCACCACCATGCCCAGCCGGTCGCGCGCCGTCAGCACCGAATTGTCGCTCAGCGAGAAATCTCCCACCGCCGCATGTCCGTTGCGCTCCTCCGGCACCGCGCAGAGGCCATGCCGCCGCCGCTCGGTCGTATCCATGCCGCCGATGCCGAGCCCGTCGATGCTGATCGCGTCGCGGTCGTCGCTGCGCACTTCGCCCGAGAGCGCATCGAGCAATGCGTTCTGTCCATTGCCCGCCACCCCGGCAATGCCGAGGATTTCCCCGGCCCGTACCGTGAAGCTCACATTTCGCACCGGAATGTCAAAATGGCCGGTGCTCAACGTTGACAGTCTGTTAACCACAAGCTTCGGAGTGCCAAAGCTGCGCCCCTCCGGTTTGACGATATCCTTGAGCCCGCTGCCGATCATTTTCTCGGCCATGGAGCGGCTCGTCTCCTGCTTGGGATCGCAGGTATCGACCAGCTTCCCGCCCCGCAAAATCGTCGCCACATCGCATAAGGCTTTGATTTCGTGGAGTTTATGCGAAATATAGAGGATCGAGCATCCCTCCGCCGCCAGCTTGCGCAGCACGGTGAACAATTGCTCCACCTCCTGCGGCGTCAGCACCGAAGTCGGCTCGTCCATGATCAGCAATTGCGGGTTCAGCAGCAAAGCGCGAACGATTTCAATGCGTTGGCGCTCGCCCACCGACAAGGTCGCCACCGTCCGATGCGGGTCCAGCGCCAATCCATAGGTCGCCATCACCTCCCGGATTCGCGCCTCCAGCTCCCGCGAGGGCACCTTGGCATCCATGCCCAGCGCGATATTTTCCAGCACCGTCAGCGCCTCGAACAGCGAAAAGTGCTGGAAAACCATACCGATACCGAATTTGCGCGCCGCCTTCGGATTGGGCACGACCACCGGCTCGCCATTCCAGCGGATTTCGCCGGCATCGGGCTGCATGATCCCGTAAATCATCTTGACGAGGGTGGATTTGCCCGCCCCGTTCTCGCCGAGCAGCGCATGGATTTCGCCGGGCTTTACCGCGAACGACACATTGTCATTCGCCAGAACCCCTGGAAATTGCTTGGTAATTCCGCTCAGCTCAAGCCGGTTGGGCATATCAATGTCCACTCGCCACCCCCATGTTCCTGGGGGTGGGCACATGCTCGACAGACGCTTCCCGTTCCCCAATGTGGACCATAATCTCGGCTGCCGCCAGTGCCGCAATCACCGAAGGTCGTTTATCCCCAAGCCCTTGCGCCCCGATCGGCAGAACCAACCGCTCCAGCAGTGCCGGATCGCCGCCCTGCTCCACGAACCAGCGCGCGAATTTCCCTCGCTTGGTTCGCGACCCGACCATGCCGACATAGCTTGCGTCTTTCCGCGCAAGTGCTTCATTGGCAATGAGAAAATCCAGCGCGTGGTCATGGGTCACGATGACGAAGGCGCTGCCGGACGGCGCCGAACGCACCAAAGCCTCGGGCATCGCCACGCGCCGAAAGGGAATAAAGGGCGCCAGCAGGTCCAGTTCGTCCTGCCGCGTATCGATCACCTCGACCCGCACCGGCAGCAGCGCCAGGATTTGCGCCAGCACCCGCCCGACATGTCCGGCTCCGAAAATATAGACGTGGCAAGCCTTTGCTTCTTCGGCCGCCATCCGCTCGGCCAGCTCCCGGCGCAGCGCCTGGTCCGCAAATCGCAGCCCTACCTTGACCCGCCCACCGCAACACTGCCCGATTTCCGGGCCCAGCGGCACATCCATGACCGCCTCGGCGCGGCCCTCGGCGATCAGGCGGCGCGCATGCTCGATCACCATATATTCCAGCGCCCCGCCGCCGATCGTACCGAAAATAGCCTCCTGGCCCACCAGCATGAACGTCCCCTGCTCGCGCGGCGATGAGCCCCGGACAAAGGTGAGTTCGCAGGCAATCACATCGGGATTTGCGGTGAGGAAATTGGCGAGATCGGTGGCGCTCATCGCAAGCCCCCCTCACCCCAGCCCTCTCCCCGGAGGGGCGAGGGAGTCTGCTCAGTGATCGGGGCTCGATATTGCCAAACCCGCAATCGATCCCCTCGCCCCTTTGGGGAGAGGGCTAGGGTGAGGGGTCTACAGGCGTGGCCCACCAACTTCACCCCCGCGCCTCCCGCTTCATCCGCTCGACGCCCATCAGCACCCGCTCCGGCGTCACCGGCGTATCGAGCCGGGGCGCCACCCGATAATCCGCAACGCTCGCCACGGCCATGCCCAGCGCCTCGACCACGCTGATCGCCAGCATGAAGGGCGGCTCGCCCACCGCCTTGGACCGCCCGATGGTCGGCTCGCGATTGACCGACCATTCCGCCAGTTTCACGTTGAAGACCGGCGGAACATCGGAGGCCAGCGGGATCTTGTAGGTAGAGGGCGCATGGGTTCGCAATTGCCCCTTGTCGTCCCAGACCAGTTCCTCGCTCGTCAGCCAGCCCATGCCCTGGATGAAACCGCCCTCGATCTGGCCGATATCGATGGCCGGGTTCAGCGACTTGCCCACATCGTGCAGGATATCCACCCGATCCACGTTATATTCGCCGGTCAACGTGTCCACGCTCACCTCGCTGACCGAGGCGCCATAGGCGAAGTAATAGAAGGGATGTCCCTTGCCGGTGGCGCGATCCCAGTGGATTTTCGGCGTCTTGTAGAAACCGGCGGCGGAAAGCTGCACGCGGTTGAGATAGGCCGAGGCGCAAAGCTCGGCGAAGGGCACGAATTCGCGCCCGATCGTCATGCCGCCCTGCACCCAATGGCAATCACTTTCTTCGGCCTGGTAGAGCTTGGCCGCATGGGCCAGCAGGCGCGCCTTGATCTGCTCGCAGGCATCCCAGGCCGCCATGCCGTTGAGGTCGGAGCCGGACGACGCCGCCGTAGCCGAGGTGTTGGGCACCTTGCCGGTCGAGGTCGGCATGATCTTGATGTTGTCGAGATTGACGCCGAACGCATCGGCCACCACCTGAGCGACCTTGATATAGAGCCCCTGCCCCATCTCGGTGCCGCCATGGCTGAGATGGATCGAGCCATCCTTGTAGACATGCACCAGCGCCCCGGCCTGGTTGTACCAGGTGGCGGTGAAGGAGATGCCGAACTTCACCGGCGTCAGCGCGATGCCTTTTTTCACCACCGTGCTGGTCTTGTTGAAATCAATGATTGCCTTGCGCCGCGCCTGGTAATCGGACGAGGCCTCGAGCTCATCCACGACGCGGTGGACGATATTGTCCTCCACCACCTGGTGATAGGGCGTCACATTGTCCTTGTCGGTACCGTAGAAATTGGCCTTGCGGATATCGAGCGGATCCTTGCCCAAGGCATAGGCGATGTCCTCGATCCACCGCTCCGCCCCCATCATGCCCTGCGGCCCGCCAAAGCCGCGGAAGGCCGTATTGGACACGGTATTGGTATAGAGCGGCTCCGAGCGCACCCGCACCGCCGGATAGAAATAGGCATTGTCGGCGTGGAACAAGGCCCGGTCGGAAACCGGGCCGGACAGGTCCGAGGAAAACCCGGCCCGCGTGCCATAGACGGCATCGACGGCGAGAATTTTGCCGCTCTCGTCATAGCCGACGTCGTAGTCGACGACGAAATCGTGCCTTTTACCGGTAGACTGCATATCGTCGTCCCGGTCAGGGCGGATCTTGCAGGCGCGGTTCCATTTCTTGGCCGCCAAGGCGGCAACCGCCGCGAAGAGATTGCCCTGCGTTTCCTTGCCGCCGAAGCCCCCGCCCATGCGGCGCACATTGACCGTCACCGCATTGTGCCGGATGCCCAGCACCGCCGCGACCATCAATTGCACTTCGCTCGGATGCTGGGTGGAGGAATGGATCACCACATCCTCGTCCTCGCCCGGCACCGCCATGGCGATCTGGCCTTCGAGGTAGAAATGGTCCTGCCCGCCGATGGCGATGGCGCCCTGGAGCCGCCGCGGCGCCGCCGCGAGTCCCGCCTCAACCTGACCCCGCTCCAGCTTCAACGGCTCGGTCACCAGCCTGCCGCCAGCAGCCTGTGCAGCGCGGACATCGGCAATCCAGTCAAGGTCGGCATAGTCGATTTTCGCCAATTGCGCCGCCCGCCGCGCCGCGTCACGCGTTTCGGCGATGACCGCAAAGACCGGCTGCCCCCAAAACTGCACCTTGCCCACAGCGAAGATCGGCTCGTCATGCTTGTGGCTGGGCGACACATCGTTCTCGCCCGGAATGTCTTCCGCCGTCAGCACGCCGATCACCCCCGGCGCTGCTCGCACTGCCGAAAAATCCATCGAGACGATCTCGGCATGCGCCCGGGTGGAAAGCCCGAGATAGGCATGCATCGTGCCCACGGGCTCGATCATGTCGTCGATATATTCCGCCGTCCCGGTGACATGCTTGGGGCCGCTGTCATGGCGGGTGCCGGTGTGGAGGACGGCGAGATTGATAGGGGCTTCGTGCTTGTTCATGCGAAAGCCCCCTCACCCCAGCCCTCTCCCCGAAGGGGCGAGGGAGCCAGGTCGGCGATTTTGACACGGCCCAGCACCAAACTGGATCGGTCCCCTCGCCCCTCCGGGGAGAGGGCTAGGGTGAGGGGTGCTGCGCTGGCCACAATCGCAGGAAGAAACCCCTCATCCGCCCTTCGGGCACCTTCTCCCTCAAGGGGAGAAGGGAAGTGCGGTCCAAGCTCAACCATCACGCCACCTCCCGCTTCAGCCGCTCGCCCTGCCCCTGGGTCTCCAAGAAAAACCGCTTGAGCAGGTTCTGCGCCGCCAGCAGCCGGTATTCGGCCGAAGCGCGCATGTCGGAAATCGGTTGATAATCCTCGGCGAAAGCCGGCAGCACCGTTTCGACGCTGTCCATCGTCCAGGGCTTTCCGACCAAGGCCGCCTCGACCGCCCGCGCCCGCTTGGGCGTCGCCGCCATGCCACCAAAGGCGATGCGCGCCATGCCCACAATGCCGGCATCGTTGACGAAGACGCGAAACGCGCCGCACAGCGCCGAGATATCCTCTTCGCGCCGCTTGGAAATCTTATAGGTCGCGAATGTTTCTCCCGCCGGCAGCAACGGGATGGTGATGCTTTCCACGAATTCGCCCGGCTGGCGGTCCTGTTTTCCATAGGCCAGGAAATAGTCTTCCAGCTTGATCTCGCGCCGATGCTCGCCCCGGCGCAGATGCAGCTTGGCGCCCAGCGCAATGAAGGGGGGCGGCGTATCGCCGATGGGCGAACCATTGGCAATATTGCCGCCGATCGTGCCCATATTGCGCACCTGTTCGCCCGCGAAGCGGTTCCACAATTCCCCCAATTGCGGGAAATTGGCCTGGATGACCGGCAGCGCCTCCGAATAGGTCACCCCGGCATAGAAGCGCACTTCGCTGTCGTTTTCGGCGATCCGCTTCAATTCCGGCAGGTGACCGATAAAGATGACCGGCCCGATGCGGCGCATGAATTTGGTGACCCACAGCCCCACATCGGTCGAGCCCGCCACGATCCGGGCCTCGGGATTCTCCGCATAGAATGCCGCGAAATCGTCGAGGCTGGCCGGAATGATGATCCGGTTCTCCCCCGTGCCGACCTCGACCCGCCGCCCGTCATGGATCGCCCTGATCCTGTCTTTCACCGCAATGCGCTCGGCCCAGAGCGGATCGCCCTGCGGCTGGCCATAGCTGGAAATCGCCTGGCCGGCGCGGATGATCGGCGCATAGCCGGTGCAGCGGCAGAGATTGCCCTGCAGCGCTTTTTCGATGGCGTTGCGCGACGGATCGGGATCGCGCATCCAGAGCCCGTAAAGGCTCATGACGAAGCCCGGCGTGCAGAACCCGCACTGGCTGCCATGATGATCGACCATGGCCTGCTGCACCGGATGCAACGCGCCGTTCTCGCCGCGCAAGTGCTCGATGGTCACCACATGCGTGCCATGGAGACTCGCGACGAAGCGGATACAGGCGGTCACTGAATCATAGATGATCTCGTCGCCCGCCAGCCGCCCGACCAGAACGGTGCAGGCTCCGCAATCGCCTTCCGCGCAACCCTCCTTGGACCCGCGCAGGCGCCGCTCCAGCCTCAGCCAATCGAGCAGGGTCAGATCGGGCGCCACATCGGTGAGACTGATCTCCTCGCCATTGAGCAGGAAGCGGATGGCGTTTGCGACTTCGACCATCCTAAAGCCCCCTCACCCTAGCCCTCTCCCCGGAGGGGCGAGGGGACGCAGGAACCGATAGCGCAGCATCATTTGAAACTTGGGGGCCGTAGCCGTCGCCCCCTCGTCCCTCCGGGGAGAGGGCCGGGGTGAGGGGCCTATTGGCAAACATGAACGCCATCTCAACTCCCCCGATAGGTCGAATAAGCAAATGGGCTGACCAGCAGCGGCACGTGGTAGTGCCGGTCTTCCGATATGGTGAAGCGGATCGGCACGACATCGAGGAAGGGCGTCTCGATCTCCACCCCCAGCCGCTCGAAATATTGCCCCACATGGAAGCGGATTTCGAATTCGCCCTGCTGGAAATCCTCGTCCAGCAGCGGCCGGTCCACGCGGCCATCCTCGTTGGTATAGCTGTCGAGCAGGTGATGGGTGTGGTCGCCATGCACGAAATGCAGTTCCAGCCGCATGCCGCGCGCCGGCTTGCCCTGCATGGTGTCGAGTACGTGTGTCGTCAGGCGACCGCCCGCCATGCTGCTGCTCCCAAAATCGTCCCCTGGAAAGAGATTATCGTATCAGCCCGGCGGCGCAATGCACATTTTTTACCAGATGGTCCATTTTTGGGCATCTTGTTTGCGGCCATCGGCGCGCTAGACTTGCGCCATTGCGACGCCAAGAGAGTTTCGATGAACCGCTATCCTCGTGACATGCACGGTTACGGCCAGACCCCGCCCCACGCCAATTGGCCCGGCGGCGCACATGTGGCGGTGCAATTCGTGCTCAATTACGAGGAGGGGGGCGAAAACAACATTCTCCATGGCGACGCCGCCTCGGAAGCCTTTCTCGTGGATGTGCTCGGCGCCGCGCCCTGGCCCGGCCAGCGCCACGCCAATGTGGAATCGATGTATGAATATGGCGCCCGGGCCGGCTTCTGGCGGCTGCATCGGCTGTTCACCGAAGCCGGTCTGCCGGTCACCGTCTATGGTGTCTCCTCTGCCCTGATGCGCGCCCCGACCCAATTGGCCGCCATGCAGGAGGCCGGCTGGGAAATCGCCAGCCACGGCCATAAATGGGTGCAGCACAAGGACATGGCGCCGGACGAGGAACGCCGGGAGATCGCCGAGGCCATCCGCCTGCACGAGATCGCCACTGGCGCCCGTCCGCGCGGCTGGTATACCGGCCGCTCCAGCCTCAACACCATCGATCTCGTCGCCGAGGCCGGCGGCTTCGCCTATATCTCCGACACCTATGACGACGACCTGCCTCACTGGCGGGTTATCGGCGGTCAGCCGCAGCTCATCATCCCCTATTCGCTGTCCACCAACGACATGCGCTTCGTCACCGCGCCAGGCTTCGACAATGGCGAGGAATATTTCACCTTCCTCAAGGACAGCTTCGATTGCCTTTATGCCGAAGGCCAGGCCGGCGCGCCGAGGATGATGTCCATCGGCCTGCATTGCCGCCTAGTCGGCCAGCCCGGCCGCTTCCAGGGCCTCAGGAAGTTCGTCGACTACATCCAAGGCTTCGAGAAGATCTGGGTGCCCACACGCCTGGAGATTGCCGAGCATTGGGCCCGCGAACATCCCTATATCGCGCCCGAAACCATTCCTAGCCAGCTCGGTAAGGACGATTTTGTCGCCCGTTACGGCTCGATCTTCGAGCATTCCCCCTGGATCGCCGAGCGCGCCTGGGAGGCGGAAATGGGCCCGGCCAACGACAATGCCGTCGGGCTCCATTTCGCGCTCCGCAGCCAGTTCCGCATGGCGACGCCGGAGGAGCGGCTGGCGGTGCTGCGCGCCCATCCCGACCTTGCCGGCAAGCTGGCCGCCGCCAAGCGCCTCACCGCGGATTCAACCGCCGAACAGGCCTCGGCCGGGCTCGACGCCCTCACCGACGCGGAGCGCGAAAACTTCACCGCGCTCAACAAGGCCTATGTCGAAAAGTTCGGCTTCCCCTTCATCATCGCCGTGCGCGATCACACCAAGGCGTCGATCCTGGAGAATTTCCGGCGCCGCATCGCCAATACGCCGGAGGAGGAATTCGCGACGGCCTGCGGCCAGGTGGAGCGGATCGCCCTGCTGCGGCTCAAGGCGCTGCTGCCCTAGCCATCCTGCCCAATGGACCTGTCGCCGGCCGCCGCTTCGTCCCGCTCCAGCCCGAACAGGATGGCGAGCATAGCCAGCCAGGGCAGGTTGTGCTGCACCCAATGGTGTTCGATGCCGCCGATATTGAGAAGCAGGTTACGCATCCGCCCAGCATAGGCGGAAAAATTGAACAATCGGTAACCCTAATCAGCCCCTAAGACGCATCATCCACACGCGCAGCTTGGCGGCATCAAGCCATGCCGAATAGACCTCTTGGGGCGTGAAGCTGGCGGAGTCGTGCCGCGCAACCAGCACTAACCATATCCGTCACTTGTAGAAGCCGTCGCGCAGGTTGATGCCGTGCTCGATCCAGACGCGCATGGCGCAGAGCATGCCAGTCCAGCCTTCGCAATTGCTATAGGACGCCTTCTGGCCCGCTTCATTCTCGCGCCATCCGGCTTCATGAATCTGAACCAGCGTGCGCCCCGCCTCGATCGCCTCGAAGCGCATGGTCACAATGGTCTCGTAAGTGCCCGCCGGATCGCCGTCTTCCGGCGCTTCCCAGCGCAGCACGATGCGCTGGTCCGGCACCACCTCGACGACATGGACCGGAAAGGCGCCGGGAAAATCGTGAAAGTCCCAGGTGACGGTCGCGCCGGTTTCCAGCCGACCCTGCGCGCCGCCCGTGGTGAAATATCCCGAGAGCTTGGCTGGGTCGGCCACCGCCTCGAACACCTCGTGCACCGGGCGGGAAATGCGCCCGCTTACCGTGAATTCATAGGCCATTTCCACCTCCTCGGCTTGACCACAGGCATTATATGTTATAAATCTATAACATGTCAAATGACGAAGCGGACGACCTGATTTTCAAGGCTTTGAGCCATCGCGTGCGGCGGCGCATTCTCGACCATCTCAAGGCCGAGCCGCGCACTACCGGCATGTTGTGCAAGCTCTTTCCCGAGCTCGACCGCTGCACGGTGATGCAGCATCTCAACGTGCTCGAGGAGGCCGGCCTGGTCATTCCCGAAAAGCGCGGCCGCGAGCGCTGGAACCATCTCGACGCTCTGCCGGTCCACGCCATTCACGAACGTTGGATCGGCCCATACGCGGCCTATGCCGCCGCCATGCTGAGCCGGCTCAAGACGGGCATGGAGGTGCCGGCCGGCTGATCACGCCAAAGTCAGCCGCCGCGCCCGCCCCGGCCGAAACCACTATTGCCCCAGCCCGTTCCCCTTCCACACGCCGCCGTGATGAAAGGAACGATAAGGCATGCTTTATGTCGATATCCCCACCCTTAAGGACCTCGCCAATCTCCGCGCCAGCCGCGACGAGGCCAGCGTTTCGATCTATCTCGAAACCACCCCGCTGACCCAGGATATCGAGAAAAGCAGGATCGCCTTCGGCAATCTGGGCAAGGAGGCCTTGTCGCAACTGGCTGATGCCGGCCTCGACAAGCGGCGCCTGGCCAGCCTGATCGAGGAGCTGGACGACCTGGCCGACGACGACGACTTCTGGCGCCGCCAGGCCCATAGCCTCGCCGTCTTCGCCACACCCGACAGCATCCGCACCTTCCGCCTCGCCAATCGGCTCATCGATATGGCGGAAGTCTCCGACCGCTTTCATTTGAAGCCATTGCTGCGCGCCGTCACCTTCCGCAACGCCGCCCATGTGCTGGCCGTCTCGGAAAACCAGGTCCGGCTGGTGGAGATCGCCGCCGATCTGCCCCCGGCCGAAGTCGATGTGCCCGGCTTTCCCAGGGGCGCGGCCGATGCGGTCAACAAATCGACGATCAACGACCGCTCTCACAGCCGCCGCATCCATGGCTCGGAAGGCCAGAAGGTACAGCTGACCAAATATATCCGCCGCATCGACGCCGCCCTGCGTCCCATCCTGGCGGGGCAGGACCTGCCGCTGATATTGGCGGCCACCGAGCCGGTCGCCTCCCTGATGCGCTCGGTCAGCGGCCTGGATTTCGAACCGGACATCATCGCGGGCAGTCCCGACCGGCTCGCCGAGGCCGAGCTTGCCGATGCCGCCCGCCAGGTGCTGGATGCCCGCTATGCCCGCAAGCTCGCGGATTTCTCCACGCTTTTCGACACCCGCGCCGGTCAGAACCGCGCGACCACCGACCTCTCCGACGCGGCCCGTGCCGCCACTTTCGGTGCCATCGACACGCTTCTGATCGACATCGACAGCGTCGTCCACGGCCTCGTGGACGAGGACACCGGCGCCATCGCCTTTTCCGAAGCGCCCGACGCCGTCGATTACGGCATCGTCGATGAGATCGCCGGAAGGGCGCTGGCATCAGGCGCCAATGTCATGGCGGTGCGCCACCAGGACCTGCCGCGCCAGGGCGATCTGGCCGCCATCCTGCGCTACCCCGTCTAGCCAAGTCCCCCGACTTCCCGCTAAGGATTGGGCGGCGGCCAGGTGTTGCCGCCCAGCATTCGACAAGCGAGCCATGGCTTCCACCTACGCCTCCCCGCCCGCCGGCCTGCCCGGCCAGATGTCGCTCCATACCGGCCGCGCCGTATTTACCGAAGCCTATGCGCTGATCCCGGCCGGCGTGATGCGGGACATCGTCACCTCCTATCTGCCCCATTGGCGCGACACGCGCCTCTGGGTCATCGCCCGGCCGCTAAGCGGCTTTGCCGAGACCTTCTCGCAATATATCGTCGAAGTCCTGCCCGGCGGCGGCAGCGAAAGGCCGGAGCAAAACCCCGAGGCCGAAGGCGTGCTTTTCGTGGTTGCGGGACAAGTAACGCTGACCCTTGCCGGAGAAACCCATCTGCTCGAGGAAGGCGGCTACGCCTTCCTGCCGCCCGGCGCGTCATGGAGCCTGGTCAACAAATCCACCGCGCCGGCCCGCTTTCATTGGGTGCGCAAGCGCTACGAGGTCGTGGACGGCATCGAAATCCCTCCACCCTTCGTCGCCAACGAGCAGGACGAACCCATCCGCTGGATGCCGGACACCAACCAGACCTGGGGCACCACGCGCTTCGTCGATCCCGCCGACACCCGCCACGACATGCATGTGAACATCGTCACCCTGGAGCCCGGCGCCGTCATCCCCTTCGAGGAAACCCATGTGATGGAACATGGCCTCTATGTGCTCGAGGGCAAGGCGGTCTATCGGCTCAATCGTGACTGGGTGGAAGTCGAAGCCGGCGATTTCATGTGGCTGCGCGCCTTCTGCCCCCAGGCCTGCTATGCAGGGCCGGAGCGCTTCCGCTATCTGCTCTACAAGGACGTCAACCGCCACGCCAAGCTGCCCTTCTGAGCCATGCAGGATCGTCTCATCCGGATCGAGCCGCTGACGCCCCAGGCCTTCGCCCCTTTCGGGCAGGTCATCCAGACCGAGGGCGCGCGCCATTATCCCATCAATGCCGGCATGACCGAGCGCTACCACGATCTGGCGCGGGTCGAGCTGGGTGGCGTCCATCCCAGGCCGCTCATCTCCATCTTTCGCGGCCAGCCCTATGCGCTGCCGCTGGACCTTGGCCTGGTGGAACGGCATCCGCTCGGCAGCCAGGCCTTCTATCCGCTCTCGGACAATCCCTGGCTGGTCATCGTCGCCGAGGACGAGGCCGGCACGCCCGCCCGCCTCCGCGCCTTCCGCCCCGCGCCGGGCCAGGGCGTCAATATTGCCATGAACACTTGGCATGGCGTGCTCACGCCGCTGGAACGGGAAAGCGCTTTCTTGGTCGTCGATCGCGGCGGGGAGGGCGACAATCTGGAAGAATATCGCTTCGAGCTGCCATGGCGGATCGAGGGCTGAAGCTCTAATAACCCTGATTTTCGTCTTTGCTCGCATCCCTTTGGCCCCTGCGGTAGTTTCTCTGCAAATGCAGGGAGAAAGCCATGTCCGTGCTGAAGCTCATCCATGTCGTCCTGGCGCTGCTCCTGCTGGCGGGTTCGGCCATGGCCGATAACCTCACGCTCAGTGGCACGGTCACCTATCGCGAGCGCATCGCCCTGCCCCCTGGCGCGCAATTGCGCGTCACGCTCGTCGCCCTGCCGGATGGAAGGCCGATTGCCGGCGCCTCGGCAACCATCCCCGCCATCGGCCAGGTGCCGCTGAACTATGCGCTGAATGTGCGGACGAAGCTGTCGACCGGCCCCTATGGGCTGGTGGCCGAAATCCGTGGCGGCGGCCGCATCCTGTTCCGCAATGCCCAGCCCGTCCCCGTCGATCCGGCCATGCCGGCCCCGGTCGATATTCTCGTGCGATCGGTGCCCGGCCATCCGGTCCTGCCCCCGGTCCAGCCGCCGCCCATGCCCTCCGGCGATCTGCTCGATGTCCTCTGGACCGTAACCAGCATTGGCGGCACCCCCGTTACCGGCAGCCGCCCGCCCACACTTTCCATCGCCTCCGACCTGCGCGCAGGCGGCCATGCGAGTTGCAACAGCTATTTCGCCGAAGCCAGCATGACCGGAAATCGGCTCGTCTTCGGTCCCGCCGCGGCCACCCGCATGGCCTGCGCGCCCGAGCTCATGGCCCAGGAAAATGCCTATCTGTCGGCTTTGGCCGCGGTGACCGGCTTCGAGATCGATGGTGACAGCCTGCGCCTGCTCGATGCCGCCGGCGTCGCGCTGGTCGGCCTCGTCCGCAGCGGGGATTGAACGGCGGGCCCTATTCGCCGAGCACCAGCTCCGGCATATAGGTGCTGCGGGGCACCTCGGCCATGGAAGCGGCAAAGGTCAGCGCGCTGATCGTCAGCGCCAGCAGCGCTCCGAGCATGATTTGGGACAGGCCCTTCATTCCGCCGCCAATGCCTCGCTGATCACCTGCCGACGCCCTGCGATACGCGATCCACATCCCGGCGCAAATCCCGTCCGGCGCATGCCAGCCATGTGCCCCGAACCTTTTTGCCGCCCCGGCGTTGCAATGACTGGCTATCAATGTAACCAAGGGAGTCGCCATGTCCGACCCGATTGCTCACGCTGGCGGCGCGGTTCCGTTGCTGGCCGTATTCACCGATTTCGACGGCACCCTCGTCGAGATCGCCGAGACGCCCGATGCCATCGATGTGCCGTCCGGGCTGACCGAACGCATCGATCGCGCCCTGCACGATTTCGACCATGCCTTCGCCGTGCTGACCGGCCGCGAGATTGCAGACATCGACCGCTACCTTTCCCCCCTGCAATTGCCGGTGGCCGGCGCCCATGGCGCCCAGCGCCGCCGCGCCGACGGCACGCTGGAAGAGGTCGACCAGGCCATCATCGAAGGCGCCGACGCCATTGCCCAATCGCTGCAGGCCCTGGCCATGACCAATCCAGATCTCCTGATCGAGGCCAAGGATGGCGCCGTGGCCATGCATTTCCGCCAGGCCCCTGAAATGGAGGAAGCGGTGCACCTGGCCATGCAGGAAGCGCTGCTCGATCACCCCCAGTTCACCCTCGTGCCCGGCAAGATGGTGCTGGAAGCCCGCCCCGTCGGTTTCGACAAGGGCGCGGCCCTGCGCGCCTTCATGCAGGAAGAGCCCTTTGCCGGCCGCACGCCGATCTTCATCGGCGATGACCGCACCGACGAGGATGCCTTCCGCGCGGCCCAGGAATTGGGCGGCGTCGGCATCAAGCTCGGCTCGGGCGAAACTGCCGCCCGCATGCGCATCGCCAATGTGGCCTCGGTCTATGCGCTGCTCGAAGGCCTGGGCGGCCTCGCCCATCGCCACCAGGACGCCGCCCCGATCGTCACCGACACCGCCCATTGAACGCCACGCCGATCCCGAAAAGCAGCAAAGGAGCCAGAGAACCCATGAGTCGCATCGTTGTCGTATCCAACCGCACACCCGGCAAGGGCCCCGTCGCCGGCGGGCTTGCCGTGGCCTTGCGCAAGGTACTGAGCGAACGCGAAGGGTTCTGGTTCGGATGGTCCGGCAAGCTGACCGATCAGCCTTCCAAGGAGCCGCGCTTCGAGGATATCGACGGGCTCAAGGTCGCCCAGGTCGATCTGACCCGCGACGATCACCACGCCTATTATGCCGGCTTTTCCAATTCCATCCTCTGGCCCAGCTTCCACCTGCGGCTCGACCTCGCCACCATCGAAAGCCATTGGTACGAAGGCTATCGTCGGGTGAACCAGCAGTTCGCCCGGGCGCTGCTGACGCTGATCCGCCCCGACGACATCATCTGGGTGCATGATTATCACCTGATCCCCCTCGCCTCGGAACTGCGCAATCTGGGCGCCCGCAACCGGATCGGCTTCTATCTCCACATCCCCTTCCCCACTGCCGATGCGCTCTACGCCATCCCGCACCATGAGGAATTGATGCGCGACCTCTCGCGCTATGACCTTGTCGGCATGCAGGCCAAGCGCGATGTCGCCGCCTTCACTGAGTTCGCCGAGCACCAGATGCCCTCCACCTTTGGCGGGCATCGCAGCGAGACCATCGATTTCAGCCGCACCGAGGTGGATTCCTTCCCCATCGGCTCGGACCCGGACGCCTTCGCCCGCCTGGCCGTCAGCCCGGCCGGCACCAAGATGATTCACCGCATGAAGCGCTCCCTCGGCGATCAGCGGCTGATCCTGGGCGTCGACCGCCTGGACTATTCCAAGGGCCTGCCCCAGCGCGTGGAAGCCTATGAAAAGCTTCTCGCCAACAATGCCCGCCTGCGCCGCTCCGTCCACTTGCTGCAGGTGGCCCCGCCTTCGCGCGACAGCATCAAGGAATATCAGGAAACCAGCGACACGCTGGACGCCATGTGCGGCCGCGTCATGGGCCATTTCGCCGAGCCCGACTGGCAGCCTCTCACCTATGTGAAGCGCGCCTATGGCCAGCCCAGCCTTGCCGGCCTCTACCGTCTGGCCAGGGTCGGGCTGGTGACGCCCCTGCGCGACGGCATGAATCTGGTGGCACACGAATATGTCGGCTCCCAGGACCCCGCCGATCCGGGCGTGCTGGTGCTGTCCCGCTTTGCCGGCGCCGCCGAGATTTTCCCCGAAGCGCTGCTGGTCAATCCCTTTGATACCGACGAAACCGCCGAAGCCCTGCGCATCGCCCTCGACATGCCGCTGGACGAGCGCCTGGATCGCTGGCAGGCACTGATGCAGGCCGCCCGCGCGCACAATGTCGACAATTGGGCCATCAGCTTCCTCGACCGCCTGGCGCCGGACACCATGCAGAAATCCAGCAGCCGCGACATTCTCTATCTGGCCTCCGTGGCTTAGCGCGCAACGGGTTCGACGGGAGCGTTTGCCGCAGCATCCCCGTCGTCATTGCCCGGCTTGTCGGGCAATCTATCTTCACACATCGCGACCGCTATGGATCACCCGGACAAGCCGGGTGATGACGATTGGGGGATGTGTTTACTTTGATCACCCTCCCCCTTGAGGGGAGGGCAAGCAGAGCTTTGGTCCGAAGGACCTTAGCGACGCTCGGGTGGGGGTGCTGCGGCTTCGGGAAAACGGGGCGTTCGCGGCTGTCTCCGCCCCCCTCCCCAGCTCTGCTAGGCTCCAGGGAGCCAAGCTGCGCTACCCTCCCCTCGTGAGAGGGCGCGGGCGCTAGAGCCGCAGCCGTCAAAACCTGAACCCCTCTAGGACTTCCGGAATCAACAAACAAAAAGGGCGGTCCCTCGGGACCGCCCTTTTCTTATGCGTTTGCCGAAGCGCGGCGGGCGCGGCCAGCGTCGCGCTGGCCCTTGGTCCAGCGCGGCTTGCCGCTCTTGGCGCCGGGCTTGCCGCCGATGACCTTGCCGGTCTCGGAATCGCGACGCACCATCTTGGCCTGCGCCGGACGCTCGCCATTGGCCGGCGCCGCGGCCTTGGTCCGCTCGCCGCCGGGGCGCGGCGTGTTGAACTTGCGCGGCTTGGCCTTGGGATTGCGCGCCGTGCGAGCTCCGGCGGGAGCGCCCGGTGCATTCCGCGCCCCGCGGGGCGCCGGCGCTTCCTCCACCAGGTTGACGTCGCCGGAGACCGGCAGCGTCCGGCGGATCAGCCGTTCCACGTCGCGCAGCTTGCTCTTTTCGGTGCCGTCGCACAGCGTGATGGCAATGCCCGAAGCGCCGTTGCGGCCGGTGCGGCCGATGCGGTGCACATAATTTTCCGGATCGTCGGGCAATTCGTAATTCACCACATGGGTGATGCCGGTGACGTCGATGCCGCGCGCCGCGATATCGGTGGCGACGAGAATGCGCACCGAGCCATTGGCAAAGCCCTTGAGCGCCGCCTGGCGCGCATTCTGGCTCTTGTTGCCATGGATGGCGGCGGCCTCATGCCCGTCGATGGCCAGGTTCTTGGCCACGCGGTCGGCGCCATGCTTGGTGCGCGAAAAGATGATGACGCGCTCCATGCCTTCCTTCTCGTCGGCGAGCAGGTCGTTCAGCACGCCGCGCTTGGCCTTGGAACCGGACATGATCACCCGCTGGTCGATCTTGACCACGGTGGAGCCCTGCGGCGCCGCCTCGACCTTGATCGGCTCCTTCAGCAGCGTCTTGGCCAGGTCTTCCACTTCCGGCGCCATGGTGGCGGAGAACAGCATGGTCTGGCGACGCAGGCCGATCTGCCTGGCAATGGCGCGCACCGGGGCGATGAAGCCCATGTCCAGCATGCGGTCGGCCTCGTCCAGCACCAGCCAGCGCGTTTCATTGAGGCGGATCTTGTTGTCGTCCATCAGATCCTTGAGACGGCCGGGCGTGGCCACGACCACATCGACGCCCTTGGCGATCTTGCCGACCTGATGGTAGCGCGACACCCCGCCCAGAACGAGCACGGTATCGAGCTTCATCTTCGAGCCCGCGAACTTGCGGATATTCTCGTCGATCTGCACCGCCAGTTCGCGCGTCGGCGCCAGGATCAGCGCGCGCGTCGTCATCGGCCGGGGCCGGCCGGTCAGGCCCAGAATGCCGGCCAGGATCGGCAGGCCGAAGGCCGCCGTCTTGCCCGAGCCAGTCTGGGCAATGCCCAGCATGTCCCGGCCCTCGAGCAATTTGGGAATGGCCTGGCTCTGGATTTTTGTGGGCTCGGTGAAGCCGCCGGCAGTCAGGCTGTCGGTAATCAGGCTCGGCAGGCCGAGGGAAATGAAATCGTTCAAACTCTTGTCTTTCATGTCGCGCGAAACCGCGCATGCGCCCTGCCGCACCTGCGGCGAGCGCGTCTTCAATATGCAATCGGGCGATAGGGATTATCGCGCGGGTGCTGGCTCAAAACCCGGACTGCTTGGAGCGTCTTCAGAAAAAGTGGGAACCGGTTTTTCGGTTCGAAGACGCGACCACTGAAACAGTCTCCGGGCCGACTCCGCCGCTCACCGCGTAAGTAAGAAGAGAAGTCCATCGACGGTCATTTTGCCGCGACGTGGGGCACATATGGGGGAGAAGCGCGAAAAAGGCAAGTGTGGCGGGCGCATGGGAGGGGTGCAGGCCCCGCCTCGAGCACGATGCGGCACCTCCCCCTTGACGGGGGAGGATGGGAGGGGGCGCTGGAGCCCCGATGTCCGAGCGGGTGATCCCCCCACCCCAGCCCTCCCCGCAAGGGGGAGGGTGCTGCGCCGGTGAATGCCACAAGCTCAACTAAATCCCCCCGTACCAATCATACCCGTTGTCCTCCCAATAGCCGCCCTTGCCCCGCCCGAACGGGCTGAGATCGTCCACGATCTCGATCGTGTGCAGATATTTGGGTTGCTTGTAGCCCAGCGCCCGCTCGATCCGCAGGCGCAGCGGTGCGCCATTGCTGACCGGCAGCACCTCGTCGTTGAGCCCATAGGCCAGGATCGATTGCGGGTGATAGGCGTCCACCAGGTCCGAGCTGGTATAATAGAGAATGTCGCCCGAAACCGTGCGCTGGATATTGTCGAAGCAATGATAGACGGCGAAGCGCGCGCCCGGCTTCACCCCCGCCTGATCCAGCACCGGCCCCAGCGGCGTGCCGGTCCATTTGGCGATGCAGCTCCAGCCCTCGACGCAATCGTGGCGGGTGATCTGCGTCCGGCTCGGCATATTGCGCAATTCGGCGAGGCTGAAGCTCACTTCCCGCTCCACCATGCCCTTGATGGTCAGCCGGTAGGGTTCGAAATTGGCCTGCCGCAGGAACATATATTCGGGCGTGCTCGGCTCGGTCGAGCCATTGGGCTTCATGCCCTGCCGGATTTCGCTTTCGGCATATTCGCGCGCCAGCACCTGGTCGCCGATCAGCGCGCGCTGCGCCGAATAGGTCAGCACATTGGCCTGTTCAATTACTTCCCGCACCGGATTGCCGCGCTGCGCCAGGAAATCGAACTGGTTGCAGCCCGACAGCACCAGCCCCGATCCTGCCGCGGCCGAGCCGAGCAGGAAGCGGCGGCGATTGACGATCAGCCGGCTCATGGCCTGTCTCCCTGCTCGCGTGGCGTGCCGGGCGCGGTGCGATACCAGCCGGTGATCATCGAGCGCAATTGGTTGAGCGGCCCGGCCAGCAACACCATGACGATATGCACGATGAAGAACAGAACCAGCAGCACCATCACCCCGAAATGGATGGTCCGCGCCGTCTGCCGCCCGCCGAAAAGATCGAGCAGCCACGGCCAGGCGGCATCCATGCCCGGGCTCATGGTCAGCCCGGTGAGCACGATCAGCGGGAACAGGATGAAGAACACGATGAAATAGCTGAGCTTCTGCAACGGCGAATACAGCCGCCCGTGATGCAGCCGAAACCGGGCGTGGTCGGCCAGGTCGCGCGGCAGGCCGGCCACGTCACGGCCACCGGGCAGGATGTCGCGCCGCAAATGCCCATTGATGAAGCTGGCGAGGAACCAGACGAACAGTGCGCCGACGAAAATCCAGCCGAAGAAGAAATGCACCACCCGGCCGGTCGCCAGGTCGCGGAAGGAGGGAATGGTCACCGCGCCCGGAAAGGCCGTATAGACCGGGCTGGCCTGCGGTCCGCTCATCCCCAGCACGCCCGTCGTGTCATAGGTCTGCCCGAACAGGATGGTGCGCCCGCGCGGCCCTTCGGGCGTATTCACCGCCCCGATGCGCAGCAGCGCATTGTCGTATTCGAAGCCGCTTTCCTGCCCCACATAGAGGGCGGGATGGGCATTGAAGATTTGCAGCCCCGAGAGCAGCAGGAAGAACAGGCAGATCGCCCAGACCCAATGGGTCACCCGCGTCCACACCGATTGGCGATAGACCAGCGGCCCCTTGGCCGCCGGCAGCTTCGTCGCATCATCCAGGCTCATGTCGCGTGCCTCCCGCAAGCGATACGATGCCAAAACCCTTTCGGTTTCAACTCACCTTGCTTTGAGAACGGCGACTAGCCCTCCTCGCGCGCCGCCCAGTTGATGCCCCGGCGCAGGATCGTCGCCATGTTGGGATTCTCGAATTCCTTGACGCTGTGGCCCAGCGTCATGTGGAAGACGCGGCCCTTGCCATGCCGGCGCTTCCAGGCCACCGGCATCACCACGCCCTCGATCCAGGGCGCATGCTCGCCGCTGAACGTCGTCGTCGCCAGCACCTCGTTCGAGGGGTCGACATGCATGTAATATTGCTCGGACGTATAGGGAAACGACTTGATCCCCGCCATGATCGGATCGTCCGGCTTGGCCACGTCCACCGTGTAGTCGATGATATTGCCCGGATGGGCCACCCATTGCCCGCCCACCATGAACTGGTATTCGACCGAATCGCGGAACGCGTCGCTCATGCCGCCGTGATGCCCGGCCAGGCCCACCCCGTTCTCGACCGCCTTGGTGAGGTTCTCCACCTCCTCCTTGGCGATCTTGCTCATCGTATAGATGGGGATGATCAGCGACAGGTCGTGAATGGCCGGATCGGCAAAGGCGCTGGTTTCCGTGGCCGTCCGGACCGAAAAGCCGTCCTCGTGCAGCCAGCGGCGATAGATGGAGGCGCATTCCTCCGGATCATGACCTTCCCAGCCACCATAGACGATCAAAGCACTGCGCATGAGCATTCCCCGCAAATCAAGCGGGCGGAGAATACCCTACTGGTTCAGTATTGAAACCCCGTGCCGATCACAGTGCGAACTTGCTGCACACGGGGACGAAATTTGACCAAAAGGTCCACTTTCGTCCGTCATAAATTGCTGTTTTACTGCATTCGACGCAGGCGCCTGCCAACTGTCCCGGCATGACGGCGACGTCGAACGCAAAAGCAAAGGGAAAACAGGGATGAAAAACCTATTGCTGGGCGCCACTGCGCTCACGCTCTGTGCCGGCTTCTCAAGCGCGGCCTATGCCGAGTTCACGCTCAATATCCTGCATATCAACGATTTCCATTCCCGCTTTGGCCCGATCACCAGCTCGGATTCCAATTGCGATGTCGAAACCGATGCCGCCGGCGAATGCTTCGGCGGCATTGCGCGCCTCAAGACCGCGATCGACGCCAAGCGCGCCGAACTCGAAGGCCAGAACGTCGTCCTGGTCGATGCCGGCGACCAGTTCCAGGGCTCGCTGTTCTACACCCAGTACCGCAGCGAGATCATCGCCGAATTCGCCAACGATCTCGGCATCGAAGTGATGGCCGTGGGCAATCACGAATTCGACGACGGCCCCGAGGAACTCGCAAAACTGCTCGATGCCGTCGATTTCCCGATCATCTCGGGCAATACCAATGTCGAAAACGAACCGCTCCTGGCGGGCCGCATTCCCGGCACGTTCGTGCTCGAGGTCGGCGGTGAGCAGATCGGCTTCGTCTCGGCTCTCGCCGAAGATACCGATGAAACCTCCTCGCCCGGCGACAATGTCGAATTCGAGGATACCTTCACCAGCCTGCGCGCCCAGGTCGATGCGCTGACCGCTGCCGGCGTCAACAAGATCATCGCCCTCACCCATGTGGGCTATACGCAGGATTTGCAGATCGCGGCCAATGTGCCGGGCATCGACGTGATCGTTGGCGGCCATTCGCACACGCTCTTGTCCAATACCGAGGAAGGCGCCGCCGGCCCCTACCCCACCCTGGTCAACAATCCCGATGGCGTCGAAGTCCCGGTCGTCACCGCCTATTCCTATGGCAAATATCTCGGCGACCTGGTCGTCACCTGGGATGATGAAGGCAATGTGACCTCCGCCGACGGCGCCCCCATCCTGATGGATGCCTCGGTCGAGCCCCATGAGGCCTATGTCACCCGCCTGGCCGAACTCGAAGAGCCGATCCAGGAATTGATGGCCCAGGTCATCGGCACCACCACCGAAGCCATCGATGGCTCGCGTGAAACCTGCCGCGTCATGGAATGCACCATGGGCAACCTAGTCGCCGATGCCATGCTCGATCGCGTGGCCGACCAGGGCGTCACCATCGCCATCCAGAATGGCGGCGGCCTGCGCGCCTCGATCGATGCCGGCGAGATCACCATGGGCGAGGCGCTGACCGTCCTGCCCTTCTCCAACACGCTGGCCACTGTCGAAATTTCCGGCGCTGACGTGATCGACGCGCTTGAAAACGGCGCTTCCGACATCGAAAACGGCGCCGGCCGCTTCTCGCAGGTCGCGGGCCTCAAATACAGCTACACCCTGTCCAAGCCCGCCGGCGAACGCATCAGCGACGTCATGGTCCGCTCCGGCGACGACTGGGTCCCGATCGACGAGGAAGCCACCTACAAGATCGCCACCAACAATTACATGCGTGGCGGCGGCGACGGCTACGGCACCTTTGCCGAAGGCGACAATCCCTATGATTTCGGCCCGCCGCTGGAGCAGGTGCTGGCCGATTACATCGCCAAGCAGGGCGGCGAATACACGCCCTATACCGATGGCCGCATTACCGTCATCGAATAGACCCTGCATAAAGGGCACGGAAGGGGCGCTTCGGCGCCCCTTTTTCGTTTCGGAACTGCGTTTGCCCGAACTTCACCCAATTCCTGACGCAACTTCGACATGATTGCGGGACAGTCACTCACGGTCTCGTGAAGAGACCCAACCCCTTGACGCAAAAGAGTTCCCAATGAAGCCCTTTGCCATCGCCGCAACCCTGGTTGCAACGCTGACCCTGGCCGCCTGCGGCAACGCCCCCGACCAGCCCGCCGAGACCGCGACTCCGGCCGCCCAGACCGAAACCATTCCCGAGGCCGATCCTGCGCCGTCCGAAACCCCGGCCGAAGCGCCCGCCGCGACGCCGTCCGTTTCCGTCGACGTGCCCGCCGGCACCATGGTGCCCGGCACCGAGATGACGGTCGAAGAGGCCGTCGAGAACGTGCAGCAGCAGGTCAACGAAATGCAGCTGACCGACGAGCAGAAGCAGCAGGCCGTTGCCGACGCCCGCACCCAGGCCGAACAGGCCGCCCGCGCCGCCGGGCTGAGCGACGAGCAGGTCAAGCAGGCCGGCGACGCCGCCGAGCAGGCCGCCAAGACCATGTTTGGCATCGAATAATATGCGAGAGCGCTCCGCCTTCGGGCGGAGCGCCATCCCGGTTGGATACCGGGATCATGGCCGCGGTTTATGGAACCTGCCGGCTCAGGCGCGACGCGCCAATTGTCCCCAGATCAGCAGGATGATGACCGCACCCACGATGGAGGCGATGAAGCCTGCGCCGTCGCCGGGATTGTACCAGCCGATCTGCTGGCCCAGCCATGTCGCCAGGACCGAACCGACGATCCCCAGGACCGTGGTGAGGATGAAGCCCGAGGGCTTGTTGTCGCCCGGGGTGATCCACTTGGCGATGAGGCCGGCGAAGAATCCGATGATGATGGCCCAGAGAATGGACATGCTGACGCTCCTTGTATCGATGCCCGAATAAGTCGGGTCGGCCCGCCCGGTTGCAGGCCGATCACGATTTTCCCTTTTCTTCCGATTGTGAACGAATGCACGCAACCTGAATGGGATGCCCACGTTATTGCGGTCCGAGGGGCGTATGCAACTAGGAGTAAAGACAATGAAGAAGACCATGACCGCCATTTCCATCGCTGCCCTGCTCAGCGCCGGCTCCTTTGCCGTCGCACAGGATGCGGGGGTCGGCGTCGACGCCGGTGCCGGCGTTTCGGTGGATAGCCCGGCCGGGAGTGCCCAGGTCGGCACCGATGCAAACGCCAATGCCAATGCTGGCAATTCCGACAACACCTATGGTTCGGTGATCTCCTCGATTTCCGGCTCCGCCGATGTGGATTTGAGCGCCATCACCGATGAATCCAAGGTGACCATCGTGCTGCTGTCCTCGCTGCAGGGCAATGCGGCGACCGAAGCCTCGGCGCTCGATGAGGCCCTGTCGGCCGGTGCCGAGGGCCAGACCACGCTGCATGCCAATATCGAAGGCAACGAAACCATCAAGGCCAAGCTCGAGGCCGAAGGCTACGCCGCCTCCGACGTGGTCGCGGTCAAGTCCAATGCCGATGGTTCGCTCATCGTCTATGTGGACGATCGCGCCTGATCGCCCTCGTCCAAAAAAGGCCCCGGCACTGCGCCGGGGCCTTTTTGTTTGAGCCGTTGCACACAGCCCAGAACGTTTCATGTCGAGCTTAAACGGCAATCCCCATCGTCACCACCGGGCTTGTCCCGGTGGTCCATGCCCGCGGCTAAATGGATTGCCGGGACAAGCCCGGCAATGACGATAAAAACGGATCGGAAGCGACTGGCGCTTCAGCGCAGACTGCCCTCTAAACCACGTGTTCCATGCGGTCCCGGTCGGTCACCGTGCCCAGGTCCAGCACTTTCTGGATATTGGTGGCGTGGCGGAAACTGGGTTCGAGATTGCGGCCCATGCGGCAGGCATCGACGAAGCGCTGGTAATTGGTCGGCACGGGATCGACCTCCACCTCGGTCCAGGTCCCGGTCTCCACATCTTCCCCCAGGCAGGTGAAGAGCTTGGACCAGTCGTGCCGATGCTGCACTTCCAGCGAGCCTTTTTCGCCATAGACTCGCAGCCGCAATTCGTTGAAATGCCCCGTCGCCCAGCGCGTGGCATGGATCACGCCCAGCGCCCCGTTCTCCAGCTGCGCCGTCATGGCGAAGCTGTCATTGGCGTCCAGGTCATATTCGCCGATTCTGTTGCCTTCGGCCTTCTCGAAGGTCTCCAGCCGACAGAACACTTTCGAGAAATCGCTGCCCGCGCCATAGGCGGCGAAATCGAGGATGTGCACGCCGATATCGCCGAGCACACCGTTCGAGCCGTGCTTCTTGGAGAGCCGCCACAGCCACTGGCTTTCCGTGCGCCAATCGCCCCAGGCCTTGGAGACCAGCCAGCTCTGCAGATAGCTCGCCTCGAAATGCTTGACCGACCCCACCTGGCCCGATGTCACGATCTCGCGCGCCTTCTGCAATTGCGCGACATTGCGATAGGTCAGGTTGACCATATTGACCAGGCCCAGCCGCTCGGCCGTCTCGGTCATTTCCAGCGCCCGCGCATGGTCCGTCGCCAGCGGCTTTTCGCAGAAGACATGCTTGCGGGCCGCCAGGGCCGCCATGGTGGTTGGGTAATGCACGCTGTCCGGCGTCACATTGGCCACCGCGTCGAACTCGCCCCAGGCCAGGGCCGCATCGAGCGAACCGAAACCGCGCTCGATATTGTGCGCGGCGCAGAACGCTTCCACCCGCGCCGGATCGACGTCGACGCCGCCCGCCAGGGTCACGCCCTCGATGGAGGCGAAATTCTTGGCATGCGTATTGGCCATGCCGCCGGTTCCCAGAATGAGGATCCGCATAGTTTTATTCCTTGGGCACCCAGCCCGCTTGCAATGTATAACGGTCCATTCCTCCGGGGAAATGAACCGCATTCTCAACCATCGTCATCACCCGGCCATCCTCGGGCCTGACCCGAGGACCGGGTGATCCATCTTTCTTACGACTCTCCCGGCCCGATGGATTGCCCGGACAAGCCGGGCAATGACTATGAACGTGAGAAATGGGAAGCCGCTAGGCCTTCACTTCACCCGCATGATCGCTCGCCGACAGCTTGGCGCCGCGTTCCTCGATCTTCTCGATCGCCTCGCCCACCGGCGTATTCGGCGCCTTCATCAGATGGCTGTGGCGCTGCCCGCTATAGGCCCAGTTGACCGCATTGCGCAGCACCTGGCCCACATTGGCGTCGTGATAGGTGGGATAGGTTTCGTGGCCGGGACGGAAATAGAAGATATTGCCAGCGCCACGCCGATAGGTCAGCCCGCTCCGGAACACTTCCCCGCCCTGGAACCAGGAGACGAACACCGTTTCCAGCGGCTCCGGCACGGTGAAGGGCTCGCCATACATTTCCTCGTATTCGAGCTCGAAATAGGGCGGCAGGCCCTTGGCGATGGGATGGCCGGGATTGACCACCCAGAGCCGTTCGCGCTCGCCGGCCTCGCGCCAGTGCAGATTGGCCGGCGACCCCATCAGGCCCTTGAACACCTTGGAATGGTGCCCCGAATGAAGCACGATCAGGCCCATGCCCTGCCAGACATGCTCCATGACGCGCTTGACCACCGCGTCGTCGACCTTGTCATGGGCGGCGTGGCCCCACCAGATCAGCACGTCGGTATTGGCCAGCGCCTCCTCGGTGCAGCCATGCTCGGGCTCCTGCAGGGTCGTGGTCCTGGTCGTGATATTGGGATCCGACGCCAGCAGCGCCGCGATCTGGTTATGCATCCCCTTGGGATAGTTTTCGGCAACGACCTTGTTCTTCTGCTCGTGAACGTTCTCGCCCCACACCAGGGTACGGATGGCCATGATAATCTCCTGCTAGAAGCGGCAAGGGAGGATGCCGCTGTTTAAACTGGGCGCCTGTCCGCGAAAGCGGGAACCCCTGCTTGCGCAATCGGCTCCCGCTTTCCGGCGAAGGACACTTTGGGTCAACAAGATGGCGATGCTTTGCACCGCCACCTCAAAAGCACTTGTTCAGCGGATCGGCTTGCCCGCCGCGTCGAACCGGTGGATTTTGTCCTCCATCGGCGAGACCCGCAGCGTCTCGCCGCTATTATATTGCGCGGCCCCTTCCAGCCGCACCACGACTGGCTCCTCTGTGCCCATCTCGAGATAGACATAGGCGTCCGCGCCCAGGTTCTCGGTATGGATCACCGTGCCCTGCCAGATGCCGTCGGGCCGCACCAGCATGTGCTCGCCGCGAATGCCCAGGGTCGTGCAGCCGAAGCTTTCCGCCTTTTCCCCGCCGATGAAGTTCATCTTCGGCGAGCCGATGAACCCGGCCACGAAAATGCTGTCCGGCCGCTCATAGAGTTCCATGGGCGTGCCGACCTGCTCCACGATGCCGTCGCGCAACACGCAGATGCGGTCGGCCAGCGTCATCGCTTCGACCTGGTCATGCGTCACATAGATCATGGTGACGTCGTGCATGCCCTCATGCAGCTTGGCGATCTCGATACGCGTCGCCACGCGCAAGGCGGCGTCGAGATTGGAGAGCGGCTCGTCGAACAGGAAGACTTTGGGATCGCGGGTGATCGCGCGGCCGATGGCCACGCGCTGGCGCTGCCCGCCCGAAAGCTGCTTGGGCAGGCGGTCGAGATATTCGCGGATTTGCAGCATGTCCGCCGCCTTTTCCACGCGCTGGCGGATTTCCTCCTTGCCGTGGCCCTTTTCCAGCGTCAGCCCGAAGGCCATGTTCTCGTAGACCGTCATATGCGGATAAAGCGCATAGGACTGGAACACCATGGCGATGCCGCGCTTGGACGGCGCCAGGGCGTTGACCACCTTGCCGTCGAACAGCATTTCGCCCGAAGTGATGTCCTCCAGCCCCGAGATCAGCCGCAGCAGCGTGGACTTGCCGCATCCCGAAGGGCCGACAAAGACCATGAATTCGCCCTTCTTGATCTCCAGGTCCACGCCCTTGATGACGTCCACGACGCCGAAGGACTTGCGGATATTGCGCAGCTCGATGCTTGCCATTTTCTTTTTCCCTTAGCCTTTGACGCCGCCGGCCGTCAGGCCCGACACGATCTTGCGCTGGAAGATGAGCACCAGCACCACCAGCGGCACGGTGACCACCACCGAAGCCGCCATGATGATGCCCCACGGAATTTCGAACTGCGACCCGCCCGAGAGCAGCGCGATGGCCACCGGCACGGTGCGTGTCGCATTGGACGAGGTGAAGGTCAGCGCGAAGAGGAATTCGTTCCAGGCGCCGATAAAGGCCAAGAGACCCGTGGTCACCAAAGCCGGCCACATCAGCGGCATGAATACCCGCGTGATGATGACCCAGGGCGACGCGCCATCCACGATCGCCGCTTCCTCGATTTCCACCGGCAATTCGCGCATGAAGGTGGTCAATACCCACACGGTGAACGGCAGCGTGAAGATCGTATAGGAGAAGATCAGCGCCCAGGGCGTATTGTAGATGCCCAGCATGCGGATGACCTCGAACAGGCCGGCCAGCACCGCGATCTGCGGGAACATCGACACCGCCAGGATCGTCATCAGCAACAGGCCCCGCCCCGCGAACCGCACGCGGGACAGCGCGAAACTGGCCGTGACCGCCAGGAACAGCGCCAGCAGCACCGTCACGGTGGCCACGAAGATCGAGTTGAGCAGGTTCTGCACGAAGCTGCCCTGGGTGAACACCTGGACATAATTGTTCCAGGAAATATTGGTCGGCCAATAGGTGACGCGGAACAGGTCCGTGCCGGATTTGAAGCTGGTCAGGATCGCGTAGTAGAACGGGAACACCGAGACCACCACGATGACCGCGACCAGCGCGTAGAACAGCACGCTCTTGGTGAATTTCCAGAGATCGAAAGTCGCGCCCATTACCGGTCTCCCCCGTCGAAGCGCACACGACCCAGCCAGATATAGAGGATGGTCATCAGTGCGATGATCAGGAACAGCAGCGTCGACATCGCCGAACCATAGGCGAAATTGTCGAAGTCGAAGAGGTTTTCGCGCGCCAGCACGCTCATGGTCTTGGTGGCGACGCTATTGGGCGTCAGCACATAGATGAGGTCGAAGATGCGCAGCGCGTCGAGCAGGCGGAAGATGATCGCCACCATCAGCGCCGGCCGCACCAGCGGCAGCGTGATCCTGAAGAACTGCTTGATCGGATGCACGCCGTCGATTTCGGCGGCCTCGTAGATATCCTTGGGGATCATCTGCAGGCCCGCCAGGATGAGCAGCGCCATGAACGGCGTCGTCTTCCAGATATCGACGATCAGCACCGCGGTCATCGCCGTGTCCGGGCTCGCCGTCCAGGCGATCTTGGAGCTGATCAGCCCCAGATTGAGCAGAATATCGTTGATGATGCCGAACTGGTCGTTCAGCATCCAGCCCCACATGCGGGCCGAAACGATGGTCGGAATGGCCCAGGGAATGAGAATGGCGGCGCGCACGATGCCGCGCCCCTTGAATTCGGCATTGAGCACCAGGGCCACGATCATGCCGAGCACGGCTTCCACGCTCACCGAGATCACCGCGAAACGCAGCGTGTTCCATACCGCATTCCACCAGGCCGGATCGACCAGCAGGCCCCGATAGCGCACCGTGCCGCTTTCCAGCACCGTCCAGCGCAGGTAATTGCCGAAACCGATGAATTCGGACCCGTAGAGGTCGGTCAGCGACGCATCGGTGAAGGAAAACCAGATGGATCGCAGCAACGGCCACCCGGCCACCACCGCCAAGGCCGCCATCATCGGCAGAAGGAACCAGCGGGCCGCGGCCACGCGCTGCTTCATCAGTTCCGACCGCTCCGCGCGCCTGGGCGCGGCCATCGCGGTCGACATGGTCTCTGTCGTCATTTGCTTCCCCTGCCGGGTCGTCGCTCTGGACGATTTATTCTTCGCGGAACGGCCGTTCCTTCGCCTCCCTCCCCTTGAGGGGAGGGATTGAGGGTGGGGGTCCATCAGTGGATCGCTGAACCACCCCCTCCCCGACCCTCCCCTCAAGGGGGAGGGAGCGATAGAACCGCTTCCATCAAACGGACCTGATCCGGAACGCACGGCACCAGATCGGCCGTATCTCCTGATCACAAACCCCTCCCGGCGCGAACCGGGAGGGGCTTTTCGGGCGACTGGCGAGGACTTACCAGCCGCTGCCCTTGAGATCGGTCAGGTCGGCTTCGAGAAGTTCGAGATTCTCGGCAGCCGTGCCATTGCCCGAAAGGGTGTTGTGGACCGCGCTCCAGAACAGCGAGGAGACCTCGTTGTAATCGGTCTTGGTCGGAGCGGAGGGACGCGGCACCGCGTTCTGGAAGATTTCCTTCCAGTTGGCCATGAAGGGCGAAGCCTCGAGCACGTCGGCGTCGTCATAGAGCGCCTCGATGGTCGGCAGGTTCGACTGGTTGATGGCGCGTTCCTTCTGCACTTCGGGCGAGGCCAGGAACTTGGCCAGCTCGATGGCCGCTTCCGGATCGGTCGAGTACTTGGAAACCGCGACGTTCCAGCCGCCCAGGGTCGCCGCCGAGCGGGCGCCCTCGCCGTCACCGGCGGGAAGCGGCGCGACGTCGAACTTGTCCTTCACCCCGGAATCGTCGCCATTGCCCAGCGCATAGGCATAGGGCCAGTTGCGCATGAACACCGAATTGCCGAGCTGCCAGACGCCGCGGCTTTCTTCTTCCTGATAGGCCAGATTGCCTTCCGGAGAGATCGTGCCGATCCAGCCCGCGGCGCGGTCGACGGCCGCGGCGGCATTCTCGTTGTTGATCGAGATGGTGCCGTCTGCTTCCACGATCTGGCCGCCGCCATTGGACATGACCCATTCCAGCGCATTGCAGGTCAGCCCTTCATAGGCATTGCCCTGGAACACGAAGCCCCACATGTCCTGGTTGCCTTCGGCCCGCTCGCCATCCATGATTTCCTTGGCGGTCTCTTCGAGCTCGGCCCAGGTGGTCGGCACGGACTTGCCGTACTTTTCCAACAGGTCCGTGCGGTAGAACAGGGCGGGCGCGTCGGTGAAGGCCGGCAGCGCCACGAGCTTGCCGTCCACCGTCTGGGATTCGATGATCGAGGGGAAGTGCTGGTCGACGATATCGGCGGCCGCCTCGGTCAGGTCAAGGAACTGGTCGGCCAGCTGCGGAGCCCAGATCACGTCGGTCTGGTACACGTCGATATCGGTATTGCCGGCGGCGAGCCACAGGCGGTACTGGCCGAACTGGTCGGAGGTCGACGAGGGCATCGGCACCACGGTCACCGTATGGCCGGTTTCGGCTTCGAACTTGTCGAGCTGGCTGCGCAGGAACGCCAGGCCCGTACCGGTATCGCCCGAGACGATCGCCAGTTCGGCGGCCTGGGCCGCACCGGCCACCAGCGTCACGCTCGCCATCATCCCGACGAGCAGCTTCTTCAGAGTCATAGGAAATCCTCCCGAAAGATTCGCGGTTCGGGAAGGCGCGCTGAAACGGCCTTGCGCGACGCTGCGCTTGGCCAGGCCCCCTCCCATGAAAAGCACCCCGCCTGATCCGTTGACCGGTCAGTTTTAAAGCGCTTTGAAGGAAAGGGAACCAGAGACGCCATTTCCTGTCAAGCGGCGCATGCCGACAAATTTAGGAAATTCCGGCCCTACCTGCAAATAGCACATATTGAACAGGCACTTAGCAGAACGCGCCCCGAAAAGTGGTTAAAATCGCCCAATCGCCGCATGATGTACGTACCTCAAGAATTTGAAACGATTTCCCCCTCTTGTCACAAAATTTGAAATCGCTTTGAATGATGTTTGGAGGAGATGGCGGCCAGCCCTGTTCAAAGGACCCCGCCTGCCCTAATGGCAAGGACGAGCCGGTTTATGCTGGGGCCAGGCGGCTGGCATGGCGCACCGGAGCGACGAACCATCCGGGCCGAAAGCCGCTATGAGACTGAAAGATCTTGCCGAGCATCTCGGCCTGTCGCAGACCACGGTGAGCCGTGCGCTGAACGGCTATCCGGAAGTGAACGAAGCCACGCGCCGGCGGGTCGCGGAGGCGGCAAGCGCGCTGGGCTATCGGCCCAATGCCAGTGCCCTGCGCCTGGCCACCGGCCGCGCCGGCGCCATCGGCCTGGTTCTGCGCGGCGCCGACGAGCTGGGGCCGCATATGTCGGAATTCCTTTCCGGTGTCGGCGCCTATATGGCCAATCGCGAGATCGACGTCCTGGTGACCACCGTGGCCAGCCAGCAGGAGGAGCTGGCCGCCTATCGGCGCCTTGCCGCCAGCCAGAAGGTGGATGCGGTCGTGCTGCATTCGCCTACCCTCAAGGACGAGCGCGCCGAATTGCTGCTCGATCTGAAAATCCCCTTCGTCCTGCATGGCCGCACCAATATCGGCCATCCCGTCGCCTGGCTCGATATCGACAATACCGGCGCCCTGGAGCGCGCCACCGGCCATCTCCTCGATCTGGGCCACAGGCGCATTGCCCTGTTCAACGGCCTCAAGGGCCGCACCTTTTCCCAGCATCGCGAGATCGGCTATCTCGCCGCCCTCTCGGCGCGGGGCGTCCCCTTCGATTCAGCGCTCATCGTCAATACCGCCTTCACCGACGAAATCGCCTTCCGCATGGCCCAGTCCATGCTCGAATTGCGCCCCCGACCCACCGCCTTCCTCGCCGGCTCGATGATGACGGCGCTCGGCATTTTCCGCGCCATTCGCCAGGCCGGGCTGGAGCTGGGCCGGGACGTCTCCATGATCGCTCATGACGACGTCTTTCCCTATCTCAACGCCGACAACATGTACCCGACCATGTCGACCACGCGCTCCTCGATCCGCCAGGCCGGCACCCGTATCGCCGAATTGATCGCCCAGGTCCTGGCCGGCAAGCCGGCCGAGGACGTGCACGAACTCTGGCCGGTTGAACTGGTGCTGCGCGAAAGCTCCGGCCCCGCCTCCCCCTGAGCGGGTGAAAGAGCTGGGGCCCTTTCGCAATAGCGCTTGCCCGCACGCCGTCCCCGGCGCTACCCATGAGAGGTCGCGGCCAAGGAGCAAGCGCAAATGATCTCTCCCTTCGTCACGCCGGCCTGGCTGGCCGACCATCTGCACGATCCCGGCCTCGTTGTGGTCGATGCCAGCTGGCACATGCCCAATGCCGCCCGCAATGCCCAGGCCGAATATCTGGATGGGCATATTCCCGGCGCGGTCTTCTTCGATATCGACGGCATTGCCGACACCGATACCGACCTGCCCCACATGCTCCCCGCCCCCGCCGATTTCGCTCGCGCCGTCGGCGCCCTGGGCATTTCGGAGGACATGAAGATCGTCGTCTATGACGAAGTGGGCCTGTTCAGCGCCCCGCGCGTCTGGTGGACCTTCCGCACCTTCGGGGCTGGCGACGTCGTCATCCTCGAAGGCGGAGGCCCCCGCTGGCGCGCCGAACGCCGCCCCATCGAGACCGGCCTGGTCGAGCGCGCGCCCGCGACCTTCCGGCCCCGCTTCGATGCCGCCGCCGCCGTCGATTTCGACAAGGTCGCCGCCCGCTCCCGCGATGGCGCTGCCCAGATCGTCGATGCTCGCCCCGCCCCGCGCTTCCACGCCGAAGTGCCCGAACCGCGCCCCGGCCTCAAATCCGGCCACATCCCCAACAGCCTCAACGTCCCGGTGGGTCTCCTCTCCGAAAACGGCATCCTCAAATCGCCCGAGGCCTTGCGCAGCCTCTTTTCCGAGCGTGGCGTCGATCTTGCGAGGCCGATCATCACCTCCTGCGGCTCCGGCATCACCGCCGTCACCCTCGCCCTCGCCCTCGAACAGGCCGGCGCCCGGGACGTCGCAATCTATGACGGCTCCTGGTCCGAATGGGGCGCCCGCCCCAACGCGGAAGTGGAAAGCTGACCCCTCAACAGGTCCAGCAGCAGACCTCACAGTAGACCTCATCCTGAGCCTGTCGAAGGACGAGGTCGTGGCACCCAAAAGCGGCAACGTTCCCGACCTCGTGGTTCGACAAGCTCACCATGAGGTCTTCCGGGGCGCCGTCAGAGCTGCCGGAACAATCCTCGCCTCCCGACATTCCTCCTGCGCCCAATCCGGAGGAGCATCATGTTCGATCATACCGGCATCGTCGTCACCGATCTCGCCCGGGCCCGCCGTTTCTACGACGCCATCGCCACGGCGTTCGGCCTGCAGACCGCCGATAACGGCCCCGAAGCCTTCCTGTTCGGCAAGAGCGCCGAGGAGCCCATTCCCTATCTCTGGGTCGGCACCACCCGCCCCTCCTATTGGATCGAGGGCTCGCGCGCCGGCATCAACCAGATGCACGTCGCCTTTCGCGCCGAGAGCAAGGCCATGGTCCAGGCCTTTTACCAGGCCGCCCTGGCCCATGGCGGCAGGGACAATGGCGCGCCCGGCCCGCGCCAGGGCGCCGGCGATTATTACGGCGCCTTCGTGCTCGATCCCGATGGCAACAATATCGAAGCCTGCTGCCGGGGCGAGGCGGCGCACTAGCCCGCGTAGGCCACCCAGCCACGAAAGCTCAACCCGGCATAAAAGAGGCTGATCCCCTCGAACCCCGCCTCGGCCAGCATCGCCTCTTCTTCCTCAGGTGGCAGGATGGTCAGTTGCGTGCCCATGGTCCCCAGCGCCCGGTCCAGCGCCGCGCCGCTGGCCGTCCGCCCCTCGGCGAAGCCCGCATGCCGCGCGATCCAGCGCGAGCGCTCCGGCTCCTCCTGCGAAAAACTGATATGGGCCAGGATCAGCGGCGCTCCGGGCCGCAGCCGGCTCCGCAAGTGCCGCAGCGTCTCCAGCCGCTGCGCCCGGCCGATGAAATGAAAGGTAAGGAGGCAGACCGCCCCGTCGAACGGCCCCTCGGGCGCGTCCGCGATATAGCCCTGCTGCAAGTCGATCCGGCGCGCCAGCGGCCCGACCACCTGCCGCGCCAGCGCCAGCATGTCCGCCGAGGGATCCACCCCGTGAAAATGCCAGCCCGCCTGCGCCTCGGCCAGGGCCTTGAGCTCCAGCCCGCCGCCCGCGCCCAGCACCAGCACCCGCCCGTCCGCCGGCACATATTCGCCCAGCAGCAGGGCGGCCATCTTGTGCAGCCCCTCCAATCCCGGCACCTGCCGCGGCGGCCGCTCCACATAACCCGCCGCCGCATGCGCATCGAAAGCAAACTGCGCCATGGACCTCTCCGTCAGAATTCGTAACTTCATTAGTTACACATAAAGCCCCGCCACCCGTCAAGCCCTCACCCTGACCCAACCCGCTCGCGCCGGGCCGGCAGAATCAGCTAGCATCCTTCCGGCGCGGTCCACGCCTCCCCCCTCCGCCGGGAAAGCAGCCCTCCTGCAGGATCATCGTTCCATCGAACCATCCCGTCGTGCGACGGCAAAAGGAGGGATTGCCCAAGCCGGAACGACTGGAGCAATTCGATGCGACTTTCCGCCCCCATCCACCGCCTCAAGCGCGCTGCCAGGATGCAGGCCCGCGACCAGGCCATTCCCCTTCATGCCGCGCTCGACCGCGTGGCCATCGCCGAGGGCTTCGCGAGCTGGAGCCTGCTCGCATCCCGCCATAGGCGGCAGGCCCATGATCCGGCCCGGCTCCATGCCATGCTCCTGCCCGGCGAGCTGGTGCTGATCGCCGCGCGTCCGCACCAGGGCAAGACCGTCCTGGCCCTGCGCCTGGCCCTCGCGGCCATCGCCGTCGGCAACTCGGCTCATTTCTTCTCGCTCGACTATACGCCGCGCGACATATCCGGGGCGCTCTCTGCGCTGCCCGCCGACCTCTCCCGTCACGCCACCGATCTCAATGTCGATTGTTCCGACCATATCAGCGCCGATCACCTCATCCAGCGCCTGGCCTCTGCCCCGCCCCACACGCTGATCGTCGTCGATTATCTGCAATTGCTCGACCAGAAGCGCACCCATCCGCCGCTCCAGCAACAGGTGGAAACCCTCGCCGCTTTCGCCCGCCAGCGCGGGCTGATCGTCGTCTTCATCTGCCAGATCGACCGCACGTTCGACCCGGCCGACGCGCCTATGCCCGGGCCGGCCGATATCCGCCTGCCCAATCCGCTCGATCTCGGCCTGTTCAGCCGTTTCTGGTTTCTGCATGACGGCCATTTGCAGATGGCAGGCGCCGCCACCGCCTGATCAGCCCCACCCTTCCCCCAAAACAAAAAAGGCCGCCGGGTTTCCCCGGCGGCCCTATACGCACCAGCCCGAAATCTCAGGCCGATTTGTTCTTGTTGTAGAGGTCGAAGAACACGGCGGCCAGCAGCACCACGCCCTTGATCATCTGCTGCCAGTCGATATTGACGCCCATGATCGACATGCCGTTGTTCATCACGCCCATGATGAAGGCGCCGATCACCGCGCCGGCCACCTGGCCCACGCCGCCCAAAGCCGAGGCGCCGCCGATGAACACGGCCGCGATCACGTCCAGCTCCAGCCCCTGCCCCGCCTTCGGCGTCGCCGAATTGAGACGGGCGGCATAGATCATGCCGGCCAGCGCCGCCAGCGCGCCCATGATGGCGAAGATGTAGAACGTGGTCCGCTCGGTCTTGATGCCCGAAAGCGCCGCCGCCTTGAGATTGCCGCCCAGCGCATAGATGCGACGGCCGAAGGTCATGCGCTTGGTCAGGAACACGAAGCCCGCGATCAGCACGCCCATCACCACCAGCACATTGGGCAGGCCGCGATAGGAGGCCAGCATATAGGCGAAGAACAGCACCAAAGCCGCGATCACCACGTTCTTGACCACGAACAGGCTGAACGGCTCCACGTCATAGCCGCGCATCTTGCGCCGCGCCCGGGTGCGGATGGAAAAGAACACCATGGCGACCACGGCGGCGATAGCGATCACCATCGTAGTGGTGTGCAGCACCACGTTCTGCCCGTTCTCGGCCAGCCAGGGCATGGTGGTCGGCCCGATCACGTCGGGGATGAACCCGGCCGAGAGCAGCTGGAATTCGGCCGGGAACGGGCCCACCGACTTGCCGGCCAGGATGGCCAGCGACAACCCCTTGAAGATCAGCATGCCGGCCAGCGTCACGATGAAGGCCGGGATGCGGTGATAGGCGATGAGATAGCCCTGCGCCGCTCCGATGGCCGCCCCGGCCACCAGGCATATCGCTCCGGCGACGATGGGATTGGCCAGGAAAGCCAGTTCCGGCGGAAAGCGCCAGCCCACCATCAGCATGGCCGCCAGCGCCCCGATGAAACCGGACACCGAGCCCACCGAAAGGTCGATATGGCCCGCCACGATCACCAGCAGCATGCCCAGCGCCATGACGATGATATAGGAATTCTGCAGGATGATATTGGTCAGGTTCACCGGCTTGAACAGCACGCCATTGGTGAAATACTGGAAGAACAGCATGATGAGGATGAGCGCCAGCAGCAGGCCATAATCGCGCATATTGGCGCGCAATGCCCCGATCAGGGACAATTCGTGGCTCTTGGCCTGATCGGCCGGGGCTCCGGTCGGTACAGTTTCGGTCGTCATGATGCCTTTCCTTCAGCGCGCACGATGGAGCGCATGATCTTTTCCTGGCTCGCCTCGCTGGTCGGCATTTCGCCCACGATGCGGCCCTCGTTCATTACATAGAGGCGGTCGGTAATGCCGAGCAGTTCCGGCATTTCCGACGAGATCACCAGGATCGCCTTGCCCTGCGCGGCGAGCTGGTTGATGATCGTATAGATTTCATATTTCGCGCCCACGTCGATGCCGCGCGTCGGCTCGTCCAGGATCAGCACGTCCGGATTGGCATAGAGCCATTTGGAGAGCACCACCTTCTGCTGGTTGCCGCCCGACAGGTTCCCCGCCACCTGATAGACGCTCGAGGAGCGGATATTGGTCTTCCTGCGGTAATCATTGGCCACGTCGAGCTCGGCCAGATCGTCGATCACGCCCCAGCGCGACACGCCGCGCAGATTGGCGATGGTCGTATTGTTCTTGATGTGGTCGATGAGGTTGAGGCCATAGGTCTTGCGGTCCTCGGTGGCATAGGCGATGCCGTGCCGGATCGCCTTGTCGACGCTGGACGTATCCACCTTCTGCCCGTTGAGCCGCACCTCGCCCGAGATTTTCTGGCCATAGGACTTGCCGAACAGGCTCATGGCGAATTCGGTGCGCCCCGAGCCCATCAGCCCGGCAATGCCCACCACTTCGCCCTTGCGCAGCACGATATCGACATCGCGGATCACCTGCCGGTCCCGATGCTGAGGATGGAACACGTTCCAGTTCTTCACCTCCAGCACCACCTCGCCCACATTGGGGCTGCGGGCCGGGTAGCGGTCATCCAGGGCGCGGCCCACCATCGAGGTGATGATGCGGTCTTCGGTGATATCGGCCTTGTCCATCGTCTCGATGGTGCGGCCGTCGCGGATCACGGTCACCCGGTCGGCGATGCGCGAGATTTCGTTCAGCTTGTGGCTGATGATGATCGAGGTAATGCCCTGCTTCTTGAACTCGAGCAGCAATTCGAGCAGCGCCGCGCTGTCCTTTTCGGAAAGCGAGGCGGTCGGCTCGTCCAGGATCAGCAATTGCACCTGCTTGGAGAGCGCCTTGGCGATCTCGACAAGCTGCTGCTTGCCCACCCCGATATTGGTGATCAGCGTATCGGGATCTTCGTTCAGCCCCACCATGGAGAGCAGCTTGCGCGCCCCGTCGCGGGTCTCGTCCCAGTCGATCACCCCGGTCTTGGCCTGTTCGTTGCCGAGGAAGATGTTCTCGGCGATCGACAGCAGCGGCACCAGCGCCAGCTCCTGGTGGATGATGACGATGCCCTTGTGCTCGCTGTCGCGGATGGAGCGGAAATGCTGCTCCTCGCCCAAATAGATGATCTCGCCCTCATAGGAGCCGTGCGGATAGACACCGCTCAACACCTTCATCAGGGTGGATTTGCCGGCCCCGTTCTCGCCGCATATGGCGTGGATTTCCCCTTCCCGCACATCCAGGTTGACGTCCTGCAACGCCTTGACGCCGGGAAAGGTCTTGGTGATGCCGCGCATCTCCAGAATGGTCTTGGTCATGCTGGTCCTAACTTCGATAGACCCTTGGCCGCCCCGCCACACCAGATCATCACCCTCGAGAGTGATCACCATCGACAGAAATGGCGGCTCCGTCGCATCCCTCCCCCTTGAGGGGAGGGAATGAGGGAGGGGGTCCATCAGCATTCCACTGAACCACCCCCACCCCGGCCCTCCCCTCAAGGGGGAGGGGGCGCAGGAACCTAAGCTTCTGCACCCCGAATTTATCGTCGAAAGGGCCCCGCTGATCGCGAGGCCCTCCCGATCGTTGCAGATTATTACTGCAGTTCTTCGGCCTTGATATAGCCCGAAGCGACGACGCGTTCCTCGTAATTGGTCGCGTCGACCTCATAGGGGGTCAGCAGGATCGAGGGGACGACCTTGACGCCATTGTCATAGGTCTCGGTGTCCAGCCCGCCCGGCTCCTGGCCCGACAGAACGGTGTCGAGCAGCTGCGCGGTGTACTGGGCCAGTTCGCGCGTGTCCTTGAACACGGTCGAATACTGTTCGCCGGCAATGATCGCCTTGACCGAGGGGACTTCGGCGTCCTGGCCGGTGATGATCGGCCAGGACAGGTCGCCCGAGCCATAGCCCACGCCGCGCAGCGACGAGATGATGCCGCGCGAGAGCCCGTCATAGGGGGCCAGAACGCCATGCACCCGGCTGCCGTCCGAGTAATTGGCCGACAGGATATTGTCCATGCGGGCTTGGGCCACCGCGCCGTCCCAGCGCAGCGTGCCGACCACGTCCATGCCCTGCTGGCCGGACTTGACCACGATGTCGCCGCTGTCGATCAGCGGCTGCAGCACGGCCATGGCGCCGTCATAGAAGAAGAAGGCATTGTTGTCGTCCGGCGAGCCGCCGAACAATTCCACGTTCCACGGCTTGTCGTCGGGGAAGCGCTCTTCGAGGCCCTTCACCAGCGAATTGGCCTGCAGCACGCCCACCTGGAAATTGTCGAAGGTGGTGTAATAATCGACATTGGCGCTGTCGCGGATCAGGCGGTCATAGGCCACCACCTTGACGCCCTGGTCGGCGGCCTGCTGCAGCACGGCGCTCAGCGTGGTGCCGTCGATCGAAGCGATCACCAGCGCGTCCACGCCCTTGGTGACCATGTTTTCGATCTGGGCCAGCTGGTTGGGAATGTCGTCTTCCGCATATTGCAGGTCGACCGAATAGCCCATGCCTTCCAGCGCGGCCTTGAGCTCGTTGCCGTCCGAGATCCAGCGCAGCGATGACTGGGTCGGCATGGCAATGCCCACCGCGCCCTTGTCCTGGGCCAGCACGGCGCTGGCGGCGCTGGACATCAGCGCACCGGCGGTGAGCACCGCCATGATCGATTTGAAAAGCTTCACGTCTCGACTCCCTTTGATATTCGAGATGATTTTATCTGGCCCGGGCGAGGATCAGCTCAGGCGGCCGCAACGCGACACCGCATTGCGATGGGTCGGCGCCGCGCGCCGCATCACCATTCCAAACCGCATGAAATCCTCCGGCACCAACGGCTTTGCGCCGTCATGAACCCTCCCAGCCCATGAGCCCGGACGCTAAAATAATCAGATAGGCGTGTAAAGCGTCATCTCTCGCCGTCGCACATTTTTTCGAATCTAGAAGAAAAAACGGAGCCCGGTTGCACGGCTGTTACCGCAGGTCTATGGTCGCGCCGAGCGGCGGCAAAGACACGAAAGCGGGCTGGACAATGGCCCCGAATAACGAAAAGGTATCTGATACCTTTAGGGAGGCGAAACATTAAGACCGGCGATATCCGGCCCGATCGGTCCAGCGCCGCCAATGCGGTGGCCGACGATCTGGCAGACACGATCCTGACCAGCATGGCCCCTGGCACCAGCCTGCCCAGCGAGGCGGAACTGGCCGGCCATTATGCCGTCAGCCGCCTCACCGTGCGCGAGGCGGTCAAGCTCCTGGCCGGGCGCGGACTGGTCGAACTGGCGCGCGGCAAGCGGGCCGTCGTGCGCGAGCCCGATGGCGCCGCCTTTGCCGATTTCCTGCTCTCGGTGCTGCACAACGATTCCAAGGGCCTGTTCGATCTCATCGAGGTGCGCCTGTCCCTCGAAGTGCAGGCCGCCACCCTCGCGGCCAAGCGCGCCAGCCGCGCCGGCATCGCCGCCATCGAAAATGCCCTGCAGGGCATGCGCGACGCCGAGGCGGCCTCCGGCGCCGAAGGCGAGGCGCGGTTCCACGATTTCGATGTCGGCTTCCACGAGGCCGTGGCCCTGGCCAGCGGCAATCGCATCCTTGGCTACCTGTTCGAGGCCATGGCCGGCCCGCTGCGCAACGGCATCCAGATCAGCCGCCAGGGCCATGCCAGCCGCGGCCACAGCCTGGCCGACACGATCGAGCATCACCAGCGCATTCTCGATGCCATCCGCGCCGGCAATTCCCGCGCTGCCGCCGAGGCCATGCGCCTGCATTTGCGGAATACCGAGCGCGACATCGGCACCGCCTTGAGCAATATGGGCAATGTGCCCGCCCCGGGTCCGGCGCGGCAAAGCCCCTTGCGGTCGCGGGCACGATCCGAATAATCGCGCGAAACGCCCGAGGGGATTTCATGGCCGCGCGACAGGACAATTCTGCCACCCGTCTGGACGATGCCGCGCGGGCCGGCTGGCTCTATTACGTCGCCGGCAATACCCAGGAGGAGATCGCCGCCAAGATGGGCATTTCCCGTCAATCGGCGCAGCGCCTGGTCTCCCTGTCGGTCAGCGAGGGCCTGATCAAGGTCCGTCTCGATCACCCCATCGGCCATTGCCTCGACCTCGCCGAGCGCCTGCGCGCCCGATTCGCCCTCGACCATTGCGAGATCGTGCCCTCCGATCCCGCCAGCGCCTCCACCACGATCGGCATTGCCGAAGCCGGCGCCGCCGAGATCGAGCGCACCCTGCGCCTTTCCGAACCCCAGATCATCGCCATCGGCACCGGCCGCACCCTCAAGGCGGCCGTCGAACAGCTCCAGCCCATGGAATGCCCGCACCACAAGGTGGTCTCGCTCACCGGCAATATCGCGCCAGACGGCTCGGCGGCCTTCTACAACGTCATCTTCAACGTCGCCGACACGGTCAAGGCGCGCTCCTTCCCCATGCCCCTGCCGGTCATCGCCTCCTCGGCCCGCGAGCGCGAACTGCTCCATGCCCAGCCGATGATCCGCTCCACCCTCGAACTGGCCGCCCGCGCCAATATCAGCTTCGTCGGCATCGGCCATCTCGGCTCCGACGCCCCGCTCCTGCTCGACGGCTTCCTCACCGAGGCCGAGCAGAAGGCTCTGCAAAAGGCCGGCGCCGTCGGCGAGATTTGCGGCTGGTGCTTCGATGCCCAGGGACGCCTCATCGAAGGCCTCATCAACGACCGCGTCGCCTCCGCGCCCCTGCCCTCGCGCGAAACCGGCCGCGTCATCGCCATCGCCATGGGCGAACGCAAGGCCCCCGCCATCCGCGCCGCCCTGCAGCGCCGCCTCGCCAACGGCCTCATCACCGACGAACGCACCGCCCAATTGCTGCTCGCCTGACGGCCGCCACTCGGCTCCCCCACCGCCGCCGCCCCACAGATCGCCACCCTCCCACCCACGGATCGTCACCCTCGGGCTTGACCCGAGGGCCCTTCCTCACGCGAAAAATCTGCCACTCCACCGAGCATCCGCCCACCCAATCACGCCCTCTGACGCACGTACCGCACAGATTCCGCGATCATCCCGCTTGACGAACCGCGTCAGTTTGGTGAACATCTGCCCACAGCCAAAGCAATTGCTCGCTTCGGCCCTTGGGAGGATATTGATGAAACTGACACCCCTTTTCGCGGGCGCAGCTCTGCTTGCCCTGACCGCGTCGGCCTCGGCCCAGACGCTCACCATCGCCACGGTGAACAATGGCGACATGATCCGCATGCAGGGCCTGTCCAGCGCCTTCACCGAAGAAACCGGCATCGCGCTCAACTGGGTCGTGCTGGAAGAAAACACCCTGCGCCAGAACGTCACCACCGACATCGCCACCAATGGCGGCCAATACGACATCATGACCATCGGCACCTATGAAGCGCCGATCTGGGCGCGCCAGAACTGGCTGAAGCCGCTCGACGGGCTCAGCGCCGATGCCGAATACGATGTCGACGACCTGCTCCCCGCCATTCGCGGCGGCCTCTCCGTCGATGGCAAGCTCTATGCCGCGCCCTTCTACGGCGAGAGCTCCTTCATCATGTATCGCACCGATCTGATGGAGGCCGCCGGCCTCGAAATGCCCGAAGCCCCCACTTGGGAATTTATCGGCGAAGCCGCCCGCGCCATGACCGACCGCGACGCCGACATCAACGGCATCTGCCTGCGCGGCAAGGCCGGCTGGGGCGAGAACATGGCCTTCCTCACCGCCATGTCCAATTCCTTCGGCGCCCGCTGGTTTGACGAAAACTGGGTGCCCCAGTTCGATCAGCCCGAGTGGAAGAATACCCTCGATACCTATCTCGCCCTGATGGCCGATGCCGGCCCCTCCGGCGCCTCCTCCAATGGCTTCAACGAAAACCTGACCCTGTTCCAGCAGGGCAAGTGCGGCATGTGGATCGACGCCACCGTCGCCGCCTCCTTCGTCACCAATCCCGATGATTCCACCGTGGCCGACAAGGTCGGCTTCGCCCTCGCCCCGGACAATGGCCTGGGCAAGCGCGGCAATTGGCTCTGGGCCTGGTCGCTGGCCATCCCGGCTTCCTCGCAGAATGCCGAGGCCGCCGAGCAATTCATCAATTGGGCCACCAGCAAGGATTATCTCGCCCTGGTCGCCGAAAACGAAGGCTGGGCCAACGTACCCCCGGGCACGCGCACTTCGCTCTACGAGAATCCGGATTACCAGGCCGCAGCCCCCTTCGCCAAGATGACGCTGGATTCCATCAATGCCGCCGATCCCAATGCGCCCACGGTCGAGCCGGTCCCCTATACCGGCGTGCAATTCGTGGCCATTCCGGAATTCGCCGGCATCGGCACCAATGTCGGCCAGCTCTTCTCGGCCGCCCTGGCCGGCCAGATGTCCGCCGATGACGCCCTGGCCCAGGCCCAGGACGCCACCACCCGCGACATGACCCGCGCCGGGTACATTAAGTAGCTCTCCAAAGACCTACGCCCGGCTGGGTGACCCTCAGCCAGCCGGGTGCTTTTGAATTTGGTTTCGTACAGATCAAACGGCTCCATCGCCTCCCTCCCCCTTGTGGGGAGGGATTGAAGGTGGGGGTCCGTCAGGTATCCACTGAACCACCCCCACCCCGGCCCTCCCCCCAAGGGGGAGGGGGGAAAGAGCCCCAGCATCCGGCAATGGCGAGATAACATGGCCACCAGACAAACCCGAACCCTCGCCCGCACCATGATGGCCCCCGCCGTCATCGTGCTGTTCATCTGGATGGCCGTGCCGCTGGCCATGACCCTGTGGTTCAGCTTCCAGAATTACAGCCTCATCAACCCGATGATGACCGGCTTCGCCGGCTGGGCCAATTATGTCTATGTCATCGGCGATCCCAGCTTCACCCAGGCGCTGCTCAATACCCTGTTCCTGGTCGGCGGCGTGCTGCTGATCACCGTCATTGGCGGCACCTTCCTCGCGCTCCTGCTCGATCAGCCCATCTGGGGCCAGGGCATATTGCGCATCCTGGTCATCTCGCCCTTCTTCGTCATGCCGCCGGTCGCGGCGCTGATCTGGAAGAACGGCTTCATGCATCCCGGCTATGGCATGCTCGGCCATCTCTGGAAGGCCTTCGGCCTCCAGCCGGTGGACTGGTTCAATCAATATCCGCTGTTTTCGGTTATCGTCATCGTCGCCTGGCAATGGCTGCCCTTTGCGACCCTGATCCTGCTGACCGCCCTGCAATCGCTTTCCGAGGAACAGCGCGAGGCCGCCGAAATGGACGGCGCCAACGCGCTCAACCGTTTCCGCTACATCATCCTGCCGCACATGGCCCGGGCGATCACCATCGTCATTCTCATCCAGACCATCTTCCTGCTCGGCATCTTCGCCGAAATCCGCGTCACCACTGGCGGCGGGCCGGGCTATGCCTCCACCAATATCGCCTTCCTCGTCTTCCGCACCGGCATCCTCAGCAACGACATCGGCGCCGGCTCCGCCGGCGGCGTCATCGCCGTCATCATCGCCAACATCGTCGCCATCTTCCTGATGCGCGCCGTGGGGAGGAATTTGGATGCGTAGGTCCAGCGAGCGCCGGCCCCTCTTCACCTCTCCCTTCGGGGGAGAGGTCGCCCCCCTTGGGGCGGGTGAGGGGGCCTTCCCCAAAACCGACGCGTGGGCAAGGCCCCCTCACCCGTCGCTGCGCGCCGACCTCTCCCCCAAAGGGAGAGGTAAGACAGCGCTCCCCTCCAGCGTCAGGAGCTGAACATGGCCCGCCGCGTCCCCACTTCCACCCGCATCGGCTTCACCATCCTCGCCTGGGCCATCGCCCTGCTGCTGTTCTCGCCGATCCTCTGGACCATCCTCACGGCCTTCAAGACCGAGGCCGAGGCCATCGCCGCCCCGCCGACCTTCCTGCCGGAAACCTTCACGCTGGAAAATTTCGGCGCCGTGCAGGATCGTTCCGACTATATCAAGCACGCCACCAATTCGATCATCGTCTCCTTCGGCTCCACCCTGCTCGGCCTGGTGATCGCCATTCCCGCCGCCTGGTCCATGGCCTTCGCCCCCACCAAGCGGACGAAAGACATCCTGATGTGGATGCTCTCCACCAAGATGATGCCCGCCGTCGGCGTCCTGATCCCGATCTACCTGATCTTCCGCGACCTGCGCCTGCTCGACACGCTGCACGGCCTCACCCTGATCATGACGCTGATCAACCTGCCGATCATCATCTGGATGCTCTACACCTATTTCAAGGAAATCCCGGTCGATATCCTCGAAGCCGCCCGCATGGACGGGGCCGAACTCTGGAACGAAATCACCCATGTCCTCGTGCCCATGGCCATTCCCGGCATCGCCTCGACGCTGCTGCTCAACGTCATTCTCGCCTGGAACGAGGCCTTCTGGACCATCACGCTCACCTCCGGCCGCGCCGGCACGCTGACGGCCTTCATCTCCTCGTTCTCCTCACCGCAAGGCCTCTTCCTCGCCAAACTCTCCGCCGCCTCGCTCCTGGCCATCGCCCCCATCCTGCTGCTCGGCTGGTTCAGCCAGAAGCAGCTTGTGCGCGGCCTGACCTTTGGGGCGGTGAAGTGATGCGAACAGTCACCAATGCCGCGGCTCCTGTGTACCCCTCCCCCTTGAGGGGAGGGGAAGGGGTGGGGGTTCCGGCCTCACAACGAGTCCGGCGCTCGCCAGTCTTCCTGAACCCCCACCCTCATTCCCTCCCCTCAAGGGGGAGGGAGGCGCAGGCGTCACCCGCAGCGCTCTATTTCATCTCTTCGGAGGACTAAACCATGGGCTCCATCTCCCTCTCCCACGTCAACAAGTCCTTCGGCGACGTCCAGGTCATTCCGGATATTTCGCTCGAGATCAACGATGGCGAATTCGTCGTCTTTGTCGGCCCCTCCGGCTGCGGCAAGTCGACATTGCTGCGCCTCATCGCCGGCCTCGAGGACACCACCTCCGGCCATATCAGGCTCGATGGCCAGGACGTCACCGATGCGCCGCCCGCAAGGCGGGGCCTCGCCATGGTGTTCCAGTCCTATGCGCTCTATCCGCATATGAGCGTGCGCGACAACATCGCCTTCCCCCTCAAGATGGCGAAGACCCCTCAGGCCGAAATCGACCGCAAGGTCGATTACGCTGCCCGCACCCTCAACCTCGCCTCCTATCTCGATCGCAAGCCCCGCGCCCTGTCCGGTGGCCAGCGCCAGCGCGTCGCCATCGGCCGCGCCATCGTGCGCGAGCCCAAGGCCTTCCTCTTCGACGAACCCCTGTCCAACCTCGACGCGGCCCTGCGCGTCAACATGCGGCTGGAAATCACCGAGCTGCACCAGCAGCTCAAGACCACCATGATCTACGTCACCCACGACCAGGTCGAAGCCATGACCATGGCCGACCGGATCGTCGTGCTCAATGCCGGCAATGTCGAACAGTTCGGCTCCCCGCTCGATCTCTACAGGAAGCCCGCTAATCGCTTCGTCGCCGGCTTCATCGGCTCGCCCCGGATGAACTTCATCGACGGCGCCGAAGCGGGGAAGCACGATGCCCATTCCATCGGCGTCCGCCCCGAGCACATTCGCCTCTCCACCAGCGAAGGCGCCTGGCAGGGCGTGGTCAACGTCTCCGAGCAATTGGGCTCCGATACCTTCCTCCACGTCCAGACCGATTTCGGCCTCCTCACCGTGCGCACCGACGGCGACCAGACCTTCACCCATGGCGACAAGGTCTGGCTCACCCCCGACCCCAACCGCATCTACAAATTCGACGCGGCGGGCCAGGCGATCTGATGATGCAGGGCACCCAACTATCGGTTCTGCCCACCCTCCCCCTTGAGGGGAGGGTAGCGACGCTAGGGCCAACGGGCCGTAGCAAAGCTGGGGAGGGGGTCCACCGTCTAGTGCGCCTGAAATTCAGCGTCCACGGCACCACCCCCCACCCCAACCCTCCCCCTCATGGGGGGAGGGAGCCGACCGCCCTCGCATCGAGCTCCGCACTATGACCCAACTCTCCATCGCCGCCCTGCCCGCCATCCAAACCGCCGCCACGCCCTCATACAGTCGCGCCGATCTCACCCCCGGCATCGTCCATTTCGGCGTCGGCAATTTCCATCGTGCCCATCAGGCGGTCTATCTCGATGCCCTGTTCAATCGCGGCGAGGGTCGGGACTGGGCCATTATCGGCGCCGGCACCCGCGCCACCGACGCCGCCATGCGCGATGCCCTGCGCCAGCAGGATTGGCTCACCTCCGTGGTCGAGCAGGAGGCCGACACCAGCGCCGCCCACATCACTGGCGCCATGGTCGATTACATCGAGCCCGGCGACAGCCAGGCCGTCATCGCCGCACTGACCGATCCCGCCATCCGCATTGTCTCGCTGACCATCACCGAGGGCGGCTATTACATCGATCCGGCCAGCCAGAAATTCGATCCCACCCATCCCGATATCGCCTGGGATGCGGCGAACTTCGCCACGCCCAAAACCGCCTTCGGCCTCATCCTCGCCGGGCTGGTCAAGCGCCGCGAAGCCGGCATCGCGCCCTTCACCGTAATGAGCTGCGACAATATCCCCGGCAATGGCCACGTCACCCGGAACGCCGTCGCCGGCCTCGCCGCCCTGATCGATCCGGCCCTCGCCGAATGGGTCAAGTCTTCGGTTGCCTTCCCCAATGGCATGGTCGACCGCATCACCCCCGCCACCTCGGAACGCGAGAAAAATCTTCTCGCCGAGCGGTTCGGCATCGACGATGCCTGGCCGGTCTTCTGCGAGAGCTTCAAGCAATGGGTGCTCGAAGACAATTTCCCCGCCGGTCGCCCGGCACTGGAACAGGTCGGGGTGCAATTCGTGCTCGATGTCGCGCCCTACGAGCACATGAAGATCCGCATCCTCAATGGCGGCCACGCCACCATTGCCTATCCGGCCGGGTTGCTCGACATCCACTTCGTCCATGAGGCCATGGAGCACCCCCTCGTCTCCGCCTTCCTCAAAAAGGTCGAGACCGAGGAGATCATCCCCATCGTGCCCCCGGTGCCCGATACCGACCTCGGCGCCTACTTCGCCATGTGCGAAAAACGCTTCGCTAATCCCAAGATCGGCGACACGATCCGTCGACTCGCGCTCGATGGCTCCAATCGTCAGCCAAAGTTCATCATTCCGAGCGCTATGGACAGGGTCAACGCTAACAGTCTGCTCACCGGATTGGCCCTGGTGTCAGCATTCTGGTGCCGATATTGCTACGGCACCACCGATAGCGGCGCAGTCATCGAACCCAACGATCCAAGCTGGGATCGGCTGACCGCCCAGGCCCGGAAAGCGAAGGACAATCCTGCCGCCTGGCTGGAGATGGCCGACATCTATGGCGACCTCGCCAAGGCGCCCGCTTTCACGGAAACTTTCACCAAGTGCCTGAATTTCCTTTGGAAAAACGGCACGGCCGCGACGCTCGAAGCCTATCTCGCAGGCCGCCTCTAGCCCCTCTTGATGGCTTCGGCTATGGTCCGCGCCGGACCGAACAAGAGAGGCCGGCGTGGCGCAAGACCTCCTGGTGGGAGTGGATGTCGGAACGGGCAGCGCCCGGGCAGGCGTGTTCACGCGCTCTGGTAAGTTACTGGGGCGTCACGAAAATCCCATTTCGATGCGGCGCGAAGACGCCAATTTCGCCGAGCATGACAGCACCCAGATCTGGTCCGCCGTCTGCCAGGCCGTCCGCGGCGCCATGGCAAAGGCGGAGGCGGCCCCGGCCGACGTCGCCGGCATAGCCTTCGACGCCACCTGCTCCCTCGTCGTCCTCGACCCGCAGGGCCAGCCGGTTTCCGTCGCCCGCAACGGCGAAAATCGTTGGGATACAATCGTTTGGCTCGATCATCGCGCCCTCGCCGAGGCAGAGGAGTGCACCGCCACCGGCCATGAAGTGCTCGATTATATCGGCGGCGTCATGTCCCCGGAAATGGAAGTGCCCAAGCTGATGTGGCTCAAGCGCCACCTGCCGCAGAGCTGGGCCCGCGCCGGCATGATGTTCGACCTGGCCGACTTCCTCTCCTGGAAAGCCACCGGCTCGCTGGCCCGCTCGCAATGCACCCTCGCCACCAAATGGACTTATGTTCCGCACCAAGCCATTGGCTGGAAAGCTGATTTTCTCGCCGAAGTCGGCCTTGAAGACCTGATCGACAAGGCCGACTTGCCCGAAAAAGCCTCTCCCGTCGGCGCCGATCTCGGCCCCCTTACCGCCGAGGCCGCCGCCCAGCTCGGCCTCACCCCCTCCTGCCGCGTCGGCACCGGCGTCGTCGATGCCTATGCCGGCGCCCTGGCCGAACTCGGCCCGCTGACCGCCGATCCCGCCCGGATGAACCGCCATTGCGCCCTCATCGCCGGCACATCGAGCTGCGTCATGGCCATGTCGACCCAAGATGTTGGAATGAAAGGCATTTGGGGTCCGCATCTCGGCACCATTCTCGACGGCTTCTGGCAACTCGAAGGGGGCCAATCGGCCTCCGGCGCCCTGCTCGACCATATCGTGCGCTGGCATGCGGCCGGGGGCGAGCCGAGTGCCGAACGCCATCGCACCATCTGCGACCGCGTCCTGCAATTGCGCGAGATTGAAGGCCCGGCCCTGGCCGAACGCCTCCATGTCCTGCCCGATTTTCACGGCAATCGCTCCCCCCTCGCCGATCCCAACGCCCTGGGCGTCATTTCCGGCCTCACCCTGGACAGCGATTTCGACAGCCTCTGCCGGCTCTATTGGCGCACCTGCATCGGCATCGTCCTGGGCATCCGCCATATCCTGGACACGATGCGGCAGGGCAATTACGCCATCGATCATCTCCACATCATCGGCGGACACACGAAAAATCCATTGCTGATGGAGCTTTACGCCGACGCCACCGGCTGCACCGTGATCGAGCCGAAGACGCCCGATGCCACGCTGCTCGGCATGGCCATGATCGCCGCCAATGCCGCCGGCCTTTATCCCAGCCTCGAAAGCGCCTGCCTTGCCATGCACCAGGGCGGCACCAGCCGCGCGCCCGATCCCCAGGCGCAGGAACGCTTCTCCCGCGATTACCGCATCTTCCTGGAAATGCTGAAGCAACGCCAGGTCATCGACAGCCTGTAATAGCGCGCCGCGCCGGCTGCCGCGGGCCCGCCCTCGGGAACCAAAATTCATATCGCTCCGTTCTTCTGGCACGCGGCCGATGGACCGCCTTAGGAGACGGACATGAACCAGTTCCAGATCAGAGCCCTTGAAGATGCAGGTCGCACCACCACCGCGTGGGTTCCGGACAGCTTTGATCACCAGCCGCGTTTTGCAGACATCGCCCTGGCGCTGCTGCCCGCCTCGCTGATCCTAGTGGCCGCCACCGCGCTGCTCGTTGCGCTGCTTTAAGCAACAAGACTGGGGCAGCGCCGTCAAAAGCACGCCGCTCCAGGGACAACCGCCGATCGGCGGGCTGTATGAAATCTCTAGGAGGGTTACATGACGCTTGGCACAATTCTTATCATCATTCTCATTCTGCTGCTCATCGGCGCCTTGCCGAACTGGGGCTATTCCCGTGGCTTCGGCTATTTCCCCTCGGGCATTCTCGGCGTTGTCCTGATCGTCGTGCTGATCCTGGTCCTGATGGGCCGCATCTAGCCCATTTCACGCGGCGCGGGCGCCCGGGCAAGGACGTCGCCGCGCCGCCTGCACGCCACAGGCACGTCGAGCTCCCTCAACAATATGTGCCTGGAGCGGATCGGGCAGCGCCCCCCGCTCGATCCGCAACCTTCGTCCCGGCAGGCGCAGTCTTGTCGGGACGGCTTTCGGAAAGCGGCCGGGAACCTGCGCCGGGTTGAGGCATTTTCTTCGTAATCGAAAAGGAGCCCCTTATGGCAACCACCACCGACATGGCCCCCGGCCGCAAGAACCAGACCCCTGCCAGGAGCACCGCTTCCCGGGGTCGCGAGCAGGAACTGGAAGCCCAGGTCAAGCAATTGCAGGACGACCTCAAATCCATCACGGAAACGCTGGGCAAGCTGACTGGCGAAAAGGCCGGCGAGGCCCGCGCCATGGCCGCCGGTGAATTGAAGCAGCTCAAGCGCAAGGGTCAGGATATGCTGCACGATGCCCAGGGCCAGGCCGAAGAGGTCGAGAAGCAGCTCAAGGACACGATCCGCGAAAAGCCGCTGACCGCCGTGGCCACTGCCGCCGGCATCGGCTTCGTGCTCGCCTTGCTCACCCGGCATTGACCATGGGGCTGATCGCGCCGCTCGCGGCCCTGTTCGGTCTTGAGCTGGAAAGCGTCGCGGCCCGCGCCCGGGCCGCGGCCATCGTCTATGGCCTGATTGCGCTTTTCCTGCTGGCCGCCGCCATCTTTCTCACCGTCGCCGGCTATCTGGCGCTGGCCGATTTGTTCAGCCCGCTCATCGCGGCGCTGCTCATGGCCGGCCTGTTCCTGGTTCTGGCCCTGGCGGTCTATGCCGGCATGCTGATCGGGCGTGGACGCACTCGCCGCCATGTCGCCGAACGTCGCCGCGCCAGCGAAACCGGCGCCTTCGTCACCACCGCCGCGCTCACCGCCCTGCCCGCGCTGCTGCGCGCACCAGCCCTGGTGCGCATCGGCCTGCCCGCGGCCGCGATCGCCGCCTTCGCTTTGTTGCGGGACCGCTCCGACGACGAATGAACCCAGGTCAGGCCGCGTCTTCCGCCGGCCTGACCACCGCCATGGCCTGCGCATGGAGTTTGAGCGTGACGCTGGGCTCGAGCGGGATCAGCTCGCCATCGACCACCGCGTGATTGCCGCGCTTGCGCTTGGGAAAGCGCAATACCACTTCGGGCACTTCCGCCTCGCTCACCAGCGCATTGTCTCGCCACCGGCCGGTAAAGACGTCGAGCGCCAGCGCCACCAATTCGCGGCTGCTGGTGCCTGCCGCCAGGTAGACGCCCAGAAGGCCGCTATCGAGCCGCGCCGCCACCGGAATCGGACCATCGCCCAGCGGATTGTTGGAGACGGCAATACCGGATACCACATGCGTCTTGGCGCCCTCCGGCCCCACCAGTTCCACCTCGAAGCGGGGCGGATCGATGGCCGTCGCCAGGATCGCCCGCAGGCTCGCCAGCATCTTGCCCACCCGGTCGCGATAGCTCATGCCGTTGCGGATCCGCACCAGCCGCGCATGGATGCCCACGCCATATTGATGCACGAAGGGCCGCCCATTGGCCGTGGCGATATCGATATTCTCGATCCGCCCCCGCGCGATCGCCACCAGCGCCGCATCGAGATCGAGCGGCATGCCGAGGGCGCGGGCGAACAGGTTCATGGTTCCCGCGGGCAACACGGCCAGCGGCTTGCCGCTGGCATAGGCGGCGGCCGCGGCGGCCGATATCGTACCGTCTCCGCCCCCGGCCAGCATCACGTCGACCGCCTCGGCCGTGGAGGCCTCGGCCAGCGCCGCCTCCACCGCATCGCCGCCGATCACACGGCATTCCAGCGCGTGGCCTTCCTCGGCGAACAGTGCCTCGGCACGCTGGGAGAAATCGTCGAGATCGAGGCTGCGAAGTGTGCCGCCATCCTTGTTGAGAATTGCCCGGAACTGCATGCTAGGCCTCCAATTGCGCTTGGGACGCGCCGGTCAGCCCCGGCAGGGCTATTCTGATCGCCACGCCGCCCGCCGTGGTGCTCTCATATCGGGGTTCGCCCTCGAACTGCCCGGCAAGCTGCCGGACGATCAGCGATCCCAGCCCGCCATCCGTCGCTGCCGGATCGCTCATGCCCACGCCATCGTCGCGCACTTCCAGCACAGGCGTGCCACCCTCGTCGCGGAACAGCCGCACATCGATCGCCCCCCTCCGCCCGCCGGGAAAGGCATGCTTGAGCGCATTGGTGACCAATTCGCCCACCAATATGCCCAGCGTCGTGGCGTCGCGAGCGCTGACATCGATAGGCTCGATAGTGCTGGACAGCGCGATCCGTCCGCCATCGGTCTGCGTCGCCGCGATATCCTCGATGACGGCGGTGAGAAATTCGCTGGCGCTGGCGCTTTCCAGGTCGTCGCCCAGCCGCAGCCGCCGATGCGCCGAGGCGATGGCATGCACCCGGAGCCGCGCCGCCTCCAGCGCATCCCGAACCTCGTCCGAGCGGCTGCGCATCACCTGTAGGGCCAGCAGCGACGAGACCGTGGCCAGCGAATTGCCCACCCGGTGATTTGTATCCTGCAGCAGCGCCTCCACCCGCTGCCGCTCCCGCTCCGCATGGGCGCGGGCAGCTTCGATTTCGTGCGTCCGCTCGGCGACCTGCGCTTCGAGCACTTCGTTCTGGCTGAGCAGGCCCCGGTGGCTGCGCGCCAGGTCGCTCACCTGCCGCTGGGTTCGCGACAAGAGGGCATAGGCCAGGATCGCGGCAGCGACCAGCGCGGCAATCAAGGCCACGACCAGCCCGATCCGGGTCTGCTCCATCTCCTCGTTGCGCGCCGCCAGCTTGAAATCTTCCTCGGCGATGAAATCTTCCAGCGTCTGGTTGACCTCCGCCATCAAGCGCGCGCCCATCCCCGTCTGGGTCAGCGATTGCGCCTCGTTCGCCCGCTCCGTCCTGGCCAGTTCGACCGCGCGTTCCATTTCCGCCATCTTGCCGGCAATATCGTCGGTGATGCCGGCCACGCGCAGGCTCTGGGCCGGATCGTCGGCTGTCAGAGCCAGCAGCGCCTCCACCCGGCTGTCGATGCCGGAAGCGGCTTGCTGGTAGCGTTCGAGAAATTGCGGATCGGCGGTCAACAGAAAACCGCGCTGGCTGGCCTCGGCCTGGCTCAGCGCATGGGTCAGTTCCCGCGCTGCCGTGCGCATGGCATGGCTTTCGACGACGTCGCTGATCTGCCGCCCGATCCCCTGCATCAGCAGCAGCGAGGCCAGGGCTGCCAGGCATACCAGGCCGAGCGACACCCAGATGGCCACCCGCCTCGCGCTGCGGCGCAGCGCCAGGGATGCTTCAACGCTCTTCTCGGTCGCCTCAGCCACAGCACTCATCCCGTCCACCGCACGGATGCCGACCGCCACAACCGGTCTTCAGCCCGGCCAGCATTGGTCAATCGCCATGGCAGGATTGAGGCCGGCATGGCTAGATCAGCGGCCGCTTGCGATCGTGCAGGCCTTCCCAATCGGCGACGACCATCAGCCGCTCGAGATCCAGCACCTCGCAGGCCCCGCCCAGCCAGCGCACCAGGCCCAGATTGCTCAGCTTGCGCAGGGTCTTGTTGGTATGCACGATCGACAATCCCAGCGTATCGGCCACATGCTGCTGGGTCAGGGGCAGCTCGATCCGGGCCGCATTGGGCGCCACCATCCGGGCGCGCTGGTGCAGGAAGCTCAGGAGGTAGGCCGCGCGTTCCAGCGCCGTCCGGCGGCCCAGGCTCAGCAGATGATTGTCCAGCATGCGCTCCTCCTGTGCCGCCAGCCAGGTCACGTCGAAGCCCAGGCCGGGATGGCCGCCGAACAATTCGTCCAGCCGATCGCGCTGGAACACGCACAGCACCAGCGGCGACAGCGCCTCCACCGAATGCTCCATTTCGCCGATCACCGAGCCCTGCAGACCCACCAGGTCCCCCGGCAGCATGTAATTGAGAATTTGACGGCGGCCATCGGCCAGCGTCTTGAAGCGGAAGGCCCAACCGGACAGCAGCGTATAGAGATGCGCGCTATGCGCCCCTTCGGACAGGATGACCGCGCCAGGCTCCGCCGTCATTTCCCCGGTCTTGAAACCGGAGACGAAACGCAGCTCCGTCGGCGTGAAATCGCGGAAGGCCGGCAGGGCGCGCAGCGGGCATTGCTCGCAGGGCACGCGGCGGCCTGTATGGGGAAGAACGAGATTCAAGAAATGACCCGACGCTGAAGGTAAGTCCTCAACGCGCCGCGCTGCGTAGCGTTCCGCATGTCAAAGTTAAATGACAATCCAGAGCTAGCCAGTGCAAATGACGCCTAACTCGGCGAAAGGCGCCCCATATGCTGGCCGGACAACCCGTTCTCATCGTTGAGTCGGAAATCATCATATCGCTGAGCATGCAGGTCGTGTTGCAGGCCATGGGCGCGGGCCATGTCACCGTGCTGACCAGCCCGGAGGAATTTCGTAGTCATGCGAAATTGGCCGCCAACCCTGCCTTGGCCGTCATCGAGGTGGAATCGCGTCGCCGCGACCAGCTCGACCTTGTCCGCGCGCTGCGCGAGGCCGGCATTCCCGTGCTCGGGCTGACGGCAGACAACGGATTGCGAAATGGCATGCCCGATTTCCCGGACACGCCATTCCTGGTCAAACCTGTGCCCGACGAGAGCCTCGTGGAAGCGGTGCTCAGCCTGCTCCGGCAGCAACCGGCTCAGAACGAGTGATTGCCCGAGGTCACCTGCGCGGAAACCGCATCGGGACCGTAATCGGCCTCGCCGCTGATCTGCAGCAATTCGCTCAGCCGCGAACGCGCCCGGCTCACCCGGCTTTTCATCGTGCCTACGGCGCAATCGCAGATCGCAGCCGCTTCCTCGTAGGAAAACCCTGAGGCGCCGATCAGGATGATGGCCTCGCGCTGGTCGTCGGGCAATTGCGACAGGGCCTTCTTGAAGTCTTCGAGGTCCAGCGAGCCATATTGGGAAGGATGCACCGAGAGCCTTTCGGTGAACACGCCGTCGCTGTCCTGCACTTCCCGGCCACGCTTGCGCATCTGGCTGTAGAATTCATTGCGCAGGATCGTGAACAGCCACGCCTTGATATTGGTGCCCATCTGAAAGCTGGATTGTTTCGCCCAGGCCTTCATCACCGTATCCTGGACCAGGTCGTCGGCCTTGTCGTGCTTGCCGGTCAGCGACACGGCAAAAGCTCGGAGGCTCGGCAACGTGGCCAGCATCTCGCGTTTGAACGAGGTTCCTTCGGCGCTCATGGCCTATTCCCCGTCCCGCTGGGTCGTCCCGGTCTGCTGCGCCTTTTCGGCATTGTCCAATTTTTCGAGCAAGTCGAGCAATTGATCCGGCACGCCTTCTTCCTGGACCGCGCCATAAAGCGCGCGTAGGCGCGAGCCGATATCCGAATTCGGCCCGAGACCATCTTCAGCCCGCCCCGGCTGCGTTCGCGCACGTTGCTGGGTCACCCAATTATCCTTTGTCATACTTCAATAGACCGATCAGTCTTGCCATCCCTGGAGGCTGGAAATGCCCCGGTTGCAAAAAAGTTCCAAGCCGGAGAGGAACTTTTCCAATGCTGGCCCGTTTCGGACTGCTGTGAGGTCATATCACAAGCGTCATCTGGGAGATTTCGTCTATGTCTTTGTCCACGCGGATTGCTCCGCACCTGCCCTACCTGCGCCGTTTTTCACGGGCCGTCACGGGATCGCAGACGTCGGGTGATGCCTATGTGGCTGCTACGCTCGAAACTCTTATCGGCGACATTTCGCTTTTCCCCGAGGCCAGCAATGATCGCATCGCGCTCTATAAGCTGTTCTCGGCCCTGTTCTCCTCCTCCGCTGTGAGCGTGCCCCAGCCGGCCTCCAGCTTCGTCTGGGAACAGCGCGCCGCCGCCAACCTCGCCAATCTCGCCCCGCGCCCCCGCCAGGCTTTCCTGCTCGTGGCCGTCGAAGGCTTCACCCATGCCCAGGCGGCCGAAATCCTCTCTGTCTCGGACCAGGAATTCGAAGCCTTGCTCGACCAGGCCTCCCACGAGATTTCGCGCCAGGTGGCCACCGAAATCATGATCATCGAGGACGAGCCGCTCATCGCCATGGATATCGAGCAGATGGTGGAAAGCCTGGGCCATAAGGTGGTCAGCATCGCCCGCACCCACAAGGAAGCGGTGAGCCTGTTCAACCAGACCCGGCCCCGCATGATCCTGGCCGATATTCAGCTTGCCGATGGCAGCTCCGGCATCGATGCGGTCAACGACATTCTCAACACCCATTCGGTGCCGGTGATCTTCATCACCGCCTTCCCCGAGCGCCTCCTCACGGGCGAGCGGCCCGAGCCGACCTTCCTGGTCACCAAGCCGTTCAATCCAGACATGGTCAAGGCCCTGATCAGCCAGGCCCTGTTCTTCGACGACGGCTCTCGCGCCGCCGCCTGAGGCCCCGAAATTTTCTCGAAAAGGCCGGCGCATCGCCGGCCTTTTTGTTTGGGCATCGGAACTCCGATCTTGGCCAAGCGTTTCTAACTCAAGGCAAAATCATGGAGATTCCCCATGCTGTACTATGCTCTCGTCTTTCTGGTGATCGCGCTGATCGCTGGCGTTCTCGGTTTCGGCGGCATTGCCGGCGCCTCGGCAGGTATCGCGCAGATCCTGTTCTTCCTGTTCTTGGCCTTCCTGGTCATCTCGCTGGTCATCGGCCTGTTCCGCAGGACCTGACACCCGATCATCTGAATGAAAAAGGCGCCGCGAGGCGCCTTTTTCATTATGGGCCCGGCAGCAGTTCCGCGCTGCGCCCCGTCCAGTGATAGGCCAAAAGGCCGATCCATTCCCGCACCGCGATCGTCGCCGTCTCCAGGTTCTGGTTGGGATTGGCGATATCAATCCCGAAGCCCTGGTTGCCGGCGCTGCGGTAATCGGTCGGCCAGGGCACGACCTCCACGCCCAATTGACGGAAAATCCCCACCGAGCGCGGCATGTGGAAGGCCGAAGTCACCAACACCACCGCGCCCCCATCCCCCTCGAGCAGGCCCCGCGTGAAATCGGCGTTCTGGGCCGTATTCATCGAGTCCCCCTCCAGCACCAGCCGGTCTTCGGCCACCCCGAAACCAGTGAAGAACCGGCGCATGGTCTCGGCCTCGCTTTCCGTTTCCCCCTGCAGGAAACCGGCGCCGCCGCTCAGGACGATCTTGGCGTCCGGATAGAGCTGCGCCAGCCGCAGCGTGGTGGTCAGCCGGTCACCCGCCTGGTTGAGTTCGGCTACGCCCCGCACCGTGCTTGGCCGCGCCATGGTCGCACCACCCAGCATGATGATCGTTCCCACCTGCTCGGGCGGTTCGACCGGCATCGGAAACCGGTTCTCCAGCGGCTGGATCAGCACATAGCCGAAACTGGTGAAGGCGACGAGAAAGTGCAGCCCCACGCCCAGGCCCAGCGCCGATATCGCCATCCGCCGCCGCCCCCATAGCACTAGTGCAAGGCCCGCCAGCATCAGAAGCAGCACCAGGCTGGTCGGCTGCACCAGAAGCCAGAACACTTTAGAGGCGAGGAAAAACATCGGGCCACTCTCTCCAGCCGTTCGAGGGAAAGCTTTTTCGCTTGCTATCTCACTGGCTTCTGGTTTTCTACCAAACGGTCAAGATTGCCAGCCTCAATAAGGCAATCGTCAGTCAGGAAAGGCGCCTTTCGCGCCCATGGTGAGCATGACGCAAACTGAACCCGTCGTCGCGGGGGCATCGGCGGTTGTCGAACTGCGCAATCTGCACAAGTCCTTCGGCGCCCTCGAAGTCCTCAAGGGCATCTCCTTTACCGCGCGCGAAGGTCAGGTCGTCTCGCTTATCGGCTCCTCCGGATCGGGCAAGTCCACGCTTTTGCGCTGCATCAACATGCTCGAAATCCCCGACCAGGGCGACGTGCTGATCGATGGCGAGCTCATCGCGCTCCGGGGCACCGGTCCCCAGCGCCAGATTGGCGACGAGCACCAGATCCGCCGCATCCGCTCCGAATTGGGCATGGTGTTCCAGTCCTTCAATCTCTGGGCCCACATGACCGTGCTCGAAAATGTCATGGAAGCGCCCCTGATCGTGCAGAAGCGCCAGCGCACCGAGGTCGAGGCCGACGCCCGCGCCATGCTCGACAAGGTGGGGATCGGCGCCAAGGCCGATGCCTATCCCGCCCAATTGTCCGGCGGTCAGCAGCAGCGCGCCGCCATTGCCCGCGCCCTGTGCATCAATCCGCGCGTCATGCTGTTCGACGAGCCCACATCCGCGCTCGATCCCGAACTCGAGGTCGAAGTCCTGCGCGTCATAAAGCTGCTCGCCGATGAAGGCCGCACCATGGTCCTGGTGACCCACGACATGGATTTTGCCCGCTCGGTATCGGACCGCGTCATCTTCCTCCATCAGGGCCTGATCGAGGAGGAAGGCAGCCCCGACGAAGTCTTCGGCGCCACCAGATCGGCCCGCCTCAAGCAATTCCTCAACGCCGCCAGCCATGCTTGAGCGTTGGGAACCGACCCGGAACACCGGGCGCCTAATCACAAGATCAATTGAACGGAGAAACACGATGAAAAAGACCATGCTGGCGGCCGCGGCCGTCCTGGCGCTCGCCACTCCCGCCTTCGCCCAGGAAAGCGTTCGCATCGCCACCGAAGGCGCCTATGCGCCCTGGAACTTCCTCAACGATGCAGGCGAACCCGCTGGCTTCGAAATCGACCTGGGCAATGCCATCTGCGAGACCGCGGGGCTTACCTGCGAATGGATTCTCAATGACTGGGATTCCATCATCCCCAACCTGCTCGCGGGCAATTACGATCTGATCATGGCCGGCATGTCGATCACCGAGGAGCGCCTGGCCACCATCGACTTCACGCAGGATTATTTCCCGCCCGATCCGTCCAAGTTCGTCGCCGCGCCCGGCTCTGACCTCGATTTCTCGGCCCTGTCCGGCGCCCGGATCGGCGTGCAGAGCGGCACGATCCAGGCCGCCTATGCCGAAGAGAACCTGTCCGCGGACAATACCATCGTGTCCTTCGCCACTGCCGACCAGAACATGGCCGACCTGATGGCCGGCAATATCGACACCATCCTGGCCGACGGCTCCTATCTCGAGCAGGTCGTCACGGCCTCCAACGGCGCCATCGAATTCTTCGGTGAGGATATCCTGGTCGGCGGCGGCGTCGGTGCGGGCCTGCGCAAGGACGATGCCGAACTCAAGGCCAAGATCGACGACGCCCTCACCGCGCTCAAGGCCGATGGCACCGTCGACCGGCTGATCGCCCAGTGGTTCGACGGCCAGGGCCCGTACTACGCCGAGTAAGCTGGTTGAGGCGGACCTGCCAGACATTCTCGCAGCATCCGCCTCACCCACAGATCGTCACCCTCGGGCTTGACCCGAGGGCTCTTGCGACGGTCGCAAAACATAACGCCCTCGGGTCGAGCCCGAGGTGACGAACGACGGGTTCAAAAAAGCGCATGCTCGACGACATCGCCTTCTGGGTCGGCTACCTGACCAATGGCAAGCATCTGACCTGGTATGCCAGCTTCCAGTTCACCATCTTCGCCGCCCTCATGGGCGGTGCGCTGGCCGTCGTCTTCGGTCTGACCGGCGCGACGCTGAAGAATTCGCGCTTCCTGCCCTTCCGTCTGGTCGGCTCGTTCTATTCGGCCATCGTGCGCGGCGTGCCCGATGTGCTGTTCTTCCTGTTCTTCCCCCTGGCTTTCGAGCAGGCGGTGGAGTGGATCGTCGCCACCCAGGTCTGTTCGCCCGAAGCCATCGCCGCCCAGACCGCACCCTGGCCGCCCTGCCGGGAAGCCAATTGGTTCCTGGGCACGTTCGAATATCTGATCCTGGCCAGCGTCTCGCTCGGCCTCGTCTATGGCGCCTTCGCCACCAATGTCATCCACGGCGCCATGCGCTCGGTGCCCGCCGGCCAGCTCGAAGCCGCCCGCGCCTATGGCATGAGCGCCCGCCAGGTGCTCTGGCACATCCATATCCGCCAGATGTGGGTCTATGCCCTGCCCGGCCTCTCCAATGTCTGGATGCTGATCATCAAGGCGACCTCCCTGCTCTCGCTGTTGCAGATCGCCGATATCGTGCTCTGGGCCGACCGGCTCGGCGCTCCCAATTTCCTGCCCGCCGTGGGCCTCGTCCATGACGATTGGCGCTGGCGCTATTACCTCGTGCTCTTCGTCTTCTACATCCTCGTCACCTGGCTGTCCGAGCGCGCCTTCGGGGCCATCATGCGCCGCGCCGGACGCGGCATTCTCAGCGAGGCGCATGGCTGATGCAGGGCTTTCTCGACGATCTGGCCATCATGGCCCCGGCGGTGTTGTTCAACATCTATTTCGCCGCCGCCTCCATCCCCATCGGCTTCGTCCTCGCCGTCTTCCTGGCCCTGGGCAAGGCCTCGTCCAATCCGCTCCTCAACCGGTTGTCGCGCGGCTTCATCTATGCCTTCCGCGGCTCGCCGCTCTTCATCCAGTTCTTCATGTTCTATTCCCTGGCCCTCTCGCTCAACATGAGCGTCTGGCGCCCCCTGGGCATTTCCGGCTTCGTGCTGCACCCCCTGTTCATGGGGCCGCTGGTCCTGATGCTGAACACCGGCGCGTATACCGCCGAGATTTTCTATGGCGCCCTGCGCGCCGTGCCCCGCGGCGCCGTGGAGGCCGCCCGCGCCTATGGCATGAGCCGCTCCCAGCAATTCCGCCGCATCATCTGGCCCAACCTTATCCGCCTCGCCTGGCCGGCCTATACCAATGAAGTGGTCTTCCTCTTCCACGCCACAGCCATCGTCTATTTCGCCCTGCCGGTGGTGGGCGCGCAGCGCGACCTGATGAGCACGGCCAAGAACCTGTTCGAACGCGATTTCAACGCCTTCCTGCACTTCCCGGTCGCCGCGCTCTATTTCCTTCTGGTGTCGCTGGTCATTTTCTTCCTGTTCGGCCTGGTCTATCAGCGTCTCATGCGCCACCTGCCGGCCCGCCCGGGCCTGCGCTATGCCCCTAAATGGTTCCGTTAGGCCCGACATGAAGATCATCGCCGATTTCTGCATCGTCCCCATGGGCGCCGGCCCCTCCGTCTCTCGCTATATCCGCGAGGTCAAGGCCGTGCTGGACCAGACCGGCCTCACCCACGAAATGCACGCCAATGGCACCAATATCGAAGGCGAAATGGCCGAGGTCAGCGCCGCCATCGAGGCCTGCTGCGGGCGGCTGGAGGAGATGGGCGTCGAGCGCATCTTCTGCACCATGCATTTCTCCACCCGCACCGACAAAAACCAGAACATGGCCGACAAGCTCTCGGCCCTTGCCGAGCCAGCAAAATGACCTTCCAGCAGCACACCCTGACCCTGCCGGGCGATACGCCGGGCCATTCGACCACGCTCTATTGGTATAGCGCCGGCCCCGAAACCGCCGAAACCAAGGTGCACCTGCAAGCCGCGCTCCATGCCGACGAACAGCCCGGCACCATGGTCCTGCATCACCTGCTGCCTATGCTGCGCGAAGCCGACGCGGCGGGAAAGCTCAGGGCCCGTTTCGTCATCTTTCCCTCGGTCAATCCGCTCGGCCTCGCCACCCGCGTCCTGCGCCGCCATATCGGCCGCTACGATCTCGAAACCGGTGTCAATTTCAATCGCCGCTGGCCCGATCTCTACCCGCAGATCGCCCAGGCTATTGCCGGCCGGCTCACCGCCGATCCAAAAGCCAATATCGCGCTCATCCGCAACGCCGTCCGCGCCTGGCTCGATAGCCAACAGCCGGCAACGGCCGCGCAGAAACTGCGCCTCGCCGTGCTGAAATCCGCGCACGACGCCGACATCGTCCTCGATCTCCATTGCGACGACGAAAGCCTCATCCACATCTTCACCTCGCCCGAACTGATGCCCGGCCTGCAGGATCTCGCTGACCGCATGGGCGCGGCCGCCACCCTCACCGCCGAGGATTCGGGCGGCGGCTCTTTCGACGAAGTCCTGCCCGGCCTCTATCGGAAGGCCCAGCGCGCCCATCCCGATTTGCCCATTCCCATGGGCGCCGAAACCGCGACCCTCGAATATCGCGGCCAGGCCGACACGCACGATGAAACCGGCATCAACGATGCCCGGGGCCTGTTCGACTTCTTCGCCGATCGCGGCCTCATCGACGCCAGCGCGCCCGCAGCCAGGCCCATGCCTGCAGCCACCCCCTTCGAAGCCACCGAAGTCCTCCGCGCCGACGGCCCCGGCCTCCTCGCCTATCGCGTCGGCTTGGGCGACAAGGTGAAGAAGGGCGACATCGTCGCCGACATCATCGCCATGGACGGCCCCCAAGCCTTCCTCGCCCGCACCCCGCTCCGCGCCGGCACCAATGGCTTCATCCTCTCCCGCGCCAGTGCCAAATATACCGTCACCGGCGCCTCCGTCGCCAAGATCGTCGGCACGGAAATCCTGCCCGCAAGAGCCGGCGGCTATCTGCTGGAGGATTGAACCTAGGGCCATCCCGACGCACCGGCCCACACCTCCCCCTTGACGGGCTTCGAGCCGCCCCGCAGGGCAAATCTCTCCGGCGGAGAGATTTGAGGCGAGAAGGCCATGAAAGCTCTGCTCGAATGGCGGGGAACTGTCCCAAGCACCGGACCCAACCTCCCCCTTGACGGGGGAGGTAGCGCAGCTTGGCCGACAGGCCTAGCGGAGCTGGGAGGGGGGTGCCGGCACACTGGGGCCGATGCCACCCCCACCGCTCGTCACCCTCGGCTCGACCCGAGGGTTCTTCCCTGCCGAAGCCTCCCACACACCGCGCCCCCCTCGGGCCTGAGGGCCAGTCCCCACGCGCCCCACCGCATCGGCTCAAGCCCCCGAACGCCCTCGGGTCGAGCAACCGTGGATGGTTAGGCGAA
>NZ_LVVY01000073.1 GCF_001650025.1 Devosia elaeis | reverse complement strand
CCCTTTCTTCTCTCTTCACAATGTCAATGATCTGACCCATCGTCGTCACCGACTGATACGTCAATGGAAGCCAAGCTTCCGAGTTCCTTAAGGGAAACATGACCCTCTGTCCGGTTGCCCGGCAGATCGTCTGCCCTTTCAGAAGTCGCTGAACAGTGGGAGCGAAGTTCGCTCGGCGTCGTCAGCGTGGCGGGTTGTACTCAGAACCTATCGGCTCGTCAACACCCTATTTTCGTTTTTCTTCCTGGCCGGAATTTCTTCCAATCAGATCAAAATCCGAAAACCCGAAATCAAAAAATTAACTTTTGATTTCAGAGGCTTGCTGCTTTGCTTGCCGCCGTTTGGCGCCGCGCTCTTCAGCGATGAGCGGGTTATAGGGGCGACCTTTCGGCCTGTCACCCCCCTTGATGACAAAAACGACATTTTTTCCGGCGGCGCAGAGACCGCATGTGGAAAACTCGACCAGATCACCAGTGATTAGGGGCTTTTCCCTGCCTGTGCCGAGAGATGGGTGCCATGCCCCATATTTTCAAGAGCTAGGTCCGGCAGGGCCTGCGACGCCCGGCAGTGGCCGGGCTGGTCCGGTCTCCCCCTATATAGGCGGCGCCAGCGCTGCGCCCTTGCACGGTAGGGTGGATTGCCCCATCCACCCCCCCCAGTTTCGCCGTATTTGTCTTCAATACGCTCGATATTGCCATAGGCGGAACGGCTCCTTAGTTTAGGCGCGGCGCTGCGGCGCCCAGCCGGCCGCGGCCGCCTTGGGAATATTCTGCACGGACTGAAGGACGGGGCGTTGAACGCAACCCAGAGACGACGTCACATCGCTCTGCTGAGGGCGACCGGATTCGAGGACAGCCCCGCGCTGACCGTGCAATCCACTGACGGCGAAATTCCGCAGGGCCGCGAACTCAGCTTTGCCTGGTTGAGCGGCACGGTGATGACGGGGCTGACCAGCGTCCTGCTCATGGGCGCGGCGCTCTATGTCTCCTTCCAGGGCCAGGACACCTTTTCGACCGCCTATGCGGCGCTCAAGCTGGCGGCGCCCCGCATCGACCAGCCGCTGGCGACCGACCTGACCTCGAAATCCTCGCGCATGCGCCCGGTGGCCGCGACGCGCTCCGATCTCGAAATCATCGAGGCCGCCATCCGCCAGAATGTCGATGGCCGCGAGATCATCCGCAACCAGCCTTTCGTGCGCATCACCGCGACGCTGGCGACCACCGCCACCTCTCTCTCGGCGGACGTTCCTGCCTATGATCCGGTGGCTATTCTCAATAAGACCCAGCCGCTCAAGCCCGCGACGCTCGACGTCGCCACCGATGTCTATGGCACAGACGTGGATGGCGAAGTGGCGGTCCGCCAGGCGGCGCTGCCCGACAATTTCATTCCCAAAAGGGTCATTTCCGACCAGGGCGCCGCCGATTTCGTGCGCGGCATGGCCGAGGCCTCTTTCTTCAGCGAGAACCCGACGCCGGCCCTGGCCTATGCCTCCATCGCCCCCTCGCTGCACGATCTGACGGCCCCCGGCGATTCGCCGGCCGGTATCGCCGAAAACGTCACCGTGGTTCCCAAATCCATCACCGCAATGCAGGAAGGCCCGGGCCGGTCCGAACGCTTCCTGACGGTGCGGGAGATCGGCCCACTCGCCGATACCCTGGTCCGTAACGGCTTCACCCGCACCCAGGTCTCGATGGTCGAGGGCACGCTTGCCAATCTGATTCCGGCCGGCGGCCTGCCCGAGGGCATCCGATTGCGCATTCTCTATGGTCCGCTGACCAATGCGCCCAACAGCCTGGTGCCGCACCGCATGTCGATCTACCGGCCCGAAGGCGCGCCGGGCGAACGGCATATCGCGACGGTGGCCCTGTCCGACAATGGGCAATATGTGGTCGGCCTGCAGCCCGACTGGGTCGATTTCCCCGAAGAAGATGTCGAGCAGATCAATGTAGGCAATCTGCCCACCATCTATCGCTCCATCTGGGAAACCGGCCGCAAGCACGACCTGTCCGACGACACGATCGAGCGCATTATCGGCATGTTCGCCTATGACCTCGACATGACCAAGCGCATCAGCGCCGGCGACACGATCGAAATCCTGGAAACCGGCGCCACGCCCGAAGCGGCTTCGGAATTGCTCTATGTCGGATTGAGCCTGGGCGGCACCAAGCGACAATTTTATCGCTTCACCGCCCCGGACGGCTCGGTGGATTTCTTCGATCCCGATGGCGAAACCGGCAAACGCTTCCTCAACCGGCGCCCGCTGGAAGGCGGGGGCACGCTGCGCTCGCGCTTCGGCTATCGTATCCACCCGATCTTCAAGACCCGGCGCCTGCATACCGGCGTCGATCTTGCCGCGCCCACCGGCACGCCGATCTATGCCGGCGGCGATGGCACCATCACCTATTACAAATGGCAGTCGGGCTACGGCAACAAGATCGAAATCCAGCACGTCAATGGCTACGAAACCGCCTATGGCCACCTCTCGCGCTACGTGGACGGGCTCGGTGTCGGCAGCCAGGTGCGCCAGGGCCAGTTGATCGGCTATGTCGGCTCGACCGGCCAATCCACCGGACCGCATCTGCATTACGAGATCAAGATCAACGGCAATCTCGTCGATCCGCTCAGCGTCAAGCTGCCCAAGGACAATGTGCTGGCCCCGCAATATCGCGCCGAATTCGACCGCACCATTGCCCAGATCAATGACCTGATGGCCCGCGAGCCCGCTCCCGTCAGCGTGGCGCAAACCAACTAGGCCTATTCCGGCCGCGCCACATAGACCGCCAATTCGTTGCCGCCCGGTTCGCGGAAATGAAAGCGCCGCCCGCCGGGAAAGTTGAATTGCGGCCTTGTGATCACTCCGCCCGCGGCCAGGACGCGCTGCTCGGCCGCATCGAGATCGTCCGTCCGCACCACCGCCATGGTCGCCGCAACCCTTTCGGCGGATTGGTCAATGCCGCCATCCAGTCCGGCGCCCTCGATGCCGTCATAGCTCGGCCCGTAACTGGTTATGCCCCAGCCGAAGGCCTGGCTGAAAAAGCGGCTGGTCCGCTCCCGGTCGGTCGAGGGAAACTCGATATAGTCGAGACGATCGCTCATGCCGCCCCCTCCTTTGTGTTCTTTATTTGTTCTATAGCAACCACACCATTGCGGCAAGCTGAAAAAGGCGGGCCGGGTAAAAACCCGGCCCGCATCGATCCTGGATCAGGCCGCCGCATCGGCGGCGGCGCGCCCGTCGGGCCGCAGCACGATGCCGCTCTCGTCGGCATCGACCAGCACGTGCCCGCCATCGCTGACCTTGCCGGAAAGAATCTCCTCGGCCAGTTCGTCCTGCACCTCGCGCTGAATGACGCGCTTGAGCGGACGGGCACCATAGGCGGGATCATAGCCCTCATTGGCCAGCCAATCGCGAGCCCTGGGGGTCAGCTCCAGCGCGATATCCCGGTCCTTAAGCAGGGCCTCCAGACGACCGAACTGGATATCGACGATGGCGCCCATATGTTCGCGACCCAGCCGGTGGAACAGCAGGATTTCATCGATCCGGTTGAGGAATTCGGGACGGAACGCGGCCTTGACCGCATCGAGAACCTTGCCCCGCACCAATTCGACCGGATCGCCGTCCTTGAGCTCGACCAGATATTCGGCGCCCAGATTGGAAGTCAGGATGATCACCGTGTTGCGGAAATCCACGGTGCGCCCCTGCCCGTCAGTCAGGCGTCCGTCATCCAGAACCTGCAGCAGCACGTTGAAGACATCGGGATGGGCCTTTTCGATCTCGTCGAAGAGGATCACCTGATAGGGCCGGCGCCGCACCGCTTCGGTCAGTACGCCGCCTTCGTCATAGCCGACATAGCCCGGAGGCGCGCCGATCAGGCGGGCGACCGAGTGCTTTTCCATGAACTCGCTCATGTCGAGCCGCACCATGGCGGTCTCGTCGTCGAAGAGGAATTGCGCCAGCGCCTTGGTCAGCTCGGTCTTGCCCACGCCGGTTGGTCCCAGGAACATGAACGAGCCGATGGGCCGGTTCGGGTCCTGCAAGCCGGCGCGCGAGCGGCGCACGGCCTTGGCCACTGCGGCAACCGCCTCGGCCTGCCCGATGACGCGGGCGCCGAGCGAGCTTTCCATATGCAGGAGCTTTTCGCGCTCGCCTTCCATCATCCGGTCGACGGGAATGCCGGTCCTGCGCGAAACCACCTGCGCGATGTCGGTCGGCTCGACCGTTTCCCTGGCCATGACCGGATCGGGCTGGCCGTCGCCATCCGCGTCGTCTGCGGCGCGCAGCCGTTTTTCGAGATCGGGAATGACGCCATAGGCCAGCTCGCCCGCCTTGGCCAGGTCACCCTGGCGCTGCGCGATTTCGAGCTGAGAGCGGGCCGCGTCGAGTTCTTCCTTGATTTTGGTCGAACCCTGCAAGCGCTCCTTTTCCGCCAGCCATTTGGCCGACAGAACCTGCGCCTGTTCTTCGAGCCCGGACAAATCCTGCTCCAGCCGGCCCAGCCGGGTCTTGGAGCCCTCATCGTCTTCCTTCTTCAGGGCCTCACGCTCGATCTTGAGCTGCATGATGCGCCGGTCGAGCTCGTCCAGAGCCTCGGGCTTGGAATCGACAGCCATGCGCAGGCGCGCCGCCGCCTCGTCCATCAGGTCGATGGCCTTGTCGGGCAGGAAACGGTCGGTGATGTAGCGGTTCGACAGCGTCGCCGCGCTCACCAGCGCCGAGTCGGCAATGCGGATGCCGTGATGCAGCTCGTACTTTTCCTTGAGCCCGCGCAGGATCGAGATGGTGTCCTCCACCGTCGGCTCGGAGACGAAGACGGGCTGAAAGCGCCTGGCCAGCGCCGGGTCCTTCTCGACATGCTTGCGATATTCATCGAGCGTGGTGGCGCCGACGCAATGCAGCTCACCGCGCGCCAGGGCGGGCTTGAGCAGGTTGGACGCATCCATGGCGCCCTCGCTCTTGCCGGCACCGACCAGGGTGTGCATTTCGTCGATGAACAGGATGATCTGCCCCTCGGCGGCGGTCACCTCGTTGAGCACGCCTTTTAGCCGCTCCTCGAACTCGCCGCGATATTTCGCGCCGGCAATCAGGGCGCCCATGTCTAATGCCAACAGGCTCTTGTTCTTCAGACTCTCCGGCACATCGCCATTGACGATGCGGATGGCGAGGCCTTCGGCGATGGCCGTCTTGCCCACGCCGGGTTCGCCGATCAGCACCGGATTGTTCTTGGTGCGCCGGCTCAGGACCTGGATGGTGCGCCGGATTTCCTCGTCGCGGCCGATCACCGGGTCGAGCTTGCCCTCGCGCACGTCCTGGGTCAGGTCGCGGGCATATTTCTTGAGCGCGTCATAGGCATTCTCGGCCGAGGCCGAATCGGCGGTGCGCCCCTTGCGAATGGCTTCGATGGCATTGTTGAGGCCCTGCGCAGTCACACCGGAGGAGGCCAGGACCTTGCCGGCATCATTGTCCTTCTCGATCACCAGCGCCAGCAGCAGCCGTTCGACGGTGACGAAGGAATCGCCGGCCTTTTGGGCGGCCTGCTCGGCCGTGTCGAAGACCTTGGCCAGTTCCCGGCTGAGATAAAGCTGGCCGGCATCGCCGCTGACCTTGGGAATCTTGTTGAGGGCCGCCTCGACCCCGGCCCGCGCCGCCTTGGGGTCACCCCCGGCGCGCTGGATCAGGCCATTGGCCATGCCCTGGTCATCGTCGAGCAGGACTTTCAACAGATGCACGGGCGAGAATTGCTGATGCCCCTGCCCCAGAGCGTAGGTCTGCGCAGACTGGATGAAGCCCCGCGCCCGCTCGGTATATTTCTCGATATTCATTCAACTCTCCTTGTCTCGCCCGCCCCATGGCCCCGAAGGCACCGAAAGGACGGCGGAAGCGTCGTTCCCGGAATGCCCGTATCGGCGCATTCCTTCGCCCCATGATGTAGGTATTGGGGAGAGGAACAAAAGAGCTGCAGAACAAAAAGACCAGGTCACCCGCTCCGCCCGGCGCATACTGCCACAAACGAAAAGGCCGGGCATAAAGCCCGGCCTCGAGATCGTTATTCGGCGGCATTGCCGGTGAGGAAAGCCGGCAGTTCCGGCACCTCGGGCTGCGGCGCATTGGCCGGGTCGGCGCCTTCGCCCCCGGCTGGGCGGCGGCGGCGCGGACGACGTTCGCGCGTCTTGCGCGGCGCAGCCTCACCCTCGGCATCCGCGGGAACGGCAGCGGCCTCTTCGGCGGGCTGCGGCTGGGCCGGTGCCTCGGCCGTCTCGCCCTCGCTCTCATTGCCCTGCTGCACGGGCTGGGCCGGCTGGGGCGAGGAGAAGCGGGAATTGACGTCATTGGCGTCGTCGTCGAAATCCACCTCGTCCTGGCTCTGGCCTTCGCGCGGACCGTTCATGGCCTGCTGGGCGGAGGAGACGATGCGGAAATAATGCTCGGCATGCTGCAGGTAATTCTCGGCCATCACCGAATCGCCCGAGGATTGGGCATCGCGGGCGAGCTGCAGATATTTCTCGGCGACATGGGCGGCATTGCCGCGCACCTTCACATCCGGGCCGTTGCTTTCGTAATTGCGCGACAGCGGATTGACATGCTTGCGTCCGCCATTCCGGCCGCGCTGCCGGTTCTTGTTCTGGTTAGGTCTCATAGGTCGCTTTGTCTAAATCTAGAAGTTAAGCGTCACATTTCTGGGGCGGACCGGAGAACAGGCCCGGTCTGGCCCCTGACCCCGGCGGTAAAACAGCGCACCGTGCGGGGCCTAAACTGGCTTCATGAAGACCGAATGCAATCGGCAGCGACCTTCGGAAAAATCCGCCCCGCCTCCGCGTCGTTCCGGGCCACCGGAACTGCGCTGCCTGAAGCAGCCTCTCGCATCTTGGATCGGGTGTGATCGCCGCGGCGCTCATGATGCGCCATTGACAGCAAATTCAAAATATCCGTTTCACCTGCCTTTGGCCAGCGGAAATTGCGGCTCAGCGCGATCGGACATCGTTCTGCCCCTCTATCTGGTGCGCACAAATCACACGTTCAAGCCCGTTGAGGTCCTTGTGAACGGCGATATCGACAAATCCGGCCGCCGCGAACAGGCCCGCGACCGCCGCGCCCTGATCATAGCCGATTTCCACCAGCACCTGCCCGCCCGGCGCGAGAAATTGCCCCGATTCGGCGGCGATGATGCGATAGGGCGCCAGGCCATCCGGCCCGCCATCGAGGGCCAGGCGAGGGTCGAACTGCTTCACTTCCGGCGCCAGCGTCTCGATGACGGCGCTGGAAATATAGGGCGGATTGGAGACGATGAGATCGAAACGCGCACCGCCCTGCCCCGGCGCGGCCAGCGCCCCGAACCAATCGCCCTGGGCCAGGTCGAGCCGCCAGAGCACCCCATGGCGTTCGGCATTGAGCCGGGCGATGGACAGCGCTTCGGGATTGAGGTCGGTGGCCACGGCCCTTGCATCGGGCCTGTTGGCGAGGATGGCGATGGGGATGCAGCCGGTGCCAGTGCCCAGATCGAGCAGGCGGCCGCCGGCCGGCAGGGCCGCGATGGCCAGATCGACCAGCAATTCGGTATCCGGCCGCGGCTCCAGCGTCGCCGGACCAAGCTGGAAGGGCAGGCCGTAGAATTCCTTCTTGCCGATGATCCGCGCCACCGATTCGCCGCCCATGCGGCGCTGGATGAAATCGGCCAGCAGGGCGGCGGCTTCCGGCGCCACCGGATCGTTCTCCCGCGTCGCCAGGGCCAGCGCATCCAGCCCCAGGGCATGGCCGGCCAGCAATTTGGCGTCGAGCGCGGCGGTCTCGAAGCCCAATCGGGTCAGCACGTCCCGCCAGCCGCGCCAGAGCGCCCCGATCCGGACCGGCTCGCTCAGTTGACCTGCTCCATGGCGGCCAATTGCGCCGCCTGGCTCTCGGTGATCAGCGCCTCGATCAATTCGTCCAGGGCTTCGCCGGCGATCACCTTGTCGAGCTTGTAGAGGGTGAGGTTGATGCGATGATCGGTGACCCTTCCCTGCGGGAAATTATAGGTGCGGATGCGCTCGGACCGGTCGCCCGAGCCCACCTGGCCCTTGCGTTCGGCCGAGCGGGCGCTGTCGCGCGCCTCCCGCTGCATTTCATAGAGCCGCGAGCGCAGCACGATCATGGCCTGGGCCCGGTTCTGATGCTGGCTCTTCATCGCCGAGGTGACGACGATGCCGGTCGGGATATGGGTGATGCGCACCGCCGAATCGGTGGTGTTGACGTGCTGGCCGCCGGCGCCCGAGGCGCGCATCGTATCGATGCGGATATCCTCGTTGCGGATCTCGATATCGATGTCTTCCACTTCCGGCAGCACCGCCACCGTGGCCGCCGAGGTATGAATGCGCCCCGACCCTTCCGTAGCCGGCACGCGCTGGACGCGGTGCACGCCCGATTCATATTTCATCCGCGCATAGACGCCCTTGCCGGTGACATTGGCGATGATTTCCTTGAAGCCCCCCATTTCGCCGGGACTCTCCTCCATCACGCTCACCTTCCAGCCCCGCAGGGCAGCGTAGCGCTCATACATGCGGAAGAGATCGCCCGCGAACAGGGCCGCCTCGTCGCCGCCGGTGCCGCCGCGGATTTCCAGGATAATGGATTTTTCGTCCGCTTCGTCCTTGGGCAGCAGCATGATGCGGATCGACTGGGCGAGCTGCTCGATGCGCGCGTCCAGTTCCTCGATCTCGGCCTCGGCCATCTCGGCCATTTCCCTGTCGCCGCTCCTGAGCAGCGCCTCGGCTTCGGCCCGATCCTTCAGCGCCTTCTTGTAGGTGCCGATTTCGCCCACGATCTCGGAAAGGTCCGCATGCTCCTTGCTGAGCCGGGCGAATTCGTCCGGATTGGCCCCGCCGGACAAGGCCGCTTCGATATATTGGAAGCGCGTTTCGAGGGCATCGAGCTTGTCCTGGGGCAGGCTGGGCATTTTTCGGGTCTTTCAGGCAAGTGTCCGGCTGGCTGTAAAGAGCGAAAAGGGCAAGTTCAAGTGCCCAGGCCCAAGCCGGGGCGCAATCGGGACGCGCCGAAGCCCCGGACCGCGTTCCCGCTTCCGGTTTTTTTGGTCGATGGAAGCCCCGAGGCGGATTTCGCCTCTGAGTATAAAAACGAGACGCAAACCGCCCCGGGGCGTCGGGATTT
>NZ_LVVY01000072.1 GCF_001650025.1 Devosia elaeis | reverse complement strand
GCCATCATCAAACAATCCACAGTTGCTTGACCCGAGGGCTCTTGCCACGGCCCCGCAAACAAAGAACCCTCGGGTCAAGCCCGAGGGTGACGATCCGGGGGGAAGGGCGACGATCTTGGCGGGGTGAAGAGTGACGACCTTGGAGAGGGGAAGAGCGCCGATCCGGAGGAGGGTGACGGCTGACCATCCGAGGGGAGTGTCTACTCAGGGCGCACCAGTCCCCGCATTTTCACGACGTCATCCCCGCGAAAGCGGGGACCTCCGTTACCGATACACGTTTCGCAAACAGGGGTTCCCGCTTTTGCGGAACTGCCTCCGCTACGGACGGGCCTATTCCGCCACCATCATCTCGAACACCACATCGGCCCGGTCCCGCGATTGCTCCACCAGGTCGTAATTGGGCAGGTCGTTGCGCTCGATATGGGCCCTGTTGCGCGCTTCGGAAAACAGCCCTTCCTCCCCGTGCCGCTGCATCAGCCGCGCCCGCACCAGGTCGCGCTTCACATGCAGGAACACCGCATAATCGAGCAGCGCCTTCACCCCGGCCCAGGGCCCCTCGGTCAGCAGCAGGTAATTGCCCTCCACCACCAGCACCCGCACGTCCGGCGACACTGTGAAGGCGTTTTCCACCACGTCCTCGATCTTGCGGCTATAGCCCGGCCCGCTTACGGGCCCGCTCGCGTGCTTGAGGTGATGCAGGAAGCCGACAAAGGCGGCACCCTCGAAAGTATGCGGCGCGCCCTTGAAATCGGCCTGTCCCATCGCCTCGATCTTCTCGTGCTTCATATGGAAGCCGTCCATGGGCACATAGGCGGCGCTGCCGGGCTTGACCGCGTTGAGCATGGCCACCAGTTCCACGGCGAGGGTGGATTTGCCCACCCCCGGCCCGCCGGCCAGCCCGATGGCGATGCGTCGCCCATCGGCGGCGCTTTCCATTTCCAGAATATGCGGCACCAGCCTTGCCAGGGCCGCCTGCGGCGCCAGCCGGATCACCTCCGGCATGGCTCAGCGCGCCCGCGTCAGCCGCAGCAGCAGCCAGATCGGCACGACGATGGCCGCGCCCGCCAGCGCATAGGAGCCCAATTGCCGGAACAGGCCCGCCCCGTCGCGGATGGCCTCGCGCACCATCTCGACCGCGCCGCGCACCAGGTCGCCCGCATTGAACCCGAAGACCGACATGACGAACCCCACCATCAGCGAGATCAGCACCAGCCTGATCAGTACCGAAACCGGGCTGCCTCCCATGAAGCGCGCCAATGCGGAACGCGGCTCGGGGCGATAGTCTTCTGTCATCGGTCCACTCCGTTTGGCAGGAATCTGACCATCATATAGGCTCCTGGCTGATTTGTGTTAGGTGCGCCTTGTCAACTTTGCCGGCATCCCCCTCATCCGGCCCTTCGGGCCACCTTCTCCCCGAGGGGGAGAAGAATGGTCCTGCGCTCGCCTCTTGTTCCTCTCCCCCTTGGGGAGAGGGTGGATCGGCCGAAGGCCGAGACGGGTGAGGGGGTGCCATGGCCAAAACTCCAAACCTCCCCCCCATCATCGCCTCCTGGTTCGCCGCCCGCACCTGGTCCCCCCGCCGGCACCAGCTCGATGTGCTGGCCTCCTACCAGTCCGGCGCCAGCCAGCTCCTTATCGCCCCCACCGGCGCCGGCAAGACCCTGGCCGGCTTCCTGCCCACTTTGGCCGATCTGGTGGACGGCCGGTTCGACGGCCTCCACACCCTCTACATTTCCCCGCTGAAAGCCCTGGCGGTGGACGTGCAGCGCAATCTCTCCACCCCCATTGCCGAAATGGGCCTGCCCATCCGCGTCGAGGCGCGCACCGGCGATACGTCGGCGGCCAAGCGGGCCCGCCAGCGGGTCAAGCCGCCCCAGGTGCTGCTGACCACGCCCGAGCAATTGGCCCTGCTCATCTCCCATCCCCATGCCGAGCTCATGTTCGGCTCCCTGCGCCGCGTCGTCCTCGACGAGCTTCATGCTCTGGTCACCAGTAAGCGTGGCGATCTCCTGGCTCTCGGCCTGGCCCGCCTTGCCGCTCTCGCGCCGGACATGCGCATCACCGCCCTTTCGGCCACCGTGGCCCGGCCCGATCTGCTGGCCGACTGGATCGCCCGCCCCCTGCCGAGCCGGAATACCGAGCTGCTCCGCATGCAGGGCGGCGCGCCCCCCGAGCTGGCCATCCTCGAGACCGAGCAGCGCCTGCCCTGGGCCGGCCATTCGGCCGCCTATGCCCGGCCCGAACTCTACGACATCATCAAGCGGCACAAGACCACGCTGCTCTTCGTCAATACCCGCTCCCAGGCGGAAATGCTGTTCCAGGGCCTCTGGGACATCAACGAGGACATGCTGCCCATTGCCCTCCACCATGGCTCGCTCTCGGTCGAACAGCGCCGCAAGGTCGAGGCGGCCATGGCCTCGGGCAAGCTCAAGGCGGTGGTCTGCACCTCCACCCTCGATCTCGGCATCGACTGGGGCGATGTCGATCTGGTGGTCCAGGTCGGTGCGCCCAAGGGGTCGTCGCGCATGCTGCAGCGCATCGGCCGCGCCAATCACCGGCTGGACGATCCCTCCAAGGCGCTGCTCGTGCCCTCCAATCGCTTCGAAGTGCTCGAATGTGAAGCGGCGGTGGAGGCCGTCGCCGAGGGGCATCAGGACAGCGAGGACCCCCAGCCCGGCGGCTATGACGTGTTGGCCCAGCACGTGCTCGGCATGGCCTGTGCCGAGCCCTTCCACGCCGACGATCTCTATGCTGAGATCACCCGCGCCTGGCCCTATCGCGACCTGCCGCGCGCCCAGTTCGACCGCGTGCTCGATTTCGTGGCCACGGGCGGCTATGCCCTGCGCGCCTATGAGCGCTATGCCCGCCTGCGGCGGACGCCCGAGGGCAAATGGCGCATCGCCCATCCGCAGGTGGCCCAGCAATACCGGCTCAATATCGGCACCATCGTGGAAGAGCCCATGGTCCGGGTGCGCCTGGTGCGCTCCAGGAGCGAAAAGCAGGGCCGCACCACCGGCCCCATCGGCGCCGGCGGGCGCGTGCTGGGCGAGATGGAGGAATATTTCTTCGGCACCCTCTCCATCGGCGACACCTTCGCCTTTGGCGGCGAGATCGTCGCCTTCGAGGGCATGAAGGACAATGAGGCCTTCGTGTCCCGCGCCTATGCCAAGGACCCCAAAATCCCCTCCTATTACGGCGGCAAGTTTCCGCTCTCCACCTATCTGGCCGAGCGCGTCCGCCGCATCATGGACAGCCCCGCCGATTGGTCCCGCCTGCCGGACCAGGTCGCCGACTGGCTGCGCCTGCAGCGCGATTTCTCCGTCCTGCCGCGCCGCGACAGCCTGCTCGTCGAAACCTTCCCGCGCGGCACCCACAATTACCTGGTCTGCTATCCCTTCGAGGGGCGGCTGGCCCACCAGACCCTGGGCATGCTGCTCACCCGCCGGCTCGAACGCATGCGCGCCCGCCCGCTCGGCTTCGTCGCCTCCGAATATGCGCTGGCCATCTGGGGCCTGGGCGATCTCTCCGCCCTCATCCGCACCGACCGGCTCAGCCTCGACGAACTGTTCTCCCAGGACATGCTGGGCGACGATCTCGAAGCCTGGCTCGACGAATCCGCCCTGATGAAGCGCACCTTCCGCAATTGCGCCATCATCGCGGGCCTCATCGAGCGGCGGCATCCCGGCAAGGAAAAGACCGGCCGCCAGATCACCATGAGCTCCGACCTCATCTATGACGTGCTCTACCAGCACGAGCCCGACCACATCCTCATCCAGGCCACCCGGCACGATGCCGCCCGGGGGCTGCTCGATATCGAACGGCTCGGCCACATGCTGGCCCGCATCCGCTCCCACATCGTGCACAAGCCGCTCACGCAGATTTCACCGCTCGCCGTCCCCGTCATGCTCGATATCGGCAAGGAACCCATTTTCGGGGAAGGCCGGGAATCAGCTATGGCTGATGCCGCCGAGGAACTTCTGAAAGAAGCCGTTGGCGAACACTGAACCCTTCCCTTCTCCCCTCGTGGGAGAAGGTGCCCGAAGGGCGGATGAGGGGGCCTTCGTTTTGGACGACACAAAGACCATATGAACAACGCCGCCCTCGCTGATCCCATTCCGGACACTCCCGTGCTGCGTTTCGCCAGCCACAATTTCGAACCGCTCCCCTCCGGCGCTCTTTTTTGGCGCGCGCGGCAGACCTTGCTGGTCGCCGACCTGCATTTCGAAAAGATGGCCAGCTTTGCCCGCCGCGGTCAGATGTTGCCCCCCTACGACACGGCCATGACCCTCACCCGGCTCGAAGCCGATCTGCGCCGGACCGGTGCGACGACGCTTTTGTCGCTGGGCGACACTTTTCATCGTGTCGACGCTAGCAGTCTGCTAACCAATTCGGACCGGATGCGCCTCGATGCTATCGTCGATGCGGTGGACTGCATCTGGCTTTCGGGCAATCACGACCCGCTCCCCCATGCCATCGGCGGCACCTGCCTGCCCGAGCTGGAACTGGATGGGCTCCTGTTCGCCCACGAGCCGGCCAAGGGTCGAAACGGCCTGATTTCCGGGCATCTCCACCCGGCCGCCCGCGTTGCCATCAATGGCCGTTCGACCCGCCGGCCCTGCTTCGTCCACGACAATCGCCTGATGATCCTGCCCGCCTATGGCAGCTCCACCGGCGCCATCAACATCCTGTCGCCCGCCTTTTTCGGCCTGTTCCACCTCCCGGCCCTGGAAGTCACCATGCTGGGCCGAGACCGGCTCTATCCCGTGCCGGTCAAGCGCCTGGTCGGTGGCTAAATATCTGTCAACGCCTGAAAATAACGCCGCCGAGCCAGCCGGTGACCAAGGCCAGGACCACGCAAGCCAGACCGTAGAGCAGCGGCGACTGGGCGGCCGATTGCGCCAGGAACCGCTCGAAGCCGATCTTGCGCACCGAAAATCCCTCCGACTTGCGGGCGATGATCTGGCCGTCCTTGAACACATAGGTCTGGGCGATATAGGGCCCCGGCGGGGCGCTGCTCGGCAGGGTCAGCTGCGCCGAATAGAAGGTGTCGGACAGGAATTGCACGCCGTTTTCCTGCACCCCGAACAGGCCTTCCTCGGACATGATGCGGATCAGCTCGCGCCCGAAGGTCAGTGTCCGCATGAAGCCGGCGGGATTGGGCGCCATGGCATAGGCTTCGGGCAGGATGAAATTCTGGTTGAGCAGGTTGATATCGGCGATTTCCAGCAGGCGCCGGCTCGAGAGCACGTGGAAATAGCTCGGAAAGCGCCGGAAGGCGACCTGCTCGGTATTGAGCCAGATGCCGAAATTGTTGGTTTTCCGCCGCGCGACCCGGTCCTGGGCCGGTCCGAGCACCACCACCACCACCTGGAACGGCCCTTCCACAAAGCGCTGCTCGGCCCCCGCCGCCGGGGCGATCGTGCCAAAAAAGGTCAGCCTTTCCCCGTCGAAGCTGGAGGTGATCTGCACGCTGTCATTGGAGAGGCTGGAGATGAGCCGCTGGGCCTGGGTGGGCAGGGTCAGGGCGAGCAGGAGCAGCAGGATCAGGGCGAGGCGGCTCATCGCGCGATACTCGTGACGGCCATGGAATAGACATCGCTCGGCGTCAGCACCAGCGAGAGCCCGAAACGGATGGCCACCGCCAGCACCAGCAGGGCCAGCAGGCCGCGCAATTGTTCGCCGCGCAAATGCTTGCCCGCCGCCGCGCCGAACTGGGCGCCGGCCACCCCGCCCACCATGAGGCAGAAGGCCAGCAGCATGTCGACGCTCTGGCTCTGCACCGCATGCAGCACCGTCGTCGCCGCCATCATGGCCACCACCTGCGCCAGCGAGGTGCCGATCACCACATTGCCGGGCACCCGCAGCAGATAGACCAAAGCCGGCACCATGATGAAGCCGCCGCCAATGCCCAGAAGCGAGCCGACGAAGCCGATGAACAGGCCGATGACCAGCACCGGCAGCACGCTGATATAGAGCCGGCTCTTCTTGAACCGCACCCGCCAGGGCAGGCCATGCATCCAGGTGTGCTGATGGGGCATGCGCTCGCGCACCACGATGCCCTGCCGGCGCTTGAGCAGGGCTCGCACTGATTCCTGCAGCATCATGATGCCGACAAAGCCCAGCAGCACCAGGAAGCCGACGGCGATGACCAGGTCGAGCTGGCCGGCATCGCGCAGCAGGGCAAAGGCCGCCACCCCGCCAAAGGCGCCCAATATGCCGGACAGGACCAGGTAGAGCGCCAGATGCAGGTCGATGCCGCCGCGCCGGTAATGGCTCAGCGCGCCCGAGGTCGAGGCGGCCACCACCTGCCCGGTGACGGAGGCCACGGCCACGGCCGTCGGCACACCGGAAAAGATCAGGAGCGGCGTCAAGAGGAACCCGCCGCCCACACCGAACAGACCGGACAGAAACCCGACCGCCCCTCCGATCCCCACGAGAAAGAAGAGGTTCACGGAAAGCTCGGCGATCGGCAGATAGACCTGCAAGATCTGAAATCCCGTAATATGGTTCGCGGCCCATCCTAAGGGACGGTCCGTCAACAAGAGGTCAAAGCCCTGGGGCCTCACGCGAAAAAATATGGCCCGGGCATAGGCCCAGGCCGGCGGGGTGTCAAATCCAGCCCGGCGGGCCGTGGAGCGGGAAGCGCGCTAGACCGGCTGGCTCCCCAGGACGGCCAGCAGGCGGGGATTGATTCGGCCCACTTCGCTCATGCCCGTCGCCCGCTCGAAGGCCTTGATGGCGTCGGCCGTCTTAGGACCGGCCACCCCGTCGGGCGTGCCGATATCGAAACCGAGCCGCGCCAGCGTCTGCTGCACCTTGAGCGTGATATCGCGGTCGGCCAGCGTTTCGCCCGGATCGAAGCCGGACGACCAGGTGCCGATGGGCGCGAAATTGGCCGCCAGGTCCACCGGCTCGGCCTTCCAGGCCTTCACTTCCTCGGCGATGCGGCTCACCGCTTCGGCCGACAGGGACTTGGCGATGTCGTCGCGCGCCTGGCCCGCATCCTTGTCGCCGCTCTGCGCCGCCAGCGAGAACCACTTGAACGATTGCTCGAAGCTCTGCTCGACGCCCAGGCCGCGCGCATGCAGCATGCCCAGATTGAACTGGCTGTCGGTCATGCCGTGATTGGCCGCCTGCTCGAACCATTCGGCGGCCAGCTCGAATTGCTGCTCGCCCAACTGCCCGCCGGCATAGAGCGCGGCCAGATTGTGCATCGCCATGCGATTGCCGGCCTCGGCGCCGCGCTGATACCAGAGCCGGGCCTGTTCGAGGTCCTTTTCGACGCCCGAGCCGACCTCGTAGAGATTGCCCAGCCGGTATTGCGCCGGGGCGAAACCCTGCGCGGCGGCGCGTTCATACCACTTGGCCGCTTCCTCGAAATCCTTGTCCAGCGGGCCGCCCTCGCTGAAGATCGCGGCCACTTCGAATTGTGCCTGGGCATTGCCCTTGGCGGCCGCCTCGCGCAGCTCCGCCGGGCCGATGGCTTCGGGCGGCAGCTCGAAGGCCTCGGGCAGGGCGGGGTTCTCGGCAATCGATCCAGTGATTTCCGCTTCGGTCGCGACGGACGGCGCGGCCGCCAGATCGGGCGGGGCCGGCGTCGAGACTGCCGCGACCGGCGATTTCGAGAACCGCATCGGTTCGCCCGGATTGATCGAGCCGGTGGCCACCGTATCGACCAGGTCGATCACGCGGGGCGGGATGGTGGCGGACTGATCCTCCGATGGCGGCGGATTGTTCGCTGCCGGCGCCATGGTGGCGCTGGCCTGGGCCGGGGCGGCGGTTACCGGCGCGTTCATGCGCTGCAGCACCAGGTTGAGCGCCAGCATGGACACGGCCACCAGCGTCGCCGCCAGCAGCAGCGGCCGGCGGTGACGGGTCAGGAAGCCGGGCTCGCCGGCTTCTTCGACCGCGTCCGTGGCCAGGCTGGGCGCCTCTATCTTGTCTTTTTTGGCCTTCCTGGCGGGCCGCTCCTCGGCTGCCACGGCGGGCGGGGCCGTGGGGGCCTCGGCGGTCTCGTCCTTGGCTGGGCGCACCCGGGCCAGGGCGCGGCCGATAATGGAATTGCTGGTCGTGCTTTCCGCCTGCTCCTGGCGCAGCCGCTGGGCCCGGCGCGCGGCGGCGACGAAGGTGCTGGTGCTGGATACGGGAGCGCTGGGCTCCGGGACCGCTTCCGGCGCGGCACGATCGGCGAAGGGATCGGGCTCGTCGGGCGCCAGGCTCGATTGCGGGCGGGGCGGCTTTTCCGCCGTGCTGGGATCGAAGCCGCGCGGCGGCGCATTGAGCGGGGCGGTTTCCGGTTTCACGCGGGCCGGCACAACGGCCTTGGGCGCCGCGGCGCCAGTGTCGCGCTTGAAGCCGGGATCGACCAGCGGCGCCTCGTCGGCGGGATTGGTGGGCATGACGTCGCCATGCTCCCGGCTGAGATTGGCCAGAATGGCGTCGAGCCTGTCGCTGCTGGGCCGGCGCGACCGCATGGCTTCGCGGAAGGCGTCGGCAGGGGCTTCGGCAGGCTTGGTCTCGGCAGTCGCCGGCTCCGGCTTGCCGGGCAGGGTGGGAGCAGGAGCCGCCACCTTGTCGGACGCGTCGCGCTGCGACAGCAGGGCTTCGAGCCGGGCCAGGCGGTCGGTGGTTTCCTTGCCGGCGGTGTTGAGCAGCGCGGTCATGCGCTTTTCCATCGCCTGCATGCCTTCGCCATCGGCTGCCGGCGCCGACCGGGTCACAGCCTCGGAGGCGCGCGCGGCGATCATGTCGGCCAGAACGTCGTAATCGGGCGTCTTGCCGGCCGACTTGATCAGCCCGGTCAGCCGGTCCTCGATGCTCTTGAGGCTTTCGGGGCCGAACACGGCCACTGGCGCGACCGCCTTGCGGCTCACCATTTCGCCCGTCCGCTCGGCCACCATATTGGCCAGGGCCTCGAAATCGGGGCGGTCCTCGGCGCTGGCATAGAGCCGCGCCAGCCCGTCCAATTGCGCGCCGGCATCGTCCATGCGCGCCATCAGCGCCTTGAGCTGGTTTTCCACCGCGCCGGTGTCGATCCGCCCGCTCAGCGCCTCGATCTGGCTTTCGATGCGGGAAAAGCGTGGCTCCATGCCCGTCAGCACCGCATCGCGCAGGGCGGCGATATCGGCCTTGAGCGCGGCGACCTCGCCGCTGCCATTGTCCAGCCCTTCCAGCCGCTCGGCCAGCGCCTCGACCCGGCCCGCCAGCAGCTTGGGCGCGCCGGCATTGTCCTTCATCGCCTGCGTGAAGGCAGCCAATTCGCCGGTCAGCTTCTCGAAATCGCCCGAGGAGAGCGCGACATTCTTCTCGATCGTGTCGATCCGGTCGTAGACGTTGCGCACGCTCTCTTCGATGGCCTGCATTGCCGGGGCGATCTTGGCCGACGGATCGGCCTTGGTGGCGCGCTTTTTTTCCCGCGCCACTTCGCGTTCCATCTGTTCGGCCTGCAATTCGGCCAGCTTGCCGACCGTGCCGGAGACATCGTCCAGGCGCGCATTGATGGCGGCGAGGTCGGGCTGGGGGGAATTCTCGATCATGCCGGCCAGCGCCGCGATCTGGGTTTCGAGGCGCTTGACCTGCCCGGTCTCCCCGATGGCGCCGGCCAGCAATTCCACCACCTGGGTCAATTGCTCCACCTGCCCGGCCACCTCGCGCACATGGCCCGAATTGGAGCGCTGCGCCTTGAGTTCGCCTTCGAGCCGCTCCAGGCGCTGGCTCATGCCGCCCACGAGCTGTCCCAGCTCGCGGATTTCCGGCATGTCCAGGCGCCGCCCCGGCATGGCCGCGCCCTGCCGGCTGCGGATTTCGGCGATGGCCTCGGACAGGTCGTCCTCGTCTTCGGCAAAGATGGCTCTGTCGCGGTCGCTGAACCGGTCCACCGCGCGCTTGACCGTGCGCAGGGCCTCCTGCCGGCGCGAGGCGCTTTCGGTGCCGCTCATCTGGTCGCGCAAATGCCTGACCCGTTGCGCCAGCCCGCTGATGGCCGGCTGCTCCGGCTCGATTTCGGCCTGGCCATAATGGCTTTCAACCTTGTCGAGCAGGGCGACCAGCTCGCCGCGCAAGGCCTGCCATTCGCCGGCGCCGGCATCGCGGTCCAGGTCGGGATGGTCCGATAAGGGGTAAGCGCGCGCCATGTCGGGTACCTGTCACAAATAGACGGACCCCTCGCGATTCAACACGAAGGTATGAGGCCCACTCTTGGGAAAACATGGTAAAGAAGCCGTTAAGCATTGTCGCAATATGCAAGCCTGCCCCGCAGAAAACCCGACCAATTTGGGTTATTACGGACGAGAATATAGGTATTTGTCCATGACGCGCCGCCGCATCATCATCGTCGACGACCATCCCCTGTTCCGCGCGGCCCTGCGCCAGACGCTGGCCGGGGGCGATGCCACGATCAGCGTCGAGGAGGCCGGCGACCTCAATGGCCTCAGCGCCGCGCTCGATGCCGACCGGGATTGCGACCTCGTCCTGCTCGATCTCAACATGCCCGGGGTCAGGGGCTTTTCGGGCCTGCTGCTGCTGCGCGCCCAATATCCCGATATTCCGGTGATGATCATTTCCGCGGTCGAGGACGGCACCGTCATCCGCCGCGCCTTCGAGCTGGGCGCCGCCGGCTACCTGCACAAATCGGTCGGCCCCACGGAAATCCGCCGCGCCATCGAAACCGTGCTCTCCGGCGAGGTCTTCGTGCCCGCCGGCACCAGCCTGGGCGGCGAGGACGATCACAGCGCCCTGATGAAGCGGCTCGCCACGCTGACGCCGCAACAGGTGCGGGTGCTGATGATGCTCAGCGACGGGCTGATGAACAAGCAGATCGCCTATGAGCTGTCCATTTCGGAAGCCACGGTCAAGGCGCACGTCTCGGCCATCCTGCAGAAGCTCGACGTGGACAGCCGCACCCAGGCGGTGATCGCCGCCGCGCGCATCGAGGACGGGCGATTCGAGGCCCTGTTCTCCACCGGCGCCGAGAAGGTGTGACGATGAAACCCGAAATCTCGATCATCACCATCGGGGTCGAGGATCTCGAGCGGGCCTTTGCCTTCTACCGCGCCCTTTTCGATATCGCCGACGACCAGATCGGCGCCGGCGAGGACCATGTTGCCTTCTTTTTCGATGACAAGTTCTCCTTCGTGCTGTTCCCGCGTGCCGCGATCGCCCAGACCGCCGGCAAGCCGGAGGCCATTGCCGGCACGCCCGGTTTCGTGCTCAGCCACCGCGCCGAAAGCCCCGAAGCCGTGGACGCCATTCTCGACCGCGTCCTGGTCGCGGGCGGCGCCGTCATCACTCCCGGCACGCAATCGGAATGGGGCTATTCGGCCTATTTCGAGGACAGCGAGGGCAATGTCTGGGAAGTGATGGCCACGCCAGCGGTGAATTGAGGCCAAGGGCGGTTCGGGGCGTTCCCGCACAGATCGCCATCCCTTCGGGCCTGATCCGAGGGCTCTTGCGACGCCGAAAACGCCCTCGGGTCAAGCCCGAGGGTGACGAGCGGTGGTAGACAGGACCGCCCTAGAACCCGCCGCCGGTCTTGAACCCGCCATGCTTGCGCGTGCCCGAGGAGCCCGTGCGCGGGCGCGAAAAGCCGCCGCCGCCTGAGGACGACCCGCCCCCCCAGCTGCCACCGAAGCCGCCGCTGGGTCTGCTCTTGCGGCTGCCGCTCCCGCCGCCGCCGAAACTGCCATCGGGCCAATTGAAGCCGCCGCCGCTCGGGGGCCAGGGATTGCTGCCGGCATTGCTACGGCTCTGGCGAGTGCTCTTATAGCCCGCGCCCCATTCGCTGCCCGGCGCCCAGTTTTGGCTGCGCCGCCATTGATCCCAATAGCTCGCGGCCGAAATGCCGCCGCGCAGGAACTGGTCCAGCAGGTCGCCGACCAGCCGGTCCTCCTTGAAGCTGGACGTGGGATCGTCGAAGCGCTGCTTCTTGAATTCCCACTGGATGTCTTCCAGCTCGCGCCGCCTTGCCGCCAGCGTCTTCAGCCGCTCGCGCAATTCGCGACCCTCTTCGTCCTCCTCGCGCAGCCGCGTGCGGGCATCGTCGATCTGGGCGACGATGGTATCGTCCTGGCCGGTGCGCGTCTGGCGCGCCGCTGCCAGCAGGGTCTGGATATCTTCCCGGCCCAGCGCCGCCGCCAGCTCCGCCGTCGCCGTTTCGAACGCCGGGTCCTTGCCGTCCGCCAGTTCCTGCAGCCGGCCGGCGGCCGCGTCCCGCTGGTCCTCGGCGGCCAGGATATCGGCGTCGAGCCGCTCGATTTCCGCCTGTGCAGCCGCGATGGCCTGGCGGATCGGCTTGCCGCCCGCGCCATCGACGGCCGCGACTTCCAGCGCCGCCAGTTCGGCCTCGGCCTCCTGCACCAGCTGTTCCTGGCGCTCTGCATGCTCGCGCAGACGCAGCGGGATTTCGTTGAGCATGGCGTAGTTCGGCCGCGCCTTCTGGAAGCCGATCAGATTGGCCACCATGGCATCGAAATAGCGCGTCAGATTGCCGGCCTTGTAGCTGCTGGTGCCATAGCCGGCATCCCACAGATACATGAACAGCGGATCGTCCCGGTAGGGGCGGCCCTTTTCCTCGCGGTCGGTCTCGGCCAGCTCGGTCTTGCGCATCGATTGTTCGGCGACGCGGTCCAGTTCCTCGGTCTGGCTCTTCTTGGCCTGGAATTCGGCATCGCCGGCCAGCTGGCCCCGCAAGCTCGCGGTCAGCGCGTCGAGCTTTTTCTGCTGCTCGTCGAGCCGCGCCACGGCTTCAGTGCGTTTCTCGATCAGGGCGGCGCGCCTGGCGTCCAGGTCGCTCAGCGCCTGCTCGGCCGCGCCCACGTCCCGCGCATGGTCCTTGAGCATGTCGCGGGCCTTGGCCTCGGCACTGGAAATGCGCCCGTCCAGCTCGCCCTGCATGGCCGGGTCCAGCCGCAATTGCGCCAATTGCCGGAACAGCTCGGCTTCGCTTTCCTTGATCTTGGTGACGCGCTCGGCCGAGCGCGCCAGCCGTTTGGACAGCTCGTCCTCCTCGCGGCGGATGTCGCCCATGGCTTCCTCGAGGCTGGCCAGGGCCTGGGGTCCACGAATGCTCATGCCATCACCACTGCGTCACCGCGCCGCCCATGACGGGCATCAGATATTCCACCTCGAGAAATCCATCCGATTTCCGGCCCACCATATTGCCCTGGATGATGCCGTCGTCCTGCTTGTCGGCGGCCACGGCATTGTAGATGCTCTCGGGCACCCGCACGCCCCACATCGACACCGTCTCGGTCTGTCCGTTCTCCTCGTTGAGGATGGGCAGCGACAGCGCGTTGCCGTCCGGGTCCAGCGCCTCGACCACGATGTAGTAATTGGTCGCGTCGGTATTGATCTCGGGGAAGGTCCAGAAGCCCGATTGCACGCCCTCGCGATTGACCACGCGCAGCGTATATTGCTGGCGCAATTGGTCGCGCAGCGCGGTCAGGCGCGCAATGGCGTCCTCGGCGCCGGCCCGATCGCCTTCGGCGGCCATGGCCTTGCCGCGGGCGATCAGCCCGTCCGCCTGCACCACGGCCTGCTGCACCTTGGTCTCTTCGTAGATGGTCTGGTAGAGCGCATCCATCTGCGCCGGCAGGGTCTGGCTGAGCTCGATCCGGGCCTGCTCGGCCTGGCCGCGCTGATAGGGTTGCCACACCCCGAAATAGCCGATGCCGAGTACCGCCAGGGCGACCAGGGCGGCCATGACCGGCCGGCCCCAGCGTTTGCGGCTCACATAGAGGCAGGCCAGGCTGGTCGCCAGGCCGGGGGCAGGGGGCTCATAGGTGAAGCGGCTTTCGGCCAGAGCCGAAACGCCTTCCTTGAGGATGTGGTCAGGCACCTCGATGCCCTGCTGGTGATAGATATTGCGCAGCCGCTCGATCAGCTGCTTTTCCCGCGCGATCCCATCGAGTTCGCGCGTCACCAGATCCTGCCGGTGACGAAGCGTGTCGACCACGTCCATCGCCAGCATGACCTCGTCCAGAGGTGCAGCGGGCTTCGCCGTCGCGTCACTCATGCCCAGCCTTTGCCCCGATCTTCACGGCCTCAATTCTTGGTTTCGAGCAGCAGGGCATTGCCCTCTGCGGCCAGCGTCGCCAGGCGGCGCTTGCCGTCTTCCACCGCGTCGCGGATTTCCGCCGAATTCTTGGTGGAGGCGACGCGCATCTCGTTGATGATGCCGCGGCTCTTTTCCTGGAAATTGACCACCGAATCCACGAGCTTCTTGACCGCGTCGGCGCGCACCGTCGGGCCGTAGCCGGCCTTGATGGCTTCTTCCTGTACCTTGTCGCCGATCTCGCTGAGCGTTTCCAGGCTCTTGGACATGCCTTCCTTCATCGCGTTCAGCGTCTCGGTGGATTCGTGCAGGCCGAACATGCCGGTGAAGGAGGCCGAAAGAGCCGTCAGCACCGTCTCGTTGGTGGAGAAGAACGAGATCGACTGCTGATAGACGCGCTCCTTGGCATTGGTGGTCTGCATCAGCCGCGCCATCACCACTTCCGAGGTGTTGTAGGAAATGGTGAGATTGTCCGAGAGGTCCTTGGCGATCTGGTAGCGCTTTTCCTCGTTCTGCATCTCGCGCAGGCGTTCGTCGCGGGCCATTTCCAGCCGCGCCCGGTCCGCCGGCACGTCCCCGGCATAGGCGGCCAGTTCGTCGGCCGATTTCTGCAGGATGTTCTTCTTGTCGGCGAGGCGCTTTTCGGCAACCTGCAGCAATTCCAGCGCCATCACCTCGGCCTGCTTCAGGGCGCCGCGGAAATCGCGATAGGCTTCGAGAATGGTGTGCTCGCGGTCGATCTGGTCCTTGGTGTCCCGGGTGACCTCGAGATAGGTGTCGCGGATCCTGTTGAAGCGGGTGGAGATGTCGCCGCGGCTCACCTTCATCCACACATTGGAGACGCGCTCCATCAGGTCGATCTTGTTGTCCTGCAACTGGTCGACCAGCATCTTGGCGTCGTCGCGGATGGAATCGAAGCCCTTGGTGATGTCCTCGTAGCGCTCGCCGATCTTCATGGCGGCGACCTGTTCGCGCACCACTTCGTTGAAGGCGCTGGCCTGGCTCAGCGTCCGGCCGATCAGGATGACGCGGGTTTCGTCCAGTTCGGTGATCTGGCTCAACAGACCGGTGATCGGCTGCTCGCCCTGCTGCTCGGGCCAGATGCCCAGGTCGCGGATGGCGTTGACCGCCTTGTCGAGATATTGCAGCGGCTTTTCGGCCAGCGTGGTCACACCGGCTGCGGCGGGCGTTGCGGTCGTGGTCACTTGGTCGGTCATCCCTGTCTCCCTGTAGAACGGGCCCAATCTGGCATTGCACCAGGCTCTAGATTGCGTCTGCCGTGCCGCCTGACAATTGCAAGTGCGCGTATGGCCAACTATTTAGCTCATATTGGTGCGAAAAAGCCGCAGGTAAAGAACAGGGGTCGCCGAAATGTCCAATCCCTCACCGGCCCCGGTTTCCGGGCGGAAGCCGCGCATCAGGGCTCGCTGATGGAGTTCGGTGGACGCTATCGCATCGCCGCGCCCCGCAGCACCGTCTGGGCCGCGCTCAACGATCCGGCAATGCTTAAGGCCGCCATTCCGGGATGCAGCCACATCGCCTGGTCGGGCCCCGATCGGCTTGATCTCGAAATCACGGTCAATCTGGGCATGGTCAAGCCGGTGTTCAAAGGCGAGCTGATGCTGTCCGATGTAAGCCCGGCAGAGAGCTATACCCTGTCCGGGCGCGGCAAGGGCGGCATTATGGGCCTGGCCGAAGGGGCGGCGGATATCACGCTCGCCGATGATGAAGAGGCGACGCTCCTGGCCTTCACCGCCCATGGCGGCGCGTCGGGACAGATCATGAAACTGGGCAAGGCCATAGTCGGCAATTCGGCTCAGAAGATCATCGACGGCTTCTTCGAGCGCTTCGCCACGGCCATGGGCGCCGAGATCGCGCCCCTGGGTCCCGACCGACCTTAACCGGGCCTTAACCACATCCCCAGCCGCCGCCGAGATGCCACGATTCCGCCGCGCCGGATGCGCTAGAGACAGGCGATCCACGCAATTTGTCTCAAATCATCCATGTCCTCCCAGACCCGCGACACCCTCACCCTTTACGCCATCGCCGCCTTGGCCATATTGGGCACGCTCTATGCCGATTCCGGTCTGGATTTGGGACAGATGTTCCAGTTCGTGCTGGCGCGCTGGTAGCCGGTCCCTGTCCCTGCGCCGATCCTGCCGTCCGGCGGGCACGCCGCGCAGATTTTGACCATATGGAAAAATATCGCGTCATCCCTCTTGCGGGCAGCGCCATTGCACGATTTTATCGCGCGATAGCGCACGCAGTTGCCCGGGGACGCGTTTCCGGCGCTGGGTGCGAGACAGGGAGACTAATCAATGAAAATTTCGACCCTTACCAAGGCTATTGCCGGCGGCGTCGCGGCAAGCGCCCTGATGGCCGGCGCGGCCTTTGCGGATGGCGCGCTCGTCTATGACGGCGGCGGCAAGTTCGACAAGTCGTTCAACGAAGCGGCCTATAACGGTGCCGAGCGTTTCAAGGCCGAAGGCGGCGCCTATCAGGACCTGGAAATCTCCGGCGACGCCATGCGCGAGCAGGCTGTCCGCCAGTTCGCCTCGCGCGGCAATAACCCGATCGTGCTGCCGGGCTTCTCCTGGGAAACCGCCCTGCGCGCCGTGGCCCCGGAATTCCCCGATACCAAGTTCACCATCATCGACACCGTTGTGGACCTCCCCAATGTCCAGTCGGTGGTGTTCAAGGAGCAGGAAGGCTCCTATCTCGTCGGCATTCTGGCCGCGATGAAGTCGGAATCGGGCAAGATCGGCGTGGTGCCGGCCTTCAATTTCGATCTGCTCGAAGCCTTTGCCTGTGGCTATGCCCAGGGCGCCAAGTCGGTGAACCCCGATATCGAAGTGCTCGAAACCTATGTCGGCACCGGCTTTGAAGCCTTCAACGACCCGGTCAAGGCCACCGAAGTGGCCAAGTCCCAGCTCGACCAGGGCGTGGACGTGATCTTCCAGGTCGCCGGTGGTGCTGGCGCGGGCGTGCTCCAGGCCGCGGCCGATGCGGGCAAGTTCTCGATCGGCGTCGACAGCAACCAGAACCACCTTCACCCCGGCTCGGTCCTGACCTCGATGGTCAAGCAGGTCGACGTCGCCACCTACAACGCCATGAAGGGCGTGGAAGATGGCACCTGGGAGCCGGGCCTGGTCGTGCTGGGCCTTGCTGAAGGTGGCGTCGGCGCTGCCTTCGACGACAACAATGCTTCGCTGATCACCCCCGAGATGACGGCCGCGGTCGAAAAGGCCACTGCCGACATCATCTCCGGCGCGGTGACCGTCCACGACTTCCGCGAAGACAAGCAGTGCCCTGCACTCTAAAACCGAAAGGGGTCAGGACTTAGCAATGACGAGTCTGAACCCGGAAAACGCGCAGCGGCCCGAAGGGGCCGCTGCCGCACCGCTCGCCATCGAGCTCATCGGCATCAACAAGCATTTCGGTCCGGTTCACGCCAACCGCGACATTCACCTGGCCGTCAGGCGCGGCACGGTGCATGGCATCGTGGGCGAAAACGGCGCCGGCAAATCGACGCTGATGTCCATTCTCTATGGCTTCTATACCGCCGATAGCGGCGAAATCCGCGTCAACGGCGCCCCCCAGACCATCACCGACAGCCGCCACGCTTTGGCGCTCGGTATCGGCATGGTGCACCAGCACTTCATGCTGGTCGATAATTTCACCGTCCTCGAGAATGTCGTGCTCGGCGCCGAGGATTCCGCTTTGCTGCGCCCCACGCTCAACAAGGCGCGCGACCAGCTCAAGGCTTTGGCGCGCGATTATGGGCTGGAAGTGGACCCCGATGCCATCATCGAGAACCTTTCGGTCGGCCAGCAGCAGCGCGTGGAAATCCTGAAGGCGCTCTATCGCGGCGCCGAAACCCTTATTCTCGACGAGCCCACCGGCGTGTTGACGCCGGCCGAGGCCGACCATCTGTTCCGCATCCTCGGCAAGCTGCGCGAGGAAGGCAAGACCATCATCCTCATCACCCATAAGCTGCGCGAGATCATGGCCATTACCGACGAGGTTTCGGTCATGCGCCAAGGCGCTATGGTGCAGACGCTGAAGACCGCTGAGACCAGCCCCGAGCAATTGGCCGAGCTCATGGTCGGCCGCCGCGTGCTGCTGCGGGTCGAAAAGGGCCCGGCCAATCCGGGCGACGTCCTGCTCGATGTCGAGAACCTGATCGTCACCGACGATTTCAAGGTGCCGCGCGTCAAGAATATCAGCTTCCAGGTCCGCGCCGGCGAGATCGTCGGCATTGCCGGCGTTGCCGGCAACGGCCAGTCCGAATTGCTCGAATCCATTGCCGGCATGCGCGACCAATTGGGCGGCACCATCCGCGTCAATGGCCGCCCGCTCTCGCTGGCCGGCGATGATGGCGCCGCGCGCGCGCGCCTTGCCGGCCTCGCCCACGTGCCCGAAGACCGGCTGCGCATGGGCCTGGTCACCAATTTCGCTGCCTGGGAAAACGCCATTCTCGGCTACCAGGACAAATATGGCGACGGCCCCGGTCTCGATATCGCCAAGGCGCGCGATATTGCCGGCGAATACATGAAGAAGTTCGACGTCCGTCCGGCCAATCTCGACCTCAAGACCTCCAATTTCTCCGGCGGCAATCAGCAGAAAATCGTGCTGGCGCGGGAAATGGAGCGCGATCCCGACGTGCTGATCGTCGGCCAGCCGACCCGCGGCGTCGATATCGGCGCCATTGAGTTCATCCATAACCAGATCATCAAGATGCGCGATGCCGGCAAGGCGATCCTGCTCGTCTCGGTGGAGCTGGACGAAATCCGCTCGCTGGCCGACCGCATCCTGGTGATGTTCGACGGCCATATCGTAGGCGAGGCCGATCCGGCCAGCGCCGACGAAACCGAACTGGGCCTGCTGATGACCGGTTCGCATCCGGACCGGGCCGTCACCGAGCCGGGCACGCTGCCCGCGCACGAGACCCCGGCACAGCAGACCATGGTGCAGATGAGTCCCAAGGACAATTCCGGCAGGGAGACCAATTGATGACTGCCTTGCCGCGCTGGGCCGACGTGATCCTGCTGCCCGTTCTCAATGTCGTCCTGGCGTTTCTCGTCGGCGGCCTCATCGTGCTCGCCGTGGGCCAGAACCCCATCGAAGCCGTGGGCATCATGCTCTATGGCGCCTTCGGCTATGGTTCGGGCTTCGGCTACACGCTCTATTACACCACCGACTTCATCTTTGCGGGCCTGGCCGTGTCGCTGGCCTATCATGCGGGCCTGTTCAATATCGGCCCTGAGGGCCAGGCCTATGTCGGCGGGCTCGGCGTCATCCTGATCGGGCTGGCGCTCAACGGCACCCATTGGGCCATCGTCTTCCCGCTGATGATCGTCTGCGGTGCATTGTTCGGGGCGGCCTGGGCCTTCATCCCCGGCTATCTCCAGGCCAAGCGCGGCAGCCACGTCGTTATCACCACCATCCTCTTCAACTTCATCGCCGCCTCGATGATGGGCTATATCATCAGCCGCATCCTCAAGCCGGCCGGCGTCAATTCCGACGAAAGCGCCCCGCTCGAAGCCATTACCCGCGTGCCGCAATTGCGCAGCTTCATCGAGCTGTTCCGCAATTCGCCGGTCAACCTCACCTTCTTCCTGGCCATTGCCGCGCTGATCTTCGTCTATTGGCTGATCTGGCGCACCAAGTTCGGCTATGCCGTGCGGGCGCTGGGCAATAACCCGGTGGCTGCCAATTATGCCGGCATTTCCAACCAGAAGATGATCATGATCGTCATGGCCCTGGCCGGCGCCTTCGCCGCCATGGTGGCGGTCAACAATGTGGGCGGCGTGCAGGGGCGGCTGATCCTCAATTTCGTCAACGGCGCCGGTTTCGTGGGCATCGCCGTGGCCTTCATGGGCCGGGGCCACCCGGTGGGCGTCGGCCTTTCGGCGCTGCTTTTCGGCATTCTCTATCAGGGCGGGCAGGAACTGGCCTTCCAGATGCCGGGCATTACCCGCGAAATGATCGTCACCATCCAGGCGCTCGTGATCCTCTTCACCGGGGCCATGGGCGACATGCTGCGCGGCCCGCTGGGTCGAATATTCACCCAGCCCGACCCTGTGGCAGGAGGCAAGTGATGGAACAGGCTCTGGTCGACATCACCCTCATCCTCGATTCCACCGTGCGCCTGGCCGTGCCCTTGATCCTGGCGTGCCTGGCCGGTCTTTATTCGGAGCGCGCCGGCATCGTCGATATCGGTCTCGAAGGCAAGCTCCTCGCCGGGGCCTTCGCCGCCGCGGCCATGTCCGCGGTCACCGGTTCGGCCTGGCTGGGTCTGCTGGCCGGGATCGGCGCGGCGCTCCTGTTCTCGGGCATCCACGGCCTGGCCTCGATCAATTTCAAGGGGAACCAGACCATTTCCGGTGTGGCGCTCAATTTCCTCGCCGCCGGGCTCACCACCTTTCTCGGCCAGTCCTGGTTCCATCGCGGCGGCTATACGCCCCAGCTCTCCGGCGACCAGCGCTTCAACCCGATCACCCTGCCTTTCGCCAATGAGTTGCGCGAAGTGCCGATCCTGGGCCAGATCTATTGGGAGCTGATCTCGGGCCACAACATCATCACCTATGTCGCCTTCATCGCCGTGCCGGTTACCGCCTGGGTGCTGTTCCGCACCCGTTTCGGCCTGCGCCTGCGCGCCGTGGGCGAAAATCCCAAGGCCATCGATACGGCCGGCATTTCGGTGACGCTGCTGCGCTATCAGGCGCTGATCATCACCGCCGTGCTGGTGGGTATCGGCGGGGCCTATCTTTCGATCGCCCAGTCGGCCGGCTTCAACAACAACATGTCGGCTGGTCGCGGCTATATCGCGCTGGCGGCGCTGATCTTCGCCAAATGGCGACCGGGTCCGGCGCTGCTGGTCTGCCTCATGTTCGGTTTCCTCGATGCCTTCCAGTTCCGCATCCAGGGCCAGTCCTTCCCGCTGATCGGGGAAGTGCCGGTCCAGGCCATCCAGGCGCTGCCCTATATCCTGACGGTCATCCTGCTCGCCGGCTTCATCGGCCGCGCTGTGGCGCCCAAGGCTTCGGGCATTCCCTATACCAAGGAGCGCTAGCCTTTTTTCCGCCCACCCTCCCCCTTGAGGGGAGGGTAGCGCCGCTAGGACCGAAGGGACGTAGCAAAGCTGGGGAGGGGGTAATGCGGTGTACTGCCGAAGGGCCCCCTCCCTCATTCCCTCCCCTCAAGGGGGAGGGATGCAAAGGAGCCGATAGCTCATGACGACTATGACTGACCAAGACGCTGCCCTCTTCGCCGCCGCAGAGGCCGTGCGCAAAAACGCCTATGCGCCCTATTCGAACTTCCAGGTCGGTGCCGCCATTCTCGCCGATGACGGCAAGATTTATGCGGGCTGCAATGTCGAGAATGCGGCCTATCCGGTGGGCAATTGCGCCGAGCCCAGCGCCATCGCCGCCATGCTGGCCGGCGGCGGTAAGCGCATCCGGCGCATCTATGTCACCGGGCCGGGCACGATGCCGGTTACCCCCTGCGGCGGCTGTCGCCAGCGCATCCGCGAATTTGCCGATTTAGACGTCGAAGTGATCTCCCACGGCGTCGACGGCCAACCTTTGGTCCAAACTCTGGGGCAGCTTCTTCCCCATAGCTTCGGCCCGGAATTCCTGAACAAATAAGAGCCGGGGCACCGGCCATCCGCCACGGTGGAGGAACAGATGAGTCTCAAGATCGTCGACAATTCGCATTCGGAAGCCGTTCACAAGCGCAATCCTGGCTACCCGCTCGACCTCGATTGGGTCGAACGCGTGCGCATGAACCGCTCGGCTCTCGAACGTCGCGCCGGCTCCATCGGCGCGCGCCGCACGGTGAAGAAGGATTACCAGCTCGCCTGGCTCCTCAAGGCCATCACCCTGATCGATCTGACGACCCTAAATGCCGACGATACCCCCCGCCGCGTCGAACGCCTCTGCGCCAAGGCCCGCAATCCCTTGCGCAGTGACATCGTCGAAAAGCTCGGGGTAGGGGACCTCCGCATCCTCCCCGGCGCCGTCTGCGTCTACCACACCTTCGTCAAAACCGCCGTCGATGCATTGGAAGGCACCGGCATTCCCGTCGCCGCCGTCTCCACCGCCTTCCCGCATGGCCTGGCGCCCGTCGAAACCAAGATCGCCGAGATCGAGGCCTCGGTGAAGGACGGCGCCAGGGAAATCGACATCGTCATCGAGCGCGGCATGGTACTGCGCGGCGATTGGCAGGCGCTCTACGACCAGGTGAAATCCTTCCGCAAGGCCTGCGGCGATGCTCATATCAAGACCATTCTGGGCACCGGCGAGCTGGCGACGCAAACCAATATCGCCAAGGCGAGCCTGGTCTGCATGCTGGCCGGCGCCGATTTCATCAAGACCTCGACCGGCAAGGAAAAGGTCAATGCCAATCTCGTCACCTCGCTGACCATGATCCGCATGATCCGCTGGTTCGCCGAGGAAACCGGCATCGAGATCGGCTACAAGCCCGCCGGCGGCATCGCCACGGCGGGGGACGCGCTCAAATATATGGCGCTGATGAAGGAAGAGCTGGGCACGCACTGGCTGCAGCCGCACCTCTTCCGCTTCGGTGCGTCATCGCTACTGACCGATATCGAGCGGCAATTGGAACATGGTCTGACCGGCCATTATGCGGCGGATTACCGCCAACCCATGGTGTGATGCCTGCTCGCCACCGTGACGTCATCCCCGCGAAAGTGGGGACCTCCGTTCGGTGGACGCCAAGAACAAAGGTTCCCGCTTTCGCGGGAATGACCCAGCGGGTGAACGCACCCCGGAGGAAGACATGAACAAGATCGCGCAAATCTTCGAGACGCTCGACTACGGTCCGGCCCCGGAAGCGGCGGACCAGGCCAATGCCTGGCTCGACGGCAGGGGGCGCGCTTTCGGCCATTTCATCGACGGTAAATGGACCAAGCCCGGCAAAACCTTCGTCTCCACCAACCCGGCCAATGGCAAAAAGCTCGCGGATGTCACCGATGGCACCGAGGCCGATGTCGATGCCGCGGTGCAGGCCGCCCGCGCGGCGTTCAAGGGATGGAGCGCCCTGCGCGGCTACGAGCGCGGCAAATATCTTTATGCCATTGCCCGCATGATCCAGAAGCATTCCCGGCTGTTCGCGGTGCTCGAAACCATGGATAATGGCAAGCCGATCCGCGAGAGCCGCGACGCCGATATCCCTTTGGTGGCACGGCATTTTTATCATCATGCCGGCTGGGCCACCCATATCGAAAGCCAGTTTCCCGGCATGGCGCCCTATGGCGTCTGCGGCCAGATCATCCCCTGGAATTTCCCGCTATTGATGCTGGCCTGGAAGATCGCCCCGGCCCTGGCTGCCGGCAATACGGTGGTGCTCAAGCCTGCCGAATTCACCTCGCTCACCGCCTTGCTGTTCGCCGAGATTTGCGAACGTGTCGGCCTGCCCAGGGGTGTGGTCAATATCGTCACCGGCGAGGGCGATACCGGCGCGGCCATCGTAAACCATTCTAATATCGATAAAATCGCCTTCACCGGTTCCACCGAAGTGGGCAAGATCATCCGCGCCGCGACAGCCGGTTCCGGCAAGGGGTTGAGCCTCGAGCTCGGCGGCAAGTCGCCCTATATCGTCTTCGAGGACGCCGATCTCGACAGCGCCGTGGAAGGCCTGGTGGAAGCGATCTGGTTCAATCAGGGCCAGGTCTGCTGTGCCGGCTCGCGCCTTCTGGTGCAGGAAAGCATCGAGGAACGTTTCCTCGCCAAGGTCAGGACGCGCATGGCCAAGCTACGGGTCGGCGATCCCCTTGATAAATCTATCGATATCGGCGCCCTGGTCGCCCCGGTGCAGGTCGAGCGTATTCGCGATCTGATGAAGAAGGGCGTCGCCGAAGGCGCCATGGTCTATGAGCCCGATGGCCAGGTTCCGGCCGATGGCTGTTTCCTCAAGCCGGCGCTGGTCACCAATGTCTCGCCCGCTAACACCTTGGTTGCCGAAGAGATTTTCGGCCCGGTGCTGGTCGCCATGAGCTTCCGAACCCCCGAGGAAGCAGTGGCTTTGGCCAACAATACCCGCTACGGCCTCGCCGCCACGCTCTGGAGCGAAAACATCAATCTGGCCCTGGACATAGCGCCAAAGCTCAAGGCCGGCGTGATCTGGGTCAACGGCACCAACCAGTTCGATGCAGCGGTGGGTTTCGGCGGCTACAAGGAAAGCGGCTATGGGCGGGAAGGCGGCCGCGAGGGCATGGCGGCCTATCTCAAACCCTTGTGGGAAAAGGATTTAAAGCCTGCCGCCGTTGCCAAGTCGGTTGCGGCCAAGTCCGCCAATCCGCTGGATGGCGGCCATCTCGACCAGACGGCGAAAATGTATATCGGCGGCAAGCAGGCGCGGCCGGATTCGGGCTATAACCGCCCGGTCTTTGGCCCCAAGGGCGAGCTGATCGGCGAGGTCGGCGAGGGCAATCGCAAGGATATCCGCAACGCGGTAGAAGCGGCTCGCACCGCCTCCGGCTGGGCCAGTACGGCCGCCCATTCGCGCGCGCAAGTGCTTTATTTCCTTGCAGAAAATCTCGATTACCGCCGCGACGAATTCGCCGCCCGCATCAAGGCCCAGACCGGTGAGGACGGGGCCCTGGAAGTCGCCCAATCGGTCGAGCGGCTGTTCGCTTTTGCCGGCTGGGCGGACAAGTTCGATGGCGCGGTGCACAACCCGCCGATGCGGGCCATTGCCGCCGCCATGGTCGAGCCCCTGGGCGTGATCGGCATTGTAGCAAGTGATAACAATCCGCTGCTTAATGCTGTCAGCCTGTTAGCGCCGACAATCGCCATGGGCAATACGGCGGTCCTTGTGCCGTCCTCGCGTCATCCTTTGTCGATGACCGACTTCTACCAGGTGCTCGAAACCTCCGACATGCCATCCGGCGTCGTCAATGTCGTCACCGGCGACAGCCTGACCCTGGCCAGGACGCTCGCCGAGCATGATGGCGTCGACGGGCTCTGGTTCATGGGATCGGCGGAAGGCTCGGCCATGGTCGAGAAGGCTTCGACCGGCAATCTCAAGCAGACCTGGACCAGCCGCGGGCTGGATTACGATCTCAGCGATCCGCGTTTTGCCGGGGACTATTTCCTGTCCAGGGCGACGCAGGTGAAGAATGTCTGGATTCCGTACGGAGCGTGAATCATGGCCGAAAAGATTGAAATCGAGAATGTCGGCCAGCCGGGCAAGACTTACCGCGTCGATGCCAGCAAGTTCGCTGCGATGCAGGAAGCGGTGCTCGCCACCCTGCCGGGCGAGGCGCCGGGCATGTTGGTCAAAGATCTCATCGCCGGGGTAAAGCCCAGGCTGCCGGCGGACCTGTTCCCCGGCGGAGAGAAGGCCGGTTGGTGGGTCAAGTCCGTGCAGCTCGATCTCGAAGCCAAGAAAGTCATCGCCCGCGCCGACAAGCCGCCCGTCCGGCTCTATCGGCGCTAGCCCATGGTCTTCCTGCCGCAAGAAGTCATCATCAGGAAGCGTGACGGCGAGGCGCTGGCGGGCGACGATATTGCCGCTTTCATTGCCGGCTTTGCCGATGGGTCGGTCTCCCACGCCCAGGCGGCGGCCCTGGCCATGGCGATCTATTTCCGCGACATGAACATGGACGAGCGCGTGGCGCTGACCCTGGCCATGCGCGACAGCGGCACTGTGCTCGACTGGTCAGACCTCGACGGGCCGGTGGCCGACAAGCATTCGACCGGTGGCGTCGGCGACAATGTGAGCCTGATGCTGGCGCCGATCCTGGCGGCCCTGGGCATCTATGTCCCGATGATTTCCGGGCGCGGCCTTGGCCATACCGGCGGAACGCTCGACAAGTTCGATGCCATTCCCGGCTACAGCACCAGCCCCGACAATGCCCTGTTCCGCCAGGTGGTGCGCGAGGCCGGCTGCGCCATTATCGGCCAGACGGCGGACCTCGCCCCGGCCGACAAGCTGCTCTATGCCATCCGCGACGTCACCGGGACGGTTGAATCCATTCCGCTGATCACCGCCTCGATCCTGTCCAAGAAGCTGGCGGCGGGCCTCGATGCGCTGATCCTCGACGTGAAGACCGGCTCGGGCGCTTTCATGCCGGCGCTGGAAAAGTCGAGAAGTCTGGCGGAAAGCCTCGTCGCGGTCGCCAATGGCGCCGGCCTCAAGACCGGCGCGCTGATCACCGACATGAACGAACCCCTGGCCAGCGCCGCCGGCAATGGGCTCGAAGTGCGCAACGCCGTCGATTTCCTCACCGGCGCGCACCGCGATGCGCGGTTGGAAATCGTGACGCTGGCGCTTTGTGCCGAACTGGTGCTGATGACCGGTAAGGCGGATTCCATCGAAAGCGCCGGCGGCCAGGTGGAGGAGGCTCTTCATTCGGGCCGCGCCGCCGACCATTTCGGCCGGATGGTCGCGGGCCTGAGTGGCCCGGGGGATTTCATCGAGAACATGGACGCCTATCTGGTGCCCGCGCCCATTGTCCGCGACGTGTTCGCCCCGGGGCAGGGGACGATATCGGCCATCGATACGCGCGGCGTCGGCATGGCGGTGGTGGCGCTTGGCGGCGGACGGGCGACGCCCAGCGACAGCATCGACCATCGCGTCGGGTTCGACCGGCTGGCCGGCCTGGGCGCCAAGGTCGATGCGAAAACGCCGATCGCGCGGATTCACGCCGCCGACGAGGCGAGTGCGGCCGATGCCGAGGCGCGTTTGGTGCGCGCCTATGGCCTGGGCGGCGAGGTGGTGGAAAACGCCCTGATTGCGGGGCGGGTGGAACCCACATGAGCGCGATCTCTCCTCTGCGTCATCACCCGGCCTGTCCGGGTGATCCAGCCGATGCATTCCCGTGCGCCGCGCCATGGATTGCCCGGACGAGCCGGGCAATGACGCCGACTTTAAAGCTGGTGGGATAGGAGACGAAAATGCCCCGCGCCATAATCTGCCTGCTCGACAGCGTCGGGATCGGCGGCGCGCCCGATGCCGATGCTTATGGCGATGTGGGGTCCGATACGCTCGGCCATATCGCCGAATGGGCTGCTGCCGGCAAGGCCGACCGGCCCGGGCTGCGCGCCGGACCGCTGCGCCTGCCCAATATGGACGCCATGGGTCTCGGCGCCGCGATGCAGCTCTCGACCGGGAGGTTGCCGCCGGGCTTTTCCGACAGGCCCAGGGGCGGACGCTTCGGCGTCGGCCGTGAAATTTCCAAGGGCAAGGACACGCCCTCCGGCCATTGGGAAATCGCCGGGGTGCCGGTGCCCTTCGAATGGGGCTATTTCCCGCAGGCGGTTCCGGCCTTTCCGCCCGAACTCACCGAAGAACTGATCCGCCGCGCCGACCTGCCCGGCATTCTGGGCAATAAGCACGCCTCGGGAACCGAGATCATCGCCGAACTGGGCGAGGAGCATATCCGCACCGGCAAGCCCATTTGCTACACCTCGGTGGATTCGGTGTTCCAGATCGCGGCGCACGAAACTCATTTCGGGCTCGACCGGCTCTACGAGCTATGCCGGATCGCCTTCGAATTGACCGAACCGCTGAAAATCGGCCGCGTCATTGCCCGGCCGTTCATTGGCGATAGCCCGGACAGCTTCAAGCGCACCGGCAATCGCCGCGATTTCGCCATTGCGCCGCCCGAGCCCACCCTGCTGGATCGCAATGCAGCGGCCGGCCACCCGGTTTTCGCCATCGGCAAGATTTCCGACATCTATGCGGGCTCCGGCGTCACCCACAAGCTCAAGGGCACCGGCATTCCGCAATTGTTCGACCGGACGCTGGAAGCCATGGAAATGGCCGCGGACCGGGCCTTCATCATGACCAATTTCGTCGATTTCGACAGCGAATACGGCCATCGCCGCGACGTGCCGGGCTATGCCGCCGCGCTCGAACTCTTCGATGCGCGCCTGCCCGAAATCATCGCCGCCATGCGCCATGACGACCTGCTGGTGCTGACGGCGGACCATGGCAACGATCCGACCTGGAAAGGCACCGACCATACGCGCGAACAGGTGCCCATCCTGGTCTTTTCCCCAGCCCTCGGGCCCGGGGAGATTGGCATTCGCTCCACCTTCGCAGATATTGGCGAAAGCATTGCCGCCTGGCTGGGCCTGGCCCCCGGCCGCCACGGCAAATCCTTCCTTTGAAGTCCCAGCGCCGAGGTCATCGAGATGAGCGAATTTGCGGGTAATGTCACGGTGCTCGATCATCCGCTGATCCAGCACAAGCTCACCATCATGCGGAACAAGGAAACCTCCATTGCCGGGTTCCGCCGGCTGCTGCGCGAGATCGCCCATCTCATGTGCTATGAGGTGACGCGCGATCTCGAACTGGAAATGGTGGAGATCGAAACCCCGATGGCGCCGATGCAATCGCCGGCCATCAAGGGCAAGAAGCTGGTTTTCGCCTCCATCCTGCGCGCCGGCAATGGGTTGCTCGACGGCATGCTCGACCTGGTCCCCGCCGCTCGCGTCGCCCATATCGGCATGTATCGTGACCATGAGACGCTGGAGCCGGTGGAATATTACTTCAAGGCGCCTTCGAGCCTCGAAGACCGGCTGATCATCGTCGTCGATCCCATGCTGGCCACCGCCAATTCGGCCACCGCGGCCATCGAAAAGCTCAAGGAACGCGGCGCCAACAATATCCGCTTCCTCTGCCTGCTCGCCGCGCCGGAAGGCATCAAACACTTCACCGAGAGCCATCCCGACGTACCGGTCTATACCGCCGCCATCGACAGCCATCTCAACGAGAAGGGCTATATCGTGCCCGGCCTGGGCGATGCCGGCGACCGCATGTATGGGACGAGATGAAGGCACGACCATAGCCCTTCGCGCGTAGCGCTACGGGCGTTCTTCCGGCAAAGGTCCACCGGACCTTTGCATAGGCGGCTTATCACTTCGACAAGCTCACCATGAGGTCTACTCGAAATCCCCGGTGGACCTCATCCCGAGCCTGTCGAAGGACGAGGGCGTGGCGGCGCAATAGGAGATAATCATGGCCAAGCTCGTTCATTCGATGATCCGCGTGCTCGATGAAGCCCGCTCAATAGCCTTCTACGAAAAGGCCTTCGGGCTCGAGATCGTCGACAGGCTGGATTTCGACACGTTCACCCTGGTCTATATGAAGGGCGACGAAATTGGGTTCGAGCTGGAACTGACCATCAACAAGGGCCGCACCGAGCCCTATGACCTCGGCGACGGCTATGGGCACCTGGCGGTGGTGGTGGCGGATGTCGAGGCCGAACATGCCCGCTTCTCGGCCGAAGGCCTCACGGTGGGCAAGCTGGTCGATTTCAGGAATGGCGACGTTCCGGTGGCCAGGTTCTTCTTCGCCACCGATCCCGATGGCTACAAGATCGAGGTCATCCAGAAGGGCGGGCGGTTCGGGTGATCTACTTACCTCTCCCTTGGGGGAGAGGTCGGCGGCGCAGCCGACGGGTGAGGGGGCCTTGCTGTTTGGCGGCAGAGGCCTCCTCACCCGCCCCTTCGGGTCGACCTCTCCCCCAAGGGAGAGGTGAGGCATGAACCAAGTCCAGCCTGGCAAGTTTCTCTCCAAAGGAGAAATGCCATGACCCAAATCGATCCCGCCATGCGCGAACCCAAGGGCGATCACAATCGCCGCCTGTCCCTGGGCATCGATCCGGATCGCTTCGCGGCGCTGGCCGGCATCAGCACCGAGGATTTGCGCAAATATGAGCTGACCAGCCCCGACGAGGACTTCGACCTCGACGTGGCCCGAAGGGTCGGCGCGGCGCTGGACCGGCTGGAAGCCGATCCGCCGCCCAGCCAGGCGGTGCGCAATTGAGGCGCCTTATTTCGCCTTGAGCGGCAGGCCCAGCGCGATCAGGTCGGCGCGCAGATGCACCGGGTCCTTGAAATGGATGCCGTGCATGCCGAATTTGCGCGCCGCCACGATATTGGGCTCGCTGTCGTCGATGAAGACGCAGGATTCCGGCGCCATGCCATAGCGCTCGCAGAACACGCGATAGATGCGCGGATCGGGCTTCACCAACCCTTCGAGGCCGGAGACGATGACGCCGTCGAATTTTTCCAGGAACGGCCATTCGCCCAGCCGGGTCATCCATTTCTCCCAGGAGAAATTGGTGATGGCGAAGGTGGGTATGTCCTGTTCGATCAGCTCGTTATGGATATCGATCGTGCCCTGGATCAGCGGGCCGAAGGTCTCGGTCCAGCGCTGGTCGAAGGCCTGGATTTCACGCCAATATTTGGGGAAGCGCGTCACCAGCTTGGCCACGCCCTCGGCGTAGATTTCTCCGGCGTCGAATTCGAGGTTCCAGTCGCTGGTGCAGATGTTCTGGTGGAACCACAGCGCCTCTTCCTCGGTCTCGAACAGCTTACGGAACAGATAGAGCGGGTTCCAATCGACGAAGACGCCGCCGAGATCGAAAACGGGGATGATAGTATCGTGCATGCTGGCCTGCCGGGTGGGAGGAATGTTCGGCGGCTTGTGGCATGCGCCAGCGGGGGGAGCAAGCGCCGCTGCTAGTTGACCGTGATCGAGCCGCCGAAGCGCGGCAGGTAGAAGCTCGACCGGTAGAGATTGACCGGCTGATTGAAGATCATGCCGAAGAGCGGGGTGAAGGAATAGCTGGCCTCGCCCACGATCACGGTGCGGCCCCTGGAAATGGCGATCATCTCGTCCGGCAGCGGATAGGGGGCATTGTCGGCATGGGGCGTGATGGCCGAATAGACGCCATCCTGATATTGCCGCGACCAGGCAACCGTCGCTGTTCCAGAGTCGTCCACATTGACCGCCGTCACCACCTGCAGCACCGGATCGGACGAATAGGGGGTCATGATGCCGCTGGCGGCGCGGAAATAATCCTGGATCTGCGTGGCCGTCAGCGTCCCGTCGGCGCGCGCCACCAGGTCGCCGATCGTGCCGGCCACCGATTGCACCTTGCGGTCCACCGAGATCAGCGTGCTGGCCTCCATGGAGCCGAGATAGACCACCAGCATGAAGGGCAGGATCAGCGCGAATTCGATGGCCGCGACACCGCGCTCGGCCCGGACGAACCGCGCCAGGAGCGACCCGGCCAGGCGCCAAAGCGTGCTCATGAGGGGAAAGGCTCGTTCTGGAACACGGCCGCCGTGCCCATCAGCCGCTTGCCATCGGCCAGATTGGCCATGCCCAGGGGGCCGAATTGCAGCAGCACCGGATAACGATAATGCACCTGCACCAGCACCACGCTGCGGCCCGTGCCGGGGGTCCAGGCCTCGGGCACCGTCCATTGGCATTCCGACGCGCAGGCGGGGTCCACCGGCACCACCACGGTCGCCGATTGGAAATTGGTGACTTCCACCACCCGCATATGCAGGCCCGCGCAATCGGGGAACAGTCCGAAAAGCCGGTCGCAGACCTGCTGGCGGAAGGTCTCGATCGTGCCGCCCGATTGCTGGACCTGCCCGGTGCGGATCTGGCGCGAGGCGTCGTGCACGGCGCTTTCCAGCACCTGGCTGGACAGGAATATCACCGAAGTCTGCAGGATGCCGGCAATAATCAGGAAGAAGGGAAAGGCCAAAAGGCCGAATTCCACCGCCGTGACGGCGCGCTCGTCGCGGCGCAGGGCGCGCCCGCGGCTCCGGACCCCGTCGATAAAGCTGGCGAAAGGATTGCTCATGGCCCAAGCGGAATTGCGTACCGCGCGACCCTAGGGGCAGAGCGCTAATGGCGAGTTAGCGGAACGGCGCGAAAAGCGCTCGATCCGTGTCATGGTGAATAAAGGCTTGCGCCTCAATTGGCGGCCGATTGCACCAATTGCGAGGAGGCCAGGGTCTGCCCGGCAAAGGCGTTGTCGTCGCCCATCATCACCACCGGCTGGCAGGTGGGTGCGCAGGCAAGCGTGGTGCGGGCCTGGCCCTGATAGACGGTCATGACGCCGGCCTGCATCTGCACCACTTCCACCATGGTGTCGGCAATGGGCTCGCCGCGCCCGTCCAGCACGATCAGATTGGTCTGGCCATAGCTCTTGCCGGTCAGGATCAGCGTGGTCGGGTCCTGGATGGTCACATCGGCGATGCCCGGATTGCCCACGATCACCGTGGCGGCCGGGGCGCTGATGCGCAGCACCCGGGCCATGTTCACATTGACATTGATCGGCCCCCCGTCCTGCGCCAGGGCGGGCAATGGCGCGAAGAGGCCGGCGGCAAGCAGCAGGGCGGCGGCAATTCGGGACATGGCGGGCTTTCCGGGAACAGGGCGATACTGGCTTTACGATCCGCCAGAATGGTAAATACTTGGCAAACGCGCCAATCCCGCCGATGCGTTAAGGGCGGGCCGGGTAATAATACGGCTGAGGTTGCTGAGGGTGCTGCGCAGAAAGAATACGCTTCTATATTACATAGGCGCGGGCCGCTCACGAATGTATAGAATGCAAAGTTGTTTTTTAACGTCTTGATTACTAAGAAAAATATGCGGCGCCTGAAGTTGAAGGGCGGGGTCTCGATTAACGCTATTTCAATAGGTGCTGGCTAGCTTCGCGACATGTTCGTTGTGTGACGTGTCCGACATAGCCGTCACTCGAGAACGTGTAAAAAGGAGCCTGGGAATGAACATTTTCGCACGTTTCGCGCAGGACGAGTCGGGCGCGACCGCAATCGAGTACGGCCTGATCGCCGCGCTCATCTCCGTCGGCATCATCGCCGCCGCCTCGCTGCTGGGGACCAATCTCGGTAACCTCTTCAACGGTATCGCCAACACGCTGAACGTTACCGTTCCGGACGGCAGCGGTACCTAATATTCTGCTTACGGTGGATATGAAAGGGAAGGCCCATCGGCCTTCCCTTTTTATTTGACGTTTCTTAAGATCGGCCGGGCAATCTGGGGGCAGGGATTGTCGGAATCATCATCATGTCCACGCTTGCGCTTTTGTTCTTTCCTCTGGCCATGGCCTTCGCGGCCTCGTCCGACCTGCTGACCATGCGCATCTCCAACAAGCTCGTGCTGCTGCTGGCGGCCGGCTTCGTGGTCATGGCGCTGGCGGTCGAACTGCCCCTGCAGCAATTCGCCATGCATGTGCTTTGCGCCCTGGTTGTCCTGGTTGTCGCCTTCGGGCTGTTCGCCCTGCGCTGGATCGGTGGCGGCGACGCCAAGCTGGCGGCCGCGACGACGCTCTGGCTCGGCTTCGGCCTGACCTTGCCCTACCTGGCCTATACGGCCCTGCTCGGCGGCGCGCTGACCTTGATCATCCTCATTCTGCGCCGCATGCCGCTGACGCCCCTCATCGCCCGCTTCGAATGGCTCAACCGCCTGCACGATCCCAAGCAGGGCGTGCCCTATGGCATCGCCATGGCCATTGCCGGGCTGCTCACCTATTCCAATACCGCCATCTTCGAGCGCCTCGCCGCCTAGATCGGTTCATTCAGCTGGAACCGCGGCTCTTTTGCTTCCCTCACCCTAAAGAGGAGGGTTTGAGGGAGGGGCATCGGTGGACAGCTGAGCCACCCTACCCACTGATCGTCACCCTCGGGCTCGCCCCGAGGGCGTTTGCGATAGGGCCAAAAACAAAGAACCCTCGGGTCAGGCCCGAGGGTGACGATCCTGATTGGGTCAGATGCCCGTAAAGCAGTCCACATTCAGCCGTGTCCGTCTAAACGTGAAACGATCTAGATCGTTCTGGGCCAGCGCAGCGAACGTCGGGATAGGGCGGGCGCCGGCGTCGCTTTCGTCAAGTCCGAACCTCCAGAAGCACTAAGAACATGGGATCTCTGCTTATACGGTCTATCTCACTCGTCAAAGCTATTGGCGGCCTTTAGTCATTACTCGCAAATCGCGAGTATTCATCAGTTGTTAACGCTTCTTGAAAAGCGCTGATTAACTAAAACTTGACCGTTTGCTTTCATAGTCCAGCCGGTGGAATTGGGCATGGGCCCGACATGCAACCGGAGTGGGTCATGAGGCCGGCACGTATTATCCTGTTGTTGGTGGCCGTTCTGGCCGGGGGGCTCGCCGCCTTCCTGGTTACCCGGGGCGGCGCCCCTGCGCCCCAGCCGCAGGTCGTCACCCAGGTGGTCGAGGAAGCCAAGACCCAGATCCTGGTGGCCAAGGCGGCCATCGGCATCGGCGAGCGGCTCGGCCCGGCTTCGGTGGAATGGCAGGATTGGCCGCAAGGCGCGCTGCGCCCCGAATATGTGACCGTGGCCGCCATGCCCGATGCGCCGGCGCAATTGACCGACGCCGTGGCGCGGTTCGAATTCTTCCCCGGCGAACCGATCCGCGAGGCCAAGCTGGTCCGCTCCGACCAGGGCTATCTCTCCGCCGTCCTGGCTCAGGGCAAGCGCGGGGTCTCGGTGGGCGTCACCGCGGCCTCCAGCGCTGGCGGCTTCATCGTTCCCAACGATCACGTCGATGTGGTCCTGACCAGCGCTTCGGCGATGGGGCAGCGCTCCGAGGTCATCCTGTCGGACGTGCGCGTGCTGGCCATCGGCAAGCGCCTGGGCGAAATGGGCACCAGCGGCGGCAATACCGAGGGCGACGGCACGAGCCCGCAGCCGGTCACCTTCGACAGCAGCACCATCGCCACGCTCGAACTCGATCCGGCCCAGGCCGAAATCCTGATCAACGCCTCGACGCGTGGGCAATTGAGCCTGACCCTGCGCTCGGTCGCCGATTTCAACCGCGCCGATCCGGGCCTGGCCACTGCCTCGAACCAGGCCGTGCGCATCATTCGCGCCGGCCGGGAGCAGAGCGTCATCACCGGCGCCAGCTCCGGCCAGCAGCCGAACGGCTCTTTCCATTCCGCCGAAGAAACCGGCTATTCCGCAGACAATCAGTTCCAGCCGGCAGTCGAAATGCCGCAGGTCCTGCCGCAATAGGGGCGTGAAGATGCAGAACGCAAAAGCCTTTATGCTCGCTCGTCCGATCCGGATGGCGCTGCTCCCGGCCCTGCTGGCCGCGATGCTGGCGCCGGCTCTGCCGGCAATGCCGGCCCTCGCCCAGGCCCAGGCGCAGGTGACCATAGCCGGCACCGCCTATGGGGCGGTGCGCAAGATGGATGTGGAACTCAACAAATCCATGATCGTCGACCTGCCGGCAGGGGTGGCCGAGGTCATCGTCTCCCAGCCCAATGTGGCGGCGGCCATTATGCGGACCCGGACCCGCGCCATCGTGCAGGGCATTACCGGCGGCGACACCAATATCTTCTTCTTGGACGACAATGGCCGCACCATCCAGGTGCTGGACCTGCGCGTCATCGAGCAGCCCTCCCAGGTCGGCAATGCGCTCGAGGCGGCGCTGACCCGCGTCATTCCCGGTTCCCACATCAGCGTTGAATCGGTCACCCTGGGCGATACCAATCGCGTCGTGCTGACCGGCAACGTGCGGACCGCCGAGGACAGGGAGCGCGCCAGCGCCATCGCCGTGCAGTTTGCCGGCGGCGCGGAGAATGTCGCCAATATCATCGATGTCGCCGGCGCCCAGCAGGTTATGCTGCAGGTCACCGTGTCCGAAATCCGCCGCGATGTCGCCAAGCAGCTCGGCATCAATCTGTCCGGCTCGGCGACCATCGGCAATGTGGCTTTGGGCTTCAACAGCACCCCGAACACCAATACCACCGCCTTTACCGGCACGGGCAGCTTCCCCATGGGCGACGTGCAGCTCAACGCCACGCTCAAGGCGCTGGAAAACCGCAATGCCCTGCGCCTTCTCGCTCAGCCGGTGCTGACCGCCATTTCGGGCCAGATGGCCTCGTTCCTGGTTGGCGGCGAATTCCCCATCAGCACCCGGGATTCCAACGGCGCCATCAACACCACCTTCAAGGAATATGGCGTGCGGCTGAACTTCACGCCGACGGTGAAATCCAGCGGCGCCATCGGCCTGGCAGTCGATACCGGCGTCTCCGAATTGCAGGCGGGCACCACCAGCCTCAGCCGGCGCGACGTCAAGACCACGGTGGAACTGGCGCCGGGCACGACCCTGGCGATCGGCGGCCTGCTGAGCGAAACCTCGAGCAGGGACATGAACCAGATTCCCGGCCTGGGCAATATTCCCATCCTGGGCGCGCTGTTCCGGTCCAACGAATATCGCAGCCAGCAGACCGAACTGGTGGTTCTGGTAACCCCCTATCTGGTCAGCCCCAGCCCGGCCAATTCCATCCCGGTGCCCACCGACAGCGTGCTGATCGGCGGCGATGCCGAAGCGGTTTTCCTCGGCCGGCTCGAACATATCTACGGCGTCGGCGCCACCGGCGAATTCCGCTCGGGCTATTCCGGCTCGGTCGGTTTCGTCCTGGATTGATCGCGGATCAGGAGCAGTTCTTCCATGCGTTTCCTCACTCCCGACCAGCCTCCCAAGGTTGAAGAACCCGGTTCCGAGATCGCCTCGGGCGCGCGCCTGGTTCCCCGCATCACCATCCAGGCCTTCTGCGAGCATTCCCAGACCGCCCAATTGGTCGAGAGCGCCCTGCATGACCGGCGCATGTCCAAGGTGGCGCTGACCACCCATAATGGCGGCATCGAGGGGGCGGTGGAGACCTACAAGTCCAATCCCACGCCCAATCTGATCATCATCGAGACCGTCCTGCCCCCCGGGGACATTCCCAAGGCGCTGGAGCGGCTGGCCGAGGTGTGCGACGCTTCCACGCGGGTGATCGTGCTCGGCCATGTCAACGACGTGCTGCTCTATCGCGACCTGATCCGCTCGGGCATTTCCGAATATATCGTGCTGCCCGCCAGCACCGCCGACATCGTCACCGCCATCACCGAACTCTATGTCGCCGAAGGGGCCGCGCCCATCGGGCGCACCATCGGCTTCGTCTCGGCCAAGGGCGGGGCAGGGGGCTCGACCACGGCGCATAATGTCGCCTGGGCCATAGCCACCAATTTGCGGCAGGACTGCCTGATCGTGGACATGGACCTGCCCTTCGGCACGGCCGGGCTCAACTTCAACCAGGACCCGCCCCATGGCCTGGCCGATGCGGTGCTGGCCAGCCAGAAGGTCGACCAGACCATGCTCGACCGCCTGATGAGCAAGGCGGCCAATCACATCAACCTGCTGACCGCGCCGGCTACCCTGGACCGGACCTGGGATTTCGAGGAGCGCGATTTCGAGCAGATCATCGAAATCTGCCAGAAGAGCGTGCCGGTGATCGTGCTCGACATTCCCCATGCCTGGAATGCCTGGACCCGCCAGACCCTGGCCTCGCTCGACGAGGTGGTGATCGTGGCCGAGCCGGACCTGGCCAATCTGCGCAATGCCAAGAACCTGGTCGATGCCATCAAGGCGTTGCGCCCGGTCGACAACGCCATCAGCCTGGTGCTCAACAAGCAGGGCCTGCCCCGAAGGCCCGAAATCGGCGCCGCCGAATTCGCCTCCTCGGTGGAATGCCGGCTGATCGGGCAGATCGGCTTCGACGCGGCCACGTTCGGCACCGCCGCCAATAACGGCCAGATGATTGCCGAGGTCTCGGCCAATCACAAGGCCAACGAGGCCTTTGCCGCCATCGGCATGCAGGTCACCGGCCGGCAGGTCAGCCATGGCGCGGGCAGGGCCGCCAGCCTGCTCAAGCTGCCCACCCTGTTCAAGAAGCGGGCCTGAGCGGTCCAGGAACGCACCGAGGACGGATAGAGATGTTTGGCAAGCGCACCACATTCGGAGGCAATACGCCGGGGATCGGCGAAGCGCCCCGGCCCGTCGCCAGCCCGCCGCCCGCCCCGGTGGCGATGCCGGCGGCCCAGCCGACCCAGCGGCGCGCCGGCGATGGCGACGCCATGGCCGCCCGCATGCGCACCACCGACGAGGTGCTCGATGTGCGCGCCCCCGCCGACGCCCAGCGCGCCAAGGAATATTTCCAGACCAAGTCCGCCATCTTCAACGCGCTGATCGACTCGATCGATCTCAGCCAGCTCGCCACCATGGAGAACCAGGCGGCGCGCGAGGAAATCCGCGACATCGTCTCGGAAATCATCGCGCTCAAATCCATCGTCATGTCGATTTCCGAGCAGGAGGACCTGCTCGAGGATATCTGTAACGACGTGCTGGGCTACGGCCCGCTGGAGCCGCTGCTGGCGCGCGACGACATCGCCGATATCATGGTGAACGGCAGCCAGAAATGTTACATCGAAGTCGGCGGCAAGGTGCGGCTGACCAATGTGCGCTTCCGCGATGACGCGCATCTGATGAATGTCTGCCAGCGCATCGTGTCCCAGGTCGGCCGCCGGGTCGACGAAGGCTCGCCCATCTGCGACGCGCGCCTGCCCGACGGCTCCCGCGTCAACGTCATCGCCCCGCCTCTCGCCATCGACGGCGCCGCGCTCACCATCCGCAAGTTCAAGAAGGACAAGCTGACCCTCCAGCAGCTGGTCAAATACAATTCCATCTCGCCCGAGGGGGCCGAGGTGCTGCGCGTGCTGGGCCGGGTGCGCGCCAATGTGCTGATTTCGGGGGGTACCGGTTCGGGCAAGACCACGCTGCTCAACTGCCTCACCGCCTTCATCGAGAAGGACGAGCGCGTCATCACCTGCGAGGACTCGGCCGAACTTCAGCTCCAGCAGCCCCATGTGGTGCGGCTGGAAACCCGCCCGCCCAATCTCGAGGGCGAGGGCGAGATCACCATGCGCGATCTCATCAAGAACTGCCTGCGCATGCGTCCCGAGCGTATCATCGTCGGCGAGGTCCGTGGCCCGGAGGCCTTCGACCTGCTCCAGGCCATGAATACCGGCCATGACGGCTCCATGGGCACGCTGCACGCCAATAGCCCGCGCGAAGCCCTTTCCCGTCTCGAATCCATGATCACCATGGGCGGCTATGCCCTGCCCAGCCGCACCATCCGCGAGATGATCGTCTCCTCCATCGACGTCATCGTGCAGGCCGCCCGCCTGCGCGACGGTTCGCGCCGCATCACCCACATCACCGAAGTGCTGGGCATGGAAGGCGATGTCATCGTCACCCAGGACGTGTTCGTCTACGACATCCTGGGCGAGGATTCGGGTGGCATGCTGATCGGCAAGCACCGCTCCACCGGCATCACCAAGCCGCAATTCACCGAGCGCGCCCGCTATTTCAACGAAGAAGCCAACCTGGTCGAGGCCCTGGAACGGGCCAATACCGAGCAGCACGAAATCCTGGGGATGTAGCGGCGATGAACACCCTGCTGCTCGCGCTGCTCGCCATGGTCACAATCGGCGCCGCCGGTTTCGCGCTGGTGCCCTCGGCCCTGGGCAACAAGCGCGCCGATCAGCGCCGCAAGGCCTTTCAGGGCGACCTGCGCGCCAATCGTCGCGAGGCCGACGCCAACCGCACGCGCGAATCCCGCCGCAAGAACGTGCAGGACGTGCTCAAGGCCCAGGCGGACGAACTCAACGCCAAGAAGCGCCTGACCATTGCCGATCTCTTGTTCCAGGCCGGCATGACCATCAGCCCGGCGGCCTTCATCCGCAACAGCGTGATCCTGGGCGCCGGCCTGTTCCTCGTCCTGATCCTGGCACAGATGCCCTTCTATTTCGCCGCGATTTTCGCGGTCGCCGGCGGCTACCTGCTGCCGCGCATGTATGTCACGCGCAAGCGCAAGAAATATCAGGACCGGTTCCTGGACGAATTGCCCAATGCCATCGAAGCCATCGTGCGCGGCGTCAAGACCGGCCTGCCGCTCAACGATTCCATGCGCGTGGTCGCCAAGGACACCAAGGAGCCGGTGAAATCCGAATTCGGCCGCGTGCTGGACCAGCAGAGCTTCGGCTTTTCCATGACCGATGCGGTGCAGATCCTGCTCGACCGGGTGCCGCTGCCGGAAGTCAATTTCTTCGTCGTGGTCATTTCGGTGCAGCAGCAATCGGGCGGCAATCTCTCCGAGGCGCTGGGCAATCTGGCCCGCGTGCTGCGCAATCGCCGCAAGATGAAGCAGAAGGTCAAGGCCATGTCCTCCGAGGCCAAGGCCTCGGCCGGCATTATCGGCTCGCTGCCCATCGTGGTGGCGGTGCTGGTCTCGCTGGTCTCGCCCGCCTACCTGCTGCCGCTCATCGCCACGCCCATCGGCCAGGTCTGCCTCGCCGTCGGGGTGATCATGCTGGCCACGGGGATTTTCGTCATGAGCCGCATGGTGCGCTTCGAGTTCTGATGGCCGGGGGGATGGATATATGAACATCGTCGATCTTCTCACCCGCGGCGATTTCCTCATCGCCGTCCTGGCCTCCATCTCGGCGGCCGCCGTGGTTTTCACCTTCGGCTCCTCGCTCATCGTCCGCCAGGAGATGAAGGGCCGCATCAAGCGCGTGGCGCTGGAGCGCGACAAGATGCGGGCCGAGGAAATGGCCCGCCTGCGCGGCACCGGCCCGCAGGATGCCCGCGCCTCGATCCGCCGCGGCTCCGAAACCAAGTCCTATATGAAGAACGCGGTGGACCGCTTCGACCTCAAGAAGGCGTTCCAGGACGAGAATACCGTCGACCAGCTGGCCATGGCCGGCCAGCGGGGGCAGGGGGCGCTGACCACCTATCTCTTCCAGCGCTTCGCCACGCCCATCGTCATCTTCGTGCTGGCCGCGCTCTATTTTCTTGTCCTGGCGCCCGGCGGCCGCCCGGCATATCTCAACCTCGTCTATGCCATCGGCGCGGGGCTGGTGGGCGCCTATCTGCCGGTCCTGCTGCTCAAGAACCGCATCCAGAAGCGCCAGCATTCCATTCGCCGCTCCTGGCCCGATTGCCTCGACCTGCTGCTGCTTTGCGTGGAGGCGGGGATGTCGATGGAACACGCCTTCAAGCGCGTCGCCCGCGAGATCGGCGGACAGAGCCCCGAACTGGCCGAGGAACTGACCCTGACCATGGCGGAACTGTCCTTCCTCGAGGACCGCACCCGCGCCTATGAAAATCTGGGCCGCCGCACCGGCCTCGATGGCGTCAAGGCGGTGATGACCGCGCTGATCCAGGCCGATCGCTACGGCACTTCGGTGGGCCAGGCCCTGCGCGTCATGGCCGAGGAAGGCCGCGAGGCGCGCATGATGGAAGCCGAAAAGAAGGCCGCCGCTCTGCCGCCCAAGCTCACCGTGCCGCTGATCGTCTTCTTCCTGCCGGTGCTGTTCATCGTCATCCTCTCCCCGGCCATGATCAAGGTGTTCACCGGCTCGGTGGCCTCGACCATCGGGGGCGGTTGAGGGCGCGGCTGGGGCTGCCGGGGCAGCGGCGATAGTTATGGGGGTGGGTTGCAGCCACCACGAGGGCCGAATGCTTGGGCTGAAGCACGGGATAAACTATCTGGTCGATTTCCAACCAGGTTGGAAGCTGGAATTTGAGGCGGAACGTGACCGGATCCAAGCCGCCCTTGGCCCCCTCGCCAGGGGCGTCGAGCATTACGGGTCAACCGCCGTCGAGGGTATGAGAGCAAAGCCGATAATCGACATTCTGGTCGGCGTGTCTCCGCTGGCGCTCTGGGAGGAATGCGCCGAGCCGCTGGGAGGCTTGGGGTATGACTATGCAGCGCATGCGGGCGTTCCGGGGCACTACATTTTCGGAAGAGGCCGGGACAGCAGCGAGCGGACGCACCTGCTCCATGTCGTTGAATTCGAGGGGCCATCCTGGACCTCGAACCTGCAATTGCGGGACGCTCTGAGGCGGGATGAACGTCTCCGCAAAAGCTACATTGCCGCAAAGGAGGCGGCGATTGCGGCGGCTCCGGTGGGGCGGGCGCAATATAACGAGCTGAAACGAGGCTTCATTGACCAGGCGAAGGCCGCAATAGCCAGTCGAGATTAGGCGTTTCAGCGTCGAGCTGAAACGGCTGCGGCAGCCTCGGGTGCCGACGGACATCAACGGGTGATTGCCAGACGATGTGCTATCGAGGGGTGGCCGGATGCTTTGCCGCGCGCCAGTGATCGACAGCGAAATCGACAAGCTGCGGCATGCCGGCAATTATGCACGGGGCCAGCGCGACATTGCCCGAAATCGCCACGCCCGACGCCAGAGCGGCATCGCCTACGGGTAGGAACTCGTCGTCATCCATGATCTGTGGAACCTCGAACTCCACCCATTGACGTTCACCGTCGACGAGGATCGGAGCCCCTTCCCGAACACTGGGCCGATCGGGCCAGCGAATGTGCTCTGCAAGATGCAGGGCCGTGCAGCGGTTGAAGCCCACACCGATTAGCAGGATTTTTGCATTTGAACGATAGAGCGCGCCCGATGGCGATGTGGGTCCTAGAGGGTCGCCTAGATCATGACGAGCGGTGATCTCGTCCTCCTGTCGGCCCCAAGCGGTCATGGATGTTGCGGGATGTGCGCTACGCCGCGCCTTTGGCCAGGTGCGGAAGATTTCGGCTACCGCGCCCATATTGCTGGTTGGCGTCGTGGCCGGTTCATAGGCCGGCATACTTGAGCGAATGATCTCAATCCAGGCCGGCGGCACAGGCGGTTGTCCCCAGTTCGCCGGGTCTGTCAGCCCCGCAGAATGGGCCGGCATGGCTATGGTGCCGGCAATTCCCACCGCATCGAGCAGGGCCTGTATGACAGCAACGGGTCCGCCGCTGACCCAACCCAGTGAGCGCAGCGAGCAATGGACCAGAACCACGTCACCCGCCCCGATGCCCATGCCTTCGAGGTCGCGTCGCAGGCTTTCCCGCGTGGCTGGATTCTTTGTGCGCTCTATAAGGCCGGCTTCGTCCATCAACGTCTGTCCATCATCGTGCATCCGGCATACCTGCTCGAGGTGACGATCAGGGCCAACCCCCGCCTCAGCTTTTCTCGATCAGGTCCCAGCGATTCTGCTGGGTCAGCAGGGCGCGGATATAGGCCATGTTGGATTCGACCTGCTGGGTCGGCAATTCGGCGGCATAAAGGGCGCGGGCTTCGCTGAACCTTCCCTGTAGCCCGACCACCAGGGCCAGGTTCTGCCGGGTCTGGGCCGAGGCGCCGCGCATCTGCACGGCGCGGCGCAGATGCTGCTCGGCCCGGCCCAGATCGTTGGTCATGGCATAGGAGAGGCCCAGATTGGTCTCGATCGAGGCTTCGCCCGGCGCGATGATGGCGGCCTGGGCATAGATGCGGCGCGCTTCCTCGTGGCGGCCCATCTGGTCCAGCGTCGCGCCCTGCACCAGAAGCGCATTCCAGTCCGGGGCATCCGGGCGCAGCACATTGCCGATCACCGTTAGCGACTGGTCGAACCGGCCGGCCGCGGTCAGCGCCTTGGCATAGGCGATCGGAATGGCTTTATCGTCGGGATAGGCGAGCATGGCCTGTTCGAGCGCGGCAATGGCCTGTTCGGGCTGTCCCACGGCGCGCAGGGCGCTGGCATATTGGATGACCACGGCGCGGTCGCGCGGATTGCGCCGATAGCGCTCGGTCAGTTCCGCCAGGCTGACCTGGCCCTTGCCGCCCGCCAGTGCCGTATAATCCGAACCGCCCGCCGGCGCGCGATTGGAAGCACAGGCGGAAAGCGCCATGGCGGCCACGCCTGCCAGAAGCAGGGGGCGCAGGATCCAGGAAAGGCGGCGAAGCTGCGACACGTTGGACTCCCGCCGGACAGCGCTTTTGCCCGCGCCGCCGACCCCGAAGCAATAGATCATTAACCCTAACGTCCGGTTAAACCGGCCCGGCCGGGAACGCCCCCCACCTCCTGCCGACAGGCCGGGGCGCTTTGGCGTCCTGCCGCTTCCGTGGCGGCGCGAAACGCACTAGAACCGGCGTCGAGACAAAGGAGTTCATCATGGCCAATCCCGTTACCATTCCCCTCAAATTCGTCGCCGAAGGCGGATTGGACGGGGCGGGATTGGATGCCCGGGGCGCCGCCTGGGCCGCGGCGCAGAATTTCTCCGGCCAGCGCGGGCGGCTCCTGGCCGTGCCCGATGAGGACGGCGGGCTTTCGGTCTGGCTTTTCGGCACCGGCCCCGTCGAGGGACGTGCGCCCTTCCTGGCGGGCCTTGCCGCTGCCGCGCTGCCAGAAGGCAGCTACAGGCTGGAGGGGGAATATGGCGATCCGACGCTGGCCGCCATCGCCTTCCGCCTGGGCGCCTATCGGTTCGACCGCTATCGCGAGGCCAAGCTCGCGCCGACGCTGGTGCTGCCGGCCGGCGCCGACGCGGCCGAGGTGGATCGCCAGGTCGAGGCGGCCAGTCTGGCCCGCGACCTCATCAATACACCGGCCAACGATCTGGGCCCCGATGCGCTGGAACAGGCGGCGCAGGATTTTGCCCGGCGCAATGGCATGGATATCCGCGTCATTGCCGGCGACGAGCTGCTCGGCGCCAATTTCCCGATGATCCATGCCGTGGGCCGCGCCAGCATGCAGGCGCCGCGCCTCGTCGATCTGGCCTGGGGCGATCCCGCCCATCCCAAGGTCACCCTGGTGGGCAAGGGGGTGACCTTCGATACGGGCGGGCTCGACATCAAATCGGCCGCCGGCATGCTGATGATGAAAAAGGACATGGGCGGCGCCGCCAATGTGCTGGGCCTGGCCCATGCCATCGTGTCGGCCGACCTGCCGGTGCGCCTGCGGGTGCTGCTGCCGGTGGTGGAAAATGCCATTGCCGGCGCGGCCTTTCGCCCGGGCGACGTGCTGCGTTCCCGCGCCGGGCTCACGGTCGAAATCGGCAATACCGATGCCGAGGGCCGGCTGATCCTGGCCGATGCCCTGGCCCTGGCCGATGAGGAAGCGCCCGACCTCCTGGTCGACATGGCGACGCTGACCGGCGCCGCCCGCGTGGCCCTGGGCCCGGACCTGCCGGCAGTCTATTCCAACCAGGCCGCCGTGGCGGGACGCCTGGCCGAACTCGGCGCCGGGGTCGAAGACCCGCTCTGGCCCATGCCGCTCTGGGGCAATTACGACAGCCAGCTCTCCTCCAAGATCGCCGACATGAACAATACCGGCTCGGGCGGCTATGCCGGTTCCGTGACGGCCGCGCTGTTCCTGCGCCGCTTCGTCAAGAAGGCGAATACCTGGCTGCATCTCGACATTTTCGGCTGGGCGCCTGAAGCCCGGCCGGGCCGCCCTATCGGCGCCACCGACCAGGGTATCCGCGCGCTGCACGCGCTGATCCGGGAGCGTTATGGGCGCTGAACAATGTAGTTGACACAGTCAATCAAATGATTGACGGTGTCAACAATTGTTCCCCGGAGCCGGAAATGGCCATACGCGCCGACGACATCGCCCATATCCGTGCTTTCAACCGCTTCTATACCAAGATCATCGGCCTGCTCGACGAGGGCATGCATGACAGTCCCTTCTCGCTGGGCGATGCGCGGGTGATCTACGAACTGGGCAAGCGCGGCGCGGTCACCGCCGCCAGCGAACTGGCGCGCGAGCTCGGCATGGATCCGGGCCAGCTGAGCCGGATGGTGCGGCGTCTGGATGGGTTCGGCTTGCTCGCGATCACCCCCGATCCGGGCGACAGGCGCGCCAACAACATGGCGCTGACGCCACGCGGCCAGGCGGTTTATGAGGGTTTCGACAGAGCCAGCGATGCGGCCATAGACGCCCTGATCGCCCCGCTGGACGAAATCCGTCGTCGCGATCTGGTGGGCTCCATGGCACGTATCCGCACTGTGCTGGCGCCGTCCGAGCCGTCCGCGCCGCTGATCCTGCGGCCACCCCGGATCGGCGATATCGGCTGGCTGATCCACCGCCAGGGCCTGCTCTACCATCTCGAACAGGGCTGGAACGGTGAATTCGAAACGCTGATCACCACGATCTATGCCGAATATGAGGCGGCCCCCGCCAGCCCGCCCAAATCACTCTGGGTGGCCGAACAGGGGGGCGAGATCGCCGGTTCGATCTTCATCATCCCGGCGGCCGGCGAGCCCGAAGGGACCGCGCAATTGCGCATGCTCTATACCGAGCCGGCCCATCGCGGACAGGGCGTGGGCAAGCGCCTGGTGGCGGAGGCGGTGGCCTTTTCCCGCGCTTCCGGCTATCGCCGCATCATGCTCTGGACCCAGGATTGCCTGGTCTCGGCCCGTCGCATCTATGAGGGAGCCGGCTTCACCTTGGCGCGGGAGGAGCGGCACCATTCCTTCGGCGCCGACCTCAATGGCCAATATTGGGTGCTCGAGCTCTAGTTGCCCGGATTGGTGGCCGGGGCCGTCTCGGTATCGGTCAGCAGTTCACCGGGATTGGGCAGCAATTCGCGCGGCACCACCTCGTCCACCGCCGTCATCTGCTCGACGGCGATCTCGGTGGCCGGGCCATGGGATTTGGGGAACAGCAGCGGCGCCATGGCGAAGCCGACAATGACCAGCACGATCATGCCCCAGCCGGCCCATTTCTTGTGCTTCTCGATGAATTCGCCCGCCACCGGCCCGAAGAAGTAGAACAGGCCGCAGGGCACGAAATAGCGCAGGCCGCGCCCGATCAGCCCGTAGATCACGAAGGTCCAGATATCGAGACCCGCCACGCCCGAGGTGATGGTGATGACCTTGTAGGGGATCGGCGAGAGCGCGCCGATCAGGATCATCAGCGGGCCGTTCTCGTTGAAGCTGTGGCGCAGCGCTTCAAAGCCATTGCCCGCGCCGTAGAAATCGATGATCGGCCGGCCGATGCTGTCGAACAGGAAATAGCCGATGGCATAGCCCGCCAGGCCCCCGGTGACCGAGGCCACGGTGCAGATGGTGGCCAGCCGCCAGGCCCGCATGCGGTCGGCGATGATCATCGGCGCCAGCATGATTTCCGGGAAGACCGGCAGGATCATCGCTTCGAGGAAACACAGGGCCGCCAGGATCGGTTCGGCAAATCGATGCTTGGTAGCCAGCTTCAGTCGATCGTAGAAACTGAGCTTGGCGGGAGCGGCGCTATCGGTCATGCAGTCTCAGGGGTGACGGTTGGGACGCTAAGGTTGAACAAATTCGGCGATCCTGCCAGTGAAATTTGCGTGTCAGTACCCGCGGGCGCGGTCCACCACATTGATCAGCGCCTTGCCGGCCTCGTGATCGCGCAGGATGCCGGAGAAATAGCGCACTCCACTGGCAATGTCCGAAATGGCGGCGATATGCGGGGTGATATAGCAGTTCTCGATATCCCAGAGCGGGCTGGATGAGGGCAGGGGCTCGACCTCGAACACGTCCAGGCTCGCCGCGCCCAGCACACCATCGCCCAGCGCCCGGGCGATGTCAGCCTCTTTCTGATGTCCGCCCCGGGCGGCATTTATGATCACCGGGCCGCCTGCCAGCCCGCCGCGGCGCAGCTTGGTGAAGGTCTCGTAATTGAGAATGCCGGCGGTTTCCGGCGTCAGCGGCAGCAGGTTGACCAGGATATCGGTGCCTGACAGGAAGGCGTCGAATTCGCCGTCGCCGGCAAAGCCGGTGACGCCCTCGACCGGCCTCGGCGTCCGGCTCCAGCTGCGCAGGGTGAAGCCCAGCGGCTTGAGCCGGCGCACCGCATCTTGCCCGAGAACGCCCATGCCCATGACGCCGACCGTGCTTTCCTGCGCCGAGGGCGGATAGAACTGGCTCCAGCGGCGCGCCTTCTGGTCGGCGCGGAAGCGGGTGAACTGGCGATGATGCATGGTGACATGGGCCACCACGTAATCGCTCATCCGCTGGCTGAGATCGTTGTCGACGAAGCGCACCACCGGCACGTCCGGCAGGTCGGGATGCTTCATCAGCGCATCGACGCCCGCGCCCAGCGAGAACACCGCCTTGAGATTGTCGAAGCCCGCAAAGGCATCCGCCTGCGGCTTCCAGACAAAGATGTAGCGCACCTGGCGCGGATCGAAATCGTCGCCCCGCCGCACCACGGGATAGGGCGCCAGCGCTTCGGCAAAGGCCTTGGCCCAGCTTGCTTCATCGACATCGGAAAGGTGGAGCAGCAGCATTCTCATGGTCCTCAAGCAAAGGGCCGCGCTTTTGGCGCGGCCCTTCCGTAATTCACGTCGTCTAGGGCTTACTGCCCGCTGGTCGGTGCGGTTTCGTCACCCGAAAGCGGCGCTTCCGGCGTGGTTTCCTGCACCGGGGTGCCCTGCACGGGCGTTTCGGACTGCGTCGTGGTGGGGGTGTCCACCGCGCCTTCGGGCGCCGTGGGTTCCTCAACCTCGCTGCCGCCGGCAGCAGGGGTCGTCACTTCGGCCGGAACGGTATTGTCCGGCGATTCGGAAGCAGGCGCGGCGGCGGGCACATCGCCCTCGGCCGGCTCGTCGGCGGCGGGCGCCGCTGCGGCGTCGGCCTCGGGGAAGGGCACCGGACTGCCCGAGAGCGTCTGCAGATAGGCCAGGATATCGGCGCGCTCTTCAGGCGAGCGCACGCCGGCAAAGGCCATCTTGGTGCCCGGGGCATAGCCACGCGGGTTTTCGAGGAAGGCGTTCAGGTTGTCATAGGACCAGACCTGGCCTTCGGCCTTCTGCTGCAGCAGGATGTCCGAATAGGCGAAATCGGGCATGTGCGCCTTGGGCGCGCCGACGATATTGTAGAGGTTCGGGCCCTGCTTGTTGGGCTCGCCCTCGCCGAAATTGTGGCAGGACTGGCACTTGCGCACGGCAGCGGCGCCGCGATCGACGCTGGCGCTGGCCAGGAGCGCGGCGATCGGCACGGCGGGCTCTTCTTCCACCGCACCGGCATCGGCGACCACTTCCGGCTCGGGAAGGGCATAGCCGGGGCCGCGGCCTTCAATCGGATGATAGATGGCTTCGGCCAGAAAGCCGACACCCATCACAAACAACAGCGTGCCGAGGACGGCGCCTAGAATCTTGTTTAGCTCGAACGAATCCATTTGGTCTCTCTGCCGGTCCATCCCCTGCGGACATTAAGCGCCGCTGGCCCAAAATTCCGATTCCCATGAGGGAATCTGCCTCAACCGACCAACCCGGCGCGCGCGGAAGATAGTATCAAGCCCCTTGGGGCGCAACAGCTCAAACCCCGGTGCGACACTTCGAGCCGCCCGCAAAGCGGGAAAATCTCTCCGCTGGGGAGATTTTAGGCTCGAAGGCCATGAGAGCTGCGCTCGAATGGCACGGGCAAAGAACCACGCCTCGCCACGATTGACACCTCTCTCCGCTCGCGCAAGAACCGGCCCGGCCATTGTTCAACGGATTTTCACGCCATGACGAAAAAGATTGCCTTCCAGGGCGAGCCCGGCGCCTTCAGCCATGCGGCGGCGGCCAATGTGTTTCCGGGGGAGGAATTCGTCGGCTGCGTCACCTTCGAGGAGACGCTGAGCGCCGTGCAGTCCGGCCGCGCCGACTTCGCCGTGGTGCCGGTGGAAAACTCGCTCTATGGCCGCATCACCGATATTCATCACCTGCTGCCCGAAAGCGGCTTGTTCATCATCGGTGAGACCTATCTGCGCGTGGAAATGACGCTGCTCGGCGTGCCCGGCGCCCGTTTCGAGGATGTCAAATCGGTTCAGTCGCTGTCCGTGGCGCTGGGCCAGTGCCGGCGCTTCATCGCCCGGCATGGGCTGAAAACCATCAATGCGGTGGATACGGCCGGTTCGGCCCGCGAGATCGCGCAGAAGGCGGACAAGTCCGTTGCCGCCATCGCCTCGCGCTTTGCCGGGGAGATTTACGGTCTCGACGTGCTGGCCGAAAATATCGAGGATGCCGACCACAACACCACCCGGTTCCTCGTGCTCTCTCCCACCGAACAGAATGCGCCGCAACAGGATAACAAGGTGAAGACCACCTTCGTGTTCCGCGTGCGCAACGTGCCTGCGGCGCTCTACAAGGCCATGGGCGGCTTCGCCACCAATGGCGTCAACATGACCAAGCTCGAAAGCTACATGGTCGGCGGCGCCTTCACCGCCACCCAGTTCTATGCCGACATCGAAGGCCATCCCGACGATATCGGCGTCCAGCACGCTTTCGACGAGCTCAAATTCTTCACCGACTATTTCCGCATTCTCGGCGTCTACCCGGCATCGGACCTGCGGTAGGCGGGCGCCGGCCCCTCACCTCCCCCTTGACGGGGGAGGTAGCGCAGCTTGGCGAAAGGCCTAGCGAAGCTGGGAGGGGGAGCCGGCGCACTGGTTGCCCAGCGGGCATCCTACCGCCCATCCCCCACCCCAGCCCTTCGCCGCAAGGGGGAGGGTGCCGCATCGTGCTTGCCAAACGTGCGCCTGCCCACCGAGAGGCCGGCCGGTGCATCATCACGCCCCGTTGACACGCAAACCGTCCCCGCTATGGTCCGCGCGACATCATAGAGGACCCGCCATGTCGCACGCCCAACTCGCCCAGATCATCGACGCTGCCTTCGAGAACCGCGCCGAGGTGACGTTTGCCACCAAAGGCGAGATTCGCGATGCGGTGGATGCCGCCCTGCTTCTGCTCGACAATGGCGAGGCGCGCGTGGCCGAAAAGGTCGATGGTACCTGGCAGGTCAATCAATGGTTGAAGAAGGCCGTGCTGTTGTCCTTCCGCCTCAACGACAATCAGCTGATCTCCGGCGGCGCCCATGGCTCGTCCTGGTGGGACAAGGTGCCCTCCAAGTTCGAGGGCTGGGGAGAGAACCGCTATCGCGAGGCCGGCTTCCGCGCCGTGCCGGGGGCGATCGTGCGCAATTCCGCCCATATCGCCAAGGGCGTTATCCTCATGCCCAGCTTCGTCAATCTGGGCGCCTATGTCGATGAAAACTCCATGGTCGATACCTGGACCACGGTGGGCTCCTGCGCCCAGATCGGCAAGAACGTGCACCTGTCCGGCGGCGTCGGCATCGGTGGCGTGCTCGAGCCGCTCCAGGCCGGCCCGGTCATCATCGAGGACAATTGCTTCATCGGCGCCCGCTCGGAAATCGTCGAAGGCGTGATCGTGGGCGAAGGCGCGGTCATCTCCATGGGCGTGTTCATCGGCGCCTCCACCAAGATCGTCGATCGCACCACCGGCGAAGTCCATATCGGCAAGGTGCCGCCCTATTCAGTGGTGGTCTCGGGCTCCCTGCCCGGCAAGCCCCTGCCGGACGGCACGCCGGGCCCCAACCTTTACTGCGCCGTCATCGTCAAGACGGTCGACGCCCAGACCCGCTCCAAGACCGCCATCAACGACCTGCTGCGGGACTAGCAAGGAGCCTGCCTTGGCCATCGATCCGGTAAAGCTGCTCGAACGCCTCATCGCCTGCCCCTCGGTCACGCCCGAGGAGGCCGGGGCGCTCGACCTGCTGGAAGCCGAGCTTAAAGGGCTCGGCTTTGCCGTTACCCGCCTGCGTTTCGAGGGCGATGGCTCCTATCCGGTCGATAATCTCTTCGCCACGCGCGGGGAGGGCAGGCGTCGCCTGCTCTTTGCCGGCCATACCGACGTCGTGCCGCCCGGCGACGCGGCCCATTGGACCGCCGATCCGTTCCAGCCCCGCATTGCCGATGGCCGGATTTATGGCCGCGGCGCCGCCGACATGAAATCGGGCATCGCCGCCTTCGTCGCCGCCTGCGCCGCCATTCCGCCCGAGGCCGGCATCATCCAGCTCGCCATCACCAATGACGAGGAGGCCGACGCCATCAACGGCACCGAAAAGCTGGTGCGCTGGATGGCGGAAAATGGCCATCACTTCGATTTCGCCATCGTTGGGGAACCCAGCTCCGCCGAGACTTTGGGCGACAGCATCAAGATCGGCCGGCGCGGCTCCTTTTCCGGCAGCGTAACCGTCACCGGCACTCAGGGCCATGTCGCCTATCCGCACAAGGCCAATAATCCGTTGCCGGTGCTGGCCGCCGTCGCCACCGCACTCTCGTCCGAACCGCTCGACGGCGGCAGCGCGCATTTTCCGGCCTCCAATCTGGAATTGACCAGCATCGATGTCGGTAATCCGGTCTCCAACGTCATCCCGATGAGCGGCGTCCTGCGGTTCAATATCCGCTATAACGATCTCTGGACGCCCGGGACGCTGGCCGATTGGGTGCGCGGCCGCATCGCGCAGGTCGAGGCCAATGGCACGCGCGTGGATTTCGAGATTGCGGGCGTGCCGTCCCGATCCTTCCTGTCCCCGCTCGGCGCCGATATCGAGACGCTCTCCGCCGTCATCGCCGAGCGCAATGGCAAGGCGCCGGACTATTCGACCGGCGGCGGCACCTCCGATGCCCGCTTCATCGCCCAATATGGCCCCGTGGTGGAATGCGGCCTTGTCGGCCCCTCCATGCACAAGGCCGACGAACATATCGCCCTCAGCGACCTCACCGGCCTTGCCGAGATCTACGAGGGCTTCATGCGCCGCTTCTTCGCCGGGAACCCGGCATGAAGACCTGGCAGAACCTGCAAGAGGCCTTTGCCGGCTGGTGGATGATCCTGCGCGGCGAGACCGGCTGGGAAGAGCATTTCCGGCTGACCAGCGCGGGCCTGGTCACGGCCTTGGTGCTGTTTTACGTCTTCGCTTTCCTCGCAGTCGTGCTGGCCTCCTTCGAGGTTGGGGTACCCACCCTGGTCGGGTTCCTCGATATCATGGTGGTGCAGTCGCTCTGGCTCGTGGCCCTCTTGGCGGGGCTTTACGCCACCCGCTTTGCGGTCCGCAGTTCCGGTTCGCCCCTGCCGATCCTGGTCCCCGGCATCTATGCGCTCATCGCCTATCTGGTGCTGGGGTCGCTGGTCTCGCTGATCCTCGGCCCGGCGCTGCCCCTGCTTTGGGTGGGGCTGGTCTATTTCCTGTTCCGGCTGGGGCGCATGGCCGGCGGCTGGACCATCGGTGTTTCCGCGGCTTTTGCATTTCTGTCCGTGGTTCTGCTTGTCGGTCTGCCGATGAGCCTCTACATGCTGAGCAACGTTTCAAACTGAGGTATTGAGGAAAGCCCTTGGCCAAAGCGACCACGACCTTCCTCGATGAGTTCCTGAGCGCCGCGCGCGGCTGCCTGGCGCTCGTCATCGGCAATCGCCAGGCGTCGAGCTTTTTCGATTTCCGCCAGGTCGGGCTTGTCGGTTCGTTCATCGCCATTCTGGTGGGCATGGCGGTTCAGGCTTTCGTGCCGCAATTGTTCGGCATCGGGGGCGGCGCGCCGGCGGGCGCGGCTGCGGGCGCGATCATGCTCGGCGGCGTGGCGCTGGGCGTGCAATATGGCGTCGGCTATCTCGTCCTGCGCCTGCTCGGCCGAAGCGATGGCTTCATCCCCTTCGTTGTGGTGCAGAACTGGGTGACGCTGTTCCAGAGCATCCTGGCCGTCGCGATCATCGTGATCTTCGGTCACCCCATGGCCCTGTCGGAAGATGGGCAGATGGTGGAGCTCACCAGCGGCAGCATCCCGTTCCTGGCGCTGGGCATCGTCGCCATGATCGTCTGGGTCAATATCGCCCGGCTGATCCTGACGCTGCGGCCTGCGCATGTGGCGCTGTTCGTCTTCGTGCAGCTCGGCGCGGCCTTCATGCTGCAGCCGATCCTGGGGGCGGCGATCTAGTAATCGACCCCGGTGAGATAAAGCCCGCTCGCCGGCGCCATCGCGCCGCAGCGCGCGCGGTCGGCGGCGTCGAGCGCCGCGCGGAAATCGGCCGGGCTCCACTTGCCCTCGCCCACCAGTTTCAGCGAACCCACCATCGAACGCACCTGATGATGCAGGAACGAGCGGGCGCTGGCGGTGATGGCGACCACCTCGCCATCGCTGCTGACGTCGAGGACGTCCAGCGTGCGGATCGGCGACTTGGCCTGGCATTCGGCGGAGCGGAAGGTGGTGAAATCGTGCCGGCCGAGAATGAGCTGCGCGGCGGCATGCATGCTTTCCGCATCCAGGTGCACCGGCACATGCCAGACCTGATTGCGTTCGATGGCTGCCGGCGCCCGGCGATTGAGAATGCGATATTCGTAATGGCGCGCCTTGGCCGAGAATCGCGCCTCGAAATCGGGCCCCACCGCCTCGCAGGCAATCACCACGACCGGGTGCGGCCGCAAATGGTAATTCAGCGCCTCGCGCACCCGGAACGGGTCCCAGTCCTTGCCCAGATCGAAATGCGCCACCTGGCCCAGCGCATGCACGCCGGCATCGGTGCGCCCGGCGGCCTGGGTGGTCACCGTTTCTCCCGAAAAGCGCAGGATCGCCTCTTCCAGCGCCTGTTGCACGCTCAGCCGGTCGGCCTGCCGCTGCCAGCCGCAGAACGGGGTGCCGTCATATTCGACAATGAGCTTGAAGCGGGCCATCAGACAGTTTTGGCGGGCAGGGGGCCGGCGCCGCGCAGGAAGGTCGCCGCGTCCATCGCCCCCTTGCCCTCGCGCTGCACCTGCACGAGCCGCACCGCGCCGGTGCCGCAGGCAATGGTCAGGCCGTCGCCCAGCAAGGCGCCGGGCTCACCCGACCCCTCCACCAGGGCGGAGCGCAATGCCTTGATCCGCACCGTCTTGCCGCCAAGCTCCAGTTCGAACCAGGCGCCCGGAAAGGGCGACAGGCCGCGGATGAGATTATGCACCTGCTCGGCGCTCTGCGAGAAATCAATATGCGCCTCGGCCTTGTCGATCTTGGCGGCATAGGTGGCGCCGTCGTCCGGCTGCGGCGTGAAATCGAGGCTGCCCCGCTCCAGCGCGGCCAGCGCCCGCCCCATCAAATCGGCGCCCAGGCGCATCATCTGGTCGTGCAGTTCTCCGGCAATCATGTCCGGCCCGATCGGGATGATCTCGGTCGGCCCCATGGCGCCGGTATCGAGGCCTTCATCCATTTTCATGACGACGATGCCGGTCTGTTTGTCGCCCGCCATGATCGCCCGCTGGATCGGCGCGGCGCCCCGCCAGCGCGGCAGCAGCGAGCCATGAAGATTTAGACATCCATATTCGGGCGCATCGAGGATCGGCGCGGGCAGCAATAGGCCATAGGCCACCACCACGGCGACGTCGGCCCCGAGCGAGGCGAAGACGGCCTGCTCTTCGGCGCCCTTGAGCGAGCGCGGTGTGAAGACCGGAATGCCGAAAGCTTCCGCCGCTTCATGCACCGGGCTCTTGCGCTCGGCCTGCCCGCGCCCCGCCGGCTTGGGTGCGCGCGTATAGACGGCCACCACGTCATGGCCGGCCGAAACGATCTCGGTCAGCGTCGGGACGGAAAATTCGGGCGTACCCATGAAGACGACGCGCATGTGGAGCCTCGCTAAGTCTGGATGCCCCTATGATCGTCATTGCCCGGCTTGTCCGGGCAATCCACTCTGGGCATCGCATGGATCACCGGGACAAGCCCGGTGATGACGAAGGAGCGGGAAGACGTAATGTGCGGTATCAACCAGCCGCCCGCTTGGCGGCCTTGTCGAACTTCTTGATCACCCGGTCGCGCTTCAACCGGCTGAGATAGTCGATATAGAGTACGCCATCGAGGTGATCGAGTTCGTGCTGGATGCAGACGGCGAGCTTGCCCTCGGCCGCCTTGGTCACGTCCTTGCCGTCGAGATCGGTATATTTCACCGTGACCTCATTGGGCCGCTCGACCTCGTAATAGAGCTCGGGAATGGACAGGCATCCTTCCTCGGTCACCTGCATCTGTTCACCGAAATGGGTGATTTCGGGATTGATCATCACCAGCGGCGCCGGGGGCTCGCCTTCGCCGGCCAGGTCCATCACCACGATGCGCTTCATCACCCCGATCTGCGGCGCGGCCAGGCCGATGCCGGGGGCGTCGTACATGGTGTCCAGCATGTCCTTGGCCAGCGTCTTGATCTCGTCGTCGACCTCGATGATCGGGTCGGCAACGGCGCGCAGGCGGGCATCGGGAATGATGAGAATCGGGCGGATAGCCATGGCAGAAAGTCCGGCGAGGAAAGGATTTGCCCCCGATATGGCGATTTCCGGCCTTCCGGTCAACTCCGGCCGGTTTCAATCCGGTTTGAACAAGAACATTTTGCGAACATCAGAATCGGGTTAGACTGGAGGAATGAATGAACTCGACCGCACCCTTTTCACGCTGGGCGACATCCCCGTCAGCCTCGCCCTGGCCCTGCTGATCGGCGGGGCGCTGATCCTGGCCGGTCTGGTCGGGCTGCTGGTGGCCGCGGCGCGGGCCAGTGCCAGGCGGGCCGACGCGGCCGCCCGGGAAGCGACCGACAATCTGCGGAGCAGTTTCCAGGAGCAGGTCGCCCTGCGCGACGGGCGCATTCGCGATCTCGAAATGCAGCTCGAACGGGAGCGCGAGCGCGCCGCCGACCTGCTCGGCAGCGAGCGCGACAAGAGTGCCGAGCTGCAATCCGAACTGGCCGCCATGCGCACCCGGCTTGACGAACAGGGGCGGCAGAACGAGCTCAATCTTAAGCGCTTCCTCGAGGCGCGCCAGCAGATGACCGACGAATTCAAGGCCATTGCCGGCGACGTCCTGCGCTCTCACAGCGAGACCTTCAGCAAGCAGAACCGCGAACAGGTCGATGTGCTGCTCAAGCCGTTGCAGGAAAAGATCGGCGAATTTCATCGCGGCCTGATCGAGGATCGCTCCGCCATGGCCGAGCGCATCCGCGCCTTGGCGGAAAGCAATCTGCAGATCACCACCGAAGCGCAGAACCTGACCCGGGCGCTTAAGGGCAATTCCCAGACGCAAGGCGCCTGGGGCGAAATGATCCTCGCAACCATCCTGGAACAATCGGGCTTGCGCGAGGGCGAGCAATATTTCGTCCAGCAGAGCCATACTGGCGAAGATGGCCAGCGCGTCCGCACCGATGTGGAAATCCTGATGCCCAATGGCGATCGGCTGGTCATCGATTCCAAGGTTTCGCTGAATGCCTTCGAAGCCTTCGTGAACAGCGAAGACCTCGACCGCGAGCAGCATCTGCGCGCCCATATCGCCTCCGTGCGCACCCATATCGCCACCCTGGGCGACAAGACCTATCACCGCGCGGCCCGCTCCAGCCTCGATTACGTGATGATGTTCGTGCCCATCGAATCGGCTTTGGCCACCGCCATCCAGCACGATGCCAAGCTGGTCGAATTCGGCATGAGCAAGGGCGTCATGCTGACCACGCCGACGACGCTGATGACGGTCTTGCGCACCGTGCGCAATGTCTGGGACATCGAAAAGCGCCATCAGAACGCCGAGGAAATCGCCGAGCGGGCGGGGGCGCTTTACGACAAGGTGGCCGGGTTCCTGGCCAGCATGGACAAGCTGGGCGGGCATCTCGACAAGGCCCGCTCCAGTTTCGACGACGCGCGCAATCAATTATCGAACGGGCGCGGCAATGTCGTGCGCCAGGTCGAAATGCTGCGCGAACTCGGCGCCAAGGCGAACAAGCCCCTGCCGCCGGGCTGGGAAGGGGGCAGCGACGACAAGCCGGCCCTGCGCCTGGCGGGCGAGGAGCCGGGCGACCTGAACTAAGCCCCGATATCAATACGATCACAATCTCTCGGACAGGTCGAACCGCGGGCGCGACACGGCGTTCTGCTCTCGTGATGGACGCTTATGGGAGACAGATCATGGTTCAGCATCACCATAATCCCGGCAGCATCGTGCCGCAGGAAACCAGTTTCGACAATTCCGACACGCCCGGCATCGCCCAGCCCTACAGCCAGACCGAGATCGAGGAACTGCTCTATGGCGATGACCGGCCGGTCGAAGACCGCCTGGCCCGGCTGCGCGACATGCGCGACGAATTGGTCACGCGCGAAAGCGGGGATTTCGGCGACGAGGATCCCGCTGCCATGATCGAGGAACTCGACCGGGCCATGGCCGAATTGCAGCGCGATGCGCAGAATGCCGATGAAACCGGCAGTGCCGATGCGCTCATGTCCGCCGATCCGGCTGATCACCTGGACGCGCTCGCCCCCGACGATGTCGATGCGCGCGACGCCCTGATCGGCGAGGAGGAATTCTACGAGGAGGACGAGGACGGGCCGGTCGATGACGACCATGTCTGGCAGGGCAGCGACGAGTTCAAGCCCGACCTGCACTGATCCTTTCTAGATCTCCGTGCGGGCCCTGAGCGCCTGGCTGAGCGTGCCTTCGTCGAGATAGTCGAGCTCGCCGCCTACCGGCACGCCATGGGCGAGGCGGGTGACCTTGATCGGGGTGCCCGCCAGCCTGTCGGTGATGTAATGGGCGGTGGTCTGGCCCTCGACCGTGGCATTCATGGCCAGGACGATCTCGGCATAATCATGCGCCCGGGCGATGAGGCCTTCGAGGTTGAGATCGTCCGGCCCCACGCCGTCGAGCGGCGACAGGACGCCGCCCAGCACATGGTAGCGGACCTGGCCGACCCCGGCGCGCTCCAGCGCCCAGAGATCGGCAACGTCTTCCACCACAATGAGAATTCCCGTTTCGCCGCGCCGCGGATCGGCGCAGATGGAGCAGGGGCTCGTGGTATCCACATTGCCGCAGACTTCGCAGGTCCGCACCGCCGCCACGGCCCGGTCGATCGCTGCCGAAAGGGGCAGCATGAGCTGTTCCTTGCGCTTGATCAGGTGCAGGACCGCCCGGCGCGCCGAGCGCGGACCGAAGCCGGGCAGGCGCGCCATGAGCTGGATCAGCTGTTCGATTTCGGGTCCGCCGGACGGCATTTTGGTGTCACCTGGAAGGCGAATTGGTTAGCAGACTGTGAACGTTGAGCGCCGCCAAGGGGGCGAAAAAGCTCAAAACGGAAACTTCATGCCCGGCGGGATGGGCAGACCGGCGGTGACCTCGGCCATCCTGCGCTGCATTTCCGCCTCGCTCTTGCCCTTGGCGTCGTTGAAGGCGGCCATGATCAGGTCCTCGATCACCTCGGCATCTTCCGGCTTGAGCAGAGTGGGATCGATCTTGAGACCGCGCATCTCGCCCTTGCCCGACAGCGCCACCACGACCATGCCGCCGCCCGAGCGGCCCTCGACCACCAGTTCGGCCAGTTCGGCCTGCATGGCCTCCATCTTGGCCTTCATTTCGCCGGCAGCCTTCATCATGCCCATGATGTCTTTCATTCGTCGTCCTCTTCGGATGGTGGCGGGGCCAGCTCGGGAATGATGGCGGCTTCATCGCGCACCGTCACGTTCACCAGCTTGGCGCCCGGAAATGTTTCCAATATGGCCTTGACCAGCGGATCGTCATGGGCCGCGGCCGTCGCCGCTTCCTTTTTCTGCTCTTTTTCCTGCCTGATGGTCAGGCCCTCGACCGGCTTGGTCGAGACGGTGACCAGCCAGCGCTGCCCGGTCCAGGTCTGCAGCCGCGCGGAGAGATTGTTGACCACGTTGGGATTGGCGCCCTCGACCAGCGCCACCTCGATGCGGCCCTGCTCGAAGGAAACCGGCAGCATCTGGCTTTCCAGCGCCAGCTTGACCAGCATGTCGCGCTTGGCCGTGGCCAGGGCGATGAGATCCTTGTAGCTGGTGACGGTCGCCAGCGCCGGCTGCACCGCGACATTGGGCGTCGGGCCGGGGGAGGCGACGGCCATGGTAGCCGGCTCGCCCAGGGAAGGCGCTTCGACGCGCAGTGCCGACGCGCCCCCGGAGCCCGAGCCGGAAGGCGCGCGCGGCGGCAGGGGCGGAGGGCCGCCCGCCGCCGGCGCGGCGGCCGAAGGCAGATTGCCCTGCTGGGTCAATTTGGTGATCAGTTCGTCCGGGCTCGGCAGGTCGGCGGCATAGGCGAGGCGGATCAGCACCATTTCGGCGGCCTGCAGGGCATTGCCGGCGCGGGAGACTTCCTCATTGCCCTTGAACAGGATTTGCCAGGTCCGGGTCAGCGCCCGCATGGAGAGGCGATTGGCCAGGTCCTGCCCGCGCACCCGCTCGTCGGGCGTGAGCGATGCATCATCGGCCGCGGCGGGCACGACCTTGATGCGGGTCACGAGATGGGTGAATTCGGCGAGGTCGGCGAGCAAGGTCTGCGGATCGGCGCCCAGATCGTAGAGCTCGCGCAGGGCGGTCAGCGCCTCGGCGATCCGCCCGCCCATCAGGTCCTCGAAAAGATCGATGATCCGCGCCCGGTCGCCCAGACCCAGCATGGCCTTGACCGTGGCGGCACTGACATTGCCATTGCCGTGGGCGATGGCCTGGTCGAGCAGCGAGAGGCTGTCGCGCGCCGAGCCTTCGCCGGCGCGCACGATCATGGCCAGCGCGTCCGGCTCGAAGCCGATGCCTTCCTGGCCGAGGATTTTTTCGAGATAGGCCGACATGATCTCGGCCGGGATGCGGCGCAGGTCGAAGCGCTGGCAGCGCGACAGGATGGTGATCGGGACCTTGCGGATCTCGGTGGTGGCGAAGATGAACTTCACATAGGGCGGCGGCTCTTCCAGCGTCTTCAGCAGGCCGTTGAAGGCGGCCGTGGAGAGCATGTGCACCTCGTCGATCACATAGACCTTGTAGGGCGCCGAGACCGGGCCGTATTTGACCGAGTCGATGATCTCGCGAATGTCGCCGATGCCGGTATTGGATGCGGCGTCCATCTCCACCACGTCGACATGACGACCCTCGATGATGGCGCGGCAATGATTGCCCTCCACCGACAGGTCGAGCGTGGGGTGGCGTCCGGTCTCGTCCTCGTAATTGAAGGCACGGGCCAGGATGCGGGCCGTGGTGGTCTTGCCCACGCCGCGCACCCCGGTAAGGATGAAGGCGTGGTGGATGCGGTTCTGCGCGAAGGCATTGCCCAGCGTCTGCACCATCGCATCCTGCCCCACCAGGGTGGAGAAGTCGCGCGGGCGATATTTGCGGGCGAGGACGAGATAGGGCGAGGTCTGGTTGTCAGCCATGCCGCCCGTCCGTGTGCCGCCTTGTCGGGAATCTGCCTTCGTTCATGCCCGGACCATAGGGCAAGCCGCGTCCGACCGCAAAAGCCAAGAACGGATTTGCGGGGCCGATATGCCCACTTGTGAACAGATTGAGTAGGAGGCTGGCATCGACCCGTGAGGATCTCGTTGGGGCTGCTTCCTTCCGGACCTGACCCGGTTGGCGAGGAACACGTCCGCGCCAACCTCCCGAGGGCCTATATGCGGATTATTGGCCGAGGATGCAAGGGGGCGGGCGCGAGCGGCCGGGTCGTAATCGGGCGGTGCGAGGCGATCTCCCCCGCTAAGGTCAGGGCTGCGCGGAATCGGGGTGTTTCATGTATTTCAGGGTGGCCGCGCAAGCTATCGTTGCCACCGCGCTGACCACGATGATGATGGCCATGGGAAAGGGCGTTCCATCGGCGAGCGCCCCGACCAGCGCCGACCCGACCATGCCGCCCCCATATTGCGCGAACCCGAGCAGGGCGGAGGCGGAACCGGTGCCATGATCGACGCTTGCCAGCCCGCCGGCCACCGCATTTGCGCCGACCAGGCCGTTCATCGCCACGAACACCGCCAGGCCGACGGTGAAGACGACCAGGCCGTCCGAGCCGGCGGCTACAACGCCGAGCACGACGAGCCCCGCCGCCAGGCGCACGAAGGTGCCCGTGAGCATCAGGCTGTCGCTGCTGAAGCGTCCGATGAGGTGCCGGTTGACTATATTGGCCAGCATGATGCCTGCAATGCCGGCCGCGAATACCAGCCCATAGGCATCGGGCGAGAGTCGGTAATATTGGATGAACACGAAAGAGGAGCCGGCGACATAGGCGAAGACGCCGGCGGCAAAGCAGCCGAGCACGCCAGCATAAAGCATCAGCCGCGAATTGCGCAGATGCTGCCCATAATGCGCGAATGCGCTGCCCAGTCCGGCATCCATGCGCCGGTCCCGGGGCAACGATTCCGTGGTCCGGACCACGCCGAGCGACGTCACCAGCCCGATCGCCACCAATGTCCAGAAGATATATTGCCACGAAGAGATCGCCAGGATCTGTGCGCCCAGGATGGGACCCAGAAGCGGAGCGACGCCCATGATCGTCATGAGCGTCGAGAGCACCCGGGCGGCTTCCTCGCGCGCGAAGAGGTCGCGGACCATGGCGCGGCCGATGACCACCGCCGCGCTGGCGCCGAGAGCCTGCACGATGCGCCAGCCGATCATCTGGAAGGCGTCGGTGGACAAGGCGCAGCCTGCCGCGCCGACGGCGAAAATGGCCACTCCGGCCAGAAGCGGCACCTTGCGGCCATAACGGTCGCTGACCGGTCCCCAGAACAATTGCCCCAGGCTGAAACCGAGCAGGTAGCCGGAGACGGTCAATTCGAGCGTGCCCTGGCTCGCCCCCAGGCTCGCCGCCATGCTGGGCAGCGCCGGGAGGTAGAGATCGGTGGAGATCGAGGCGAAGCCAAGGAGCAGGCTGAGCAGGACCGTGAGCCATACGCCCCGATAGTGCTCGGCTTGCGGTGCATCATGCGCGGGGGCGGTTTCGGTGGTCATGGATATTCTCGGGTTAGGCGCGGGGTGTCGCGGGGGTACCATAAGGCGCGCGCGCATCTCGTGTCCCGCCGGCAGCGAGGGTATGGCGCCGACGAAAACAAACTTGGTCGCAATCACCACCTCCTCCTGCCTGGATGCAGCATAGCGCTTTGCGGTTCTGCGATAATCCAGTAAAATCCACTTGTGTCTATTAGGAGAGCTAATGAATTACGGCGCGGACATGCGTGACCTGCAGGCTTTCCTCGCCGTGGCGCGGGCCCGCAGTTTCACCAAGGCGGCGGCGACGATGGGCGTTTCGCAATCGGCGCTGAGCCAGACAATCCGGGAGTTGGAGCGGCGCCTGGGTGTTCCCCTGCTCAAGCGCACGACGCGCAGCGTCTCCACTACGGAGGCCGGGCAGCGCCTGCTCAACACGGTCGGCCCGTCCATAGACCAGATCGCCGTAGAAATCGCGGCCTTGAGCGCCTTTCGCGACCGGCCGGCCGGCACGATCCGCCTCAATGTCGCCGAGCATGCGCTGCGCAGCGTCCTCTGGCCCAAGATCAGCCGTTTTGCCCACGACCATCCCGATATCAAGATCGAGATCGATTCCGAGAATGGCCTGATCGACATCGTCGAGCGTGGTTACGATGCCGGCGTTCGGCTGGGCGAGCAGGTGGCCAAGGACATGGTCGCGACCCAGATCGCACCGGATTGGCAGATGGCCGTGGTCGGCGCCCCGGCCTATTTCAGGGACCGCCCGCACCCCGCGCAGCCCGAAGACCTGACCGGACACAATTGCATCAACCTGCGGCTGATCACCTATGGCGGCTTCTATGCCTGGGAGTTCGAGAAGGAGGGCAGACGCCTCAACGTGCGGGTCGAGGGACAACTGGCCTTCAATTCCGGCAGCCATGTGCTGACGGCGGCGCTGGAGGGCCATGGGCTGGCCTGCATTCCGGAAGAAGCGGCGCTGCCCCATATCCGAAGCGGCGCGCTTTTGCAGGTTTTGGCGGATTGGATGCCCACCTTCGAGGGCTATCACCTCTATTATCCCAGCCGCGGCCAGACATCGCCGGCTTTCGCGCGGCTCGTCGAAGCGCTGCGCTACCGACCCTGACTATCTGAGCCGCTCCAGCCGGCCCCTGTTCTTGACCACGTTCTTGTAGTCCCACTGGATGTCCCGGGCTTCGGCCAGCCAGGCGGTCAGCGCGGTTTCGTCGATCTGGGGGAGCGCAGTGTAGCGCTTTTCGGCGGCCTTGAAGGTGCCTTCCACGGCAAGGCCCGGGGTTTTGAAGGATTGCCCGCTCCAGAACAGGAGGCGCACGCAGGTCTTGAGCTTGCTGTAGCCCACGATCGGATTGCCTTCGAGGAACCAGACCGGATGGGCATGCCAGATCTTGCTCTCGGCATCGGGCAGTTCCCTGTCGATGACCTGCCGGAGGGCCTGGCAGATGGCGCGGTCCGCATCGGCCTGGGCGTCGTTATAGGCCTCGATCGTGGCCGGCTTCATGGGCATTGTCCTCAGTTGAAGGCGCGCACTTCGACCGGCGCGCGGCAGGCGATGGCGGCCTTGCGGCCCCAGGCCAGGGCTTCCTCCTGGCTGGCGAGTTCGAGCACCCAGAAGCCGCCCACATGTTCCTTGCTTTCGATATAGGGGCCATCGGTGACGATGACATTGCCGTCCGGCTCGGTCCGGAGCGACATGGCGCTGCGGGCAGGGCGCAGGCCGCCCACGAACACCCTGATGCCGGCGGCGACCATGTCGTCGTTGAGCGCATCGATATCGTCGATCATGGCCTGCTCCTCCCGGCTGGAATCATAATCGTCGGGCAGGTGGATGGCGACCAGGTATTGCGTCATGAAATCCTCCTTGAGGCTGGGCGGGCCATGTGGCCGCCTTCACCATCCCGACGAACGGGCCGGGCGGATTTCGACATGGCCCGCGGCGATTGCCAGGGCTTCAGGACTTCCGTGCATGGACGGGCAGGGCAGGCTTCGCCTCCCGCCATTGACCGGGCGCCAGGCCCTCGAGGCTCCAGGCGCCGATCTGCCAGCGCACCAGGCGCAGCGTGGGAAAGCCGATGGCGGCGGTCATCCGCCGCACCTGGCGGTTGCGGCCCTCGCTGATGGTCAGCGACAGCCAGCTGTCCGGAACGCTTTTGCGATAGCGCACCGGCGGGTCGCGCGGCCAGAGATCGGGCGGGGCGATGCGCCTGGCCTTTGCCGGGCGCGTGGGGCCGTCCTTGAGAATGACGCCCCGGCGCAATTGGTCCAGGGCCGCCTCGTCCGGTTCGCCTTCCACCTGCACCAGATAGGTCTTTTCCAGCTTGAATTTCGGGTCGGCGATGCGGGCCTGGAGCTTGCCGTGATCGGTCAGCAGCAACAGGCCCTCGCTGTCCTTGTCGAGCCGGCCGGCGGGATAGACGCCCGGCACCTTGAGGTAATCGGCCAGCGTCGCGCCCTCGCCGGTGAACTGGGTCAGCACGTTGAACGGCTTGTTGAAGAGGATGAGGCGCGTCACGCGGGGCGGTCCTTGCTGTCGGAATCGTGGCGGCGGGGCGGATGCACCAGGGTCACCAGCACCACCGATATCAGCATCAGCAGATACCATGAACCCAGCTTGCTCCAGCTGACCAGCGCCCAGCCCTCCGCCTGGTTCGGATAAATCCAGGCGCGGCTCCAGGTGCCGATATTCTCCGCGATCCAGATGAACAGGGCCACCAGGAGAAAAGCCAGCAGCATGGGCATGGCATGGCGGAAGCGGAACACCCGGTAATGCATGAAACTGCGGCCATAGAGCAGCACGATGGCGGCGAAGAGGAGCCAGCGGAAATCGAAGATGTAATGGTGGGAGAAGAAATTGATGTAGATGGCCAGCGCCAGCAGCACACTCATCCAGAGCGGCGGATAGCGGGTGAAGGTGATGTCGAAAATGCGCTGGATGCGCGCCATGTAGGAGCCAACACAGGCATACATGAAGCCGGAAAAGAGCGGCACGCCACCGATGCGGAAAATCGCCTCGTCGGGGTAAATCCAGGAGCCGGCGGCGGTCTTGAAGATTTCCATGCCGGTGCCGACCAGGTGGAAGATGAGGATGACGCGGGCCTCTTCCAGCGTTTCGAGCTTGAACAGGATCATCCCGGCCTGGATCAGCAGCGCGGCGATGAACCAGAAATCGTAGCGGTTGAGGCCGATCTCGGGCCAATAGAGCCGGGTGAGCAAAATCATGCCCAGCATCAGCCCGCCGAACAGGCATGCCCAGGCCTGTTTCAGCCCGAAGACCAGGAACTCGATGAGGCCATCGGCCAGCCGTCCGCGTGGCATGCGCGCCAATATGGCATGCGCCGCCCGGTCGATGCCCGCTTCCACACTCGTGAACCGATTGGCCATGCCCCGCCCTTGCCCGAACAACCCGCTCTGGTTATGCCCTCTGGAGGGCAGAATTGTTTCGAGCCGGTTTCATACCGGACAAGGCAGGAGTTCGCATTGACTAAACGGCGCCACCCGACATCGTTGCGGACCTCCAGCGAGGACATCGCCGTTTCGCGCAAGGCGCCCGACACGCCGCAGACCCGCAGCGCGGCCTATCGGCTGGCTTTTGCCGATGACGAATTCATGACCTCCGAGGATACGCGCGGGGTCCGGTTCCAGCTCGAATATCTCAAGCCCGAATTCCGCCTGCGCGAACATGGCATTCTCTCGACCGTGGTGCTGTTCGGCGGCGCCCGCATTCCCGAGCCGGGCAAGCCCGCCTGGGCCGCCAAGAACGAGGCGCAGAAAAAGAACCTCGAAGCCGCCTCGGTCTTTTACGAGGAAGCGCGCCGCTTTGCGCAATTGGCGTCGCAGACCTCGGCCTCGCTGGACTACAAGGAATTCGTGGTGGTGACCGGCGGCGGGCCGGGCGTCATGGAGGCGGGCAATCGCGGCGCCGCCGATATGGGCGCGCCCTCCATCGGGCTCAATATCGTCCTGCCGCACGAACAGGCGCCCAATCTCTACGTGACGCCGGACCTCTCGTTCAATTTCCACTATTTCGCCACCCGCAAGATCCATTTCCTGATCCGGGCCAAGGTGGTGGCGGTGTTCCCCGGCGGCTTCGGCACGCTTGACGAATTCTTCGAGACGCTGACCCTGATCCAGACCGGACGCATGGAAAAGGTGCCGGTCCTGCTGTTCGGCAAGCACTTCTGGACCAAGGTGATCAACCTGGAGGCCCTGGCCGAGGCGGGCACCATCTCGCCCACCGATCCAGACCTGTTCAGCCTGGTGGACAGCGCCGACGAGGGCTGGGACATCGTGCGCCAGTTCTACAACCTGCCGATCATGGGCGAGCCGGTCGGACAGGCCGACTGACCCGCCGGCCGCCACGACCTCGCCTGCGACACGCCCGGGATGAGGTCTATTGGTGTTTCGGCGCTCGCGGTTCTTACCCCGCCCTTTGCGTGCCCCTGCCGCTCTGATTGGCCAACCCGCTGATCGTGGCGCGCAGGGCGGCGGGTTTGACCGGCTTGGTGATGACGGCGATGCCGCGATCCTCGGCCAGGCTGCGCACGGCCGGGCTGCGATCGGCGGTGACCAATGCGGCGGGCAGATGGCCGCCCAGATTGTGGCGCAGCCATTCGATGGCATCCAGGCCCGATGTCTGGTCGAGATGGTAATCCATCAGCACCAGGTCCGGATACCAGCCTTCCAGCAATCGCTCGCGGTCGATCTGCTTGAGCGAGAGGGCGGTGCGCACATCGCATCCCCAATGGGTGAGCAGCCCCTCCATGGCTTCGAGAATGGCGCTTTCATTGTCCACGCACAGCACGCGCAGGCTCAGCGTACCGAAGCCGGGCTCGGGCAGGGCGGGTTCGGCCTTGCTGGCGGGCCGTCCATTGCGCAGGGCGGGCAGATAGATGGAAAAGCGCGAGCCATGGCCCTCGCGGCTGTCGAGTTCCAGCGTCAGCCCCAGGGCGGCCACCAGCCTCTGCACGATGGAGAGGCCCAGCCCCAGGCCCTGGGCCATGCGGGCGCCGCGTTCGAGCCGGGAGAATTCGGCGAAGACGAGCTTGTGCTGGTCCTTGTTGAAGCCGATGCCGGTATCGACCACGTCGAGCCGCCAGCGATTGCCGCGCTTGCGCAGGCCCACCAGCACCTTGCCGCCCACCGGGGTATATTTGATGGCATTGGAGACCAGGTTCTGCACGATGCGGCCCAGCAGCGCCCGGTCGGCCAGAACGGTGGCGCCGGTCGGCACCATGCGCAGGGAAATCGAGCGCTCCCGGGCCATGGGGGCGAATTCCACCTCGGTCTTGCGCAGCAGGTCCTGCGCCTGCATCGGCGTCGGCGCGGGTTTCAATGCGCCGCTGTCGATGCGCGAAATATCGAGCAGGGCGCTCATGATGTCCTCCACCGCGGTCAGCGAGGCCTCGATGGAATTGGCCAGGTCGGCGAAGGCGGTGGATTTGGCGCGCTCGATCAGGGTCGAGGTATAGAGGCGCGCGGCATTCAGCGGCTGCAGCAGGTCATGGCTGGCCGCGGCCAGGAAACGCGTCTTGTCGTGGTTGGAGGCATCGGCCTTGGCGCGCGCCACTTCGAGCTCGGCATTGACCTGGCGCAGGGCGGCGGTGCGCTCCTCCACCCGCCGCTCCAGGGTCTGGTTGACCTGTTCCAATTGCTGCTCGGCCCGCACCCTGGCGGTGACGTCGGAGAAGCTGATGACCAGCCCGCCATCGGGCAGGCGGCTGGAGTGAAATTCCAGCACCTGGCCGGCATTGCCCATGCGCTGGGTGACCGTGGTGACCGAGGAGGTGAGCACATTGATGCGCTCGATGGCCAGCCGCGCCGCGTCGCCGGCGCCCAGATCGCCGCGTTCGGCGGAGAACAGGGCGATGTCGAACAGGGCCGTGCCCGGGCGGGTCAGGTCGGCCGGCAGGGCCAGGAGGCCATTATAGCGCGCATTGGAGGTGACCAAGCGCAGCCCGGCATCGAAGACGGCGATGCCTTGCGGAACATGGTCCATGGCCAGCCGCAGGGCCGAGGCCGGGTCTTCGGGATGCAAGGGCATGAGGGCGGCGCGTTGCCTTTCTGCTGGAACAATCCGGTTATCCGCCGCGCCAGTGTTCAGTGCAAGACCGCCCTTGGACCCATTGCTTTTGCCAAAAAACCGGGCAATCGTTAACCTGGGTTTACCAGCAGACCGTCGATCCGGCGGCAGACAAAGCGAGAGGGCTTGCGATGAGCGGATTTTTGAAGGAATTCCGGGACTTTGCCGTCAAAGGCAATATGATCGACTTGGCCATCGGCGTGATCATCGGCGCCGCGTTCGGGGCGATCGTGTCCTCGATCGTGGATGACCTGTTCATGCCGCTGATCGGCATCATCATCGGCGGCATCGATTTTTCGAGCCTGGTGATCCAGGTCGGCGAGGCCCAGGTCCGCATTGGCCTCTTCATCAATGCCGTGGTCAAGTTCACCATCATTGCCTTCGTGCTGTTCATGGTGGTCAAGTTCATCAATTCGCTCAAGCGCGAGGCCGCCAAGGAGCCGGTGGAAACCACTCCGGCCCCCACCAAGGAAGAAGTCCTGCTCACCGAGATTCGCGACGCCATCCGCGCCAGCAAGAGCTGACCCAATCGCAGTCATGACGGAAAGGGCCGGCATTGCCGGCCTTTTTCATGCGTCAACATTAGGAATTATATCAATTGACAGGAATATAATCTTATTCCATCCTGCCCCTAGGTGGTTCCTCCTACGAACTGTTCTTATCGGTCGGCGCGACCACCTAAGGTAAACTACATTTGCGGGGCATCCGGCGAGGGATGCGGCGAGGGCGGTCCCGGCCGCCTGCGGATCGTTGCGGGTCCGGTTGCCCCGGCGCGTCCGGCGGAAGGCGCAGGCGGTTTCGCCGGACGTGGCTGCAAGGTGGGAGCCGGTTCCAGGCCTCGGGCTGTGCGGGCTCCCCGTCACACTTTGCCGAAAGGGGCTCCGGATGAATACGCATTCCTATTATCACGCCTTCCTCAATCGGGATCGGCTGGTGCATGTCGTCGATGCCGATCTGGACATTTGCGAAGCGTTGAGCGTGCTGTTTCGGCTGGAGGGGTTCCAGACCAGTTTCTCGCTGGACATGGCCAGCGCCGTCACGGCGCTGGAGCGCCGCCATCCCGATGTGGCGGTCATCAACCTGGTGCTGAGCGCGGAAAGCGGGCTGGGCCTGCTGCGGCGCGTCAAGGCGCTGCGCACCGGGGCGCCGGTGATCATGCTGGCCGACAATCCCCAGGTGGATGCGGCGGTGACGGCGATGAAGCTGGGCGCCACCGACGTGCTCACCAAGCCCATCGACAGCGAACATCTGCTCACCGTCATCCGCGACGCCTTGCGCAAGGACGTGCATGTGGGCGCCATGAACGAGGGCCGTCGCCCGGTGGAAGTGCGCGGCTTTTCTCAGCTCACCCCGCGCGAGCGCGAGGTGCTGCAATTGATCACCAATGGTCAATCCAACAAGGAAGCGGGCCGCGAACTCGGCATTTCCCCCCGCACCATCGAGGTGCACCGCGCGCGGGTCATGGAAAAACTCGGCGCCCGGAATACGGCTGATTTGATGCGGATCGTGCTGACGAGCTGATACGGCCCGGTCATTTGCCGGCGCGGCAATTCTCGACAAGGCCGGATGGCCGCGCGTCTCCCCTAGCCGGCCGGACGGGAAGCGTTGGCCGATATGGAAGGCGCTTCTCCTCTTGATATGTGGCGCGCAAGGGGCTTGCTTCAAGCCCTCGTTCATCCGCTAAAACCGAGGCCCATCGCGGAACGTGGAGGCCGATCGTGGATCATGCGGTGATCATTGCCGGGGGCGGGCCGACCGGGCTGATGCTCGGCGCCGAATTGCGGTTGGCGGGAGCCGATGTGCTCATCGTCGAGAAGCGGACGGACCCGGTGCGCATCCAGCCCGGTGCGCTGGGCCTGCATGCCCGCACGCTGGAAGTGCTCGACCAGCGCGGCATTCTCGGGCGCTTCCTGGCCGAGGGCACGCCGATGCAGGTGCTGGGCTTTGCCGGCGTACGGCTCGACATCAGCGACTTTCCCAGTCGCCATCCCTACGGCCTGTCGCTGCTGCAGAAGCATAGCGAACGCATTCTGTGCAATTGGGCCGCGGAACTGGGCGTGCCGATCCGGCGCGGAACCGAGATCGTAGGCTTTCGCGAGGAGGTCTCGGGCATCGCGGTCGAATTGAGCGATGGCCGCAGGTTGATGGCGCAATATCTCGTCGGCTGCGATGGCGGGCGCAGCCTCGTGCGCAAGCATGCCGGCATCGGCTTTCCCGGCACGGACCCCACCGTCAGCCATCTGCTGGCCGAGGCGGAATTGACCGACCCGCCCGATTTCGGCCTGCGCGGCGATGCCATCGGCACCCATGCCATGAGCCCGGGCGAAAATGGCAAGGTGGGCATCATGGTCACCGAGGCGGCCATCGGCACAGCCGAGCCGACGCTGGACGTGCTGCGCCAGGCGCTGGTTGCCCATTACGGCAAAGATTACGGCGTTCACAATCCCACCTATATCACCCGCCTTACCGACATGACCCGCCAGGCCGAGACCTATCGCCGGGGCCGGGTGCTGCTGGCGGGGGATGCGGCGCATGTCCATTACCCCGCCGGCGGCTTCGGCATGGGCATGGGGATTCAGGAAGCGGTCAATCTGGGCTGGAAGCTGGCGCTGGTCGTTCGTGGCGCGGCTCCCGAAACGCTGCTCGACACCTATCATGCCGAGCGCCATCCGGTCGCCGAGAGCCTGTTGCGCTATACCCTGGCCAGCGTGGCGCTGGCCCGCAGGGACCCGCAAAGCAAGGCCCTGGGCGCCATCATGGGCGAGCTCGTCGCCATGGCCGAACCGCGGCGCGTGACCGCCGGGCAGATGTCGGGTCTCGATATCCGCTACGATCTGGGCACGGGCCATCCCCTGCTCGGCCGGCGCATGCCGGACCTCGACATCGTGACCGCCCAGGGGGCCGTCCGCGTCTTCGACCTGCTGCACGAGGCGCGGCCGGTAGTGCTCAATTTCGGTCCACGCGGCAGTCTCGAGCCGGGGCCATGGCGCGATCGGGTTCGAGTGATCGAGGCACGCTATGAGGGCACCTGGGAATTGCCGGTCATCGGAGTCGTCGCGGCGCCCTCCGCCGTGCACATTCGCCCCGATGGCCACGTCGCGTGGGTCGGTCAGGGCACGGATGCGGGGCTCAGCGAGACGCTCAGGGCCTGGTACGGACCGGCATAGGCCTCCGAGGCGGCAGCAGACACCTCGCCGGGGGCGCTGCCCCTGGGTCGAGCGCTACCCGCCCAGATTGGGCAGGGTCAGGTCGCCGGAGGTGAGCTTGCTGGCGGTGATGGCGGCGTCGGCCTTTTCGCGCGGCAATTCCAGGGCCGTCCACACGCTGACCAGGGCGTGGCGCAATTCGAAGATCATCTCGTCGGTATGGAGCGGCGTCGGGGTGATGCGCAGCCGCTCCGTGCCCTTGGGCACGGTGGGGTAATTGATGGGCTGGATATAGATATTGTGCTTGTCCAGCAGCATGTCGCTGGCCGCCTTGACGGCGCGGGCATCGCCCACGATGAGCGGCACGATATGGGTCTCGGTCTCCATCACCGGCAGGCCGGCATCGGCCAGGATCGCCTTGGTCAGGCGGGCCTGGCGCTGGTGCATCTGCCGCTCATGGCCATTGCCCTTGAGATGCTCGATCGAGGCGCGGGCCGAGGCGCAGAGCGCGGGGGGCAGGGCGGTGGTGAAGATGAATTCGGGCGCGTAGGAGCGCACGGCATCGATGATCGCCTTGTTGGCGGCGATATAGCCGCCCATGACGCCGAACCCCTTAGCCAGGGTGCCCTCGATGACGTCGATGCGGTCCATCAGCCCTTCGCGCTCGGCAATGCCGCCGCCGCGCGGGCCATACATGCCTACGGCATGGACTTCGTCGATATAGGTCAGCGCGCCGAATTCCTCGGCCAGGTCGCAGATTTCCTTGATCGGGGCGACGTCGCCATCCATCGAATAGACGGATTCGAACACGATCAGCTTGGGCCGCTTGCGGTCCACCTGGCTCAACAGTTCGCGGAGATGGGCCACGTCATTGTGCCGGAAGATCTTCTTTTCCATGCCCGACTGGCGCACGCCCTGGATCATCGAGGCATGGTTGAGCTGGTCGGAGAAGATGACGCCATTGGGCAGCAGCCGGGCAATGGTGGAGATCGCCGCCTCGTTGGAGACGAAGCCCGAGGTGAAGACCAGGGCCGCTTCCTTGCGGTGCAGGTCGGCGAGCGACCGCTCGAGCTCGACCAGCGGGCGGTTGGTGCCCGAAATATTGCGGGTGCCGCCGGCGCCGACGCCCATCGTGGCCGCGGTTTCCTGCATGGCGCGCACGACCTTTTCGTGCTGGCCCATGCCCAGATAGTCGTTTGAGCACCAGATGGTGATCTCGCGGCTATTGTCGGCGTCGTCGCGATACAGCGCCTTGGGGAACCGCCCCGCGATGCGCTCGAGATCGGCAAAGACGCGATAGCGCTTTTCCGCCCGCAGCGTGTCCACTGCATCCTCGAAGATACCGCGATAGTCCATGGGGCCGTTCCTTTACCGAAACCCGGCGCGGCAGGAACCCGCGCGAGGCTAGCTTTGCTTCTTCTAAAGCGACCGGCGCGGCATTGATATAGGTCAATTCGACGCGCGCCACCGGGCTAAAGCCTTGGCCGACAAGGGAAGAGGGGTCTGTTTTGAGACCCATTCTAAAGTTTCCGCGCACTTCTGCAACAGCGCGATGCACGGCTTTCATCTGTTTCGCCCTTTGCGCATAATGCGCGCCATATTGTTCGTGCCCCGCCACCGGGCTTAGATCGGCCATCCCTGGGGGGATGGGGGTTTTGGGGTGAAGAGTTTTTCGTCGTCGAGTTTCGCCGGGCCGCATGGCGACGCGCTGGCCCTGGCTCATGCCGTGACCGGCCGCCATCCGCAGGCCCTGTTCTCCGATTTCCAATGGTTCCTCTACCAGGGCCGGGACAGCGTCTTTTTCACCGCCTTCTCGACCGAGCGCTATGACAGGGACAGCCTCGCCAATATGGTGGCCGAAATGGTGGCCCTGGCGCCGCAGCTCACCCATGGCTTTGTCGGCGCCCGGCCGGGCCAGCCTTTCCCGAAACATCTGCTCGACGCCATCATCTCGATGGAGATGGTGGACGATTTCGCCGCCTATCCCGATGCCTGGCTCGGCAAGTCGGCGGATATCTTCGAGCGTCCGGACCTGCCTTTGTTCCGCGTCATGGCCGCGGTGCGCCGGGATGGGCCCGACGCGCTGGGGCGCGCCGCCATTCTCCAGGTCCGCTCCAGCCACGCCCTGCTCGAAGGCTCCGATTCGGCCCTGCTCACCCGGTCGCAGAACGCCGCCCATGGCGTGCAATCGAACAAGGCCAACCGGCTGCCCTGGCCCGAGCGGTTGAAAAGCACGCTGCGCGGCACGCTCACCGCCCTCTTTTACCTGGCGATCGCCAATGTGATGGCGCCGCGCGAAAAGCCCTGGGGCTTTCGCACCCTCGCCATCGAGCGCGACAGGCTGCGCAAACTGGCCGGCAAGCTGGGCGTGCGCCAGCGCTCGCTGCTCTTCGCGCTGGTCACCCACGCCCTCAATGGCGAGGGCGCGGAAAAGCAGATGAGCCGGAAGGTGATCGGCGCGGCCTATACCATGCTCGATACAAGGCGCAACGACAGCGACGACGATTTCTTCCGCGTCCGCGCGCTGGAAGCCCGCTTCACGGTCATGGAGGATTTTCTCGCCTATGTGCGCGCGGTGGACGACAATGTCGCCTGCATCGAGCAGAAGGACATCACCTCCTACCAAGTGATGGTCAATTCAGTGTTCCGGGCCATGCGGACCATCAACAGGGTCTTCCCGGGCCTGCCCAATCGCCGCTTCTGGCGCTTCAATGGCGGGCTGCACATCGTGCTGACGCTGGTGCCGCCGCATCGCACCTATGGCCCCATGACCCATGGCCTGGTCGAGCCGCTCTATTGCGGCGCCTGGCACAGCGAGGTGAATATCTGCACCTTCTGCCCCGGCCGCGACTACGTGACCCTCAATTTCTCGCTGGAGCAACGCCACCTGCCCAATGTCGACAAGGTGCTGACCCTGCTCGACGCGATGGAGCGCCGGCAGGTCACCCCGCGGCGTGTGCCGCCGGCCGTGGAGCGGCTGCATTAGGCGCGCGCATGCGCACCAATCGGTATTCGGAATGTCGAGGCGTTCCGCAGGATTTGGGGCCAATCGTCCTCTCTCATTGGGGGAGAGGGGAGGGATGCATGCAGGCCACAGGCCGCCTCACCCGGCCCTGCGGGCCGACCTCTCCCCCGGAGGGAGAGGTGAACCCGTGCCCACGGCAGGCTTACCGCTTGTTTTTGAGGTACGTACATCATTTTGCTGTTGCTGCCGGTCTCGGGGCGCGATAAGCATAGGCGCATTGCCATCATCCGGATCACGGGCCATGAGTACTTTCGCGCATTATCCGAGCCTCAAGGATCGTCCCGTGGTCATTTCCGGTGGGGCGTCGGGCATTGGCGAAGCGCTGGTGCGCCATTTCGCGGCCCAGGGCGCGCGGGTCGGCTTTGTCGATATCGCGGCCGAGGCGGGGGAGCGCCTGGCGGCCGAGCTGACCTCGGCAGGGCAGGTGGCGCGCTTCGCCCGCTGCGATGTCACCGACACCGCAGCCCTCCAGCAAGCCATTGCCGGCTTCGCTGCCGCCCATGGCGACGCGCGCATCCTCATCAACAATGCCGCCCATGACCAGCGCCATGACTGGTCCGAAGTCAGCCCGGATTATTGGGACGCCTGCATGGCGGTAAATCTCAAGCATGCTTTTTTTGCCATCCAGGCGGTGGCGCCGGGCATGGCGAAGGCCGGAGGCGGCTCGATCATCAATTTCGGCTCAATAAGCTGGATGGTCATGACGCCATCCATCCCCATCTACGAAACCGCCAAGGCGGCGATGCATGGGTTGACGCGCTCCATGGCCCGCGAATTGGGGCGCTCCAATATCCGCGTCAATTCCCTGGTGCCCGGCGCGGTGATCACCCAGCGCCAGCTCGATCTCTGGATCAAGCCGGAGGACTTGCGGGATATCGAGGCGCACCAGGCTCTGCCCGGCCATCTAAGCGCCGGCGATTGCGCCCGCATGGCCCTGTTCCTGGCGGCCGACGACAGCGCCATGATCTCGGGCCAGCATTTCCTTGTCGATGCGGGCTGGGCCAATAGCTGAACGATATTCATCCTCCGTTCATTGTCTTGGCCTTACCACGCTCCTGCCTTAATGAAGGGACATCACAAGGCCACTGTTCACGAATCCTTCAGGGGGATAATCATGAAGTCGAAGGTTCTTGTCGCTCTCGCAGCGGCCCTGGCGCTCAGCGCCTGTACCACCACCGATCCCTATACCGGCCAGAGCCGCCTTTCCAACACCGCCGGCGGCGGTCTGCTGGGTGCCGGCGGCGGCGCGGTGGCCGGCGCCATTGTCGGCGCGGCCGTGGGTGGTGACCCGCGCGTCGGCGCGCTGATCGGCGCGGGTGTGGGCGGGCTGACGGGCGCTGCCATCGGCAATTACATGGACCAGCAGGAAGCCGAGCTGCGCGCCCAGCTCCAGGGCACCGGCGTTTCGGTGACCCGCGTGGGCGACCAGATCGTCCTCAACATGCCCTCCAACATCACTTTCGCCACCGACCAGTCCACGGTGCAGCCGCAGTTCAACCAGACCCTGGTGTCGGTCGCCCTGGTGCTCAAGAAGTTCGACAAGACCATCGTCGACGTCTATGGCCACACCGATTCCACCGGCTCGAACGAGCACAACCTGGCGCTCAGCCAGCGCCGTGCCGTGTCCGTCGCCACCATCCTGGCCAATCAGGGCATCGATCAGCGTCGCTTCTATATCGAGGGCAAGGGGTCTTCGAGCCCCATCGCCTCCAACGCCACCGAAGCGGGCCGCGCACAGAACCGCCGCGTGGAAATCCAGCTCTCGCCCATTCGCGGCTAGGCCTGTCGGAAATCCGCAATAAAAACGCGGCCCTTCGGGGCCGCGTTTTTTATTGCACCGGCGTTTCCACCACCGGCTCGGAAGTGGGGGTGCCGGGCTGCATGTCGGTGCCCGGGGCGCCGGAAAAGATCTGCAGCACCAGGAGCAGCGCGACGATGATCGCCAGCGCGCCGAGGCCGTAAAGCCACCAATTGGTGGGGCCGGTGCCGCCCATGGCGGTCTCGTGTTCGCCTGCGACGCGGATGCCCGAATCATCGGGCACGTCGATCCGGGATCCCTTCTCGTCGACCAGGAAGTCGACCTTGGCGTCTTCCCTGACGCCGGGTTCGCGTGGTTCGGCCATCAATAATCTCCCTTAAGGACGGTTTCGGTGCCCACGCCCCTGGCCACGCCCTCGCGGACATGGGCGATGGCGGCGTCGATTTCCTCCGGCTCGAAGGCGACGGGATCGCCCTCCACCTGCGCGCCGGTGGCCTCGGCCTTCAACTGGTTGAGCAGGTCGAGTTTTTCCCGGGCGGTGAACAGGGTGTGCCGCGCGATCTGCATCGGGTTGAGCTGATCGGCCCCGCCCATGCGCTGCTTGAGTGTGTCGAAGACCATGTTCGTTCTCCTCGATCGTGCTGCGGTGCGAACCGCCTGAAAACTCAATGCATCCCCGCCGTCCCCGGTTCCCGCCGCCGGGCGTGGAGGCTGGGCCGATCACATTTGATTTTCTCGCGAAACTCCCCCGGCCCCTTCGCGTTGGCTTCTCACAACCCCCAAGCAAGGAGGACCAAATGGCCTATGATGACGCCCGCGTGGCTAGCGCAGACCTCAAGGAAACCCACGATCTGATCGCTTCCGACAAGGTCGAAGGCACCAAGGTATATGACCCCAGCGGCGAACATATCGGCTCGATCGAACGCATTCTGGTCGAAAAGCGGGGCGGCAAGGTTTCCTATGCCGTGCTCAGCTTCGGCGGCTTCCTCGGCATGGGCCACGAGCATTATCCGCTCCCCTGGTCCAAGCTCAATTATGACGAGGAACTGGGTGGCTATCGCGTCGATATCACCAAGGAACAGCTCGAAGGCGCACCGAAATACGACCGCGAAGGCGACGATTTCTTCACCGCCGAGAACGGTCGCCGCGTCTACGATTATTATGGCGTGACGCCGTACTGGATCTGATCCAGCAGCCGCTTTTCATCACCTGATGATTGCCGGGCCGGCGCCTCCGGGCGCCGGCTTCATTATGGAAAGGGCAGGCCCCGCGCCTTGACCTGCAGCGCATAGACCGACTTGGTGGCCGCGATATAGAGTCGATCGCGATTGGGTCCGCCAAAGGTGAGATTGGCCGAACGCTGCGGCAGCAGGATACGGCCGCACAATTTGCCCGTTTCGTCAAAGACCTGCACCCCATCGCCCGATGAGGACCAGAGCCAGCCATCCGCGTCGAACCGGAACCCGTCCGGCACCGCCACGTCGATGGTGCAGAATACCCGGCCATTGCCCAGCCGCTTGCCCTCTATCACGTTGAAGACGCGGATATGGCGCGGTACGTCTGGATCGTGGCTGGCGCCAGAATCGGCGATGTAGAGCCTGGTTTCGTCCGGCGAGAAGGCCAGGCCATTGGGCTGCACGAAGTCGTCGGCCACCCGTGAAATGCTGCCGTCCCGTCCATCCACGCGATAGACGCCATGCACCGGCTGCTCGGGATCGGCCTTGTAGCCCTCATAATCGGAGAGGATCCCGTATGTGGGGTCGGTAAACCAGATCGAGCCGTCCGACGTCACCACCACATCATTGGGGGAATTGAGTTTCTTGCCCTCGAAACTGTCGGCCAGGACGGTGATCGACCCATCCGGCTCGGTCCGTGTCACCCGCCGCGTGCCGTGTTCGCAGGACACCAGCCGCCCCTGCTGGTCGCGGGTATGGCCATTGGCGAAATTGGAGGCGGCCTTATAGGTGGTGATCGAATTGTCCGCCGGCAGATAGCGCATGACGCGCTGATTGGGGATGTCGGAGAAATAGAGGCAGTCATGGTCGGCGAACCAGACCGGCCCTTCGGCCCAGAGGCATTCCGAATAGAGCTCTTCCAGCGTGGCATCGGGGTCGATCTTGGCGGCGAAGCGCGGATCGATGATCTCGAACAGGTCTGTCATATATTCCTCCCGGGGCAAGGCTAGCCTTGCGCCTGACTTCGCTCAAGCCTCCATGCTCGTCATTGCCGCGTTTGATGGCGCTAAAGACAAGTCGTCGCGAAGGTGACCGGCAGAAAAACCAGAATGCCTGCGCCGAGCGCGGCGCGGTTGGCCCAGAGCGCGGCACGCGACAGCGAGGTCTGCGGTTCGCCCGTTTCATAAGGCCGGCGCAGGGCCAGCCAGGCCAGGGGCAGGAGCGAGGCGAGATAGGTCCCGATCAGGATCGGGCGATGGGCCGCGCCCCAATCATAGGCGCAGCCCAGCGCCTGGAGCGCATAGAGCAGCACGAAGGCCGCCGACCAGAGGGTGAAGCCGGCGATCAACAGCACCAGGGCCCGGATATCGGGACGGCTCATGGCGTCGCTCCCTCAAGGGCGAGGAGCACGATAAGCCCGAGCGCAGGCACCAGCGCGGCCCCGGCATAGAGGTTCCAGAGCCAGGCCAGCACCATCTCGGTCTGCCTTCGGGCCGAAACATAGCCTTGGCTCAGCCGCCAATAGCCGTGCCCCGCCATCAGCCCGCCCAGCCCGCAATGGAGGGCGCCATAGCTGATGAGGGCCAGGATGACGGCCTGGCGCGCATGCGCCGTCGGCTCGGGCAGGGCCAGCGCGAGCATGACCAGCATTGCAACGGCCGCGATCTGCCCCAGAACGGTCGCCAGGAGCCAGGGTCCGCCCCGGCCCCCTCGGCCATTGGCGCGCCGGGCCAGCAAGCTTGCGCCGCCGGCGAGGGCGGCGGCCGCCAGCGCCGTTCCGGCAAGCCAGAGCGGCAGGTCGAGCGGCGTCATACCCTCCCAATTGGGCGCCACGACCAGCAGGAACAGCCCCCCGAACAGCAGCGAGGCGAACAGGGTGGCGTCCATGACGATGGCGGCGCGATTGGCAAGCACGCTGACATTGCTGTCGCATTCGACATCGAGCGGCGCCTTTTCCCCCATGCCGATATCCACCGGTCCCTGGTCGCGCTTCTGCCCCAGGCTGGCGGGCCAGAGCAGGAACAGGATCAGCGTCGCCAGGGCGCCAAAGGGCGCCAGCGCGTAGAATCCGAACAGCATGGCGAGGAAGAAGCTGGCCGTGGCCAGGGCCGTCCAGAGCGGCAGATAGGTGCGGCGAGGCAGGATCATCACATGCTCGGGCGCGCCGGTGGCCATGTCGACGCCCATGGTTTCCTGCCTGTCTTCGCGGGCAAAGCCGAGATAGCCGGCGCCCCCCGCCTGCACCGGCCCGATCCGGGCCGGTTCGAGCCCGTCGGCGCGGATGTCGATCCGCGGAATGGCGGCGAAATTATAGCTGGGCGGTGGCGTCGCCGTCGCCCATTCCAGCGTCTGCGCCTGCCAGGGATCGCGGCGGAAGAAACGGCCATAGCGGAATTGCAGCACCATGTCGGCCAGCACCAGCGCGAATCCCATGGTCAGGATGAACCCGCCGATGGACGAGGACAGGTTCAGCCAGTCCCAGCCCCAATTGGAGGGATAAGTGGAAATGCGCCGCGGCATGCCCATGAGGCCGGTGAGATGCATCTGGAAGAAGGTGAGATTGAAGCCGGAAAAGATCAGCCAGAAGGCCGGCACCGAGAGGCGATAGAGGCTCTGCCGCCCTGAAATATGCGGCATCCAGTGATAGATGCCGGCCAGCATGGGAAACACGAACCCGCCCACCAGCACGTAATGGAGGTGTGCGACGACGAAATGGGTATCGTGGACCTGGGTATTGAACGGCACCATGGCCAGCATCACCCCCGTCAGCCCGCCGATGACGAAGACGAAGAAGAAGCCGAAGACATAGAGCATCGGCACGTCCCATTTCGGCTTGCCCGAAGCCAGCGTGCCCAGCCAGGCGAAAATCTGCACGGCCGTGGGAATGGCCACCAGCGCGCTGGCGGCGGAGAAGAAGGCCAGGGCCAGGTGCGGAATGCCCACGGTGAACATGTGATGCACCCACAGGCCGAAGGATAAAAAGCCCATGGCGACGATGGCGGCGATGATGGCGCGATAGCCCAGGATCTGCCGTTGCGCGAAGACCGGGATGATGGTCGAGAGCGCCCCCGCCGCCGGCAGGAAGATGATATAGACCTCCGGGTGCCCGAACAGCCAGAACAGGTGCTGCCACAGCAGCGGGTCGCCGCCGCGCGTCGGGTCGAAGAAGGGCAGATCGAAGGCCCGTTCGAGTTCGAGCAATATCGAGCCCAGGATCAGCGGCGGAAAGCCGACGATCATCATTCCCGACGTGACCAGCATGTACCAGGCCATCAGCGGCATGCGGGTCAGCGCCATACCCGGCGCGCGCATTTTCAGGATGGAGACGAAGATTTCGATCGCCGCGGTCACCGCCGAGATTTCCACGAACGTGATGCCGAGCAGCCAGACATCGGCATTGATGCCGGGCGTATAGGGCCTGGAGGAGAGCGGGGTATACATGAACCAGCCGCTGTCCGGCGCCACGCCCGCCAGCATGGCGCCGATCAGGATCATGCCGCCGAAGAGATAACACCAGAACCCGTAGGCGGTGAGACGGGGAAAGGCCATGTCCCGCGCGCCCAGCATCTTGGGCAGCATATAGATGACGAAGCCCTCGAACATGGGAATGGCGAAGAGGAACATCATCACCGTGCCATGCATGGTGAAGATCTGGTTGTAGATTTCCGGCCCGATAAAGGCGCTGTGCGGGGTCGCGAGCTGCGCCCGGATCAGCATGGAGAGGAACCCGCCAATGGCAAAGAAGGTCAGCGCGACCACCATGAAACGCTTGCCCAGCACGGTGTGGTTGACGCTGGACAGCCGGCCGATCCCCGACGGCGTCATCCAGATGCGTTCGAGCTGCTTGTGCAGGCGAATGGGGGAGATCGGCTCGCTCATTGGCCCCCTCCGCTTCGGCGATTTGCACCTTTGAGAGGGGCTGGCGGCTCCGTCGCCCCCTCGCCCCTCAGGGGAGAGGGCTGGGCAGAGGCAGGGCGCTGATCCCGCAACCGAGCCAGGATATCGGCAAAGGCGTCGGGCTCATGCGCCTCCACGCGGAACTGCATGATGTCGTGACCCTCCCCGCAATATTCGGCGCATTGGCCCCAATAGATGCCTGGCCGGTCGGCCTGCAGGCGGATGACATTGATATGGCCCGGTATGGCGTCGATCTTGCCGCCCAGCCGCGGCACCCAGAAGGAATGGATGACGTCGGCGGCGCTGACGGCGAGATCGACGGGCTGGCCGGCGGGAATATGCAGCGTCTGGTCGTCCAGCACGATGCCGTCGGGATAGGTGAAGGTCCAGTTCCAGCGCTGCGCTTCCACGCCGATGCGCAGCGGCGCCTGGCCATGGGGCAGCAATTGCTCGCCCAGGACCAGCGCCGCCCCAGTCAACAGCACGAGGACCGGAACGGGCAGGACCAGCCCCCCGCCCACGATCCATTGCGCCGGTGTCAGACGCGCGATGAGATTGCTGCGCAGATAGGCCAGGCCGAACAGCACCATGACCAGGGCGAAGAGCACGACCGAGCCCCAGAACATCACCCACCAGAGCAGCGCCAGATTGGCCGCGCGCGGCCCGGCGGGGTCGAGCGCCGACAATTCCCCGCTGCAACCGGCCAGCAGCAGCGGCGTTGCACCCAGCAACAGCGTCTTCAGCAGGGGGAAAATCCGGTGAGCGATCTGTCGCGGGCGACCGAGGAACAGGAAATCGAGATGGAGGAAGGCCGGGAGGCCCATTCCGGCCATCCCAATCCGCATATTCGCGAAATCGCCGAAAAGGATGCGAGCTCGGCCATTGCCGTGGCCGGCCATCCCATCCACGCCATGCTGGTGCATTTCCCCATAGCCTTCGTCATCGCGACGCTGGGCATCGATGTCTTCTACTGGTTCACCGGCGATATGTTCTGGCGCGATGTCGGCGTATGGTCTGCTGGCGCGGCGTTCATCTTCGGGGTCCTGGCGGCTATTGTCGGCACGCTCGAATTGCTGGCCGTAGCGGGCATCCGCGTGCGCGTGGCGAGCTGGAACCACGCCATAGCCGCCATGGTGCTGCTGGCCATTGCCGGGGCCAATGCCGGGCTGCGCATCTTCTGGCCGGAAACCGTCCTGCCCAACGGGCTGATGCTCTCGGTGCTGGCGAGCCTGGCGACGGCCTTTGCTGGTTGGCATGGAGGCAAGCTGATTTTCGATCACGGTATCGGCCTCCTCATTTCATCCAGGCAATGAAGGGCGCAACGATCTCGCCCAGCCGCCCCGGCGTGAACAGCTCCGCCAGAAAGTCCGGCCAGTCCAGGCGCGGCTTGCCCAGCACGAGGAACAGGATGCTGGCGATCACGAGCAGGGTGAGCGGCACGATGAGCGCGAAGCGCCAGGCCGGATAATATTGGCCCGGCTCGAACAGGCGCAGGATCATCAGGCCGGAAAAGATATGGATGCCGGTCATCATGGCGACGGCGAGCAGCTTGGCGGAAAACCAGGCTTCATAGGTGCCCATGAGGAAGATCAGCACCGTGCCCGAGCCGATGGCGACGAAGGCCGCCGGCGAGACCAGCGCGACATAGAAGAACCGGGTAAAGGCATGCAGCCGGTGCAGCGCCTCGCCCTCGAGGCCCCGCCGCTGGCGATACAGAAAGGGCAGGGCGATCAGCCCCGCCGACCACAGCGCGATCGTGGCCACATGGATGAATTTGAGCCAGGCGACGATCACTCCCTGGCCTCCTGGCGCGGGCCCAGCACGGCCAAGAGCCGCCACAGCACCAGCGCCAGCAGCGGCAGATTGGCCGGCACCCACATGATCAGGCCGCCCAATTGCTGGTCGTCGAGAGGCCCGAGCCCGAAGGCAGCGCTGGTGGCCAGATGCGGCAGGTAGAGCGGGGCGGGGGCAAAGACCAGCAAGGCGCCGAGCAGGCCCATCTGGATGGCGCTGGACAAGGCGGTGACGCCTGCCGCCAGCGGCGCCCGGCTGCGCAACAGGCCCAGCCATAGCCAGGTGAAACTGCCTGCGAGGCTCGCCTGCATCGCCCAGTAGAGGCCCGGATGGGTGAAGGCGGCGGTGTAGAAATCGGGCGTATGCCAGAGCCACAGCGCCACGCTGGAAAGGACGAGCGGCGGCAGCAGGCCCATGTCGCGGCCCCAGCGGGACGGCAGGGCCAGGGCCAGCAGCGGCGCGACGCCCATGGTCAGCAGCACATGATGGCCGACCCGCGCGGAGAACAGGGCCACGCTCAACGCGCAGAGCGGTGAGATGAAGAGAGCGGCGGCCAGGAGCCACGCCGCCCCGAAACCGGCCTTGCGCCCGGCCTCGGCCCGGCGCAGCAGGCCGGCGCCGGCAAGGCCTATGAGGATGAGAGCGGTGAGCAGGAAGGGCTCGAAATTCCATCGCGTCCAGAGATCGGACGGAAGCGGCGGCGGGCCGCAATAGCTCATGTCGAAGGAAAAGGCTGACGCTTGGTCCATTTCCGTCCTGTTTTGTTTCAATCTGTCCAGATACTCGCAGCATCGGGTCTATCGCCTCCCTCCCCCTTGAGGGGAGGGAACGAGGGTGGGGGTTCTGCACGTTTCCAAGAGACGTGCCGCCTCTGGGCTCCTGAACCCCCACCCCTAGCCCCTCCCCTCAAGGGGGAGGGGGACGGCGCTGTCACAGCCCCCTTACTCCTCCCCATTCTCCCCGGTCATGGCATCGACATTGGCGTGGGTGTCCGGCAGCGCATAGGCCAGGAAATAGTCGCCGATCGGCGTTTCCATGAAGGTGTGGCCGCCGGCATTGATGACCAGGAATTGCTGGCCATCGACCTCGTACATGGCCGGTCCCGCCTGGCCGCCCGCCGGCAGTTCGGCCTCCCACAGCACGTCGCCGGTTTCGATATCCATGGCCCGGATCAGGTCGTCCGTCGCCGCCGCGATGAAGATCAGCCCCGATGCGGTGACCACGGCGCCCGCATTGTTGGGCGTGCCGATATCGAAGGGCAACATGGAGGGAATGCCGAAGGGACCATTCTTGCGGGCGGTGCCGAACGGCTTGTCCCAGAGCACTTCGCGGGTATTGAGGTCGATTGCCGTGATGCCGCCATAGGGGGGCTGGGTGCAGAGCATATCGGTGAACGGCACGCGCCAGCCGGCATTGACCTTGATGCCCCAGGGCGTGTCGCCCTGCGGATTGATATTGTCCGGCGCGCCATCCGCGATGCCGCCCTGGTCGATGGAGCGGATGCCCATGGCGTCCACTTCCTCGCGCGGGATCAGCCGGTTGAGATTGGCGGTATTGTTGTAATTGGCGACCATGATGTTGCGCACTGGATCGATGGCGACGCCACCCCAGTCCGAGCCGCCATTATAGCCGGGGAACTGGATCCAGTTCCGGTCGGCCGAAGGCGGGGTATAGATGCCCTCGTAATAGGCCTCGCGATATTGGATGCGGCACCAGAGCTGGTCCAGCGGGGTCATGCCCCACATATGCTTCTCTTCCAGATCGGGCTTGAGCAGGTTGGGAAAGTCGACCACGAAAGGCTGGGTGGGCGAGAGCCGGTCCTCCTCCACGCCGCCCTGCGGCACGGGGCGTTCCTCGACTTCGACCAGCAGTTCGCCCGTGCGCCGGTCGAAAATCCAGAACATGGCCTGCTTGGTGGGCAGGATCAGCGCCGGCACCGGACCGTCCGCCGTGGGGAAGTCGATCAGGGACCCCTGCGAGCCCAGGTCGTAGTCCCAGATGTCGTAATGCACCGTCTGGTAGAACCAGGCGACGTCGCCGGTCGTGACATCGAGCGCCACCAGCGCGGTGGAATAGGTATTTTCCTCTTCCGAGCGCATGCCGCCCCAATAATCGACCGCCGAATTGCCGAGCGGCAGATAGACATAGCCCAGTTCGTTGTCGCCCGAGGCGATGGTCCAGACATTGGGCGTGCCGCGGGTATAGGTTTCGCCTTCCGGCGGCAGGCCCTTTTCGCCCGGCCGGCCCATGTCCCAGGCCCAGAGCATTTCGCCGCTTTCCGCATCATAGCCGCGCACCACGCCGGAGGGGGCGTCGCGCCGCTGATTGTCGCGCACCTGCGAATGCACCACGGCGACATTGCGCACGATGGTCGGCGGCGAGGTGGGCGCATACCAGCCCGGTACCGTATGGCCGATGCCCTCTTCGAGATCGACAAGGCCGCCAGTGCCGAAATCGGAGCAGAGCTGGCCGGTCTGCACATCCACCGCGACGAGCCGCGCATCCAGCGTGTTCATGATCACGCGCTCGGCGCATTCATCCTGGGGGCTTAGATTGGGCGATGCGTAATAGGCCAGGCCGCGGCAGGTGGCGTTATAGGGAATGGCGTCGGTGGAAACCCCCGGGTCGTAGCGCCAGCGCTCGAGGCCCGTCGCCGCGTCCAGTGCGATGATCTTGTTCATGGCCGAGCAGAGCAGCAATTGATTGCCGATCTTGAGCGGCGTGTTCTGGTTGGAATAGCGCTCGTCCTCTTCCGGCATATCGCCGGTGCGATGCTCCCAGACCAGTTCAAGCTGGCCCACATTCTCGCGCGTGATCTGTTCGAGCGGCGAGTAGCGCGTGGCATGGTGGGTGCCGCCATAGGCCGGCCAGTCCGCGCCCGCCTCGGGCATGGCGAAGTCGATGGGCTCGGCAGTCGTGGTCGGCGCGACCCCGGTTTCCCCGGTCGTTGCCTGCGATTGCTCGGGCGCCGGCACGCCGGTGCCCGGCGCCAGCGGCTCGGGCGCGCTTGGCGGGACGCCGGCAGGCGCGGCCGGTTCGGCCGGGGCCGTTTCTTCCTGCGCCAGGCTGGGTTCGACGCTGTATTGACTGACGGTAATGGCGCCCAGGGCCCCGGCCAGGGTCACCATGGCCGCCGCCATGCCGGTGCCGGCGCGGCGGAGCGATCCGCGCAGCACGGGCAGGGTGCTCAGCACCAGGACGAGCACGACGGTCGGCGCCACCAGTCGCGGCACCTGGGCCCAGCCGTTGAACCCGGCTTCCCACAGCGCCCAGATCAGCGTGCCGATATAGGTGACGAGATAGATCCAGAGCGCGATGAGATCGCGCCGGAACAGGAAATAGGCGGTGACCAGGAGCCCGATCCCCGCCGGCAGGTAATACCAGGAGCCTCCCAGGGCGATCAGCCATACGCCGCCGGCGGCGATGGGCAGACCGAAAATCACCAGCACAATGCCGACAAGCATGGTCCACCAAAACCCGAATCCCTTGTGATCTCGGTGCGATAGATCATGCATCGTCATGCGGTCCCTCCTCTGTGTGATGAGGGGCCAACGCCCAAGCCCGGCCATAGTTCCGCCATCTTGGCCCGGCGCCGCCATGAACTGACGTCGTGCGGAAACGCGGTTGGCGAACCCCGCCATCCCCTATGGACCGGCAGGGTCGGACATTCGGTCGGCATCGCCTGCCGGCGATGAGGCGAGCCGCTTCCTAGGCGCTGTGTGCGCAGGCTCGGCCTTTGCGGGCTGAAATCAGGAGCGCGCGCGCTCCTGGCGGCGCCCACCTGCATGGCCGGATTCTGCCCGGCTCGTCGTCAGGCCGCGATGCAGCAACCGGATATGTTGGGGGCCGAGCGTTCGGTCCCCGATCTTGAGCATGGCGCCATGCAGGCTGACGGGCGCGGCCTGCTCCATGGCAAAGCGCACGGCACCGGCGGCGGTGCGGAAATGTCGCGGCCCCTGCGCAAGCGCGGTGGCAGAGTCGCTGCCGAGGAAAAGTGCCCCCGGCGCGTTGAGGATTTGGATATTCATCTTGTTCTTTCTTCCGGAATGTTCCGGCGGGTCAGCGCTCCGGGCGCTGCAGGGGGTAATCCTCGGCCATGTAAAGGGCCCGGATCGCCTCGCCTTCATGTCTGTTATCGCCGCTCTCGATCGCCAGCGCGCGCAGCGATGCGGCGGGCAGGTCCTCGATCGCGAAGCGCACGGCTTCGGCGGCGGATGGAAACCGCTTGTAGCGGCTGTTGCGGGTCTTGAACGTGGCGATGCTCGAATAGAGTTCCGCCGGCGCCGACCAGTCTATGGACGCGCTCACCGCTTGCTGATGGCAATGCTGAAAACGCTCTCGTTTTCCGCAGAAACCGTCTTCATCGCGTCGCTGGGCGACAGGTCGGCCTCTTCGACCACGCGCTCATTGCTTTCGCCCCGGGATTTGACCCTGTACAGGACCGGTCCCTTGTCGTGGGGCAGGCAGGCAATGACTTCGCAGGGCCCCGATGGCCGATTGCTGTGGCGCGGCGCGGAACGCAGGTCCAGCATCTGACCGATCTTGTAGCGGTGTCGCATGGCGCGCTCCTGTTCGATGGAGAGGGCGCAATCGGCGCCCTCCCGGAAATTTCGCTCAACCCAGCTGAACGTTGACCGCGGATTCGCGGCCGTCGCGGCTCTGTTCGAGGTCGTAGCCGACCTTCTGGCCATCGCTCAGGCCGGTAATGCCGGCCCGTTCCAGCGCGGAAACATGGACAAAGGCGTCCTTGCCGCCGCCGTCAGGCGTGATGAAGCCGAAGCCTTTGGTGGAATTGTAGAACTTTACGGTGCCGGTGATCATGTCGACGCCTCTCCTATCGCTCGAAGCAAACGAGCAGGTTTCCCCCGCGCAACATGCACCAGGGGCCTAAAACGTTCGTACTTCGGAAGGAAAGCCAATCGACCGGTCATGCCGGCAGGGTCAGTTCGCCAACGGGGGCAGAAAACGTATGGCCTCAATATCGGCGCCAAATATGGTCGCGTCAAGGCATGCGCCCGAATCGCCCGGTGCTCGAAGGTCCAAATGGTTGGAAAATGGTGCTGCCGGACAGGATTGAACTGTCGGCCTCTCCCTTACCAAGGGAGTGCTCTACCACTGAGCTACGGCAGCGAACCAATGTGGCGGCGTGGTGGGAACCGACGCGGCGACGGGGGCTCCTTTGCCATAGTGCCTCCCTCGACGCAAGGCTAAAAAAAGCCTATCTACCGCCGCGATGGAATCGTCGGGCCGAAGGCATATGGGTAAATCGGATCAAGCGAAGCTGCGCGAGCAAAGATTGGCCGCAAAGTTGCGTGAGAACCTGAAACGCCGCAAGGATCAGGCCAGGGCTCGTGCTGTCGCGCCCGAACCCGATTCTGCCCCGGCGGCCCCCGAAACGGACACGGACAAGAAACCGTAAACCATTTTCGGGCGAACATCGCCAAAGTCACCCTTTCTTTGAGTGCGGCTGGTCTGGCCTACGCGGCAACGAAGACCTCGCCTACCTCCCACCAGGTAGATAGGCCCCAATGGGCCGATATTGAGGACTTCTTATGGATCGTATTCGTTTGGTCGGCGGCAATGAGCTCAATGGCGAAATCGCCATTTCCGGCGCCAAGAACGCCGCCTTGCCGCTGATGATCGCTTCCCTGCTCAGCGATGAACCCCTGGTGCTGCACAATGTGCCGCGCCTGGCCGACGTCAAGCAGCTCGAGCGCATTCTCGAGAATCACGGCGTCGATATCGCCGTGCATGGCCGCCGGCGCGGCGAGGAGGAGGGCGTGGGCCAGCGCATGACCTTCCACGCCGCCGATATCGTCGACACCACCGCGCCCTACGACCTCGTCTCCAAGATGCGCGCCAGCTTCTGGGTCATCGGCCCGCTGCTTGCCCGCTGCCACGAGGCCCGCGTTTCCCTGCCCGGCGGCTGTGCCATCGGCACGCGGCCGGTGGATCTCTTCCTCTATGGGCTCAAGGAACTGGGCGCCGAGATCGATATCGATGAAGGCTATGTCGTGGCTCGCGCCCCCAAGGGCGGCCTGGTCGGCGCGACCGTCACCTTTCCCAAGGTCTCGGTGGGCGCGACCCATACGATCCTGATGGCCGCCACCCTGGCCCGGGGCATTACGGTGATCGAGAATGCCGCCCAGGAGCCCGAAATCACCAATGTCGCCGAATGCCTTGTCGCCATGGGCGCCAAGATTTCCGGCATCGGCACCCGCACGCTGACCGTCGAGGGCGTGGAAAAGCTCCATGGCGCGACGGTGGAGGTCATCCCCGACCGCATCGAGACCGGGACCTTCGCCATGGCCGCCGCGATGACCGGTGGCGACGTATTGCTCAAGGGCGCCCGTCCGGAACATCTGCAATCCGCGCTCGATGTCCTCGCCCGGACCGGCACCACGCTGACCTCGGAAGCCAATGGCCTGCGCGTGCACCGCAACGGCAATGGCATCCGCCCGGTCGATGTCGATACCGACCCCTTCCCGGGCTTTCCCACCGATCTCCAGGCCCAGTTCATGGCGCTGATGACCATGAGCGACGGCGTCAGCCAGATTCGCGAGACCATTTTCGAGAACCGCTATATGCACGTCGCCGAGCTCGCCCGCTTCGGTGCCGATATCTCGGTCAATGGGCAGGTGGCGACCATTACCGGCAAGCCCCAGCTCAAGGGCGCCCAGGTCATGGCCACCGACCTGCGGGCTTCCGTCTCGCTGGTCATTGCCGGCCTGGCGGCCAAGGGCGAAACCGTGGTGAACCGCATCTATCATCTCGATCGCGGCTTCGAGCGGCTGGAAGACAAGCTGTCCCGCTGCGGCGCCGAGATCGAGCGCCTGGCCGGCTAGGCGCGCCCGCTCCGGTCATCCTGGATTGGCCCGGCACCATGCCGGGCCTTTTCGTTTAGTCCAGCGTCTGGCGATAGCGCAGCATGGCGATAGCGCTGATCACCAGCACGATCACGGTCAGCGCCAGCAATTCCGGTCCCACATCCAGGCTGTCGGCGCCCTTCAGCATCACCTTGCGGATCAGCCGGATGAAATGGGTCGCCGGCACGCTCGTGCCGATCGCCTGGGCCCAGCCGGGCATGCCGGCAAAGGGAAACATGAAGCCCGACAGCAGCACCGAGGGCAGGATGGTGAAGAAGCTGAGCTGCATGGCCTGCATCTGGTTGCGCGCCAGGGTCGAGATCAGAAAGCCCAGCGCCAGATTGCCCAGGATGAACAGATTGAACCCGTAGAAGAACGCCGCGAAAGTGCCGGTGAAAGGCACGCCGAACACGGCAAAGGCCGCCAGCATGAACACGGCGGTCTGCACATAGCCCACCAGCACATAGGGCAATATCTTGCCCAGCATCACCTCGGCCGGACGCACCGGGGTCGAGATCAGCATCTCCATCGTGCCGCGCTCACGCTCCTTGACGATGGCGACGGCGGTGATCATCACCATGGTCATGGAGAGGATGATCGCCAACAGGCCAGGCACGATATTGGTCGAGGTGCGCCCTTCGGGATTATAGGCGCGGTGCACCGTCACCCCGAACGGCGCGGGAGAGCCCGCCACCTGCGCCAGCGGCCCGGTCAAGGTCTGCGCGATGGCGCCGGCCACGATGCCGCTCATCGCCGCCGCCGCGCCGCCCACCGCCGAGGGATCGGAGGCATCGGCGGCCACCAACAGGGTCGGCCGCAATCCGCGCACCACGTCGCGCATGAAGTGGTCGGGAATGACGACGACGAAACTCGCCGTGCCGCGCCGCAGCGCCTCCTCGCCTTCGCCCGGGCCCCGAACCTGGCCGATGAAGTCGAAATAACCTGACGTGTTCATGCCGGCCAGGAGGGCCCGGGTCAGCGGCCCGTCGTCATTGACCTCCACCAGGGCGGGCAGATGCCGGGGATCGGCATTGATGGCGAAGCCGAACAGCATCAATTGCACGATCGGCAGGCCGATCATCATGGCGAAGGTCACGCGGTCGCGCCGCATCTGGATGAATTCCTTGAGCAAGACGGCCAGAAACCGGCTGATGGAAAAGCCGATGCTCATGCCGCGTCGCGCGAGAAATTGTCTCGTGCCCCCGGCATCAGGTAGATGAAGGCCTCTTCCAGACCCGCCGGTATCTGGCTCCAGCGCTGCGGCCCGCGCGCCGCCAGCGCCTCGATCGTTTTCGCGAGCGTCGGCTCGTCCGTGCCCGAGACATGCAGGGCCGAGCCGAAACGGGCCACCTGCAGCACGCCGGGTTTCCCCTGCAATGTGTCTTCCAGCGCCACCAGGTCCTGCCCTTCGGCGCGCCAGGTGCTGAGCCCGACCATGTCGGGGATGTCGCGGGCCGGACCGTCGATCAGCTTCCGCCCATAGGCGATATAGGTGATGAAGTCGCATTGAATGGCTTCATCCATGTAATGGGTCGACACCAGCACGGTGACGCCCGCCTTGCTGAGCCGCCTGATCTCGTCCCAGAAATCGCGCCGCGCCTTGGGATCGACCCCCGCCGTCGGCTCGTCGAGCAGCAGCAGTTGAGGATCGTGAATCAGGCAGGCCGCCAGCGCCAGGCGCTGCTTCCAGCCGCCCGACAGCGTTCCGGCCAATTGTCCCGCCCTGTCCGCTAGGCCGAGTCCTTCCAGCGCGTCCCGGACGCGCGCCTTGCGGTCGGCCACGTCGAACATCCGCGCCACGAAGTCGAGGTTCTCGCCGATGGTGAGGTCCTCGTAGAGGCTGAATTTCTGCGTCATGTACCCGACCTGGCTCTTGATGGCGCCGGCCTGCTTGCGCACATCGAAGCCCAGGCAGGTGCCTTCGCCCGCATCGGGCACCAGGAGCCCGCACAACATGCGGATCGTCGTCGTCTTGCCCGAGCCGTTGGGGCCCAGAAAGCCATAGATGGCCCCGCGCGGCACGGCGATGTCGAAATGATCCACCACGAGCTTGTCGCCGAACCGCTTGGTCAGCCCGCGCACCGCGATGACCGGTTCCCCGCTCACGGCAGCACCGTCACCGGCTGTCCCGGCTGCAATGTGCCGGCCTCGTCCAGCCTGGCCTTGGCCAGGTAGACCAGCCGGCTGCGCTCCTCGCGCGAATAGATCACCGGCGGCGTGGTTTGCGGCTCGCTGGCCATGTGGATCACCCTTGCGCCCATATCGGCGCAGCCATCGCAGGTCACCGTCACCGCACTGCCCATGGCCAGTGCCGAGCGTTCGGTTTCCGGAACGAAGAACCAGACTTCGAGCGGCCCCTCGGGCAGGAGCGCCAATACGGCATTGCCCGCGCCGGCCACCTCGCCGGCGCGGAAGAAGACCTTGTCGACGGTGCCCGCGAGCGGCGCCGTCACCACGCGATCATCGAGATCCTGGCGCGCCCGTCCGGCATCGGCCCGCGCGGCCTGCAGATTGGCCTCGGCGGCCAGTTGCTGGGCATTGCGCGCCGGCAGTTCGGCCACCGCCAATTGGGCGCGCAACTGCTCCACCTGGGTGCGGGCGGCGGCCAGGGCGGCGCGGTCCTGCTCCACCCGCATGGTGGGCACCGTGCCGGCTTCCGCCAGCCTTTCGCTGCGCTGGAGATTGGATTGCGCCAGCGCCAGGTCGGCCTCGGCCTTGCCTTGCGCGGCGCGGATCACGTCCAGTTCGGCGCTGCGGCTGCCGGTTTCCAGATTGGCGAGCGTGGCCTGCGCCGCCGCCACCCGGGCCTCGGCCGCGTCGAGCATGGCCCGTTGCTGCCCCGCATCGAGCGCAAAGAGCGCCTGCCCCTGGGCGACCTGCATGCCCTCGATGGCGGACATGGTTTCGATCCGCCCCGCGCTGACCGGCGCCACATAGACGTAGTCGGCCTCGAGATAGCCGGTATAGCCCGCCGACCCGGCCTGCGGTGAAAAGACCGACATCAACCCCGCCAGAAGGCCAGCCAGAAACTCGTTCATTCCGGATTCTCCGCGGCAGGCGCCGAAAGGCCCTCGAACAGGATGCCGAGGTGGTTGTCGACCAGCCGGTCCAGCGCCAGCCCGTCATCGGGGCGAATGTCGAAAACCTCGCTGAGCGCCACATGGGCGATGAGCGCGCCGATTATGGTGCGCACCGTCAATTCCGGATCGACCTTGCGCAGATGCCCATTGGCCACGCCGCGCGCCACCAGGGCGGTCAGCACCGGAATGGCCTTGTCCAGCACATCCCGCCGATAGGTTCGCGCAATATTGGGAATGTTCATGCCCTCCCGCAGGAACAGCCTGGGAATGGCCAGGTTCTTGGGCTCGTGGAGCAGGCCGGCGATGGATTTGAGCAGCATGGTGATGGGCAGGCGCGGATCGCCCTCGAACGCGGCCAATTGCGGCAGGGTGCCGGTGGCCAGCGGCGCCACCGCCCGCTGGATGATCGCCTCGATCAGGGCTTCCTTGGAGGGGAAGTAGAGATAGACCGTTCCCTTGGAAATCCCGGCCCGGCGGGCGATTTCCTCCATCTTGGCGGCCGCGAAGCCCTGTTCGACGAACACGGCCATCGCCGCGTCCAGCACCTCGTCCGGTCTGGCCTCGGCCCGCCGGCTGAATTTCTTCTCGCTTTTCATGGTAGCAATATAAATAACTGACTGGTCAGTTAGCAATAGAAAAACGCGACCCGCCTTGTCCACACCCGCATTGCCCCCTTGGGGCAAAACCTTGTAGATCGGGGGCCTGGCTACCAGATAGGCTGCACCATCCAACAGGGCCTCCACCATGACCGATCTCAAGCTCATCGCGCTTGACAGTGAAGATCTCGAAGTCGTTTCCGCCCATGTCCAGGATGCCGTCATCCGCGTGGCCGATATGGGCTATGCCCGCGGCGACAAACGCTTCGCGCTGTTGATGAACCGGTTCGACTGGACCCATGACAAGCCGCGGGCCAAGGGCCTGCGCAAGCGCGCCGCGCTGCATTTCGATGGCGTCTCCCATGCCGCCTATGCCGGCTTCGATCCGGCAGCGCCCGAAGGGGTGCTCGAGCTTCTGGCCATTCATTTCGAGCCGCAGGACGCCCCGTCCGGCATTGTCGAATTGCGCTTTGCCGGTGGCGGCACGGTGCGACTCGCCGTCGATTATCTCGAAGCGCGCCTGGCCGATCTGGGCGCCGCCTGGGCGGCTTCGGCCAAGCCCAACCACGCTCTCGATTGAAAGTTCTCCATGCCTCTCCGCCTTGACAGCGCCGACCGGGATTTCGAAGCCCGCTTTTCCGACCTGCTCGCCGGCAAGCGCGAATCGAGCCGGGACGTCAGCGACGCCGTCGCTGCGATCATCGCCGATGTGCGCTCGCGCGGCGACGCGGCCGTGGCCGAACTCACCAACAGATATGACAAAGCCGGCGTCACGGCCGACACGTTGCGCCTGGATGCGCGCGAGATCGGCGCGGCGGCGCGCCAGGTGCCCGACAATGTCCGCGCCGCGCTGCAGGTTGCCCATGACCGCATCCGCGCGCATCACGAAAAGCAGAAGCCGCAGGACCACGTCTATACCGACGCGCTGGGCGTGACGCTGGGCACGCGCTGGACGCCGGTGGACGCGGTGGGCATCTATGTGCCCGGGGGCCTGGCCTCCTATCCCTCCTCGGTGCTGATGAACGCCGTTCCGGCCCATGTCGCCGGCGTGTCCCGCATCGCCATGGTCGTGCCCACGCCCAATGGCGAAATCAATCCGGCCATTCTCGCCGCCGCCGAAATTGCCGGCATCACCGAGATTTACCGCATCGGCGGCGCCCAGGCCGTCGCCGCCCTGGCCTATGGCACCGCGTCCATTGCGCGTGTCGATAAGGTCGTGGGTCCGGGCAATGCCTATGTGGCTACCGCCAAGAGGCAGGTTTTCGGCCAGGTCGGCATCGACATGATCGCCGGCCCCTCCGAAGTGCTGGTCATCGCCGATGGTTCGGCCAATCCCGCCTGGGTCGCCGCCGACCTCATCGCGCAGGCCGAGCACGGGGCAGGGGCGCAATCGATCCTGGTCACCACCGATTCCCGCCTCGCCGGCGCAGTCGCCACCGAAATGGAGCGGCAATTGGCGCTGCTGCCCAAGCAGGCCCTCGCCCGCGAGGGCTGGGAGGAATTCGGCGCCATCATCACGGTCGCATCCCTCGATCAGGCCGCCGATCTCGCCAATCGCATTGCCTCGGAGCATGTGGAACTGGCGCTGGACGATCCGCAGGCATTGCTGCCCGCCATCCGCCATGCCGGCGCGATATTCCTGGGCCACCATACGCCCGAGGCTATCGGCGATTATGTCGGCGGCTCCAATCACGTCCTGCCCACGGCGCGTTCGGCCCGCTTCGCCTCGGGCCTGGGCGTGCTCGATTTCATGAAGCGGACCTCGCTGCTCGGCTGCACGCCGTCCGCCTTGTCCGCCCTGGCCGAGCCGGCCGTCACCATTGCCGGGGTGGAAGACCTCGATGGCCATGGGCGGTCCATTTCCATCCGGTTGAACACTTGAGCATTTCCATGGGCACCGAGCACAAGGAGACCGGCAAGGACAGGCTGGTCACCGTCACGCTCGACCCCAATACCATCACCTCGATCAATCCCGACGAGGTGCATGAATGGCGCATCGCCATCTATGACCTGCTCGAGGACAATAGCTTCAAGCCGGCGCGGGTCAGCGCCGAGGGGCCCTATGCGCTGCATATGTCCATCGTGGGCAATTACATCCTGCTCGATGTACGCCACCCCGAGACCTTCCAGCCCATTGCCGCCCATTATCTCTCGCTGACCCCATTCCGCCGGCTGATCCGCGACTATTTCCGCATCCGCGACGCCTATTACGAGGCCATCCGCTCGGCCCAGCCCTTCCAGATCGAGACGGTCGACATGGCAAGGCGCGGCATGCACAACGAAGCCGCCGAGCTTCTGCGCACCCGTCTCACCAACAAGATCATCATCGATCTCAATACGGCCCGGCGGCTCTTCACCCTCATCTGCGCGGTCCAGCCCTATGCCAGCCGCATCGACGAGGCCACCAGCCAATTGCCCAGCGTGCTCTTCGTCTGCTCGATGAATTCGGTGCGCTCGCCCATTGCCGCCGCCCTGGCGCGCCAGGCCTTTCCCGGCCGCATCATCGCCCGCTCGGTGGGTGTCGATGGCGGCAAGGCCGACAGCTTCGTGCATGAGGTGATGGAGGAGATCGGCATTGATATGAGCGTGCACACGCCCCATATCCTGGACGAACTGGTCGCCAACCATTTCGATCTCGTCATCACCTTGTCCGACGATGCCCCCGGGGCGGTGGAGCGCAAGGGCCTGGAAGCCGGCGCGGTCGAACATTGGACGGTGGACGATCCGTCCCTGGTGGAAGGCAGTCGTGAACTGGTTCTCAATGCCTATCGGGATCTGCGCGACAATCTGCGGCGCCGCGTGCGCGACCGTTTGGAGCCGCTTGTTTCCGGTGGTTCACAAAACAATTGAATTGAAGTAGGTTCCGCCCGATTTTGCGGCCCCGGCCAGCCGACAATGGCGCATGGGGGCCTTCTCAGGAGAAAGTATGGCCAAGGAAGAAGTGCTCGAATTTCCGGGCGTGGTCACCGAATTGCTTCCCAATGCGACCTTCCGCGTGAAGCTGGAAAACGACCATGAAATCATCGCCCACACCGCCGGGCGCATGCGCAAGAACCGCATTCGCGTTCTCGCCGGCGACAAGGTCCTGTGCGAAATGACCCCCTACGACCTCACCAAGGGTCGCATCACCTACCGTTTCAAGTGATCTGAGCCCGATGGCCGGTCGTCCCGAACTGATCCTGGCTTCCGCCTCGCCGCGCCGGTTGGCGCTGCTGAACCAGATCGGCATCGAGCCCGAGCATCTGGTGCCGGCCCATGTCGACGAAACGCCCGAAAAGGGCGAATTGCCGCGCAAGCTGGCGCAGCGCTTGGCCGACCTCAAGGCGATCACCGCCCAGCACAAGGCGCGCACCGCCGGCTTCGGCGCCGATGCCCTGGTGCTGGCGGCCGACACCGTGGTGGCCGTGGGCCGCCGCATCCTGCCCAAGGCCGAGACCATGGAAGAGGCGAGCGAATGCCTGCGCCTGCTCTCGGGCCGCGCCCATCGGGTCTATACCGGCATCACGCTGATCACCCCGGGCGGCGCCAGGCGGCACCGGCTGGTGGAAACGCGCATCCGCTTCAAGCGCCTTTCGGCCAAGGACATGGAAGCCTATCTCGCCAGCGCCGAATGGCGCGACAAGGCCGGCGGCTATGCCATCCAGGGCATTGCCGGCGCTTTCGTGGTCAAGCTCGTCGGCTCCTATTCCGGCGTCGTGGGCCTGCCTCTGCATGAGGTCACCCAACTCCTCGCCGGCGAGGGCTATCCCGTTCATTTCAACTGGCTCAACCAATCGAGCCTGTCGGGCGTCTGATGGCCGCGCCAGCAGAGAAGAAATGCCCCATTTGCGGCAAGCCCTCGGTGGAAGAGTTCAAGCCCTTCTGCTCCAAGCGCTGCGCCGATATCGACCTCAACCGCTGGCTCTCCGGCACCTATGTCATCCCCGCGCGCGACGACGAGCCGATCGAGGACGAGGACGGCGACGCCTGAATGCGACGGTCAATCCGTGCTTTCTGGGGAAATCTTCGGTAGCGCGAATTTCTTCCTCACCCTTGCTGGACAGGTGTCCCCAAAGCCACTATAAGCCGCCCGTCCGGTGCAAGAAGCCGGGCAAAACAGGATGCCCAGATAGCTCAGTTGGTAGAGCAGCGGATTGAAAATCCGCGTGTCGCTGGTTCGATTCCGGCTCTGGGCACCACCGCTTTTCAGGCTCATTGAAATTGTTGGGTTTTTTGGCGTTTTTATCTAGCGCGAGCGCTAACGAGCACCAGCGCTAGATGATTATGTTCACGGCCCGTCCTGTTGACTTTTCAAAATTAGAAAAGCGTTTCCGGTCATCGTTTGATCGCCTGTTCGGCCAGCCGCTTCTGGCTGGCAGCGCGCGTATAGCGCTCGACCTCCTTGAGCGTTTTGTGACCCGTTATGGCCATGATTTCGTGGGCCGTCGCCCCCCGATCAGCCAGCCGGGTTGCTGCGGCCTTGCGTAGGCCGTGGGCTCGCCCAGGGACGCCCGCCTCCAAGCATCGGTCCCTGAACCAGTTACCAAAGCCGTTGGCTGTGAAAGGCTTGTTGAATTCGGTGACCAGGTAGACCATCTCCCCAACCGGTGATGCGTCCAGTATTTCGCGCAGCTCTGGCCTGATCGGAATTTCCAGATGGACCGGGTTCTTGCGCTTGTTCTTCTGCTGGGTGAATCGAAGCCATCCACTTTTTTCGTGCTGGCGCCCAAGCAGGACGATATCGGATCGCCGCTGCCCCGTGTAGAGTAGAAGCCCCAAGGCCAATCGCGCCTTCGTCCCAATCGGGTGCCTGGCTTCAAACTGCTCAACCTCTTCGATTGTCCATGTGTGGTGGCCGTCAGGATTATTGCTGGCGCGATACTGCACATCTCGCGCCGGGTTGGCGTTCACCAGTCCAACCTCAGGCTTACCGGCCCAGTTAAACACAGCGCGGATGGCTTTAACGCGGCCATTCGCAGCTTCAGGTTTGCCCTCTTTCTTGTCGCGCAGGATAGCCACCGATTTCGCGGTGAAGCGGGCGAGGGGAATGTCGCGGAAAGTTAGCTGTGTTTTTTCTGATGGGCTTTCGGCCAGGCATTGGTCGAGTATCGATTTCCTGACTCGCCGTGTGCGCTCATCGAGATCAAGATAGTCCGCTGACCTGTAGTATTGCTCAATTAGCCACCCAAGCGTGCCATCATCAATGGCGTCTGGACCAGTTCGATCTTCCGGCCTGTGTCCCGCCAACAATCGCCTGTAAAGCTCTTCCCACTCGTCGGTGCCAGGAGTGCCACGCATGCGAACATCCTTCTGGCCTTTCCTGCGAAAATAGACGAACCACTTGCCGCTCCCCTTGGGCACCTCGTATTCTACGACATAACGCGGGAGGCGCGGCCTTGCTGCGTTCAACCGAACTCGGCCCATTTGTCCACTTTCTTGATTGTGTCGTCCTCGTCACCCGGCAAAGCTGCGAAGGCGCGCTCTATCTTGGCGCGATCCCAAACGCGCCGTCCATCAATCTGCTTGGGTCGAGGCATTCTCCCGTCGCGCACAAGTTCATCAAATTTGGCCGGAGACAGGTCGATGTATGCTGCCGCCACCTCGCGCGAGAGCCCGATGGGCGGCAAGCTGTGTGGCAGTGCGGCGCCCTTACGGCGCCTCGGCCCATTATCATTGGCGGGTCTCATCACTTCCCCTCCTTCGCGGCGCGGATCATAGCTTGATAGGTTTCTTCCACCTCGAAGAAAGACACGTCCGCCTTAACGTCCAAAACGCCCGCCTCCAGCATCCCCTCGGTCGGCTCCGCAAGCGCGTCTAGAACCGCGTCGGCTTTCACCCGATACTTGTCTTGGTGGTAGGAGCCCTGGCCGCTATTGAGACGGTGCCAGTCGCCTTTCGGATAATCGAAATCGTGCAAAGCCTTGGCGATCTTCTCCCTCATGTTCATGGGGTGTCTCCAAGACGGCGGATGGCATGTGAGCAATCCATAGCTCCGCAAGAATACGCCTTGTCCTCGCCCACGCGGGCGAACCACTCTCCGGGTGGGTTAGTGGCTACCTCATCCGCCTTAGCAGCCGCCCTCTCGATCCCCCTGCGTTCGGCAGCAAGCAGGGCGCGGGCTATCGTCTCGTTGGCGGCATTAGACTGCCACACCACGGCAGATCGCAAAGAGGCGGCCTCTGCCATTGCCCACTCTGGCACCTGGTCTTTCGCTTCATTCATGGGGGGATTCCTTCAAGGCTGCGCGACCGGCGGGGGTCAGGGAAAAGCAATAAGCGCCCACCTCGATAGTGTCGCCACGCGAGACCGTCGCCTTGACCTGACCGAAGTGATGGCCCTTGCTGTGCAGTTGAGACCACATTGCCGATCCGCCCAGCCGGTCGATTTCGGCAAGGATTGCGATGCGAGCGCTTTGCTGCGCCTTCGTCAGCTTACCAGCCTTACCCATCTGCGTTCTCCTGGTGGAGGACGGAGCGGGCGCGGCGCATGTCGCCTACGGTGATGGCCGGCCGCCAGTTATCGCCCAGCCCTTCGCCCAAGAGCGGGTGGTCATCATCGATGCGGAAAAACTCGTCATCGAAGCCTTCGCCGTCTGCGGTGGTATATTTAGCAAACGGCCTCAGCGCCGCCTCAAGGGCTTTGATACGGGCTTTGTCTCTTTTGATGGCTTCGTGCATCTCATTCGGCGTCAAGCCATCGAACCAGGCGAGTATCGCTTCCTTTTCCTCGGTAAGGCGAAGGACTTGGGCTTCGGCGGTTTCAGCGCGGCGTTGCCAGCCCTCTACCGCCCCGGCCAATTCGCCGGCTTCCCATGTGCTTGGATGGTCAATCGTCATGGTGCGTCCGCAACACTTCGGCCAACCGTGCCGGAGCGCGTTTGCTCCGTCCACTCTTTGAGCGCGGCCGCATTCCCGGCACCAGACCAAGTCGCGTGCGATCTGCGACACGTCAGCGGCGATCTTGTCATGCAGCGTCATCTTCATCTCACCCTCCTTTCCGAGAGACTGGAGGAAGGTGCGGGCATCTAGATCAATTGTTCGATCCAGAACAGACTGAGATGGCTCTGCCCCGGTGCAGTCGTCGTAAGCCTCAACTATGGTTGTAAGCATCTCCACAGCCTCAGCGAGACGGGCTTTGTAGTCCCGAGCGACCGTTGAGGCGTTATCCATTTGCGACAGCATGCCGAGCAAATCCGGTAGAGGCTTCCAACTTTCATTGTTAGGGAAGTGCTCAGTCACGAATGCTGTCAGGAAGTCTCGCAGATAGTTCTCAGCGGCCTCGATCTCAGCCCGCAGCTTCTCGATGATGGCTTGGGCTTCGGACTGGCGGACGAGGGGAATGGCAAAGTCGCCTGGATTGAAAAACTCGACCACGGGCTCAACGAAACAATCAACGAGCCATGCCTCCGCCTCCAACCCCTCGGCGTCGGGGGCGGGCTGGGGTGCTTGGGTGGGCGCGATGGCGGAGAGGGCGGCTTCGAGGATGCGAACTGCTTCTTCAACCTCCGTTGCCAGCATCACGTTCATCGCCGTGTCGCGTATCCAGTCATCCGTTACCCCAGAGGGTAGAGCGGTTTCGAGGGCACGGCGCATATGCTCGGGGTCAGGGTTCCACGTCCCATCGGCTTCGCCGTAAGCCTGACAAGCCCGCTCTACCATCTCATCCGTCACGCCTGTGATCTTGGTCATCTTCTCGCCCATCACGCCGCCCTCCTTTCCTGGCGCCTCGGTCCACGCCGTCGCCGGAAGCTCGCGAAGTAGCCAGTGGCTTGGTCCAGTTCGTCCGCCAGGTCGCGCAATCTTCTCGCGATGTCTGCGCAATGCTCGTAGCCACGACGGCCAGCCATGCGCTCGTTGAACGCAGCGCTGGCCTGAATGGCTTTCGGGGTGATGCCGTGCGCCGCGCAATAGGCGACGCTAACGATGGGGTAGGCGTGGGCGCGGGCGGAAGCGGGCGCGATTTGGCGTGGTTGGGCCATGGTAATCTCCTCGGTGTGGTGTGGTGGCTGGTGAGGCCAAATAGGCAGAAGCAATAGGGCAATGCCCACCCTGAGTTGGCGCCGGTGACGCGCCAACCTGCTTAGGCACTAGCTGCCATACCGCAGCCAGTCTGCCGCCATGAACAGCGCGGGCCCCGCCGCGACGAACAGCGCGAGGCATTGTGCCGCGAATTTGACCTGCTCGCGGATCGGCAGGCGCTCGGCAACGACCCGGCCTGACTGGATGCGCACGATGGTCGGCACTTCGTGCCATTCGCCGTCAATGATTGTGGGCTTGTTGATCAGCACGGACGTGCCGGTGGGCTGGCGGGAGGTCATGGCGCCCACTCCCTCAACTGCCGCTCACGCCGCTCATGGCGCTGGGCCCAGTTAGCGGGGCGGCTGTGGCGCTTCGCCTTGTGGTCGGGCTTGCGGAATGGCTCAACGCTGCCCTGGTAGCTGGTGGCGGCACCGGAGGCGGGGCTATGGAACCCCGCCCGTTCGTACATGGCGCGCGCTCCGCCCTCGCCGTGCGCGCCGTCAGGTCTTCTGGTGGTGGTTTCGCTGCGAGCGGCAGCCTTCGTGCTTGCGTGCATTTCTTCACTCCTCTGTGTGGTGGACGATCGGGAGGTGACCGTTCGTCATGAGGGTGATTTATGCAGCATCATTGCGAAAGTCAACACTGAATCGTGTTTTTCGCAATTGCGTAGTGATTTGAGTGATTAATCGACCGTGAACCGGGCGACGTATCGGCCGATAATCGTGACCTCATCCGCCGGCACTTCGTAGGTGGCGTAATCCTTGTTTGCCGGAATCAGCCGGTATTGCATCGGGTCGGTGCCGCGCACGATCTCGATTTGCTTGATGGTTTGGCCACCATTTTCCCAAAGTGCGAAAATGCCTGGCATAGTAGGGTTTCGCCGGGACTGATCGACAAGGACCACGTCGCCGTCCTTGATTATCGGGAACATCGAGTTCCCTTCGCATTCCAAGAAGTGAAGATGCTCAGCGGAAGCGCGTACGCGCCGCTGCAGCACCGACATTGGGATGCTCCATGAGCCCAAGACGGGTGCGGCTGCAACCGACTGACCATTGCCGAGGTCAATGGTCAGTGTCTCCACATCGTCTCGGCTTCCGGCGCCAATCGTGCCATCCACCTGCGGAATCTCGCCAGACGCAACGCCAAACCGTCGCTCCTGGTTCATTGCAGGCTGCCAGTGGTGTTCGTGGTTTGGGAGGTAAAGCGGCGAATCTGGTTCGCGACGCAATTCCATGGGGCGCACGTCGCGGGCGAGTTGCTTGGTGGGAATAGGCCGATCGAGGAATGTTGAGATTCGGACCAGCTCCCCAACTGTGATCTCGCGCTTTCCCTGAAGAACGCGATTCAGTTTGTCAGGCGTCATATCAACGGCGCGCGCAAGGTCTGCCTGCGCGATTCCCGCAGTGTCTATGGCCCGCTTCAGCCAGTCCTTGATGATTTCGCTGTCCATAATCGGCCTTATCGCACAGGTCGTTGCGGAAATCTGTAGCTAAAATCACGATGATGGTTGACAGGGATTGCGAAAATCACGATAAAGGCAATCCGACGCAACCGAGGAGATTCCAGTGACCACCAGAACCAAACACAAGCGCAACCCAATGAAGCCCCGCCCTGGCGAAGTGATCGGCGGCGGCTGGATTGTTCTCCGGCGCGGTGACGACACCGGCCGAATTCGCCCCTCCTTCATGACATTCGAGCATCCGACCCGCGAAGCCGCTGAGGCGGAAGCCGCGCGCTTGGCAGCGAGCCGTCCGGGATATCGGTTTGACGTGCTCGGAGTTTTGGCCAGCCAGATGGTCGCCGCCTAACCATTCGCGGCCACCAACCGCGAACCGCTGCGACGGCACCACCCACGGCGCAGCGCCACCACAAGAGGAGAACCAGATGCGCGGGCCGGGAAACCCCGAAGGGTCCAGCACCACCTGTGAACCCGGCCCGCGCATCGTCGGTACTAGGAATGAGGAGGAGATGGGCCGCAGCACACCCTTACTCAATCCGTTCCTTCCGCCACCACAGCGGCGCGGCACACATAGCGCCGCGCGCCACACCCGTCAAAATATTTGCTCCACCGATTTGCCGAACCGGAGCGAAAAACCCAATAGAGAATGTGTACCGGCTCACCACCGGGCACCACCACAGAGGAGAAATCATGGACACCAGACCTGCCAACGACAATCAGCCGGACGAAGGCTTTGCCTTCCAGATCGGCGAAACCATCGAGGTGATGACCCGCGCGGTGATCATCGAGCGCTCGGAGAGCGCATCGGGCCGCACCTATCTGGTGCGCGCCACCAAGGAAGACGGGCGCGAGATCTATATTCGCGCTGCCGAAACCGAAATCTTCGAGCCCGAGCCGGTGCGAGTGGCTGCCGAGCGGGTGGCGGCATGAGCGAGCCGGCGCAGGAAATTGGGATTGGCGACTTTGTGCGCATCCTGGGGGCGCAGGTCAAAGGCTTCGTGACCGCGTTCACCTGCTCGCTGCGACGGGAAGATTCCTACCTCGTCGAGTACGTCGATGCCGACGGCAACCCGCAGGAGCGGGAATGGTCGGAGTCGCAGCTTAGCCTGGTCGAAAAGGCGAAGGCCGAGGCCGAAGATTGGTTCGAGACCAACGAGCCAGACAATGTCGTGCCGCTGCGGCGGGCGAACTGAGCGGTCGTACCGGGCCGCTTAGCAAAACACCACAACATGAGGAGACTGCAATGGGCAGATTTAAGGCGGGCGACCGCGTGAAGATTCTGGCTGGCCATCCGTATATCGGGGTCGGCACCGAGGGTGACTATGTGGGCCGCGCAAATCGCGGATACCGCGGCAAACACAATGTGCGCGTGACCTATGAAGACGGCGCCACCAGCGAACTGACCTTCAAAGGCCGCGAACTGGAACTGATCGACGCACCAGCTGCGCAGGTGCCCCCCGAAACCTGGGAGCCGAAGGTTGGCGATCGGGTGCGGCGCGTTCGCCATACAGGCATAATCAGTAACTGCCCGATTGGTCACGAAACGACCATTACCCGTCTTCTCTCGCACGGGCGCGGTTTTTGGTACGAGGGCAAAGACGGTTCGGAGCAGAACTCTTCGCGACCGGACGACTGGGAAGTGATCCCGTCCTTCACCATCGAAGCTGGCAGGTTCTACCGCACCCGCGATGGCCGGAAGGTCGGGCCGATGCGTCATAGTAATCGGGCCAGCTTCGAGGAGGGAGCGAACGGCGAGAGCTATCCCTACTACGCTGACGGCTACACCTACACGGACGCAGGGCGCTGCCACTGGAACCCTAAAGAAGACCATCGATCGGACCTCGTCGCCGAGTGGGTCGACGAGCCAGAAGAACTGGAAGCCGTCGAGGCGGAAGTGAAGGAGCTGCTGCGTGCCGCCCCTGAACCCGCCGCATGGCCGCGTGATGAGTGCAGCAAACTTCATCGGATGGGCGATCCTCGGGGTCATCTTTGCTGCAATCTTCGGTGCCACTGCTGCCGGGGCTGGATTCTGGCCAGCCGTAGGCATATGGGCCGCCGCTCTTGGAACGGCCGCGCTGATATGGGCCGGCGTCTTTCTGGCGCTAGCATGAACCCGGCCCTGAACAGCCTACTCCGCCCAGCACCCTACAACCCCTTCAGCAACACACTCCACCCGCCGCGCCGTGCCTTGCGCACGGCGTTGGTGGCGGCCCTGGCGGGCGCTGTTGTTGCCTTCGTTGCGGGGGTGATCCTGTGGAGCTTCTAGCCTGGGCCGTGCTCGTCGGGGCGATGATCTACATGCTCTGGCAGCCACCTTACGCATAACCGCGCCTACCACGCGCACCACCACAAGAGGAGATACCAGCAGATGAACCTGCACCCCTTCACCGTGCTCTCGATTGAGCGCCAAGAAGCCGCCAAGCGCAGCGCGAAGTCGTCGATCCATCCTTTCGGTCGCCGCACCAAGTCCAACACATGCAAGCAGAAGTCGCCCGGCACAGTTGAGCGCGTTCGCGGCGCAATCACCGCGCACCTTGCCCGCCACCCCCGCGATAGCGTGGCGGCGGCGCATCTGGCGAAACTGGCCTAAGGAGCAACAGCACAATGTCCGTCTTTGACAGACTGAAAACGACCAAGACCACCAACCCGCCCGTATCGCTGCTTTACGGCGTCGACGGCGTGGGCAAGACCAGCCTGGCCGCCGAGTGGCCCGGCCCGATCCTGTACCTGCCAACCGAGGGCGAGCGCCCGCCGAGCGATGTCGAGCTGACCACGCCCGGCACGGTCGAGAGCTTCCACGGCCTGCTCGACATTTTCGGCGAACTGCTCGACAGCGAGCACGACTTCAAAACCGTGATCGTCGATAGCCTTGATGGGCTGGAGCCGCTGGTGTGGGGCGCCACGTGCCAGCGGCTTGGGGTGGATACAATCGAGGCCCCCGGTTACGGCCGAGGTTACATTGAGGCGGACGCAGAGTGGAAAGACTACCTCGGCGGCGTCTCTGCCCTGTCGCGCGCCGGGATCTACGTGGTGCAACTCGCGCACCCGGAAATCGTGCGTTTCGACAGCCCCACAACCGACCCGTACAGCCGCTACACGATCAAGCTGCACAAGCGCGCCAATGCATTGGTCCGCGAGCAGGCCGACATCGTGGCGTTCATGAATTACCGAGTCTCGCTCAAGGAAAAGGAGGTCGGCTTCAACAAGAAGGTGAGCCACGCCGAGGGCGGCAACGAGCGCCTGGTTCATTTCAACGAGAAGGCCGGATTCTCGGCCAAGAACCGCTATTCCATGCCGGACAGCGTGCCGTACCGGAAAGGGCAGGGCTTCGCCGAGTGGGCGAAGTATCTGCCGAGCGCGGCGAATGACAATTCTGCCAGCAAGGCAAAAGCCGCATGAACCGCGTAATCGGAGAATGCAGCATCTGTGGCGGCGACGTGTCAGTGCCGCATATCTGGCACGGCATATTTCCACCCAAGCCAACCTGCTCGCGTTGCGGAGCGCAAGCCCGCAGCGGGCCGGTGATCGACATGCGGCCAGTCAGTAATCGCGGCAACCGCGAGCCCCACCAATGGACCGGCGAAGGCATCCCTTACTCGCCGCCGTTCTACCAGCCTTTCTACTACTAACCGCGCCTCACCAGCGCACCTAACCACCACATAGGAGAACCACATGGCAGGCCTTGGAACCAGATTTGATGCGACTGCTCATGACACCGAGCAGCGCGGTGAGTACGAAGAACTCCCCAACGGCATCTATGACCTCGAGGTCACGGAGTCAGTCGTCGTGCCAGCCAAGAATGGCAGCGGCACCATTCTCAAGGTGACCAACACCGTCGTTGCGCCGGCTGAATATGAGGGGCGCAAGCTGTTCAACAATTACAATTTGGAGAACGCTAACGAAGTGGCGCAGCGTATAGGGCAACAGCAATTTGCCAGCCTGTGCCGCGCCATCGGCGTGACCGAAGTAGAAGACAGCGAAGAACTGCACTTCAAAACCTATCGGGCCAAGGTTGGACTCGGGAAGCCGAGCAAGGACGGGCAGTATCCGGCTCGCGCCGAGATCAAGCGTTATTACTTCCAGGACGAAGGCGACATGCCCGAAGTCGGCATCGACGCCACCCAGCCGCCCAAGGCTGCCAACGACAACCGCGCTGCCGCTGCCAATGACAACGCCCGACCTGCGGCGGCAGCTGCTGGCGGGGCGGCGAAAAGCAGGCCGTGGGGGAAGAAATAATGGGGTGGCCTGAAGCTGTAGCCATAAGCGTCGGCTCGCTGAGCGGCGCAATCGCCTTCGCCGCGTTCATGTGGGCTATGACCCGATGATCAATCAGGACGGCTCATTGGGCTAACCACCCACTACTGGCGCGTCACCGCGCGCCAGTAGTCCACCACCACAGAGGAGAACACCATGGCTAAGGCCAAACCAGCCACCAAGCTGGTGGTCGAGCGCGGGCACCTTGTCGCGGCGCTGTCCACCGTCATCAAGGCGGTCGAAACCAGAAATACCTATCCGATCCTTGCCAATGTCCATCTGGTGGCCAGCGATGGCTTCCTGACGCTGCGGGCCACCGATCTGGACATTGAGATCACGACGCGCATTCCGGCCAAGGGCGAACTGGCCGCGACAACCCTGCCGGCCAAGAAGCTGCATGAGATCGCGCGGAAGTTCGATGCCGGCGCCGAAAACACGTTGGAGCAGGATGGCGACGCTGTCACCGTGAAGTCGGGCCGATCGCGCTTCAAATTGGCTACGCTTGGCGCCGACGCATTCCCAGACCTGAAATCCGGCGCGTTCACGGCGTCGTTCAGTGCCGACCTGTCGGCCATGTTCGCGCCGGTTGGCTTTGCTATCTCCAACGAGGAGACGCGCTATTATCTCAATGGCGTTTTTCTGCACTCGACCGGGGACGAAACCCGCGCCGTGGCCACCGACGGCCATCGCATGGCGCGCGTCACCGTGCCGACATTGGGCGAAATACCTGCGGTCATCATCCCGCGCAAGACCGTTGGCCTTCTGCCTTCAGGCGAAGTGCACGTCGAGCTGTCCGACACCAAGATCCGTTTGCGGCAGGGCGAAACCACCATCCTATCCAAGCTGATCGAAGGCACGTTCCCCGACTACGAGCGAGTGACGCCCAAGAACAACGACAAAGCCTTGGTGGTGGACCGCGCTGCAATGCTGGCTGCTGTCGAGCGTGTCGGCACCATTGCCAATGAGCGTGGCGGCAAGGCCGTGCGACTGGACCTGGCTTCTGGCGCGGTTGTGCTCACGGTCACGGCCGAAGGCGAAAGCGCCACCGAAGAGCTTGCCGCTGAATACTCCAGCGAGCCTGTCTCGATCGGGTTCAATACCGGGTACTTGGCCGAAATCCTGCGCACTGCGACCGGCGAGAGCGTCACGATCCTGATTGGTGACAGCAACGGCCCGGCCTTGATCCGGGGTGCGGATGCGGGCTGGCAGGCTGTGCTTATGCCGATGCGGGTGGTGTGATGGCGAAGTTCTGCATCAGCTACACCGTCCGCGGACGGGCAACCGAAACCGTCGAGGCTGACGACGAGGCGACCGCTCGCGCCGCTATCGAGGCGCGGGTTGAGGCCGATGATTTCGAACTCGACCTCGACGAAATCGACGATGTGGATTTCACCATCAACGAGATGCACCCGGTGACGCGAGACGGCCGCGAAGTCTGGACCACCTACATTCGCACCGGCGACGTGCGCGGGCATCAGTCGGCACTCAATACAGGCGCGCTCTTTGCGCACTATCAGAACCAGGAGGCGGCTGCGGCCGCTTCCGAAGGGGGTGAGTGATGTTCAAGATCATCGGCAAAGATAATTGGGACCGAGAAACTGTCGCTGACGTACTCGTTGCTGACAACATTCGGTCTGAACGCGACGGCAAGAAGATGGTCGATGCGCTCAATGAAGGCGCGAACGATCACACCCCCCGCTGGCATGTGTTGGTGCCTGCGTCCCATAAGCTGTGGCGCGGCATGGAGGAATTCATCTAACCATGCCCCCACTCCCAAAAGCCCAGCCCAGCACCGTCACGGCTATCTACCAAGCCTATGAAGCCGCCAACCAGCACTATGACAGCCTTGGCATCTCGGTCGGCGAGATCGCCACGGAATGTGACCGCGCGCTCTGGTATGGATTCCGTTGGGCCAGCCAGCCGGAAGTGATCGACGGCCGAAAGCTGTCCATCTTCCGAACGGGCGACCGCTGGGAAGAAGTCTTGGTGTCCGACCTGGAACGCATCGGCGTTGAGGTTTGGGGGCAGCAGAACCGCGTTCGGCTGATCGGCGGACACCTACGCGGCAAAATCGACGGCATCTGCCAAGGCCTGCCAGAAGCGCCCAAGACCATCCACCTGTGCGAATTCAAGTCGAGCAACGACAAGGGATTCAAGGAGATCACGAAGAAGGGCTGCAAGAAGGCAAAGCCGCTGCACTACGGCCAGTGCCAAATCGGAATGCACGCCCTCGGCCTATCGCGCGCCCTCTACATGGTCGTGAACAAGAACGACGACAGCCGCTACGTCGAGCGCATTGAGTACGACGCCGAATGGTGCTTGCGCGCATTGGCCCGTGCGCAGCGCATCATTGAAAGCTTCGACCCGCCGTCGCGCATCTCAGAAGACCCGGAATTCTTCGGTTGCCGGTTCTGCAAGCACCACGCCGTCTGCCACACGGGCGCCGAACCGCGCCTGACCTGTCGATCGTGCATCCATGCCACGCCAGAAATGTCGGGCGATGCGCATTGGTCGTGCAGCCGGTGGTCAAAGCCGCTTTCGGTCGACGAGCAGAAACAGGCGTGCGGCACTCACCTCTGGTTGCCCGGATTTATCGATGGCGAACAGATCGACGCCAACGAGGAGGAGGAGTGGATCGAGTACCGCCTGCGCAGCGGCGAGATATGGCGGGATGGGGTCACCGAC
>NZ_LVVY01000071.1 GCF_001650025.1 Devosia elaeis | reverse complement strand
GGCGGGAGGCGGCATTGTTGCCGCCTCCCCGCCGCCCCGGCACGCCGAGAACGCCGAGCCGGTGCTGCGGATCGCCGATCTGCGTGTCTCGGCCGGGCCGGTGGACCTGGTGGAGGCGGTCGATCTTTCCGTCATGCCGGGGGAAACGCTGTGCCTGGTAGGCGAAAGCGGCTGCGGGAAGAGCCTCACCTGCATGGCCGCGCTCGGCCTGCTCGATGACGGGTTGAAAGCCAGCGGTTCGGTTCGCCTGTTCGGCACCGAAACCCTTTCGGCGCCGGAGCGCGTCATCAATGCCATTCGCGGCCGCGCGGCCACGATGATCTTCCAGAACCCGATGGCGGCGCTCAACCCGGTCAAGCGGGTCGGCATCCAGATCGCCGAAGCGATCCGGGCCCATACCGATCTGCGCGGCGCGGCGGTGGAGCGGCGCGTGGTCGAGCTGCTGGACCAGGTGGGCATTCCCAAGGTGGAGCGCCACAAGCTCTACTATCCGCACCAGCTTTCCGGCGGCATGTGCCAGCGGGTGATGATCGCCATGGCCCTGGCCTGCAAGCCGAAGCTGCTGATCGCGGACGAACCGACCACGGCGCTCGACGTCACCATCCAGGCGCAAATCCTGCGGCTGTTGCGGGACCTCCAGGCCGAGCTGGGCCTTGCCATCGTCTTCGTTACTCACGACCTAGGCGTGGTGGCGGAAATCGCCGACCGCGTGGCGGTGATGTATGCCGGGCGGATCGTGGAGACCGGGCCGGTCGATACCTTGTTCGACGATCCGCGCCACCCCTATACGCGGGCACTGATGGCCTGCCGCATCGGCTTCAACCGTGAGCCCGGCACGATGCTGGAAGCGGTCAAGGGCACGGTGCCGGCCCCCTCTTCGCGTCCCGAAGGCTGCAATTTCGCGCCGCGCTGCCCGCTGGCCGATGCGCGCTGCGCCGTCGAACCGGCCTTGGCCGGGGACGGATCGCGCGCCGTGGCCTGCCACATGGCCGGAGCCCTGGCGCCATGAATGCCAGCCCGACAAAAGGCCTCGTCGCCCGCAACCTGGTGCAGACCTATGCCACCGGGCGGCGGCTGTTCGGCCCGGCCGAAACCTTCCGCGCGGTGGACGGCGCGAGCTTCGAGATCGCCGAGGGCGAGACGCTCGGCATTGTCGGCGAAAGCGGCAGCGGCAAGTCGACGCTGGGCCGCATGGTGGCCGGCATCGAGGCGCCGACCAGCGGCAGCATCTCGTTCTGGGGCGAGACCTATGCGCCTGTGGGCTCGGCCGCCTGGCGCCGGCAGCGCCGGCAGGTGCAGGTGGTGTTCCAGAACCCCGCCGCCGTGGTCGATCCGCGCTGGACCATCCATGCCCAGGTGCGCGAGGCGCTGACCACGCATGAAAATCTGTCCCGTTCGGAAGCGGACGACCGGGCGCAGGACATGCTGGCCCTGGTGGGGCTGGGCAATATGGGCCAGCGCCTGCCGCATCAGCTTTCCGGCGGGCAATTGCAGCGCGCGGTGATCGCGCGGGCGCTGGTGCTGCACCCGCGGCTGGTGATCTGCGACGAGGCGGTGAGCGCGCTCGACGTCTCGGTGCAGGCGCAGATCGTCAACCTGCTGCTGGAGCTGCGCGAGCGGCTGAAGCTGTCGCTGATGTTCATTTCCCACGACCTCTCGGTGGTCCGCCATATCAGCCATCGCGTCGGGGTGATGCATGCCGGACGGCTGCTGGAAATCGGCGATGCGCGGACGCTCTTTGCGGCGCCGCGGCACGATTATACCCGCAGATTGCTGGCGGCCATTCCCGCCGATACGCCGCGCCAGCGGCGCCAACGCGACCTCACGACCTTCGCCGGATCATGACCAGGGCTCCCACATTATGAAGATCATCGCGCATCGCGGCGACAGCGCCCATTTTCCCGAAAATACGCCGGCGAGCTGGGACGGCGCCTATGCGGCGGGCGCCTTCGCCATCGAGACCGATATCAGGCTCTCCAGCGACGGCATCTGCGTCTGCGCGCATGATCCCGATCTCGACCGGCTGTTCGGCCGGTGCGAACAGGTGAGCGCGCTGCCCTTCGCCGAGCTCATGAGCCTGGCCAATGCGCAGGGCGGGCGCATCGCCCCCGCCATCGAGGCGCTGTCCTATGCGGCGGCGGGCAAACCGGTCCTGCTCGACATCAAGGACGAGAGCGGCCCGGCGCTGGAAAGGCTGTGGCAGACGATTGCCGAGAGCGTCCCCGCCCCGCAGCGGCGCCGGATCTGGGCGGGATGCCACAGCCTCGACGCCGTGCGCTTCTTTGCCGGCACCGATGCGGTGAACATTCTCGGCTTCATCCCCTCTCCCGAGGATGCCGTGGCCTTCTGGGCGGCCGGCGCGACGATTATCCGGCTCTGGGAGCGGGACGTATCGGCGGAGCGGGTGGCCGAATTGCGCGGGCTGGGCGCGGACATCTGGGTCACCACGGGCGGCCCGGGCACGGCTTTCGCCGGCGGCGACAGCGCGGCGGCCAATCTGCGGCACCTGGCGAAAACCGGCATTGGCGGCGTGCTGGTCAACGACGTCAAGCTGGCCGTGGACATCATGGAGACGATGAAATGAACAAGGGATCGACGCTGCTGATCACCTTTGACGGGTTGCGCCGCGATCGCGCCAATGCGGACCTGATGCCGAACCTCGCGCGCTTCATGGAAGAGGGCAGCAATTTCATCAATTCCCGCTCGATCTTTCCCAGCGAAACCCGCGTCGCCGTCACCTCGACCATGACCGGCTGTCCGCCGGGCGGGCATGGCGTGGTGGCCAATCAATTCATCCATGCGGTGCGCCCCGAGGGCCTGTTCCGCACCTCCGAATGGGAAGATCTGGAGCTGGCGGCGCAGGCGGGGCAATTGCTCGACCGCGAGACCATGGGCCAGCGTCTGGCCAAAGCCGGCCGCAGCATGGCCGTGGTCAGCACCGCCACCAAGGGCGCGTCGCGGATGATGAATTCGAGCGCCCACGCTCTGGGCCAGCCGGTCTTTTCCATGCACGGCGTCCCGGTTTCGAGCCCGGACCTGCATGAGGCGGTGCTGGCCCAGCTCGGGCCCATTCCGGATGCCGGTGCCCCCAACGGGGCGCGCATGGATTACGCGACCAGCGCCCTGATCGAGGTGGTCTATCCGCGCCACCAACCCGATTTCTGCGTGTTCTGGATGAACGAGCCGGACACGAGCTCGCACCGCTTCGGCATCACCGCGCCGGAAACCGAAAGGGCGCAGCGCATCACAGACGACAATTTCGGCCGCATCCTCGACTGGTGGCGGGCCGGGAACGGGCCGGAAAACATCGTGGTCATGTCCGATCACGGCCAGATCACCGGATCGCGGCAGCTCGAGACGCTCGATATCATCCCCGCCGCCTTCGGCCGGGCCGCCATCGGCGCGTTCAGCAGCATCTATCTCGATGATCGCAGCGATGAGGGCAAGGCGCGGGTGGTGGACTGGCTGGTGCAGCAGGATTTCTGCGGCCTGGTCTTCGCCACGGCGGAGAACGGCGCGGCGATTGAAGGCGCCCTGCCCTGGGCCGCCGTGCGCAACGACCATAAGCGCGGCGCCGATGTGGGCTTCACCCTGCGCGCCAGCGACAGTTCCGAAAACTGGGGGCCCGATATCGACGCCTGCCTGTTCGCGGCCTGGATCACGCCGGGCGGCGGCATGCATGGCGGGCTCAATCGGGGTGAGCTTTCCACCGTGCTGGCGGCGCAGGGTCCGGCCTATCGCGCCGGCTTCGTGTCGGAGACGCCGTGCTGGTTGCCCGATATCGCCCCCACCATCCTCACATCCATGGGCCTGCCGCTGGACGGCACGGAAGGCCGGGCGCTGGTGGAGGCCCTGGTGGGCGAAGACCCGCGCTTCGGCGTGGCCCCGGCGGTGGAAACGCGAACATTGCAAGCCAGCCATCGCGGCCATCAACACTATCTGCGCCAATGGGTGATCGAGGGCAAAACCATCGTCGATTGCGGCTGGACCGGCGGCACGGGGGCCTGGACGCCATGAATCCCGGTTTCATTCTCAGCAAGCTGGCGCGCGGCAGCCTGACCCTGCTGCTGACCGTCAGCTTCGTGTTCATCGTGTTGCGGGCTTCGGGCGATCCGGCCCAGATCATGCTCTCGGACGAAGCCTCGCCCGCCGCCATCGCCACCTTCCGCGAACGCTGGGGGCTGGACCGGTCCTATCTCGAGCAATATCTGACCTATCTCACGGCGGTGTTGCAGGGCGATTTCGGCACCTCGTTCCGCGACGGCAGGCCGGCGCTGGACGTGGTGATGGAACGGGTGCCGGTGACGCTGCTGCTCGGCTTCACCGCGCTGCTCATCACCCTGGTGCTGGGCATTCCCTCGGGCATCATCGCGGCCCTGTTCCGGGGAAGCTGGGTGGATCGGCTGACCATGTCCTTCACCATATTGGGGCACAGCATCCCCAATTTCTTCCTCGGCATCATCCTGATCCTCGTCTTCTCGATGACGCTGCGCTGGCTGCCCAGCTCGGGCACCGGCAGTTTCTGGCACCTGTTGATGCCGGCCCTGACGCTGGGCACGGCGGCGGCGGCCACAATCGCCCGATTCACCCGCTCCTCCATGCTCGACGTGCTGCACCAGCCCTTCATGCGCACGGCCAAGGCCAAGGGCATCGCCCATGACAAGCGCATCCTGCGCCATGCCCTGCCCAATGCGGCCATTCCAGTGGTGACGGTGCTGGGCATGCGCATCGGCGGGCTGATCGGCGGCGCGGTGACCATCGAGACCGTGTTCGCCTGGCCCGGCCTGGGCATGCTGCTGGTCAATTCGGTGAACCAGCGCGACCTGGCCGTGGTGCAGGCCGTGGTGCTGCTCATCGCCTTCACCATGGTAGTGGTCAATCTCATGGTCGACCTGGCCTATGGCTGGCTCGATCCGCGCATCGAAGTGCATAACCGACGGGTTGCCAAGGCATGACCAGCACCGATCTTTCCGCAATGGCCCTGCCCGCAAGGCGCTTCGGCTGGCTCACCAGGCTCTGGAAATCCCGGCCCTCGCTGTTGATCGGGCTGTCGCTGGCCTGGCTCGCCCTGGTGGTGGCCATGGCCCTGTTCGCCGAATTCCTGGCGCCCTATGGCTATGCCGACCAGAGCCTGCTCAAGCGCCTGCAGCCGCCGGCGGCCCTGGGCGGCCTGCCCGAATATCTGCTGGGCACCGACAATCTGGGCCGCGACGTGCTGAGCCGGGTCATCTATGCCATGCGCACCAGCATTCTCATCGCCCTGATGGGCACGCTGATCGGCGCCTGCGTCGGCACGGTGCTGGGGATCGTGGCGGCGCATTTCCGCGGCTGGGTCGACGATTTCATCATGATGCTGGTGGATTTCCAGGCGGCGATCCCCTTCCTCATCGTCGCCCTGGCCGTCCTGGCCTTTTTCGGCAATAATTTCGTGCTGCTGGTGGTGCTGATCGGTCTCTTCGGCTGGGACGGCTATGCGCGTATCGCGCGGGGGCTGGTGCTCTCCACCAATGGCCAGGGCTATGCCTTTGCCATCCGCACCCTTGGCGTGCATCCCGCAAAGGTCTACATCCGCCACGTTCTTCCCAATATGATGGGCGTCATCATGGTGCAGGTCACGCTCAATTTCCCCGAAATCATCCTGCTGGAAACCTCGCTGTCCTTCCTGGGGCTGGGGGTGCAGCCGCCGGGCACGAGCCTGGGCCTGCTGCTGGGCGAGGGGCGCAATTACCTGGCCACCGCCTGGTGGATCGGCATTCCGGCCGGCGTGGTCATCTTCCTCACCACGCTCGCCATCAGCCTGGTGGGAGACTGGCTGCGCGACAGGCTCGACCCCAATCTGAAAGGCAAGCCGGCATGAATGCCTCCGCCGCGCCGAAGCGCCTCGGCTCCATCGACGAGCTGGATTTTTCCGCCGTGCTCTCCGATCTCGACGGCATCGTCTATCGCGGCGAGACCGCGGTGCCCGGCGCGGCCGAACGGTTCGGGCGCTGGCGGGAACAGGGCCTGCCCTATTGTTTCGTCACCAATAATGCCGAGAAATCGGCCGCGGAATTCGCCGACAAGATCGGCCGCCTCGGCATTGCCTGCGCGCCCGACCAGGTGGTCACCTCGGCCGATGTGGCGCTCGGGCATGTGCAGGCACATTACCCGGCCGGCACCCGGGCCTATTGCATCGGCTCGCCCGCGCTCAAGCGACGCCTGGACGAAGCCGGCTTCGTGCTGGCCGAAGAGGATGCGGAAATCGTGCTGGTGGCGCTCGACCGGCAGTTCGACTACCAGATGATGAAGACGGCCCTGCGCAATGTGCTGGGCGGGGCGGCGCTGATCGGCACCAATCCGGACCTGATCCGGCCCATTGCCGACGGTTTCGAGCCGGGCGCAGGCGCCATCGCGCAATCCATCGCCGCCGCTTCGGGCGTCGATCCGCTCTATATGGGCAAGCCGGGCCCGGCCATCATCGAGACGGCGCTGGCGCGGCTGGGCGTCGGACCGGAAGGCGCCATCATGCTCGGCGACCAGCTCGACACCGATATCCTGGCGGCCCAGCGGGCCAATGTGCGCGGCATATTCGTGGAAACCGGGGTGCCGCTGAGCCGCAAGAGCGCCGTGATCGCCGATTATCTCGTTTCGCGGCTTTAGGTGTTGGTTTTTACCGAGCGGCTCCGTCGCCCCCTCCCCCTTGAGGGGAGGGATGGGGAGGGGGGCGTCCGGTGGCCGACGATGGACCCCCACCCCCGGCCCCTCCCCTCAAGGGGGAGGGGAGCAAAAGCGCCGCCGCGTCCAGCTCATCGGGAAGCGATCCGGAGGGTGGAACAGCCTCCGGGAGGACCTCATTGCGAGGGTGAGGTTTACTGCTCGCTTCCGCCCAGCAGTGCCTCCATCATCCGCCTGGAGCCAGCAGTATCGGTCAACACCGGCGTCGCGTCGCTGACCTGGTCCAGCGAGCCGATGATGGGGAGCCCGGACAGGCGTGGGTCGGCGATGGCGCCCATGCTGGCGGCGACCAGGTCGTCGGCATTGATGGTGGCGAAGGGCCGCTCGAAATAGGGGCCGATCACCGGCTCGCATTCCCCGCCTATGCCATCGGCAATCTGGCGTTGCGCCAGAACGAGATAGGCCTCGGCCAGCGCTTCGCCGCGCGCCTGCCAGCCGGCGGCCAGCAGCGCCCGTTCGAGGAGCGGGGCGAGCGTCTTGGCCAGCGGCAGGCGCGCGAAGGCGCTGCCGAACCATTTCGGATAGGGCGCATAGCGGCGCTCCAGAAGGAAGCCCATGCGCATGACATCGCGTGCCAGGCGCGCGGCGATCACCCGGGAACCCAGATCGTCCCCCACCTGGCCGGCGCGCCCGACAAAGGCCTGTTCCTCGGCGATGCGCCGCCATTGGCAGGCGATCTTGTAGAGCCAGACATCGCGGGGGAAATAGGCCAGGGCGGCGCGGATGTCACCCAGGCGGCCATCGTCATCGTGAAACAGGGGCGCGGCGGTGAAGGCGAGCAATTTCTGCTCGGACAGGCCCAGCCAGTCCAGCGGATCGAGTGTCTCCGGCCCGGCAATGCCGAGGCCGGTTTCGAGACTGCTCTCGATGGTGTGGATTTCCAGGCCATGCGCGACATGGCCGGCGGCGCCCGCATGATCGGCCGGGGGATGGGGGCGGGACCGCCAGCCGATCGGCTCGCCGAGAAAATGCGACGGTGCGGCAACGGCAAAGGCATCCACCAGGGGCCGCGCATGCTGCGCGAAGGCCTCGGGCGAGACGAAGAGCTGCACGCGCGGGCCCCAATTGTGATCGCGCGAGGTCTCGTCATCGAAGCCGAGCAGTTCCGAGCCATAGAAGCTCAGCGCCGCCGCATGGCGCAGGTCGGGCGCAGTCTCGCTGAGCCAGGGGCGGACCACGTCGTTATAGAAGCGGCGTGAAAGCTCGATCCCCTGCATGGCGGTCCCCTCACGTCTTCGCCGACCTCATCGATGCAGCCACTTTAGAGGGTTTTGCCCATTTGCTGAAATACCCTCGTGCGTCGATTTAGATTTCGTCGTCATTGCCGGGCTGGTCCCGGCAATCCATCTTGGGGAGACAATGGACCACCGGGACAAGCCCGGTGGTGACGGCGGGGGGGCATCGACAGAGCGAAACGCTTCAGAGGGTGCTGCGGTGTCCGAAGGCGCTGAAAGTCGCAGCAGGCCCGCCTGCCATTCGAGCACAGCTCTCATGGCCTAGCCCGCTAAAATCGCTCCACTGGAGCGATTTTGCCGCATCGCGGCCCACTTGCCATTCGAGCGCAGCTCTCATGGCCTGCTCGCCTAAAATCTCTCCACCGGAGAGATTTTGCCGCTTCGCGGCCCACTTGCCATTCGAGCGCAGCTCTCATGGCCTAGCCCGCTAAAATCGCTCCACCGGAGCGATTTTGCCGCATCGCGGCCGCGGGCTAGACATCCAGATTGCTTACGTTGAGCGCATTGTCCTGGATGAAGTCGCGGCGCGGTTCGACCAGGTCGCCCATCAGCGCGGTGAAGATCTGGTCGGCTTCGTCGGTCTGGTCGATCTCGACGCGCAGCAGGGTGCGGGCATTGGGATCGAGCGTGGTTTCCCAGAGCTGTTCGGCATTCATCTCGCCCAGGCCCTTGTAGCGCTGGAGCGACACGCCCTTGCGGCCGGCATCGGTCACCGCCTTGAACAGGCTGGACGGCCCGTAGACGGGAATCGCCTCGCCCTTGCGGGTCAGGGTGGGCACGCCGCCGAACAATTCGTCCAGCCGCTCGGCCAGGGACCGCAGCTTGCGGGCATCGGCGCTTTGCAGCAGGGCGCGGTCGATCTGATGGGTCTCGGTGACGCCGCGCACCGTGCGCGAAAAGGCCAGGGCCTCGTCCTCGGTGATGGCGCCGGTCCAGCCGCGCTCCAATTCGTCGGAAATGCGGTCGAGCCGATTGGCCACGCGCGTCAGCGTCTCGGCGCTGCGGGCCGGATCGGCCATGGCATCGGCATCGAGCCCGCCGACAATGGCGGCCTGTTCCACCAGGTTGCGATTGTAGCGGGTATTGAGATTGTTGATCGCCTTGGTGATGTCGCGCGCCTGCTGGAGAATGCCCAGAAGGTCGTGGCCGGCATGCTCGGCCCCGTCGCGCGTCTTGAACACGGCGTCTTCCAGCCCACCCTGCAGCAGGTAATCCTCCAGCGCCTCCTCGTCCTTGAGATAGAGCTCGGAGCGGCCACGGGTGGCCTTATAGAGCGGCGGCTGGGCGATGTAGATATGGCCGCGCTCGATCAATTCGCGCGTCTGCCGGTAGAAGAAGGTCAAAAGCAGGGTGCGGATATGGGCGCCGTCGACGTCGGCGTCGGTCATGATGATGATCTTGTGGTAGCGCAGCTTGTCCGGATTGAATTCCTCGCGACCGATGCCGGTGCCGAGCGCGGTGATCAGCGTGCCGACCTGGTCGGAGGAGATCATGCGGTCGAAGCGGGCGCGCTCCACATTGAGGATCTTGCCGCGCAGCGGCAGCACGGCCTGGTTGGAGCGGTCGCGGCCCTGCTTGGCGGAGCCGCCGGCCGAGTCGCCCTCGACGATGAAGATTTCGGACTTGGCCGGGTCGCGTTCCTGGCAGTCCGCCAGCTTGCCGGGCAGCGAGGAGATTTCCAGCGCCCCCTTGCGGCGGGTCAGCTCGCGCGCCTTGCGGGCGGCCTCGCGGGCGGCGGCGGCTTCCACCACCTTGCCCACGATGGTCTTGGCCTCGTTGGGATGCTCCTCGAACCATTGGCCGAGCTTTTCGTTGACGATGTTCTCGACCACGGGCCGGACTTCGGAGGAGACCAGCTTGTCCTTGGTCTGGCTCGAGAATTTGGGATCGGGCACCTTGACCGAGAGCACGCAGGTCAGCCCCTCGCGGGTATCGTCGCCCGAAAGCTCGACCTTTTCCTTCTTGGCGATGCCCGAGGAGGTCGCATAGCCGGTGACCTGGCGCGTCAGCGCGCCGCGCAGGCCGGCCAGATGCGTGCCGCCATCGCGCTGGGGAATGTTATTGGTGAAGCAGAGCACGTTCTCGTGGTAGCTGTCGTTCCATTGCAGCGCCACTTCCACGGTGATCCCGTCCTTTTCCGAGCGCATGGTGATCGGCGTGTCGATCACCGGCTGCTTGGACTTGTCGAGATAGCGGACGAAGGCTTCGAGGCCGCCTTCATAGAAGAGCTCGATCTCGATCGGTTCGGGATGGCGCCGATCGGCCAAAAGGATGCGGACGCCGGAATTGAGGAAGGCCAGCTCGCGCAGGCGATGCTCCAGCGTCTTGAGGTCGAACTCCACCATGGTGAAGGTTTCGGTGGAGGGCAGGAAGGTCACCGACGTGCCCGAGCGCCCCTCATATTCGCCCACGATCTTGAGCGGCGCATCGGCGACGCCATGGGTGAAGCTCATCTCGTGGATCTTGCCGCTCTGGCGGATGGAGAGCTTGAGATAGACCGAGAGCGCGTTGACGACCGACACGCCCACGCCATGCAGACCACCGGAAACCTTATAGGAATTCTGGTCGAATTTGCCGCCAGCATGGAGCTGGGTCATGATGACCTCGGCCGCCGAGACGCCTTCTTCCTTGTGGATGCCCACCGGAATGCCGCGGCCATTGTCGGTCACCGTGCAGGAGCCATCGGCATTGAGGGTCACGGTCACGAGGTCGGCATGGCCCGCCAAGGCCTCGTCGATGGCGTTGTCCACCACCTCATAGACCATGTGATGCAGGCCCGAACCGTCGTCGGTATCCCCGATATACATGCCCGGGCGCTTGCGCACGGCATCGAGGCCTTTCAGCACCTTGATGCTGTCGGCGCCATATTCGGTGGGGATCGGGTTTTCGCTGTCGCTCATAGGGTCCGAATCAGTCGTTAAAACTCAAGTTCCGTTCTAGCGGAATGGGGTGGAAACCCCAAGGAAATTGGCCGTTTCCGGCGGCTTTAGATGGGCATAAGGGCCCCGGCTTGAAAGCGCGGCACCGGGTAAAACTGCCCCAGCGGCAGGCTGCGCCCTATTCCCGCGCCAGGCGGCCGTCGCGCACCGCGATGCGCTGCGCCCGGTCCTCCAGCGCCTCGAACAGGACCGGATCGGTGCCGGTGAGGAAACATTGGGTTTCCAGCCCATCCAGCGCCTGGAACAAGGCCTTTCTGCGGTCCGGATCGAGATGGGCCGCTATTTCGTCCAGGAGCAGGAAGGGCACGATGCCGGTCCGCAGCCGCACCAGCCGCGCATGGGCCAGGATCAGCCCGATCAGCAGCGCCTTCTGCTCGCCGGTCGAGCCCAGGGCGGCGGGCATGGCTTTTTGCGCATGGACGACCTCGAGATCGACCCGGTGTGGTCCTGATGTGGTGCGTCCGGCGGCGCGATCAAGGCCGCGCAATGCATGCCAGCGCTGCGCCAGGAGGCTCTCCAGTTCCGCCGAAGTGGCCGGCTCGGCCACATCCTCGAACAGCGGGGTCAGCGACAGCAGGGCCGCCGGGAAATTGGCGTCTTCGAGGCTCTCGGCGATCAGGGCCTGGAGCGAGACGAGACTGTCGGTGCGGTTGAGATGCACCGAGGCGCCCAATTCGGCCATCTGCGCCTCGACCGCCGAGAGCCAGCGCGCATCGCCCTCCTCCTCCAGGAGCCGGTTGCGCTGGCGCATGGCCTTTTCGAAATCGGAAACGGCAGCGGAATGGGCGGGAATGAGCGTGGTCACCAGCCGGTCGAGAAAGCGCCGCCTTTCGCCCGCCGGGCCGGAAAAGAGGCCATCCATGGCCGGGGTCAGCCAGAGCACGCGCAGATAATCGCTCATCGCCTCGATGGAGCGGGCATTGGCGCCGTTGATGCGCACGCGCCTGCCGCCATCGGGCAGCGCCCCGGTGCCGATATCGGCGGGGCCGCTATCGGTCTCCACGCTGGCGGCCACCGCCCAGTTGAGGTCGGAGCCATGGGCCTGGAGCGTATCGAAGCTGGCCCCGCGCAAGCCGCGCCCCGGCGAGAGCACGGAAACGGCCTCCAGCAGATTGGTCTTGCCCGAACCGTTCGGCCCGGTCAGCACCACATGGCGCTGGTCGAGATCGAGCGCTGCGGCGGTGTAATTGCGGAAAGCGGTGAGGCGCAGGCGGGAGATGTGGCGGATCATCGCGAAGGCCCCCTCACCCGGCCCTGCGGGCCGACCTCTCCCCCAAAGGGAGAGGTGCTGCTGCGCAGCATCGGCACGCGCCTTCACCTCTCCCTGGGGGGAGAGGTCGCCGCGAAGCGGCGGGTGAGGGGGCCTTCATGATGAGCAGGACATCCGAGCCCTGCGCGCATAGCGCTCCGGGCGTTCGGACCTTAAATCGCGCCACTGGCGCGATTTCCCCTGACGGGACGTTCCTCACACCCGCATCGGCATCAGCACGTAGAGCGCGCTGGCCTCGCCCTCTTCCTTGACCAGGGTGGGCGAATTGGCGTCGTTGAACAGGAAGACGGCGCTCTCGCTGCGGATCTGGGAAATGATGTCAAGCAGGTAGCGGGCATTGAAGCCGATCTCGAAGCCGTCGGTATCGAAATCCACCGCCACTTCCTCGCTGGCCGTGCCGTGATCGGGATTGGTGACGGAGAGTTCGAGCAACCCGTTCTGCGCCGAGAGCTTGACCGCCTTGCCGCCGCGATCGGAGGCGATGGTGGAGACGCGGTCCACGGCGATGGCGAAGCCGGCGCGGTCGACCAGCATCTGCTTGTCGTTGTTCTTGGGGGTCACCCGGTCGTAATCGGGGAAAGTGCCTTCGATGAGCTTGGACAGCAGCACCACGGTACCGACGGTGAAGCGGATCTTGGTGTCGGAAACTTCCACATGCACGTCGCCATCGACGCCATCGAGCAGTTTCTGCACTTCGCCGACGGTCTTTTTCGGCACGATGATGCCATGCATGCCCTCGGCGCCGGCGGGCGCGGCGATTTCGGCGCGGGCCATGCGGTGGCCATCGGTGGCCACGGCGCGGAACAGGCTGCCGGTGGCGGAATTCTCGACGGCGTGGAAATAGATGCCGTTGAGATAATAGCGCGTCTCCTCGTTGGAGATAGCGAATTGGGTGCGCTCGATCAGCTCGCGCAGGGACGCGGCGGCGATATCGAATTCATGCGCGAAGGCGCCGGATTTCAGATCGGGGAAGCTGTCGGGGCTGAGGCAGGCGAGGTTGAAGCGCGAGCGGCCGGAGGTGAGCACCATGTTCTCGCCGCCATCGGTCTCCAGCCGCACCTCGGCGCCGTCGGAGAGCTTGCGCACGATTTCGTAGAGCGTATGGGCCGGCACGGTGGTGGAGCCGGGGGTCGAGACCATGGCCGGCACGCTCTCGGTCACCTCGATATCGAGGTCGGTGGCGCGCAGCTCCACGCGGTCGTCGGCGGCCTTGAACAGCACATTGGCCAGGATGGGATAGGTGTTCCGGCGTTCGACCACCCGATGCACATGGCTCAGCGACTTGAGCAGATGATTGCGTTCGAGCGTGACTTTCATTTCTCACCCTATTCCTGGCACTCGATAGCCATGCCGAGAGACGACAGGCCCCCGGCGAACCGGGCTTGGACATTTACAATTCGGTGACCAAAAGGCAAGGGCGGCGGGCGGCTCGGGCGCGCTTTGCACAAGGCTTGATGGTGCAACCCCGGCATGGCCTCCACGTTGAGGTGGCAATCTAGCCATGGAGGGCGCCATGCCCGGTAAATCGATCTGGACCCGCTACGGATATGCCTGGGTCACCCTGGGGTTCTTCGCCTTTTCCATTCTCGGGCACTGGCTTTTCGGCTGGTTCGCCTTTGCCGGCGACCAGCTCAGCCATGGCCAGGCGCCACAGGTCGGCCCCTATGTGGTGGAAATGCTGCGCGACACGTTCGAGAACTGGCAGTCCGAATTCCTGCAATTGCTCTGGCAGGTGGGGGGCCTGGCCATCCTGCTGCATGTGGGCTCGCCGCAATCCAAGGAGGGCGACGACCGCATGGAGGCCAAGATCGACGAAATCCTCAAGCGCATCGATCCCCGGGAGGGCGAGGCGATCATCAACGAGCTGGACGAGGCCTATGCCGGCCGGCACACCGACCCGCAATACCAGCAGCGCGCCGAACGGCGGGAGTAAGCGCTCTCTCCGAAGACCTCATGGTGAGCCCGTCGAACCACGAGGTCGGGCACGCGAAAGCCGCCGGTCTTGCCCTGCGCGCATAGCGCGTCGGGCGTAGTCATTTCAAATCGGTCCACCGGACCGATTTGGCCGCGCCTGCGGCGCGGCCGGTCTTGCCCTGCGAGCGTAGCTCTTCGGGCGTTCGGTCCTAAAATCGCTCCACAGGAGCGATTTTGCGGCGGGCGAGCCCGCCGCCGGACCTCACTCTTCCAGCATGCGCTTCAAGAGTTCGATTTCCTGGCCCAGTTCCAGATCGTCCTTGATCATCTGCTCCACCTTGCGCACCGAATGGAGCACGGTGGTGTGGTCGCGGCCGCCGAAGCGCCGGCCGATTTCGGGCAGGGAGCGGGCGGTCAGCGCCTTGGCCAGATACATGGCGATCTGGCGCGGGCGCACCACGTCGCGGGAGCGGCGGGCCGAAAGCAGTTCGTTGCGGGGCACCTTGTAATGGCGGGACACGGCCTTGAGGATGTCCTCGATGCGCACGCGCTTGGCGTCGCGGGCCCGGATCAGGTCGGCCAGGGTCTTTTCGGCCAGGGGCACGGTGATCAGCTCGCCCGTGAGCTGGTTGGCGGCGACCAGGCGATTGACGGCGCCGTCGAGATCGCGGCCATGGCTGACCACGGCGCGGGCGATGTAGTCGATGACGGCGGTGGGGAATTGCATGCCGAAGCGGGCATTCACCTGCTCGGCGCGGCGCTGCACGATATCGCGGCGCAGGTCGAGATCGAAGGTGGAGATCGGCACGACCAGCCCGCCCGAGAGCCGCGAACGCACACGTTCATCGAGCATTTCGAGATCGCGCGGCGGCGCGTCGCCGGCCACCACGACCTGCTTGGCGCCGGTCAGCAGCGTGCCCAGCGTATGGCCGAATTCGGTGGCGGACTTGCCCTGGAGGAATTGCATGTCGTCGATCAGCAGCAGGTCGACCCGGCGCAGCCATTCCTTGAAGCCGAGCGCCGACTGGCGCTGCACGGCGGTGATGAAATGGTACATGAAATGATCGGCCGTCAGGTAGACGATGTTCTTGGAGGGATCGGCCTCCGACACCTGATGGGCGATGGCGTTGAGCAGGTGGGATTTGCCCAGGCCGACCGTCGAATGGATATAGACCGGGTTGAAGGTCACCGCATTGTTGATCGCCGCATTGGCGATCTGCCTGGCGACGCCGAAGGCCATTTCATTGGCGCTGCCGGCCACGAAGCTCTCGAAGGTCATGCGCGGATCGATGGCGCTGCCGGAAAGGGCGTCGCCCTTGCCATTGTCGCGCACCAGGCGCGGCATGGCGGGGGCAGCGACCGGCGCGGCGCCGGCAGCGGCGGCACTGGACGGCTGGGCCGCGGGGGCCTCGGACAAGACTTCGGGGGCCGGCGCCAGGCGCGGCCGGGCCTGGCCGTTGACGCGCATGGTCACCTGCAGGCGTCCGGCCTCGGGCAGGTCATGGCGGAAGGCTTCCAGGATGCGGTCCGCATAATGGGATTGCACCCAGGAGCAGAGAAAACGGGTGGGCGCGCTGAGATGGACCAGGTCGTCCACCAGTTCTTCCAGTTCCAGGCGCGCGAACCAGGAGGTGAAGACGTCTTCGCCGACGCTGGTTTTGAGGCGGGCGCGCACGCGGGCCCAAAGATCGCGCTGGGTTTCACCGGAACTATCGGACATGACAGGAAGATCGCCTTTCGTGGAAGAAGCAAGGGAAGCAGAACCGGCCTCGGCCCAGTCGTCTCTTCCCGCGTTCGCCTGTCGCATCATCGTTTCTAGCCCCATTCTGTTGCCCGGACGGGCCCGCAATGCCCGCCGCCTGATTGTTCTTGTTCTTCCCGCCCTGCCCGGCCCCTGACGGACCTTTGGACATGGCTTCGCCCCTGCCCCCGCAATGCGGGCGCATGCATTCAACGGCGGCCGAAGCGCCGTCTTCCTATTGACCTATCCCTTGATCCCGGCCTGACCCGGCCGGCGGTCTATCGAACGAACGCCGATCCCGATTTCACCGGCCGCCCAATATTGCGGCCAACAAATTCTGCATCGGCTTACTCCCCGGCGTCGCCGCCGGTACTGACCCAAACCCGGGTCCATTCTGGTCCCGGCCAGCGGTGTCGAGGATCGTTCCACCCCTCTTTTTCCCCGCCGGCCAAAGTACATTAGAGGCACGAATTTGGACCCGCAACACGTGAATCGTTGAAATAGGGGCTTGACTCCGAACTCGTCAAATCTGCACCCCGGCCCCCTGAAAAGCCCCCTCCGGCAAGGGCCTGTGACTCAAGGCAGATTCCAACACTTAGCGCCTGTCGGCATGGTGAAAAATTTATTCCGCCAGGTCCGTCCGGGCCGCTTTGCCGCACCCCGGAAACGCCTCCCGCCTTCCTGACAAACCCTTGGCTTGCCTAAAGAAAAAGCGGTGTGCATCAAACGTTCCGCGCGGGCTGAAACCGTCATCGGAAAGTCATGTGACACTTATGTGGCGAAAAAGCTTGCCCCGGCCGGGGCCAACAAAAAGGGCCCCTTGCGGAGCCCGTTTTCGTCGCTGCCGTGTCGGCCGGATCCCGGCGCCACGGCTCCCGGCGATCAGACCGCCAGGGCCTTCACGCGGCTGTTGAGACGCGAGACCTTGCGCGAGGCCAGGTTGGCATGGACGATGCCCTTGCCGGCGGCGCGGTGGATTTCCGGCTCGGCGGCCTTGAGGGCAGCGAAGGCGGCGGCGTGATCGCCGGCGGTGATGGCTTCCTCGACCTTGCGGATGAAGGTGCGCACGCGGCTGCGGCGCGACTTGTTGACCGCGGTGCGGGCGACAATCTTGCGGGTGGCCTTCTTGGCTGACGGCGTATTGGCCATGTATTCCTCTTGAGCGTCCAACCGGCCAATCCCACGCTCACGCCGAGCGCCCGAACCTGCCGGAATAAAATGAAAGCGGCGGCACGCTGCCGCCAAGTCGGTGGGTCTATAGGGGATAGGCGGGGAGGCGTCAACTGGATTCGGCCTCGGATTTCAGGCCTCACGCTCCAAATCGGAGCTCCCAACTCGCCCTACCGTCACCACCCGGCTTGTCCGGGTGGTCCAGGCCGTGGCAAGGTGGATTGCCCGGACAAGCCGGGCAATGACGATGAACAAGGTTATTGCGCCCACCCTCACGGCGCCTTCTGGCAGACGGGACAATAGAAGGTCGAGCGCCCCGATTGCACGATGCGCTGCACCACGCCGGTGCAGAGCGGGGTCGGGCAGGGATCGCCCTCGCGGTCATAGACGGCGAAATTGTGCTGGAAATAGCCGGCGCCCTCGACGCTGCGGAAATCGCGGATGGTGGAGCCGCCCACCTCGATGGCGGCGACCAGCACTTCGCGCACGGCGGCGGCCAGCGCCTCCAGGGCCGGCTTGGGCGCGCCATCGGCCGCAACCAGGGTACGCGCTTCGATATCGGGCCTTATATGGGCGCGATGCAGGGCCTCGGCCACATAGATATTGCCCAGGCCCGCCACCACACGCTGGTCCAGCAGCGCCGCCTTGATCGGCGCCTTCTTGCCCTTGAAGGCTTCGGCCAGGCCCAGGGCGCTGAAATCGTTGCCCAGCGGCTCGGGACCCAGGCCCTTGAGATAGGGGCTGTCGGCGGGGTCGTCGTAAAGGTCGATGAAGCCGAAGCGGCGTGGATCGGCATAGATGAGATGGCTTTTGCCATGCTCGGGATGGGTGATCTCCCAGACCATGTGGTCGTGTTTGGGCTCGGTGCCCGGCTCGTAATAGCGCGGCGGCTTGTCGATTGGGTGTTCGGCGAAGCGCCAGGAGCCGGTCATGCCCAGATGGCTGAGCAGCGTCCTGCCGCCGGACAGCTCCAGCAGCAGATATTTCGCCCGCCGTCCGACATGGTCGATAATCTGTCCTTCGAGCGCGGGCTTCAGCTCTTTGGGAAAGGGAAAGCGCAGATCCTTGCGGTTGAGCGTCACCTTGTTGATGGTGGCGCCCTTGAGCCAGGGCTCCAGTCCGCGCCGGACGGTCTCGACCTCGGGCAATTCGGGCATGGGTAAAACTCCTTCACCCTGCGCGCCTTTGCGCATGGGCATTTTCCGACGCCTTATATATGGTGCGGCCAATCCGTTCGACCATTGAGGTCCCGCCATGAGCCAGTCGCAAGAAACCACGCATTTCGGCGAGAGAATCGTCGCGCTCGAGGACAAGCAGGGCCTGGTCGACAAGGTCTTCCACGATGTGGCCGATCGCTATGACCTGATGAACGATCTGATGAGCGGGGGCGTGCACCGGCTCTGGAAGGACGCCATGGTGAGCGAGCTGGCCCCGCCCAAGGCCGGCACGCGTCCCTATAAGGTGCTCGACATGGCCGGGGGCACCGGGGATATCGGCGAGCGCATCGTCAATCGTTCCCTGGGCTATGCCGAAGTCGTGGTCTCCGACATCAACGCCGACATGCTGCGCGTCGGGGCGGAGCGCGCCAAAACCTGGCGCTATCCCGGCCAGGTGCAGTTCGTCGAGGCCAATGCCGAGCAATTGCCCTTCGCGGACAACAGCTTCGACGCCTACACGATCGCCTTCGGCATCCGCAACGTGCCGCGCATCGAAAAGGCGCTGGGCGAGGCGCATCGCGTCCTCCGGCGCGGCGGCCGCATCCTGGTGCTGGAATTTTCCCAGGTCGACCTGCCGGGCTTCGATGCGCTCTACAAACTCTATTCCGACCGCGTCATTCCGCCCATGGGCCGGGTGGTGACCGGCGATGCCCAGCCCTATCAATATTTCGTGGAATCCATTCGCAAATTCCCCGACCCGGCGCGCTTCTCCGCCATGCTGGCCGGCGCCGGCTTCAAGCGCGTGAAGCACCAGAGCTTCACCGGCAATATCGCGACCCTGTTCTCGGGCTGGAAGATTTGATGGACATGACGGCGCGGCACACTGGATGCAACACCTCTCCCTTTGGGGGAGAGGTCGGCGCGCAGCGCCGGGTGAGGGGGCCTTTGCCCCGGCGCCTGAGCGAAGGCCCCCTCACCCGCCCCTTGCTTGGCAAGGGTCGACCTCTCCCCCAAAGGGAGAGGTAAGGCATGTCCATCGGTTCCACGTTCCGCCTGATCCATGCCGGCTGGGTGCTGGCGCGCGAGGGGGCGCTTTCCATCCTGCCGGTGGAATCACTGCCGCCGATGATGAAATTCGGCATCGGTCTCGGCCGGCTGGTCGAGCGCCGCTCCGTGCGCAAGACCGGCTCCATCGAACGGCTCAACGCGGCCCTGCACAAGCTGGGCCCCAGCTTCGTCAAGTTCGGCCAGACGCTGGCCACGCGGCCCGACATTGTCGGGGTGCAGGCGGCGGCCGATCTCTCGGGCCTGCAGGACCGCATGCCGCCCTTCGATCCCAAGCTGGTGCCGGGCATTCTCGATGAGGCCCTGGGGTCGCGGGCGGCGCAATTGACCGAAATCAGCGAACCCGTCGCCGCCGCCTCCATCGCCCAGGTGCACAAGGCCAGGCTGCGCCAGCCGGGCGAGGCGCCGAAGATCGTGGCGGTGAAGATGCTACGGCCCGGCGTGTCGGAACGCTTCCATGCCGATACGCAGGCGCTCTATGCCGGCGCCCGCCTGGCCGAGACCTTTTCGCGCGCCAGCCGGCGGCTGCGACCCACCGAAGTGGTGCGCACGCTCGACCATTCCATGCGTCTCGAGCTCGATCTCAGGCTGGAAGCCGCCGCCATTTCGGAAATGGCCGAGAACATCAAGGACGATAAAGGCTTCCGCATCCCGGACGTGCAATGGGATCACGTGGCGCAGAACGTGCTGACCACCACCTGGGTCGAAGGCATTCCCATTCGCGACCATGCCGCCATCGACGCCGCCGGCATCGACCGCAAGGCGCTCGCGGCCAAGGTGCTGCAGAGCTTCCTGCGCCATGCCATCCGCGACGGCTTCTTCCATGCCGACATGCATCCGGGCAATCTCTTCGCCGACCCGAAGACCGGCGACGTGATCGCGGTGGATTTCGGCATTATGGGGCGGATCGGCACGTTCGAGCGCCGCTTCCTCGCTGATATCCTCTATGGCTTCATCACCCGCGATTATCGCCTGGTGGCGCAGCGCCATTTCGACATCGGCTATGTTCCCTCCGAACAATCGGTGGACGATTTCACCCTGGCCATCCGCTCCATCGGCGAACCGCTGCATGGGCGCAAGGCCACCGAGATTTCCATGGCCAAGGTGCTCGGCCAGCTCTTCGCCATCACCGATCTGTTCCAGATGCGCACGCGGCCCGAACTGGTGCTGCTGCAGAAATCCATGGTGCTGGTGGAAGGGGTGGCGCGCCATCTCGATCCCGAGCTCGACATCTGGACCATAGCCGAGCCGGTGGTGGGCGATTGGCTGCGCCGCGAGGAAGGCCCGCTGGGGCGGGTCGAGGATCTGGTGGGCCATGTCACCCGCATGGGCGATGCGCTGGGTCGGGTGCCCGACCTCGTCGCCCAGGCGCAATTGGCCCTGGCCGAGCACCGGGCGCTGATGAACCGCCCGCGCGACGGATTGCTGCGCAATGCGATCCTGGCGGCGCTGGGCATGGCGCTGGTGGCCCTGGCCGCCATCGCCGTCCTGGCCCTGCGCCTGGCCTTCGCCGCCTGAGGGTCGGCTTGCGGGTCGGGGGCCTCTGCCCCTAGATTGCACAGACGAACGTGGCCATTGCCGCACAAGGAGATTTTCATGCACCTCAATCTGTTCGGCAAGCTGGCCGGCGGCGTCATCCTGGCCCTCGGCCTGTCCGGCTGCGTCGATGTCGACGTGGACGTCGCGCTGACCAGCGCCAGTACGGCCCGCGCCACCATGACCCAGACCATGGGTGCCGAGATTTACGCCATGGTGAAGACGAGTGCGGACGAGGCCGGCAATGGCGAGCCCGGCTTCTGCGACGAGGGCGACCTCGTCGAGAATGCCGATGGCAGCGCCACCTGCTCGATCGTCGAGGAAGGGCCCTTCGCCGATCTCGACCTGGGCCAGGACGAGGGCGGCATGCGCTTTACCGAGGCTGGTCCGGGCCTGGTTCGCATGGCCCTGCCCACCGCCGACATGACGGCGGAAATGGGCATCGAGGACGACATGGACGCAGAAGCCCGGCAGATGGTCACCGCCTTTTTCGAGGGCCACGACATCACCATCTCCTTCTCGGGCGCCGAAGTGGTGGAGACCAATATGAGCCGCGCCGCCGATGGCCGCAGCGCCAGCCAGGTCATTCCCATGCTCGACCTCATCAACGGCACGCTGGACCTGCCCGAGGAACTCTATGCGGTGGTGCGCGCGCCGTGACGTCCAATCCGCTCATCATCCGCCTGAAAGTGCTGCCGCATGGCGAGGGCCTGACGCTGCCGGTGCCGGCCAGCGCCCTGGCGGCGGGGGCGGATTTGCGCGCCGCCCTGCCGGACGGCGAACCGCTCGACCTCATGCCCGGGCAGCGCGCCATCGTGCCCTGCGGCTTTGCCATGGCGCTGCCGGCCGGCCATGAGGCACAGGTGCGGCCGCGCTCGGGCCTGGCCGCCCGGCATGGCGTCACCGTGCTCAATTCGCCCGGCACGATCGATGCCGATTATCGCGGCGAGGTCATGGTGATCCTGATCAATCTGGGACAGGAGACGTTCCGGATCGCGCGGGGCGAGCGCATCGCCCAGATGGTGGTGGCGCCGTTGGTGCGGCCAGCCTTTGTCAGGGAGGAAGACCTCGATGCAACCGAACGTGGACATGGCGGCTTCGGCTCGACCGGACGGGCCTAGAGCGCTGCTACTGACCTGTCTTGCCAGACTATCGGCTCTTTTTCTCCCCTCACCCCTAAGGGGAGGGGCTGGGGGTGGGGGTCCAACGGCAGGTCGCCAAACCACCCCCTCCCCGGCCCTCCCCTCAGGGGGGAGGGAGGCGATGGAGCCGCCAAATCAGTGCTGCGAAAAGCCTGAAGTAGGAGGGATGGCCCACACGCTCCGCCCCCTCGTCCTGCTGCTTTCTCTGCTCATAACCGCTCTCGCCGCTCCCGCCCTGGCCGGCGACCGGGCGCTGATCGATTATGTCGGCTTCTCCGAGGATCACCGCTATTTCGCCTTCGAGGAATTCGGCATCCAGGACGGCTCGGGCTTTGCCTATGCCAATCTCTATGTGGTCGATCTCGCCAGCGACAGCTGGGTTCCGGGCACGCCGGTCCGCGTCCAGGCCGATGACGAGAACGAGAGCCTTGTCGATATCCGCGCCGAGGCGCGGCGGCTGGCCGAGAGCCATATCGAGCAATTCCGGATCGCGGTGCCGGTGGAGACCATCGCGCTGATCGGAGACGGCGTGCCCGACAATGACCGGCAAAGCCTCGGTTTCGGCCTGCCGGGCTTTGAACCGGGAGCGGTCCGGGGGACGTATAGGCTCAGCCTTTCCAGCTTCCCGGCCAAAGCCGCCAGCCCCTGCCAGGACTGGTTCGGCATGGAGCCCAGGGGCTATCAATTGCAGCTCATGGCGGATGGCGTCGAGCGGCTTTTGCACCGCGACGAGAGGCTGCCCCGCTCACGCGGCTGCCCCTTCACCTACCGGCTCTATGGCGTGGTCATGCCCTTCATGGCCAATAGCCTCGACAATGCGGTCGCCCTCATCTCGGTCTATCCCGGGGGCTTTGAAGGCCCCGACCGGCGTTTCCTGGCGGTGCCGCTTGCCCCCTGATCCATCCCTGTCGCCGGAAGAAGCCCGCCGCTATGCCCGCCATCTGGTGCTCAAGGGCATGGGCGGGGCCGGCCAGCAGAAACTCAAGGCGGCAAAGGTGCTGGTCGTGGGCGCCGGGGGCCTGGGCAGCCCGGCCATCGCCTATCTGGCGGCGGCCGGAATCGGCCGGCTGGGCATTGCCGATCCCGACCAGGTCTCGCTCTCCAATCTCCAGCGCCAGATCGTTCATACCGGCGCCGGGATCGGCCGCAACAAGGCACAAAGCGCCGGCGATTTCGCCAGCGCGCTCAATCCGCATGTGCGGCTCGACCTGATCGAGAGCGCCATCGATGCCGGCAATGCCCGGGCCATTGTCGGCGCCTATGACCTGGTGCTCGACGGCACCGACAATCTCGCCACCCGCCGCATCGTGGCCGCGGCGGCCGCGGCCCTGGGCCGGCCGCTGGTCTCGGGCGCGGTCTCGATGTTTTCCGGCCAGGTCACCGTTTTCGCCCCGCATCTGGGCGGCCCGGGACACGACGCGCTCTATCCGCCCGAAGCCGATGACGATGCCCTGCCCTCCTGTGAGGCCAATGGCATTCTCGGCCCGGTCACCGGCATCATCGGCGCGCTCATGGCCATGGAAGCCATCAAGCTCATCACCGGCATCGGCCAGCCGCTGATCGGCCGGCTGCTGGTCTATGACGGACGCGATGGCGGCTTTTCGGAATTGGGATATTAGGCATTTGACTCTTCGACTGAAACAGCGGCCGCTGCCAATTCGGTTTTATCGTCATTGCCGGGCTTGTCCCGGCAATCCATCTTGCCGCGGGCATGGACCACCGGGACAAGCCCGGTGGTGACGATAGTGGAGACAGCCGTTTCAGCTCGACAGTGAAATGCACCCTCACCCGTCTCGCGCTACGCGCGATCCACCCTCTCCCGAGGGGGCGAGGAACAAGGAGCGAGCGTCGGATGAGGGGGCGGCAGGCGCGCCCCTCACGCTTCGGGATGCTTGAACACCAGAGCGGCATTGGTGCCGCCGAAGCCGAAGGAATTCGACAGCACATAGCCCAGATCCACCTCGTCGCGGCGCTGGCGCAGGATGGGCATGTCGGCGAAGGCGGGATCGAGGGTTTCGATATTGGCGCTTTCGGCGATGAAGCGGTGCTTCATCATCAGGATCGAGAAGATCGATTCATGCACGCCGGTGGCGCCCTGGCTGTGGCCGGTCAGCGACTTGGTGGCGGAAATGGGCGGGCACTTGTCCTCGTTGCCGAAGACGGCGCGCAGGGCCTCGATTTCCTTGAGGTCGCCCACCGGGGTCGAGGTGGCATGCGGATTGATGTAGTCGATGGGCGCCTGGACGTTCTGCAGCGCCATGCGCATGCAGCGCTCGGCGCCTTCGCCGGAGGGGGCGACCATGTCGACGCCATCCGAGGTCGCGCCATAGCCCACCACTTCGGCCCAGATTTTCGCGCCGCGCGCCTTGGCGTGCTCCAGCTCCTCGAGCACCAGCACGCCGGCGCCGCCGGAAATGACGAAGCCGTCGCGATTGGCGTCATAGGCCCGGCTGGCCTTTTGCGGGGTCTGGTTGAAGTCCGAGCTCATGGCGCCCATGGCGTCGAACAGATCGGAAAGCGTCCAGTCCAGGTCCTCGTGGCCGCCGGCAAAGACGATGTTCTGCTTGCCCAGCATGATCTGCTCATAGGCATTGCCGATGCAATGCTTGGACGTCGCGCAGGCGGCGCTGATCGAATAATTGATGCCCTTGATGCCATAGGAGGTGGCGAGCGTCGCCGAGGCGGTCGAGCCCATGGCCTTGGGCACGGCCAGCGGCCCGATACGCTTGGGGCTGGTATTCTTGCGGGTGATGTCGGCCGCTTCCACGATGGTGCGGGTGGAGGCGCCGCCCGAGCCCATGACGATGCCCGTCATGGGGTGGGAGATATCCTTGTCCTCGAGCCCGGCATCGGCGATGGCCTGCTGCATGGCGAGATAGTTCCAGGCCGCGCCCTTGCCCATGAAGCGGGTGACGCGCCGGTCGAGCACTTCGAAGGGGTCGAGGCGCGGATCGCCCTTGACCTGGCTGCGGAAGCCCAGTTCGGCATAATCCTCGGCAAAGACGATGCCGGGTTTTGCCTGGCGCAGGCTTTCGGTGACCTCGTCGAGCGAATTGCCGATCGAAGAAATGATACCCATGCCGGTCACGACAACTCGTCTCATTTCATCCTCGCTTCAGTCTCTCGGTGCGTTCGCATTGGGGCGCGGCGTCGCACTTATATAGGTTGGACGGGGCCGGCGGTAAGGCCGGCCCCCGATTGTTTCGGGGCGATCAAGCGTCGGTGAACAGGCCGACGCGCAGATCCTTGGCCTCGTAGATCACTTTGCCGTCGGCCTTGACCCAGCCATCGGCGATACCCAGCGTCAGGCGCGAACGCATGACGCGCTTGAGGTCGATACCATATTCGACCAGCTTGACGTCATTGGTCACCTGGCCCTGGAACTTGATTTCCCCGCCCAGGGCGCGGCCCTTGCCGGGCTGGCCGATCCAGGAGAGGAAAAAGCCGGTCATCTGCCAGACGGCGTCGAGGCCCAGGCATCCGGGCATGACCGGGTCGCCGATGAAATGGCACTGGAAGAACCACAGGTCCGGATTGACGTCGAGCTCGGCCCGCACGAAGCCCTTGCCGTGGGCGCCGCCGGTTTCCTCGATCTCGGTGATGCGGTCGAACATGAGCATGGGCGGCGCGGGCAGGCGCGCATCGCCCTGTCCCGGCAATTCGCCGCGGCCATGGGCCAGCAGCTCCTCATATCCAAATGCGTGTTGCCGCTCGGCCATGACTTACCCCGCTCTCACTCAAGCTTCGTCTCGTATAGAGGTGCCGATTGAGGGTCAAGACGGCCAAAAGGCGGGGCCGGCGGCTGCGGCAGCGGGGCAACTTGTTTCGCGGGCGCCTGCACATTATAACAAAAGCTGGACCTAAGGACCTTAGACGAGCATTTCCGGCCCCATGACCGACCGCATTATCGCCGCCCGGCCTCATCCGTCCCGCAAACCGTGCCTGACGGCAGTGTTGCGCATGGCCGGCCTTCGCCCGACCCGGCAGCGCGTGGCCCTGGCCGAATTGCTGTTCGGCGGCCCCCATCGCCATGTCAGCGCCGAGCAATTGCACGGCGAGGCCAGCAGCGCCAATGTCAATGTATCGCTGGCCACCATATACAATACGCTGCATCAGTTTCATGAAGCGGGGCTCCTGCGCGAAGTGGCCATCGACGCCTCGCGCTCCTATTTCGACACCGACACGTCCGACCATCATCACTTCTACGTGGAAGACGAGCAGCGGATGATCGACATTCCCCCCGATGCGGTGACCTTCAAGTCGCTGCCGCAGGCCCCGGCCGGCATGGAAGTATCCCATGTCGACGTGGTGATCCGCGTGCGCAAGGCCCCGGCCTGAACCGCATCTGTCAAGGCACTTCTGGCACCGGTCGGGCCCTTGCCCCGTCGTGACAAAGCCGTCGCGCTTGCCCATATTGGGCCCGGTTTCAACAGCACAAAAGGTGGTCGATGCCCGAAAAGGTCAATCTGAACGCCTATTTCGAGCGAGTCGGCTTTGCCGGTTCCATCGCCCCGACATTGGCGACCCTGGAAATGCTGCATGCGCTGCATCCCGCCGCCATTCCCTTCGAGAACCTCAATCCGCTGATGGGCGAGCCGGTGCCGCTCGACCAGCCGAGCCTGGAGCGCAAGCTGCTCACCGACAGGCGCGGCGGCTATTGCTTCGAGCATAACCTGCTGTTCATGCGCATCCTGCGCGATCTGGACTATAATGTACGCCCGCTCCTGGCGCGGGTGGTCTGGAACCATCCGGACAATATCGACAAGCCGCCCACCCATCTGCTGATGCTGGTGGACATCAACGGCCAGAACTACATCGCCGATGTGGGCTTTGGCGGGCTGACGCTGACCACGCCGCTGCGCCTGCGCGCCGGGGTGGAACTGGCCACCCCGCATGAAACCTTCCGCCTTTCCGGCGGCGACCCCGACTGGACGCTGGAAGCCCGGATCGGCGAGGATTGGCGGGCGCTCTACGTCTTCACCCTCGACGCTATCGAGGAAGCGGCGATCGGCCCGATCAACCAGCACTTGTCCAGCGATCCGTCCTCGCCTTTCACCTCTGAACTGCGCGTCGCGCTCTCGCCCGCGGGCAGGCGGCTCAAGCTCCTGAACACGACCTTCACCATCCAGCCGGTCGATGGCGAGAAGGAGCAGCGCGTGCTCACCGGCATGGAGACGCTGCGCTCGGTGCTGACCGAGGAATTCGGCCTGGTCCTGCCCAATGACGAGCGGCTGGAGCCGGCTTTGGCCCGCCTCCTGCCCGAGCCGCCGCCGGAAACGGCGGAGACGGAGGCGGAAGAATAGGATCATGGCGCCCGTCATCGTTCCGGTCGACAAGCTGCATGAATTCCCCGATTTCCGGAGCTTTTACGACTGGCTGGCGGCCAATCACGACCGGCAGGACGAGGTCTGGATCCGCATCTTCAAGAAAGGCTCCGGCCACGCCACGATCAGCCCGGTAGAGGCGATCGACGCGGTTCTGTGCTGGGGCTGGATCGACGCCATCAAGAAGAGCTGGGACGAGATTTCCTTCGTGCAGCGCTATTGCCCGCGCCGCGCCAAATCGGTGTGGAGCCAGGTCAATCGCGACAATGTCGCCCGGCTGAGCCAGGCGGGGCTGATGACCGAGCATGGCCTGGTCCATGTGGAGGCCGCCCGGAAGGATGGCCGCTGGGACGCCGCCTATGCCACCAGGCAGGAGCCGCCGGCCGACCTGCTCGCGGCCATCGCCGCCGACCCGGCCGCGCAGCGCGTCTATGAGCAATTAACGGCGCAGAACCGCTTCGCCCTCACCTTCCGCGTCATCAACCTCAAGACCGAAGCGGCCCGCAAGAAGAAGATCGAGAGCTTCGTGGCCATGCTGGCGCGCGGGGAAACCATCTATCCGCAGAAGCTGGACCCGGTCTGATGGCGCTCTGGGGCGCGTTCCTGCGCGGCATCAATCTGGGCAAGAGGCAGATGAAGATGGCCGAGCTCAAGGCGTGCCTCGAGGCGGCCGGGTTCGCCGAGGTGAAAACCGTGCTGGCCAGCGGCAATGTGCGGCTCGAGGCCGATGGCGATGCCGATGCGGTCAGGGCCGGACTCGAAAAAGCCATCGCCGCTCGATTCGGCTTTGCTGTCGGCGTGGTGCTGCGCTCGGAGGCCGAACTGGCGGCCATGCTGAAAAACCACCCTTTCGGCGCGCTCGATCCCGGCGCCGACCTCACCCGCCATGTGCTGCTGTTCGAGCGCCCCCTGCCACCCGACCTCGCCGTCCCCGACCGGCCGGGCGACACCGAAATCCTGCGCATCGATGCGCGCGATGTCTATATCGTCGCCTATCGGCAGCCCAATGGGCGCTATACCGAACATGTCGAAGAAGTGCTGAAGCCGCTTTATGCGCGGCTCGGCAAGGGCAATCTCGACACGATGCGCAATTGGAACACGATAGAGAAGATTCTGAAATGATCACCATTTTCGGCTCCACCAATCTCGACCAGATCGGCACCGTCACCCGCCTGCCCAGGCCCGGTGAAACCGTGGCCGGCGGCACCTTTTCCATGGCGCCGGGCGGCAAGGGAGCCAACCAGGCCCTGGCCGCGCGCCGGGCCGGGGCCGAGGTGCTGCACGTTTCGGCGGTGGGCGACGACGCCTTTGCCGATCTCGCCACCGCCCTGCTGCGCGAGGGCGGCGTCGATCTGTCCCGGCTGCGCCGGGCCGAGGCGGCCACCGGCATTGCCATGATCTTCGTCGATGCCGAAGGCGAGAATGTCATCGCCATCCTGCCCGGGGCCAATGGCAGTGTCAGCCCGGACGACGCCGATGCCGGGCTCGACCGGCTCGGCCCGGGCGATATCGTGCTGGTGCAGCAGGAAGTGCCGCAGGCAGCGACCCGCCGCGCCCTCGAGATCGCCCGGCAGAAGGGCGCGCGCAGCGTACTCAATACCGCGCCCTACCTGCCCGACACCGCCGAACTCGCCCCGCTCGCCGATATCGTCATCGCCAACGAAACCGAGTTTTCCCTGCTCTCGGGCCGCCCCATTGCCGAACTGGACGCGGCCATGGCCGATTGGGTGGCGCGGACCGGCCGCACCATCGTGGTCACGCTGGGGCCCGAAGGCGCGCGCGCCGCCACGCCCGACGGCACGCTTTCGGTGCCGGCTCACAAGGTCGACCCGGTCGACACTGTCGGCGCCGGCGACACGTTCTGCGGCTATCTCGCCGCCGCGCTCGATGCCGGGCTCGACCTCGAAACGGCCATGCGCCGCGCCGCCATCGCCGGCAGCCTCGCCTGCCTCAAGCCCGGCGCCCAGCCGGCCATCCCCCACAAGGCGGATGTGGACGCAGTGCTGGCGCAGAGCTAGCGGTGAGGCCTGTTTGCTCACCCACGGCGTCATTCCCGCGAAAGCGGGAACCTCTGTTTGCGGCCTCTATATCGACAACAGAAGTCCCCGCTTTCGCGGGGATGACATCGTGAAAATGCACGGAACTGGCGCGCCCTAACCCTTCCGCCCCTCACCCATCAGGCGCAGGCGCGCATTCTCGAAGGGATAGCCCTCGTCGTCGATCGGGCGCCGGGACAATTCCGCAAAGCCCAATTCCTTATAGAAGCCCATGGCCTGCGCGTTCTGGGTATAGACTTCGAGCGAGAGCTCGCCCCTGAGCGTCAGGGCATGGGCGATAAGACGCCGGCCGATGCCCAGGCCCTGCCGGTCCGGCGCCACGAACAAGCCGCCGATAAAGTCGTCGAGCAGGCTGATGAAGCCGGCAGGCTCGCCGCCCAGGCTGGCGACCCAGGTTTCGGCGCCCGGTAGGTAATGCTCTTCGATCAGCGCCCGCTGCGCCGTCAGGCGCGTCACCCCGATAAAGGGATGCGCCAGCAGGGAGGCCTCGAGCCAGATTTTTGACAGCTTGGTGGTGTCCGCCGCCTCGAAAGGCCGGATGGTAACAGTTTGGTTCGTCATGGGAATTCCGCAGAAAATATATGCAAAGAGGTCCGGCGACCATCCATGGTGCCGGGCGATACCGCCGAACGCGGTTCAGGATCACGAGCCTCTGCGCATAAATCTCCTTCTGCCGATGACCGCTTCTAGGCCGCCGGTCGGGATTGGTCAATGCGGGCAACGCGCCTCCATCCCGGCCAACAAAAAAGCGGGCCTTTCGACCCGCTTCTTCCTAACCTGGCTGACAGGCCCTTATTTGGGCGCCAGCACCATGACCATCTGGCGGCCTTCCGAGCGCGGCTGGCTTTCCACCTTGGCCACTTCCTCGGTCTGCTGCTTGACCTTGAGCAGCAATTGCATGCCCAGGTCCTGGTGCGCCATTTCGCGGCCACGGAACCGCATCGTCACCTTGACCCGGTCGCCATCGCCCAGGAACCGGTGCACAGCCTTCATCTTGGTCTCGTAATCGTGGTCGTCGATGTTCGGACGCATCTGAACTTCCTTGACCTCGATCACCTTCTGCTTCTTGCGCGCCTCTGCCGCCTTCTTCTGCGCGGCATATTTGTAGCGCCCGAGATCGAGCATCTTGGCCACGGGCGGTTGCGAATTGGCGGCGATCAGAACCAGGTCGAGCCCGGCTTCCTGCGCTTCGGCCAGGGCTTCACGCGTGCGGACAATGCCGCGGTTTTCACCGCTCGCATCGATGAGCTGAACGTCGGGGCTGGTGATATCCTCGTTGGCAAGCGGCCCATCTTTCTGGGGCGCAACGGGTCTCATGGGACGGCGAATGGCAAGCTTTCCTTATTCTATTGGTAGGAGGGGCTGAAATCGGCCCTAAAATCGTGGTAGCGGGGCGTAAAGTCAACTGGCACGCCAAGCGATTTCTTCGCTGTTGCGCCATGGAGACGCCGATTCCGTCGCAAGGAAAAGTTCCGGTCCGCCCATGGGTTCCCTCAATCTGTTCCGCCTCACAATCGGCGCCGGCGCCAGCGCCCGCGAGATCGCCGTCGCGCAGCGCGACGGGGGCGCGCCGGGCCTGTTCTGGCTCAATGGCTTCCGCTCGGTGATGAACGGCGCCAAGGCCAGCGCCCTCGATGCGCTGGGCGCCGAAAAGGGCCTCGCCGTCACCCGCTTCGACTATTCCGGCGATGGCCAGTCGGGCGGCCGCTTCGAAGACGGCACGATCAGCCGCTGGCTCGAAGAGGCCGAGGCGGTGCTGGCATTGACAAGCGGCCCGCAGATCGTCTGCGGCTCATCCATGGGCGGCTGGATCGCGCTGCTCCTGGCCCGCCGCCGGGCCGCCCTGGGCCAGCCGCTCAAGGGCCTAGTGCTCATCGCCCCGGCCGTCGACGCCACCACCACCCTGCTGCCCGAGCGCATGACGCCGGCGCAGCAGCGCGATCTCGACCGCCAGGGCTGGTTCGAGCGCGACAGCCGCTATGGCGACGGGCCCTATCTCTATACGCGCCGCTTCATCGAGGACGGCGCCCATCATAGCCTGTTCGGCGCGGTCATCGAAACCGGCTGCCCGGTCCATATCCTGCAGGGTGCCCAGGATCCCGACGTCCCCGCCACCCATGCGCGCCGCCTCCTCACCCATATCCTGCACGACCCCGTCACCTTCACCCTCATCCCCGACGGCGACCACCGCCTGAGCCGCGAACAGGACTTGGACCTGCTGCGCAGGACGGTGCTGGGAATGGTGAACAGCTAGTCGCGGACCAGGCGCAAAAGCGGCTCGAACCGATAGAGGGCCGGCCGGCGCCCTGCTGCCGCTTCGAGCGTTTCCAGCAAACCATTTTCGCTCAGGGTGCGCGCGAAACGATGGGCGGTGGCAGCGGGAATTCCCGAGCGCGCGGTGAAGATATTGTTGCGGAACACCGGGCGCGCGAACAGAAAATCCAGCGCCGTCGTGCTCCATTGGTTCCTGAGAATGCGCCGGAATTCTTCCTTCATGGCTTCGTAAAGCGAGCGGATTTCTTCTGCTTTGGCCAGGTTGCGGTTGGCCTGGTCCTCAATCGCGGCGAGGAAGAACAAGATCCAGTCCGTCCACGCGCCGTCTTGAGAGACCGCGCGCATCCGTTCGATATATTCGTCTCGTCGCTCCTCGAAATAGCCGCTGATGTAAAAGTGCGGCGCGGCGATCGCGCCGTAATGCCAGAGCATAAGCGTAATCAGCATGCGCCCGATGCGCCCATTGCCGTCCTTGAACGGATGCAGGGCTTCAAATTCCAGATGTGCAAGCGCCGTGCGGATCAGCAGCTCCCATTCATCGGAATTGATGAAATCGGTCAGCTTGTCCATGCCCAAACCCAGCGCCTGCGGGCTGATGGGGATAAACTGGATTTTCCGGCGGGAACGATCCGCCAGATAGTTCTGCTCGGTCTTGAACTCCCCCGGGTTGAGGCTTGCGCCACGCCCGAACCCGAGCAGTACCCGATGCGCCGACCGGATCAACCAGGGAGAGATGGGTGCTCCCTGTTCAATGGAATGCTGCGCCTGGGTCAGCGCACGGCCATAGAGAAAGACCTCCACGGCCTCGCTGCGATATTTGTTGGGATCGGTGGCCTCGTCTTCCTCCTGGTCGGCCTCGTAGCGCAGGACCTCATCGAGCGTGCTGATCGTGCCCTCCATACGGGAGGACACCACGGCTTCCTGGTTGCGCAGGGGCGCCAGCAGGATTTCGCTGTTATGCATCCCCTTGAGCATCTGGTCATAGCGGGCCAGCGCCGCGGAGGCAGAAGCCAGGGGCCTGATGAGGCGCATCGTATCGATGCTCTGCGGCGGAAATTGATCGTAGTGGTACTGGACTGCGCCGCTCAGGTCGAACTCTGCCATGGCCCACCTTGACTATCAGAATCAGGAAAATTCGAGATTCAAACGCGTTTGCCTGAGCCTTACGACTGTCAACGACATTTGTCTATCAGATTCTTTATTCTTGATAGACAAGCATCTTAGCCTGACAAATCCGACAGCCAAATCCAGTTGGCTCTCAAAATCAGCCTTCTTGAGAATCAAGGCCTCGCAAGGCGAGCTTCGTCCTCTGCTGTCCCGCAGCATCGAAATTCTCCGGGTTCAGCCAGCGCTCATATTCTTCCCGCAGGGCGGGCCATTCGCTGTCCAGGATCGAGAACCAGGCGGTGTCGCGGTTTTCGCCCTTGACGATCATGTCCTGCCGGAACAGGCCCTCATAGATGAAACCGAACCGGGTCGCGGCGGCCTTGGAGGGGGCGTTGCGGTCGTTGCATTTCCATTCGAAGCGCCGATAGCCCAGGTCGTCGAAGGCGTGGCGGGCGAAGAGATAGAGCGCTTCGGTCGCCAGGCGCGAGCGCGCCATGGGCAGGCCCCAATAGATGGCGCCGATTTCGACCGAGCCATGTTCGGGCCGGATGCGCAGCCAGGCCTGGCGGCCGACGGCGCGGCCGGATGCCTTGTCGATGACCGCCACGTAAAGATCGGGCCCGTTCTGCACCGTGGCGATCCAATTATTCACCTCGCCGAGGCTCATCGGCGGGTCGTTGGGCAGGAAGCGATAGCGGGCTTCCGCCTCCTCGCCGGCGGAAATGGCGAAGAGGTCGGCCGCATGGCCCGGCGCCACCGGCTCCAGGCGCACATAGCGCCCCTCGAGCACGGCGTGTTCGGGCGCCGATCTTGCGGGTTGCACGCTCATTGCTCGCTCTCCAGCACCTGGGCCAGGCCTTGGCGATAGGTCGGATAGAGCAGCTCGATCCCCAGCGCCGCCTTGATGGCCTTGTTGGAAACCCGCTTGTTGTCGCGATAAAAGCTCTTCTGCATCGGCGTCATCTCGGCGGTCTCGAAGGGCAGGTCGGGGGGCGCGTCCATGCCGATCAGCCCCGCGGCATGGGCGATGACGTCCTGGGGCGGCGCCGGCTCGTCATCGGCAAGGTTGAAGGTGCCGGCCAGGCGCTGGCGGGCAGCCAGGGCGGTGACGCGGGCAATGTCTTCCACATGGATGCGGTTGAAGACCTGGCCCGGCTTGACGATCCGCCGCGCCGTCCCCTCGCGCAGCTTGTCGAAGCCGGACCGGCCGGGACCATAGATGCCGGCCAGGCGCAAGATGGCCAGCGGCACGCCGCGCGCGGCGGCGTAGTCGCGCCATTGCTGCTCGGCCAGCACCCGGTAATCGCTGCGCATGTTGCGCGGCACCAGCGGCGCGCTTTCATCGATCCATGCGCCGCCGAAATCGCCATAGACGCCGACCGTCGAATAATAGCAGAGCCATTGCAGGTCCTCGGCCGCGTCGAGATCGGCGCGATGATGGCGCAGCACCGGATCGCCATCCGCATCCGGGGCAATCGAGAGCACGACATGGGTGATGCCCGAACGGAGTGCCGGCCCCACTGCCGCTCCCGGCGCGGTGCCATCGAAAAGCGGCACCAGATGATAACAGTCTGCTAACCTATTGGCCTTTTCGGCATGCCTGACGGTACCCGAAATGGCGCCGAAATCACCGCTTTCGCGCATGAAGCGGACCGCGCTCTGCGCCGAAAATCCCAAGCCGAAAAAGAAAGCGTTCATCAAACCCGACCATCCCATTCTGCCCGCACCGCGGCCTCGTTTTCCCGCGCCAGGCTCTCCTGCCTTAGCGCATCGGCCCCCTCGGGGTCGAGCCGCCGCAGCGCCCAGATGGCCGCGCCGCGCACCAGGGGCGAGGGATCGCCCAGCCGCCGGCGCACCAGGGGAATATAGTCGGGATTGGCAGAATTGCCGATGCCGATCAAGACGTTACGGATGAAGCGAGCATGGCCGATCCGCTTGACCGGAGAGCCGGCAAAGAGGCTGCGAAATGCCGCATCGTCCAATTGCACCAAATCCGCCAGAGCCGGACGCTCCAGTTCCGGCCGGCTGCGCAGCCGCGCCTCGCGGCTGGCCGAGGCGAACTTGTTCCAGGGACAGACGGCCAGGCAATCGTCGCAGCCATAGATGCGATTGCCCATGGGCACGCGGAATTCCTGCGGAATTTGCCCTTTATGTTCAACCGAGTAATAGGCCAGGCACTTGCGCGCATCCAGTTGGAACGGCGCGGGAAAGGCCTTGGTGGGACAGATATCGAGGCAGCGCGTGCAGGTGCCGCAGCTCTCGGCATGGGGCCTGTCCGGAGGCAGGTCCGCCGATGTCAAGATGGCGCCCAGGAACAGCCAGGAGCCGAAATCGCGGCTGACCAGTACGGTGTGCTTGCCCTGCCAGCCGAGGCCCGCCGCCTCGGCCAACGGCTTTTCCATCAGCGGCGCGGTATCGACGAAGACTTTCACCTCCGCCCCGGCCCGCCGCGCCAGGAGCCCCGCCAATTCCTTGAGGCGCCCCTTGATGATGTCGTGATAATCGCGATTGCGGGCATAGGCGGAGATGATGCCGGCATCCCGTTCCGCCAGCAGCGCCATGGGGTCCGTCTCCGGCCCGTAATTGATCCCGAGCAGGATGACCGACCGGGCCTCGGCCCAGAGCCGGCGCGGATCGCCGCGCCTTTCCTCGGTTTCGGCCATCCAGTCCATATCGGCGTGCCAGCCCGCCGCCAGAGCATGGGCCAGCTTTTCGGGCAGGTCCGGCCGCGAATCGGCCCGCGCCACGCCAAAAGCGTCGAAGCCCAGGGCGCTGGCCCGGGCCTTCAGCTCGGCGAGAAGTGCTGTCCTGTCCGGTGCGGCGTTTTCCAAGTAGACCTCATGGTGAGCCTGTCGAACCACGAGGGCGTGGCACGACAGCATCGCGACCCCGACCTCGTCCTTCGACAAGCTCAGGATGAGGTCTCCGAGATTAGCGGCTCAGATGGGAAAGTTCAAAAATCCAGGTCAGCATAGCCGCGCGAGGGCGGCATGGCCACGACGCGGTCGTTGAGCAGGGTGCGGAAGGCCGGGCGGGACTTGATGCGCGAATACCAGTCGCGCGTCTCGGCCGGGATCTTGGACCAATCGACGTCGCCCATATAATCGAGCGTCGAGACATGGGCGGCCAGGGCGAAGTCGGCCAGGCTCAGATCGTCCCCGGCCAGCCAGTTGCGGCTGGCCAGCAGCCAGTTGAAATAGAGCACGTGCTCGCCCAGATTGGCCTTGGCCGCCCGCAGCACCGAAGGCTCGGGCGTGGCGCCGCGAATATCGCGCTTGGCGATCTTTTCCTCGACCAGGTAGCGCGTCACCTCGTCATTGAGCTTGACCAGCACCCATTCCACCAGTCGCCACATCTCGGCGCGCGCCAGGGGATCGGTGGGAAACAGGCCCCCCACGATGTCGGGCGTGTAGAAATCCTCCACCGCATGGATATTGGCCATGATGCCGACCACGGCGTCCTCGCTCTCGGTGAAGAGGATGGGCAGGGTGGCGGCCGGATTGAGCTCGAGCAGGGCCTCCTCGCGCAGCCAGGGCTTGATCTCCTCGAGGTCCAGCGGCACGCCATATTCGGCGCACATCAGCCGGATGAGGCGCGAAGCGGGGTCGAGAGGATAATGCACGAGAGTTGGCATGAACGGGCCCTGTTAACGCAGGCCTGTCATGCTGTCCCCGGGTTGGCGCTGTGGGCGAACACCGTTATGAGGAACGCAAAACCGGCCCTTTGAAACGAGTTAGGGGATCAAATGAACGCCGATCAAGGTCTTTTTGTGCCCCTGGTGCTGGGAATCATCGAAGGGCTTACCGAATTCCTTCCGGTCAGCTCCACCGGCCACCTGCTGCTGGCGGGACATTTCTTCGGCCTGACCCAGCCGGCGACCTTCATCGTGCTCATCCAGCTCGGCGCCATCCTGGCGGTGCTGACCATCTATTTCGCCAAGCTGGGCGTGCTGATCCGCGATGCCCTGACCGGCAAGGCCTATGCCTGGCACTTCGCGCTGGCCGTGGTGATCGCCTGCCTTCCTGCGGTCATCATCGGGGTGCTGTTCCGCGAATATATCCAGCAGGTGATCTACGAATCCCCGCTGGTGATCTGCATTTCGCTGCTGATCGGCGGCGTCGTGCTGCTGATCGTCGACCGGATGCCCAAGCCGGTGCGCTACGACGACATCTACACCTTCCCCTGGCATCTGGCGCTGGTCGTGGGGCTGTTCCAGGTGCTCAGCCTCATTCCCGGCGTCTCGCGCTCGGGCTCCACGGTGGTCGGGGCCATGCTGTTCGGGGCGTCCAAGCGCTCCGCCGCCGAATTCACCTTCTTCATCGCCCTGCCGATCATGGCCGGCGCCTTCGGCTACGATCTCTACAAGAGCCGCGAGCTCATCGACATGAGCCTGGGGCTCAATATCGCCATCGGCTTCGCCGCCTCCTTCGTGGTCGGCGCGCTGGTGGTCAAATATCTGCTCGATTTCGTCAGCCGCCACGGCTTCGCGCCCTTCGCCTGGTGGCGCATCGCCGTGGGCGGCGCGGGCCTCATCGCCATCCTGGCCTTCGGGCTCTAGGGCCTATCGCCGCTCAGCGCCCCGGTTCGCGGCTGGTATAGGTGGCGGGGATGGAGAAGAAGGCCGGCGGGATCTGCACGTCCTTTTCCACGTCATAGAGCGAGAAGGTGAGCTCGGCGCCCGAGGGCTCCACCAGGGTCCATTGCGCCAGGTCCTTGGTCTCGACGTCGAAGATCAGCGAGACCTGCACGGTTCCGGCCACCGTATTGTCGATGACGGTGATGCTCATATAGCCGTCCGAGGTGGTGACATCGACGACATTGGCATTGAGCAGGTTGATCTCGTTGCCCAGGAACTGGCGCAGCGGGATCGTGTCCTGCGGATAGGCGTAATAGGTCTCCTCGCGCCGGTCGAGCACGTAGAAGCCGCGGCCCTGCGAGACGATTTCCTCGCGGCTGGGCGGGGCGTAGCGGAAGGTGACCTTGTCGGGCCGCTCGAGGAAGAACGTGCCTTCGGTGCGCCCGCCATTGGTATCGATCTGCAGGAACCGGCCCACCATGGTCCGGATCGCCGAATTGTGCGCGTTGATCTCGGCGATCAGCTGCTGTTCCTCGGGCGTCAGGGCCCGGTCCAGCGCCAGGGCGGGCATGGCGGGAGCCAGCAGAGCGGCGATACCGAGCATCAGGGCGTGGCGTCGAATCATGGGCGGACAGTCCTTGCAGGCTTTTGGTTGACCCTAACCTAGGCAGCAATTGCGGCAAGAGGTGGAAAGTTCCATGCCCATGCTGAACAGGGTTTAAAGCGCGCCCCTCTCCTTCTTGCCGCGCGCGATTTCGGTGTCGAGCGCCGCCATGCGCACCGGCCAGAAGACGCGGAACCGCTCCAGCCAATCGTCGATATCGCGCAGGGGCGCGCTATCGAGCCGATAGACCCGCCGCGTCCCCTCGGGGCGCACCAGGGCGAAGCCGTTCTCGCGCAGCACCTTGAGATGCTGGCTGACCCCGGCCTGGGAAATCCCGAATTCGGCGGCGATCACCGCCACCACCTCGCCCGAGGCATGTTCGCGCTCGGCCAGGAGTTCGAGAATGCGGCGACGGACGGGGTCGCCCAGGACGTCGAAGGCGTGCATCAATGATCCGCCGGAATGCTCTCGCCGGTATAAAAGCTGCGCGTCGCCTCGGCCGCGGCCAGGGCGGCATCGCGATCCTCGCCGGCGGCAATGTCGGCGCGGCCCCAATCGTCGCTGGAGCTGCGCACGAAGTCCTTGTATTCCTGGGTCGCGGTCCAGCCTTCCACCGCCTCGGCCGGCACGTCGGCTTCCGGCTCGGCCAGGTGGCGCGACAATCCCATAAAGCCCAGGTCCCAGCCGACACCGACCGCGCCCGGCCCGAACTGGTCCCAATGGGGGCTGACATGGGCGATATGTTCGAGCTCGAGCAGCGTGCCGCCCGCCTGCGGGGTCAGCGTGACATTGACCCAGCTCACCGCGCCGCCGAATTCCCAGGTCAGGGCGATCTTCCTGTTGGTCTCGCATTCGGTGATGGTGCCGCCGGCATTGTTTTCCACCTGGTAGCGGCCGCCCAGGACCAGCTCGCCGCTGACCGGCGCGAACCAGCGGCGGATGCGCTCGGGGCGGGTCAGCGCGTCCCAGAGATCGGCGGCGTCGGTGTCGTAGAGCCGGGCGGCGATCACCGCCTTGGCTTTCTGGCCGTCGCGCTCCAGGTCGCGCACCTCCCGTCGCATCATGCCCAGATGGGCAGCAAGATCGAAGCTCATACCCGCTCTCCCTATTTCAGTCTATACTTATATAAGCAAAAACTGAAATAGAGTCCATGGGGCGCGATCAACTCTTGTTTGGTCCCGGAACGCTGCAAAAGTCAGGCCGTTCTAGCTGCACCGGACAATGGTGTCCGGCCCGAGGAGGAGACTCCAGATGACCAATCGCGACAAGCAATTCGACCGCAATCGCCAGGGCGACATGGGTGGCCAGCAATCCGGCCAGAACCAGCAGGGCCAGCAAGGCCGGCAGGAGAACCGGAACGACCAGGACATGGATCGCAACCGGCAGGGCAATAAGGGCGGGCAGCAGTCCGGCCAGAACCAGCAGGGCCAGCAGGGTCAGCAAGGCCAGAACAACAAGAACCAGAACCGCTGAAGCGGGCCAGCATTCTCCGGACGGCGCAGGCCGCCCGGGGCCCTCGGGAGGAGGAAATGACCGAATCCAGCCTAGATCTGAACGATCTCATGCCCCTTTGGCAGCGCGAACTCGCGCACGGCATCGACAAAGCCATAATCGCGGGCCTCAGCGGGCGCGATATGGACCTCGCTGTGGCGGCGCGAGGCCAGAACCGCGTCGGGAATCCGGCTCCGCTCACGCAGGATATTGTCCGTGCGATCATCGTCCGCCAGTGCCGCATCCAGCGTTGATTGCAGGCGGCGGGCGCTCATGCCCTCCGAATGGCCCATCGTGGTCGGATGAATCATGAACATGGCGTGCTTGGAACAATAGCGCTCGTCGGCGGCCAGGAAGACCGAGACGGCAATCGAGCCCACCGAGCCGGTATTGTAGATCACCAGATGCAGCGGCAGGGCGCGGATATGATTGTAGAGATAGACTCCGTCGGCGACATACCCACCATTGGAGCTGAAGGCCAGGTGCACGATATCGGCGCCGTTGTTGACGGCTGAATTGAGCGCTCCGGCCAGCCGCCCGACCCCGCCGGGCTCGATGGGGCCGGTATAGCCGAAATAGATGACATTGTCGCTCGCATCCATGGCGCACTCCCTTGTGGGAGGAGCAACGGCAAGCGGGCCGAAACGATCCCGATTGCCGTTGCGCGGCTCAATAGCCGTCGGCGTTGTTGCCGACGAGGATTTCGCGCTTGCCTGCATGATTGGCGGGGCTGATCACGCCTTCGCGTTCCATGCGCTCGATCAGGGTGGCGGCCTTGTTATAGCCTACCCCCAGGCGCCGCTGCACATAGGAGGTCGAGGCCTTCTTGTCGGTCAGCACCACATGGACGGCCTTGTCGTAGAGCTCGTCGCCCGAGCCGCCGCCGCTCTCGCCCATGGCATCGGCGCCGAAATCGCCACCCTCGTCGTCTTCCTCGGTGATGTTGTCGAGGTAGTCGGGCGTGCCCTGGCTCTTCAAATGATTGACCACCGATTCCACTTCGGCATCGGAGACGAAGGCGCCGTGCAGGCGCTTGGTGCGGCCGCCCGAGGCCATGTAGAGCATGTCGCCATTGCCCAGGAGCTGTTCGGCCCCCTGCTCGCCCAGGATGGTGCGGGAGTCGATCTTGGACGTCACCATGAAGGAGATGCGGGTGGGGAAATTGGCCTTGATCGTGCCGGTGATGACGTCGACCGAGGGGCGCTGGGTCGCCGTGACCATGTGGATGCCGGCGGCGCGGGCCATCTGGGCCAGGCGCTGGATGGCGCCTTCGATATCCTTGCCGGCCACCATCATCAGGTCGGCCATTTCGTCGACGATGATGACGATATAGGGCAAGGGCTCGAGATCGAATTCCTCGGACTCGAAGATCGCTTCCCCGGTTTCGCGGTCGAAGCCGGTCTGCACCGTGCGGGTGATGGTGCGGCCTTCCTTGGCCGCTTCGGCGACGCGCTGGTTGAAGCCGTCGATATTGCGCACGCCGATCTTGCTCATCTTGCGATAGCGGTCTTCCATCTCGCGCACCGCCCATTTGAGCGCCACCACCGCCTTTTGCGGATCGGTGACCACGGGCGTCAGCAGGTGCGGAATGCCGTCATAGATCGAGAGTTCCAGCATTTTGGGGTCGATCATGATCATGCGGCACTGCTCGGGCGTCATCTGGTAGAGCAGGCTGAGAATGAAGGTATTGATGCCCACCGACTTGCCCGAGCCGGTCGTGCCGGCGATGAGCAGGTGGGGCATGCGCGCCAGGTCGGCGATGACGGGCTCGCCACCGATGGTCTTGCCCAGGCAGATGGGCAGCTTGCCCTTCATCTTCTCGAAATCGGACGAGGCCAGCATTTCGCGGAAATAGACGGTTTCCCGGCTCTGATTGGGCAATTCGATGCCGATGGCATTGCGCCCCGGCACCACGGCGACGCGGGCCGAAATGGCGCTCATCGAGCGGGCGATGTCGTCGGCCAGCGAAATGACGCGGCTCGACTTGATGCCCGGAGCCGGTTCCAGCTCGAACAGGGTAACGACCGGGCCGGGGCGGACATTGATGATATCGCCCTTAACGCCGAAATCCTGCAGCACCGCTTCGAGCTGGCGCGCCATTTCCTCCAGCCGCGCCGGGGCATGCTCGGGCGAGGGACCGGAGCGCTTGGGCTCGGCCAGCAGGCTCAGCTCGGGCAGTTCGAACCCGGCCGGTTCGTCCAGCAGGGAACCCTGCGCCTCGCGGAACACCCGCTGGCCCTGGGCCGGGCGGGGCGCCGGGGCGGCCACGGGCACGCGCGGGGCCGCCGGATCGGCGGGATGGAAGCGCGAATCGCCGCGCTGCGTCCGGTTGGGCAGCGGCGCATCGGGCACGAAGGGGATGTCGTCATCCTCTTCGGGATAATCGATGGCGGTATCATCATAGGCCGGCTGCGCCAGGATGCGGGCGCTGGGCTCGAAACTGGGCTCGGCATAGCGGGCCGGGGCGTGGATATGGCGCTGCGGGCTCGCCATGACGGGCTCGCGATCGACCACCACTTCGGGCGCGCCGCCATCCATGCGGGGTTCGGCGGCATGGTCGAAATCGTCCATCTGCTCGGCGGCGCGGCGTTCGGCATGGGCGGCGCGGGCCCGGCGGAAGGCGGTGCGCAGCGAATAGCCCATATGGACGATGGCGCCCATGGCCACTTCCACCAAAGGATTGGGGTCGCGCTCGTCCTCGGCATCGGCCCGGCGGGCGGCGCCGGCCTTCTGCGGCTTGGCCGGCACGGCGGCGCCCAGGCCCATGGCCATCCAGAGCAGCGCCAGGGCCGGCGCGGCCAGGATGATGGCGAACAGCGTCGAGGTGACCGGCTGCGGATCGGAGCCGGCGATCATGGCGGCCAGATTGGTGAACATCATGCCGGCCAGGCCGCCGAGCCCGGTGGGCAGGGGCCAGGTTTCGGGCATGGCGATGAAGGAGAAGACGCCGGCGAACAGCACGGTCGCGCCGATCCAGGCGAGCACGCGCATGCCCAGCCGGGTCACCGCATAGCGCCGCACCATGGCCCAGCCCCACAGCGCCAGCGGCACGACCATGACCAGGCCGGCCAGGCCCAGGAACTGGAAGACCAGGTCGGCGATCACCGCGCCGGGAAAGCCCAGCCAATTGGCGGGCGTCTTGGCGGTGGCCAGCGACAGGGAGGGATCGTCCACCGACCAGGAGGCCAGCGAGACCAGCACGATGGCACAGAGCGCCAGCAGCAGCATGCCCGCCAGGCGCAGCGGAATGCGGATGGCGATGGCCGGGGGCGGCATCGGCGCCTTGGCGCTGCGGCTGGAATTGCTGCGGCCGCCCGTACGCTGGGTCACGGGGCGGACATCGTCGATCATGGGGACGGGATGGCTGGGCATGGACACGCATTACTGGTTGCCGACCCGCGCACCAGAGCAGCGAGCCGTAATGGGGCCATGCTAGCCCGCTGTGGTTAATCGCATGCTAACCATCGGCCGATCGCTGCGCGCCCCTGGCCGGGGGAGATGGGCGGCCGGGTGGCCGCCCATGGGTTTGGATCAATTATAGGCGCGTTCGCCATGGGTGGAGAGATCGAGGCCGTCGCTCTCGCTGGCATCGGAGACGCGGAGCCCACCGAACAGCGCCTTGACGATGAGCAGGGCCACCAGGGTGACCAATGCCGACCAGATGATGGCCACGAGCACGGCCAGGATCTGCGTCACCAATTGGCCGCCCAGCGCATAGCCTTCGGCACCGAAGCCGCCCAGGGCCGGGTCGGCCACGAAGGCGGTGCCGATGGCCCCGACAATGCCGCCCACGCCATGGATGCCGAAGACATCGAGGCTGTCGTCATATTTCAGCATCGGCTTGAGCGTGACCACGGCCCACAGGCAGATGAGGCTGGCCACGGCGCCCAGCACGATGGCGCCGAACGTGCCCGAGAAACCGGCAGCCGGGGTGATGGCGACGAGGCCGGCAACGGCACCCGAGAAAGCGCCCAGGGCCGAGGCGTGGCCGCGGGTGAGCTTTTCGCCCAGGGCCCAGGCCAGGGCGGCGGCGGCGGGTGCGGTGACGGTATTGAGGAAGGCCTGGGCGGCAGTGCCGTTGGCGGCAAGGGCGGAACCGGCATTGAAGCCGAACCAGCCGACCCAGAGCAGAGAAGCGCCGATGAAGACGAAGACCAGGTTATGCGGCGCGATCGGCTCCTTCATATAGCCCAGGCGCGGTCCCAGCACGATGGCGGCGACCAGGGCGGCCACACCCGAATTGATATGCACCACGGTGCCGCCGGCAAAATCGAGCGCGCCCATCTGGAAGAAGAGGCCGGCGCCCGACCACACCATGTGGGCGATGGGCAGGTAGGAGAAGGTGAACCAGATGGCCAGGAACGCCATCACCGCGCCGAACTTCATGCGCTCGGCAATGCCGCCGACGATGAGGGTCGCCGTGATGCAGGCAAAGGTGAGCTGGAACACCACGAAGACCAGTTCGGGAATGGTGCCCGAGACCGAATCGGGGCCGGTGGCGCCGAGCAGGAAATTGGAGAAATCGCCGATAAAGGCGGAAAGGCCGCCCTCGCTGGGGCCGGCAAAGGCCAGCGAATAGCCATAGGTCACCCAGAGCAGGGCGATCAGCGCGAAACCGGCGAAAACCTGGGTCAGCACCGAGAGGATGTTCTTGGACCGGACCAGGCCGCCATAGAACAGGGCCAGGCCCGGAATGGTCATCAGGATGACGAGGAGGGTCGAGACCAGCATCCAGGCGGTATCGCCGGTGTCGATGGTGGCCACTTCCTCGATGGCGGCGGGCACTTCGGCGGCGACTTCCTGGCCCAGGGCCGGCAGCGCCAGAAGCAGGGAGGCCAGGGCGGCACTCCCCAGGATTTTGGACGTCTTGAATGACATGATGTTAGCTCCGAAAGGGAACGCGCTTTAGAGCGCCGAGGCGCCGGTTTCGCCGGTGCGGATACGGGTGACCGCCAGCAGGTCGAGGATGAAGATCTTGCCGTCGCCGATGCGGCCGGTCTGGGCGGCGTCGCGGATGGCGCTGCCCACGGCATCGGCGATGGCATCGTCGACGGCGATCTCGATCTTGAGCTTGGGCAGGAAATGCACGGCATATTCGGTGCCGCGATAAATCTCGGAATGGCCCTTCTGGCGGCCATAGCCCTTCACTTCGGTGACGGTCATGCCGTGCACGTCGAGCGAATTGAGCGCCTGCCGGACCTCTTCGAGCCGGGACGGCTTGATGATGGCAATTACCAATTTCATGTGACCCCCTTGGCGCCGATACGGCGCATGCTGGAACGATCACAGATGACTCAAGCGGCGTGCCAAATAGGCCGGCACGAAATTGGCGTGTATTTCCAATACGTTATAAAGAAGGGTCGCAAGGCGACTCGGAATTAGGCAGGGACTTGCCTATTCCGTACGCAACCGCATCCGCTGCTGCTGAATATTTGAGCAGCGCTTGCCAGGGGTGTGCAGTCCGCGCATTTGCGAGTGGGAAGCCTCTGTGGCGGGCCAAGAGGGGCGCGGGCTGCACGCCGCCGGCAAGCGGCGGGATGGCCGGACGAAAGCCCGGCCATCCAGAGGCGTTACTTGAACTCGGGATAGGCTTCGACACCCACTTCGGCGACGTCGAGACCCAGATCCTCGTCCTCGGCGCTGGGCCGCAGGCCCATGATCGCCTTGAGGATGAACCAGACCACGAGGCTGATCAGGAAGACGAAGAGCCCCACGGTGACGATGGCGATGAGCTGCACGCCGATATTGGCATCGGGATTGGTGAAGACCACCGCGATCGTGCCCCAGATGCCGGCGAAGAGGTGCACCGGAATGGCGCCGACCACGTCGTCGATCTTGAGCCGATCGAGCAGCGGCACCGAGAAGACCACGATGGCGCCACCCACGGCACCGATCAGCGAGGCCGTACCCAGGCCCGGCGTCAGCGGCTCGGCGGTAACCGAGACGAGACCGGCCAGCGCGCCGTTGATCACGAAGGTCAGGTCGACCTTCTTGTAGATCAGGGCCGAGAGCGCCGCGGCGGCCAATGCGCCGCCAATGGCGCCGGCATTGGTATTGGCCATGACGCGGCCGACATCGGCGATATCGCCGACCGTGCCCATGGCGAGCTGGGAGGCGCCGTTAAAGCCGTACCAGCCCATCCAGAGGATGAACATGCCGAGCACGGCCAGCGGCATGTTGGAGCCGGGAATGGCGCGCACGGTGCCGTCCGGATTGTACTTGCCCTTGCGCGCGCCCAGGATGATGGCGCCGGCCAAAGCCGCCCAGCCACCGACCGAATGCACGACGGTGGAACCGGCAAAGTCGAGGAAACCCATCTGGTCGAGGAAGCCGCCGCCCCATTTCCAGGAGGCCTGGATCGGGTAGACCAAAGCGGTCAGCGCCGCCACGAAGATCAGGAAGGGCAGGAGCTTGATGCGCTCGGCCACGGTGCCCGAAACGATCGAGGCGGCGGTGGCGCAGAACATCACCTGGAAGAAGAAGTCGGAGCTGACCGTGGCATAGGTGAGGTCGGCGGCTTCGGCGGCCAGGCCCACCGGCTCCAGCACGGCGATGCCTATGGCCCCGATAAGGCCGTCCACTAGCCAGGCATCGCCCGGATACATGATCATGTAGCCGATCAGGTAATAGGCCAGGCAGGCCAGCGAATACATGGTGACGTTCTTCAGCAGCTGCATCGAAACGTTCTTGGTGCGCACGAAGCCGGCTTCGAGCATGGCAAAGCCCGCCGCCATCCAGAACACCAGGATGCCGCCGAACAGCATCAGGAAGGAATTGAGGATATATTGGGTCTGAATCGCGGCTTCACCGCCGGCGGCGGCTTCCACCACCGCCTCGGCGGGCGCATCCTGACCAAGAGCCGGCAGCGCCAGCAGCAGCGAAGCCAGCGTGATGCCGCCCGCCAGCTTTAGGGGAGTCTTGAACCCTGTCATTGTCTTTGTTCTCCTGAAGTCGGGAAGCATCAGAGCGCCGAGGCGCCGGTTTCGCCGGTGCGGATACGGGTGACGGCCAAGAGATCGAGGATGAAGATCTTGCCATCGCCGATGCGGCCGGTCTGGGCGGCGTCGCGGATGGCGGCGCCGACAGAATCGGCCAGCGCATCGTCGACGGCGATCTCGACCTTGAGCTTGGGCAGGAAATGCACCGCATATTCGGTGCCGCGATAAATCTCGGAATGGCCCTTCTGGCGGCCATAGCCCTTGACCTCGGTGACGGTCATGCCATGCACGTCCAGGGAGTTCAGCGCCTGGCGCACCTCCTCCAGGCGCGACGGCTTGATGATTGCAACCACCAGTTTCATGGATGCCCCTTTCTGCCTTGCGATCGTTTTCGACAGGGACATGGACTCAAAAGCCGTGCCAAACCGGCCTGGCGCCAGAAAAATCGCCGGAAATGAAGGGCTTGAAGCAGGAGCACGCCTGCGGAACACATTGTGTCGAGACTGTGTCAAAGCATGCGAATGCCCATCTCATATGCAATTTTTCGATTTTGCCTGAATTTTGTCCAATTCGCTGCGGCAAGCGGGCACTTGCTTTCGCCGCCTTCGGGTCGGAAAAGAAACGAGCAAAAGGAGCCCGCGCTCATGAGCCGTTCTGAAACAAGCCGATATGACGTCATCATCGTGGGCGGCGGGCCCGTGGGGCTGACGCTGGCCCTGGCCCTGGAACGTTCGGCCCCGGGCATGAGGCTGGCCCTGGTCGACCGGCGGCCGCTCAGCGTGCCGCGCGACAATCGCGCTTCGGCCATTGCGGCGGGCGTGCGGCATATTTTCGAGGCCCTGGGCGTCTGGGACGACATGGCGGCGCAGGCGCAGCCCATCTCGGCCATGCGCATCACCGATTCAGGCCATGGCGATCTGGCGCGGCCGCTGTTCCTGCAATTCGAGGGCGAGGTGGCGCCGGGCGAGGCCTTTGCGCATATGGTGCCCAATACCGCCAGCACCGCCGCCCTGATGGCGGGGGCCGATGGTCTCTTCGACATGGTGGCCCCGGCCGAAATCGCCGATTGGTCCGGCGAGGGCGCGCTGGCCCGGCTGGTCCTTGCCGATGGCCGCGTGCTGGAAGCGCCGCTGATCGTGGCGGCGGACGGCGCCCAATCGGGCCTGCGCCAGCGTGCCGGCATCGGCACGTTCGGGCATGATTACCGCCAGACGGGCCTGGTCGCCACCATTGCCCATGCCCTGCCGCATGACGGCATAGCCTATGAGCATTTCCGCCCCGCCGGCCCCTTTGCCAGCCTTCCCCTGCCCGGCAATCGCTCCTCCCTGGTCTGGACCGAGGCGGCGGAAGATGCGCCGCGTTTTCTCGCCATGGATGCCGAAAACCTGGCGGGCGAGATCGAGGCGGTGATGGGCTCGAGCCTGGGCGCGGTCACGCTCGAAGACCGGCTGATGGGCTTTCCGCTGCGCCTGCAATTGGCCAAAAGCTTTGCCGGGCCGCGCCTGGCTTTGGTCGGCGACGCCGCCCATGTCATTCATCCCATTGCCGGCCAGGGCCTCAATCTCGGCCTCAAGGACGTGGCGGCCCTGGCCGAAGTGGTGGTGGAGGCCATGCGGCTGGGGCTCGACCATGGCAATGCCGATGTGCTGGAGCGCTACCAGGCCTGGCGGCGCTTCGACACCACGACCATGGCCGCCTTCACCGATGGCATGAACCGGCTCTTCTCCAACGACGCCGCCCCGCTCCGCGCCCTGCGCGATTTCGGCCTGGGCCTGGTCGACCGCGCCGTCCCGATCAAATCCGCCTTCATCCGCGCCGCCGCCGGCACATCCGGCCCCCGGCTGCTGAACGGATTGCCGATCTAGGCCCCCCTCTTGGGTGAGGCCCACGCCGCACCGTCGGGTGGACCCGAGGTCAGCCACCACACGCCCCCTGAATGCCCTCGGGTCAAGCCCGAGGGTGACGAGCAGTGGGTAGCGGGATCATGCGGCAAACACCGAACCCCCACCGCCCCCTTGACGGGCTTCGAGCCGTCCCGAAGGGCAAATCTCTCCGGTGGAGAGATTTGAGGCGAGAAGGCCATGAGCGCTACGCGCGAATGGCGGGGAGCCGCCCCAAACACCGCACCCCCACCTCCTCCTTGACGGGGGAGGTAGCGCAGCTTGGCCGATAGGCCTGGCGAAGCTGGGAGGGGGTGCTCCTGCGCACCGGCGCCTGATTTCGGCACCCTGCCACCCGTCCCCCACCCCAGCCCTCCCCGCAAGGGGGAGGGTGCCGCATCGCGTTTGCCGCACGACCCACCCCACACACAGTTCGTCACCCTCGGGCCCGACCCGAGGGTTCTTCCTTGCCAGCCTCCCCACCCACCCTCTGTCACCCCGGGCTTGACCCGGGGTCCATCTCCCGCAGCCGAAGCATCTCGAGATGGATCCCGGCCTCCGCCGGGATGACAGCCGGCGTATGCAAAAAACCAAAACTTATCCCCACCCCATCACCCCACATTACTCTCCCCCCATCAGCCGGGTGGAGATGGGGTTGCAACGATCAACCGCCCGGCGACAGTCGGGAGGCCCCTGCATCGTTAACGGGGGCTGGGTCCGGGGATGGGAAATTCCGGTGAGAGCCGGCCCTAGGAAACCCCCTGCCGGACTTCGAGCCGTCCCGAAGGGCAAATCTCTCCAGTGGAGAGATTTGAGGGGAGAAGGCCATGAGCGCTATGCGCGAATGGCAGACGCCCCGGGGCGGTTTGCGTCTCGTTTTTAAATTCTGAGGCGGAATCCGCCTCGGGGCTTCCATCGACGTTCCAAACCCGGAAGTTTTTAAACCGGCCGGCACTTCGGCGCGCGCGAGCGCTGCGGAAGGCTCTTTGACATCGAACCGGCGCGGCCGGCTTCAGCGCAAATGTCTGGACAATCTTTCCAGCTCGTCGCCCTCGATGGTGCGCGCCTCATCGAGGCTGAGCAGCGGCACGTCCCGGGTGATGGGGAAGGCCAGTCGGGCGGCGATGGAAATCAATTCGTCGCTGTCCCGCGCCAGCATGAGCCGGGTCTTGGTCAGCGGGCAGACCAGCATTTCCAGCATAAGCGGGTTGAGCTTGTGGCGGGGATTTTGCTCCGGCTCGTTCATCAGTTGAGCGGAGCCGCATTGGTGCGCGCCATTTCATATTCGGTCATGGCGATCAGCGTTTCGGCGCGGGCCTCCAGCGAGGGCGCCTCGAGCAGGACCTGCTTTTCGGCGGCGCCATAGGGCGAGACCATGCAGCAGAAATTGACCAGGTCGGCCGTGCCGGTGCTTTCGATCTCTTCCCAATTGAGCTCGATATTGGCGAATTCGGCATAGTCGCGCATCATCCGGACGAAGCGGGTGCGGTCCACCGCGGCCTCGCCGAAATCGCGGGTGAAATCGGAGGCGAAATCCCCCGCCTCGATTTCGGCCTGCCGATAGGGCGTCTCGACCTCCAGTTCGCGAACCAGGCGGAAGCGCGTCACCCCTTCGAGGATGATGAAATAGCGCCCGTCGCCGCTTTCCTCGAAATGGGTCAGCCGCCCCAGGCACCCTATCTCCTGCAGCGGCGCGGCGCCCTGGGGACTTTCCTCGCTGGCATCCTGCGGCTGGATCAGCCCGATCAGCCTTTCCGCCGCCAGGGCGGCATCGACCATGTCGAGATAGCGCGGCTCGAAGATATTGAGCGGCCGATGCGTGAAGGGCAGCAGCAGGGCGCCGCTCAGGGGAAAGAGCGGCACCTGGCGCGGCAGGTCGGCGGGCTGGGCGGGACGCTTGCGCATGGACTCCCCGTTCAGGAAAACAGAGCCGTGGAGAGCAGGCGCCGGCCCTTGAGCGTCGCCGGGTCCTTGGGGCCCCAGGCTTCGAACAATTCGAGCAGCTTCTTGCGGGCGCCATCCTCTTCCCAGGCGCGGTCGCGCTTGATGATGGCCACCAGCGCTTCGGCGGCTTCCAGCCGCCTGCCCTCGGCATTGCGCACGATGGCCAGATCGAAGCGGGCCTGGTGATTGTCCGGATCGGCGGCGATGGCCGCTTCCAGCGCCGAGGCTTCCGAGAGGCCCGCGGCCTCTTCGCGCAGCCGGATGGCGTTGGTCAGCGCCGCATAGGCATCCCCGCTGCGCTTGTCCTCGGGCAGCATGTCGAGCGTCACCTTGGCCTGGTCGACCTCGTCGGCGCTCATATAGATGCCGGCCAGCCCGATAAGGGCGTCGGCGTGGTCGGGCACCCGTTGCAGCACCATGCCGTAGATCTGCGCGGCCTGGCCCAGTTCGCCCGCGTCGCGGGCCGCTTCGGCCATCTTGAGGGCCTCGGCGATCTGGCCCTCGAGCGAATCGGTCTGCGGCTCCGGAGCGCCGGCGGCGGCGATCACCTTTTCGGCGAAGCGGCGCACCTCGCCTTCCGGCATGGCGCCCATGAAGCCGTCGACCGGGCGGCCGCCGGCAAAGGCGAAGACGGCCGGGATGGATTTCACGCCCAATTGCCCGGCGATCTGGGGATGCTCGTCGATATTGATCTTGACCAGCCGAATCTGCCCGGCCTTTTCGGTCACCACCTTTTCGATGGCCGGGCCGAGCTGGCGGCAGGGGCCGCACCAGGGCGCCCAGAAATCCACCAGGACCGGCACGTCGCGGGAGACTTCGATGACATCGGCCATGAAGCCGGCATCGCTGCCATCGCGGATCAGATCGGCGGCATTGGGCGCGGGCGCCGGGGCGCCATTGAGGGAAACGTTCATCGGCAACGGCTCTCGATCGTGTTCAAACTCGCTGTGCGCGGCCTTTTTGCGCCCAGCGGCGGGGCACTGGCAAGCCCCCTTTCCCACAGGCTATCGAGAAGATGACGATCCCGCGAAAAACTGGGTTGCAATCGGTCCGGCGATTGGGCATATAGGCGCGCATCGCGGCACTGCCAAGTGCAGCGAGACGGAGCGCGGGTGTAGCTCAGGGGTAGAGCATAACCTTGCCAAGGTTAGGGTCGTGGGTTCGAATCCCATCGCCCGCTCCAATTTCCCAAGGTGTCGCAAGCCTTGGGTGCAAAGGGTCCGCAAGGACCCTTTTTGCTTTTCTGCGTCGTCGCGACCTGCCCGCTTTCCCCAATCGTCGGAGCAATCGCCTCAGAGCCCGCTCTGCTGGATGAGGCTGTTGATGAGATCGAGCGGATTTTCCTCCGCTGCCGGTTCGGGCACCCATTCATCCACCGCTGGCATGTCCGGCGCGGGCTCGGGTGCCGGCTCCGTCACGGGCGCGGGCTGCGTCACCGGCATTGCCGGCGCCGGCCCTCTCGGGTCCGGCCGGGGCAGGGGAAGATTGGCGGGAACCGTCTGAACCGGAGGCGGCGTCGCCGGGGCTTCGACCACGGGTTGCTGGTCCTGGCTTGGCGGAGCCGCTAATGTCGGCGCCTGCGTTCCCAAGGCCCCGCCGAGCAGGGAATTGAACAGGTCCTGGCCGGTCGGCTGCGTGCCATTGCCCCCATTGCCCGCCTGTCCGCCGGCCAATTGGCCGAGCAGGTTCGTCATCACCCCATCGGCCGCCGCGCTCGGGTCGTCACCCAGGGCAGCGCCCAGCCCGCCAAGCGCGCCCGACGCGCCATTGGCCAGTTCGCCGATGCCGCCACCCAATTGCGACATGGCCTGCAAGGCGCGGTTGGGATCGGCCAGGAGGTTGGTGAGATCGGGATAGATGCGGGGCGCGGCCAGCGGACCATCGATGACGATCGGCATGCCCAGGCCCGAAACGTCGAAGGCGCCGCCCTGCCCGTCGAGCGAAGCGACGACGCGCGGATCGAGCCGCATGTCGATCGTCCGGGCAGTGAGGTCCACCGTGCCCTGCCCGCCCATCCGCACCAGCGGCCCCAGCAGCCTTATGTCGGGGAAGGTGGCCACCCCGTTGCGGATATCGGCACCGATGGAAAGCTCGGTGAACTCGGTCTTCGCCTCAGAATTCGCGGCATAAGAGCCGCCGATCAGCGATTGCACATTGCGCACCAGTCCCGCCACGTCGATCCCGCGCAGCGCGCCATTGGAAAAGACCACATTGACCGGCCCGGTCAGCGAACGGGTAAAGGCATCGGTATCGGCGCCCGAGCCCGAAACCTCGACGCTCGCCTTGAGCTTGCCTTCGATATGCTGGAACCCGGCCGCCGTCGTCAGCAGAGGCAGCGCCTCGACGCCATCCATGGCGGCCACGAGCGCAATGGCCGGCACGTCGCCCGCCCCGTTCGCCGTCACCTTGGCCGTGACCGCGCCGTCATAGAAGCCGGCCTGCGGCACCGAAAGCTCGGCCACGCCGCCCGCCACCGACAGCACGGCCGTGGCCGGCCCGGCCTTGACCTCGCCATAGCCGATTTCGGTGGCGTCCAGGCGAATATCGGCATCGAACAGGCGCAGCATGGCAAGGTCGATCGGCGCCGGCCCGGAGCCGGCCGCCGCGGCGCCGCCCTGCCCACCGCCCGTCAATGCGCCGAAATCGAGCCTGTCCACCGCCAGCGCCGCCGTGATCCTGGGCTTGCCGGTCAGGGCGATCGACGCCGAGCCCCTGGCCGTCATGTCGTCGAGCCCGATCGTCGCCTCGCTCATCGCCAATTGCGCACTGCCGGCCGAAAGCCCGCCCGAAAAGCTGAAGCGGCCGAGCGGCGTGCCCGTCGCCTGGCCCAGCCAGCCCAGCGCCCGGCTGAGAGACGCCGCCGAGACATCGGCCTTGCCGGCAATCGAACCCTGCGGATCGACAGTGCCGGAAAAGCGCGCGTCGAGCACTTGCGACTTGAAATCGAGCGAGACAATGCCCGCCTGTCCCCAGAGCAGGTCCGACAGCGCGAGCGAACTGGCAAAGCCGAAATTCTCGCCGTTCCACCGCGCCGTACCGGAGAGCGACAGCGGCTCGAGCACGTTTTCGATCTCGACGCCGGCCTCCAGCGCCTCCACCACGTCGGTGCCGAGCGCGGCCAGTTGCGGCACCTGCGCCCGGCCTTCGCCGATGGAAACCGTCCCCCGCAGGTTCAGCGAATTGCGGATGGCCTCCGCATCGAGCCCCCGAAAGGCATATTGCAGATCGGAAGACAGCTTTCCCGAGACCGGCGCCGATTGGCCCGCCAGCGCCAGAACCTGCTGCAGGTCGATGGCCGAAGCCCCGAGCGATCCGCTCGATTGCGGCACATCGCCATTGACGTCCATCACCAGGCCCGCCGCCATGCTGCCGCCGGCGATCTGCCCGGACGTGACCGACGAGCTGAGCCGGCCGTCGCGCAATTGCGCCGCCAGGACCACGTCCTGCGCCTGCGCCTCGCCGGCCCTGAGCGCATCGGCCCGCAATTCGATATCGGCGTCGATCCCCCTGAGCGCGGACAGATCGGGCGTCCCGCCGCCCGCGCCCGCTTCGCCTTCGGCGGCCGACGCGGGCTGGAAATCGGAATAATCGAGATTGCCCGCCACCACCTTGGCCATCACATAGGGGCGCTCGCCCGGCACATAGCTTGCATCGAGCCGCATCGTCTGCCCGCCGCTCGCAACCTCGCCGCCGCTGACATGATAGCCGCCATCCTCGGCCAGCTGGATTCTGCCCGACGTGCTGAGCTCGGCCAGCAGGGGGTGCGGCGGATGCTCCATCCTGGTGGAGAGCGAGAAGTCGGCCGGCTGGCGCCCCAGCAGGTCGCGCAGCGAGCCGATATCGGCCGCCAGTTCCAGCCGCTGGCCGTCCATCACACCCGAAACCGCCAGCGAAGCGGGCCGGTCGATGCCGGGCACGGCCAGTTGCAGCGCAACGTCGCCGGCGATCTCGGTCACCGCGCCATCGCGGCTCTGGGCCACCGCGCCATTGCTGATGACCACCTGGTCGATGGAAAGCCTTTCGAGAAAACCCGCGAGCATTTCGAAAACGTCGCCGCTCGCGGTCCCGGCCGGCTGCGGCGCTTGCGGGGACGCCGCCACTGTCCCCAGCACCACGCGCGGGCTTTCGAGTTCGATCCCGGTGATTCGGATCTGGCTTGAAAACAGCGACAGCGGCGCCACCGAGGCCACCGATCGCGCCGCCGTCACCGAAACCGCGCCGTCGCCGGTTCTATAGGCCATGTCCTCGATGACGATGCCGAAATCGGGAACGACCGAAAAGCGAATCGGCCCGTTAAAGGCGATCTCCGCCCCCGCCGCCTCGGACAATTGGCGGGCCAGCGCCGCACGCATGCCATCCGAACTCAGCGCCAGGGGCAGCAGGAACACCGATCCGACCGCAAGAACAGCCAGCACCGCCACGATGATTGCGGCTTTCTTCATGCCCATTCCTCCCCAAGCGCTTCCGGCCCCATGCCGATTACCGACCATGACGCCGAGAATCACCACGTATGGTTAATGGCCGAGCATTACCAAATAAGGGCGAGGGCGGTCCGCAGGCCCGGTTCGCGGGAGGTGGACACGCCTGCCATACGCCATCTGTTAAGAGGCTTGCCGCAATATGGGCGGGTGAACAGGTGCGTATGAATGGCCAGGAAGAAGCAGAATTCGAACCTTGTCGGCTGGGCCATTCTCGGGCTTCTGGCCTTCGGCATTTTCCAGTTCGGCATCATGGGGAATGCGGATCGCCCCGCCCCCTCCGCGGCGAAGCCGGCGGCCCCACGGACCGCGACGCAGGCATCGCCCGCATCGGTGCCGCTCGACGTGCCGCGCTTCGTCAATGTCGCCTCGCTCAATGTGCGCCACGCCCCGAGCCAGGCGGCCGATCTGATCACCGCGCTGCCGCGCGGCACCCGATTGCGCGTGCTCGACCGCCAGGATGGGTGGCTGCTGGTCGATCTCAATCCGACACTCGAAGGCTGGGTTACCGAACGCTTCACGACCACTGACGGCCCCGCGCAGTATAGGCCACCCGCCGCCGTGCCGGGATCGCGGTGAGCGACCGCCAGTGAGCAGAGCTAGTCCGGCGCGTCCAATATGGGGCCGCCGGGCGCATAGTTGAACACTTCGAGGCGCATGACGCTCTCGCCTTGTTTGCTGGCGAGGATGGTGAGGCTGGCCGGGCCGACGGGAATGATGCGGCGCGGCGAGAGATCGAGCAGGGTCTGCAGCAAGGCGCGGATGACGCCGCCATGGCAGATCACCAGCAGGCGGTCGGCGGAGCTGGCGGCCGCCTGGGTGGCGCGGGCGGTGCGGGCGCAGAAATCGGCCCAGTCCTCGCCCCCCGGCGGTGCGAAACTGCCGGCCCGCCAGCCGCGATAGGCATCGGGCTGGTCGGCGATGATGCGGGCGATCTCCTGGCCGGTCCAGTCGCCGACATCGACCTCGCGCAGGTCCGGCTCGGGCCGGGCATCGGGAAAGCCGAGCAGTTCGGCGGTGTGGCGGGCGCGGCGCAGGTCGGAGGTGATCACCAGGTCGGGCGCCAATTGTTCCACCATGGGCGCCAGGGCGCGCGCCTGGGCCTCGCCTTTCTCGGAAAGGCCGATATCGGCCTGGCCCTGCAGGCGGCGAACCGCGTTCCATTCCGATTCGCCATGGCGCACCAGCAGCAAGCGCTTCATGACAGGCGCTCCCCGTTGGCGCCGAACAGCGCGGCGGGCGCCTCCGGCAGGACGAAATGCACCTTGTCGCCGACGGCGAAACGCGGCGCGGCATCGACCACGGCGGTGATGCGCAGGCTGTCGCTTATGCCCGTCAGCATGGTGCGCCCGGCAACGGGGCTGGCCTCGGCGAAGTCGAAAGCCAGGCTCCCCTCGATAGGAATGGCGCTGACCGAGAGGTCTTCGGGCCGGTACATGGCCGAGGCTTGGGCGGGCAGGCTCGCCGCCCGTTCCCGCGGCAGGACCGAGACTGGCACGAGATTGGCCGGCGGCGTGCCGACAAAGGTGGCGACGAAGGCGGTGGCGGGGTTCCGCACCAGGTCCTCGGGGGTGCCGAATTGCTCCACCCGGCCCTGGTTGAGCACGGCGACATGGCTGGCCATGGTCATGGCCTCCACCTGGTCATGGGTCACATAGACCGAGGTGGCGCCGGTGGCGCGATGGACGCGCAGCAATTCGGTGCGCATTTCCACGCGCAATTTGGCATCGAGATTGGAGAGCGGCTCGTCGAAGAGCAGGATCGAGGGCCGGGGCGCGATCATGCGGGCAATGGCCACGCGCTGCTGCTGGCCGCCGGAAATCTCGTTGGGATAGCGCGTGGCCAGGGGCGCGATGCCCAGCATGGTCAGCACTTCGGCGACACGCGCCTGGCGCTCGGGCCTGGCCATGCCGGCGATCTTGAGCGGCCAATCGACATTGCCGGCCACGCTCATATGCGGCCAGAGCGCATAGGACTGGAAGACCAGGCCGGTATCGCGTTGCGCCGGATCGATGGTCCAGCCGCGATTGCCGTCCGAAACGATCCTGTCGCCGAAGGCGATGGTGCCGCCGCTGGGCGTCTCCAGCCCTGCCAGCATGCGCAGCATGGTGGATTTGCCGCAGCCGGACGGGCCGACCAGGACCAGGAAGGCGCCCTCGGGCACGCTGAGGGAGATGTCGTCGACGGCATTGAAGGCGCCGAAGGATTTCACGAGATTTTCGATGCGGATCATGGGGATGACTTACGATTTGAGCCAGGGCTGCGACTTGGCCTGCAATTGATTGGCCAAGAGGGTCGCGGCAATCGAGATCACCAGGATCACGACGGTTATGGCATTGGCGAATTGAGTGAAGCCTTCGGAGGCATAGCGATAGGCCAGGACCGACAGCACCGGCATGGTCGGGGTGAACAGCAGCACCACCAGCGAGAGATCGCGCATGATCTTGACGAAGACGATCAGGCCGCCGGCGGCGAGGCCCCGGCTCGCCAGCGGCACGGTGATGGCGGCGAGGCGGCGCAGAAAGCCCGCCCCGGTCATGCGGGCGCTTTCGTCGAGATCGCCGGAGACCTGCTGGATGACGGCGCGACCGGTTTGCACCGAGAAGGGCAACAGATAGGCCGTGCCGGCGATCAGCAGCAGGGCGAAGGTGCCGTAGAGCGCCGGAAAGGGGCCGATCGGCGCGCCGAACAGCGCGATATAGGCCGCGCCGAAGGCGATGCCGGGCACCAGAAGCGGCAGGAAACTGACCTGGTTGATGATGCCGGCCAGCGGCCCCTTGCCGTCGCGGGCAAGGACGAAGGCGACGATCAGCCCGATCAGCGTCGTGGTGATCGCCACGGCGACGCCGAGGCCCATGGTCAGGCCGGTGGCCGAGACGATGAAGGGATTGGAGAAAATCCCCGCCTGCCCCTGGGCGATCGAGGGATTGGAGGCGCCGGTCCAATAATGCAGCGTCCAGTTGGAAAACAGCGCCGACGAGGACGGGGCCAGCGAGGACGCGATGAGGATGAGCACCGGCACGATGGTCGTCGCCAGGCAGATCAGCGCCGCGACGGCAAAGAGCGGCAGGCGCGCATTGCCCAGGGTGAAGCGCTTGGCTCGGCCGCCCTTGCCGGTAATGGTGGCATAGGAGCGGCGGCCCGAAATCACCTTGTTGCCCAGCCAGAGGAAGAGGGCCGAGACGGCAATCAGCAGGATGGCGATGACATAGCCGCGCGCGGTCTGCCCCACTTCGATGAGGCCATAGAGCCGGGTGGCCATGGTCTGCATGCGCACCGGCAGGCCCAGGAGAGCGGGCGCGGCGAAATTGGAGACGGCGCCGGCAAAGGTGAGCGAGGCGCCCGCGACCACGGCGGGCAGCGCCACGGGCAGCACGATCCCCATGAGGATGCGGCCGCGCCTGGCGCCGGCCATCTGCGCGGCTTCCACCAGGTCGGAATTGACCGTGGCGAGGGCGGCGGCGATCACCGTGAAGGCCAGCGAGTAATAATGCGCGATCAAGACGATCAAGGTCGGCACCATGCCCCAGGAGAGCCAGTCGGGAATGGAAAGGCCCAGCCCTTCGAGAAAGCCGGTCTGGCCGCCGACGCGCCCATTGCGGAACAGCGATCCCCAGGCCAAAGCGGTGGCGAAGCTGGGGATCATGAAGGGCAGGGTGGCCATCAGCCCGATGGTGCGGCGGAAGGGCACGTCCGTCATCACCACCAGCCAGGCGAGGAAGCCGCCGATCAGCACGCAGCCGCAGGCGACACCCACGCCCAGGATCAGCGTATTGCCGAGCGGCACCCAGAGCAGGTTGCGCGCCAGCCGGCCGGAGGTGACGTCGCTCCAGGCGACGATGGCGCCGGGCGAAAGCGTTTCGAACAGGATGCGCAAGAGCGGCGCGGCGACGAGCACGCCCAATATGGCCAGTACGACCAGCTTGAGCACCAGCTTTCCGTCGATGCGAAGGGGCCGCGCGGCGCCGCGCGTGGAAACCAGAGACATGAATGTGAACCGCCGGAAATGGCTCCCGGCGACAATGCCGGGAGCCGTTGCAGAGCTTATTGCAGGGAGAGGACGAGGTCGCCCACGTCCTGGCGCAGGTTCGAGGTCGCCACCGGATCGATCGACCAGGCGTTGAACTGGTCGAGCGGCACCGCGTCGGGATGGCTGACGATATCGCTGCGGGTGGCATAGTCACCGGCGACATAGAAGGGCTTGAAGCCTTCGCCGCCGGTCTCGCTGTCGTCCCCCATGAGGAAATCGATGACCAGGCGCGCCGCCGCCGGATGGGTCGCATTGGCGGAAACCGCCAGGACGGCGGGGAAGATGATGCCGTTGGCCGGGGTCACGTCATTGGCCACCTGCAAGGCCCAGCCTTCGTCTTCATTGTCGCGGCGGTCGGAATAGGAGGTGAAGCCGACCGGCGGATTGTCCTGGCCCAGGGTGCCGACGGCGGCATTCACGTCATCGGTCGAGGACACCAGGATCAGGTCGTTCTCGAAGAGATCGACGATGAATTGCTGGCCGGCATTTTCGACCCCGTCATCGAGGCTGATGGGCGTGCCGAACTGGGCCTGATAGGCGCTTTCCATCTCGTCGGAGCGCAGCACGATCTCGGTCATCAGGTCGAGGTAATCGCCGCGCTGCAGCGGATCGACCATGATCACGCGGCCGGTCCAGTCCGCGGTGGTCAATTCCCAGAGATTGCTGATCGGGGCGCCATCGGGATTGGCCTGCTCGTTATACATCAGCACCTTGGTGGAGAGGCGCTGGGCCAGGAGCGGCTCGCGCTCATGGGCATCGAGCAGCGGCACGACGCGGGGCGGCACATAGGGCGTGACGAGGCCCGGCCCCAGCAGTTCGGCGAAGACCACGGGCGCGTCCGAGATATAGACCACGTCGGCGCTGGCAATGCCGGCGGCCGCCTCGGCCTTGAGCCGGGTGATCTGCTCGGTCGAGCTCATGTCGTGGCTGATCATGTCGATGCCCGGATAGGCCGCCTCGAAGGCCGCTTCCACCGCCGCGATGCGGCTGGTGAACGAATAGACCGTCACCGTGCCCTCTTGCTGCGCCAAGGGCAGCAAGTCCTCGGCGCTCATGGCGTCGAGCGCCGGATCGTAATTCTGCGCCAGGGCCGGAGCGGCCAGAGCCAGCAGGGCGGTGGAAAGCAGCAAAGTTTTCTTGTCCATCAAATCCTCCTCAGGAATGGCGCCTCATGCGCCTTATGGATGCACACGCATTTGCACGATGGATACGACATGCATGTGAACTTGCAGAAATTGGACGCGCCAATGTCCTTCTCCCAGCGCGCCCTTAGTCGAAAGCGTCGATGAGCTGGCCCAGAATTTCGAGATAGTGCAGCGAGGCCTTGGGGTCTTCCTTGGCCATGGCCAGCACCAGCGCATTGCAGATGGCCATGGGCACGGTGAGCGTCTGGAACGCATCCTGCGAGCCGGTGCGCGGGGCGAACAGCAGGTGATCGCCGGCCGGCACCAGCGATGGCCCGACACTGCCCGAGATCACCACCGAGGTCGCGCTCATGGCGCGGGCGCGGTTGAGCAGGGCGGCGTAATGACTGGGCTGGCGGCGAAAGGCGAAGGCGATGATGGCGTCGTCGCCATTCATGGCCAGTACCCGTTCGGCCAGGTCCCGGCCTTCGCCGGCCAGCATGATGGTGTCGCGGCCCATGCGCCGCAGGCGGCGATCGATCAGCACGGCCAGCGCCTCGGCATTGCCACGGGCGAAGACATAGATGCGCCGCGCCTTCAGCAGCGCCTGGGCCGCCGCCAGGAGCTTGGCGTCGTCGACATAGCGCTGCAATCCAGCCAGGGCCTCGATCTCGCGGCTCACCAGATCGGTGATCAGCCCCGCCTCGCTGGTCTGCTGCAGCGTATTGCGCACGCGGGTCGCCGGATCGGTGCGGACGATGAATTCCTCCTGGATCGCGGCCCGGAATCCGGCATAATTGGGATAGCCGAGTTTCTTGGCGAGGCGCGAGGCGGTGGCTTCATGCACGCCGATGCGTCGCGCCAGCCCGCTTGCCGTGCCCAGCGCGATGTCGCGCGGACTGGCAATCACCTGCTTGATCAGCAATTGCTCGGCCGGGGTAAGCGTCTCGGCGGCGTCCTTGACGCGCTCCAGAACTGACATGGTCTCCTCCATCGCCGGCACCATGCGCTCATGCACGAAAACTTGCAAGACAAAAGTTTATTGCAAGGCCACTTGCGTCATCGGATCGGCACATGTCGGCCGCCCGGCGGCGCCTGGGTTCCGTTCCGCCGCTGACCCCGCGCCGACTCAAGCCCTTCCCCCGTCAAGAGGAACACTTGGGCAACGCGGGCAGAAGTTGCGCTAGGCGAATCTTTACGCTTACCTACTATATGTAGTGTTCAAGGTTCCGCCACCCGCAAGGAATGGCGGCTAAGACGGGAATCCGGTGCGGCCCGATGCCAGAAGGCGCGGCCAATTCCGGGGCTGTCCCCGCAACTGTGAGCGGCGAGTTCTGTCGAGAATGCCACTGGGCCCGGGGGCCCGGGAAGGCCGGCACGAATGGCGACCCGCAAGCCAGGAGACCTGCCTCGAACGCTTTTTGACGTCCACCGGCGGGATGACCGGGCAGGCGAACGGACAGGTGCGGCCAGATGCCGGCCGGCCGTTTTCCTCGTGCATCCGCCCATGATCCGCGAGGGATTTTTCGATGAGCATCATTGTCTATTCCAAACCCGCCTGCGTGCAGTGCCATGCCACCACCCGCGCCCTCGACCGCAAGGGGCTTCCCTATCAGGTCATCGATATTTCGGCGGACAGCGACGCCTATGCGCGAGTGGAGACCATGGGCTATCGCCAGGTGCCGGTGGTGGTCGCCGGCGACCAGCACTGGGCCGGCTTCCGCCCGGACATGATCGGCGCTTTGGCCTGACCGAAGATGGGCGGGCTCGTCTATTATTCCAGCACTTCGGAAAACACCCATCGCTTCGTCGGGAAGCTGGGGTGTGACGCGACGCGCCTGCCGGTCGATGCGGCCAGTGCCCCGCCCGAAGTCAGCGCGCCCTATGTGCTGGTCCTGCCCACCTATGGCGGGGTCCACGGCAAGGGCGCGGTGCCCAGGCCGGTGATCCGCTTCCTCAATATCGAGGCCAATCGCCGCCTCATCCGTGGCGTCATCGCCGCGGGCAATACCAATTTCGGCACCGCCTATTGCCTGGCCGGCGACATCGTCGCGGGCAAATGCGCGGTGCCGCTCCTCTATCGGTTCGAGCTGCTCGGCACCGACGAGGATGTCGCCAATGTCAGAAAAGGACTGGACCTGTTTTGGACACGCTCATTCTAGATCGACCGGCCAAGGCGCCGGAACAGACCGAAGACCAGGATCAGGCGCTGGATTTCCATGCCCTCAATGCCATGCTCAATCTCTATGACGAGCAGGGCAGGATCCAGTTCGACAAGGATCGCCAGGCGGCGCATCAATACTTTTTGCAGCATGTGAACCAGAACACGGTGTTCTTTCACAATCTGCGCGAGAAACTGACCTACCTCGTGGACGAAGGCTATTACGAGCAGGGCGTGCTCGATCAATACAGCTTCAACTTCGTGCGCGACCTGTTCGACCACGCCTATGACCAGAAGTTCCGCTTCCCCACCTTCCTGGGCGCGTTCAAATATTACACCTCCTATACGCTCAAGACCTTCGACGGAAAGCGCTATCTCGAGCGCTACGAGGACCGCGTCTGCATGGTGGCCCTGGCTTTGGCGCGCGGCGATGAAACCCTGGCCCGCCAGCTCGTCGACGAGATCATTTCCGGCCGCTTCCAGCCCGCGACGCCCACTTTCCTCAATGCCGGCAAGAAGCAGCGCGGCGAGCTGGTCTCGTGCTTCCTGCTACGCGTCGAGGACAATATGGAGAGCATCGGCCGCTCCATTAACTCGGCCCTGCAGCTTTCCAAGCGCGGTGGCGGCGTGGCGCTGAGCCTCACCAATATCCGCGAGATGGGTGCGCCCATCAAGCAGATCGAGAACCAGTCCTCGGGCGTCTTGCCGGTGATGAAGCTGCTCGAAGACAGCTTTTCCTATGCCAACCAGCTCGGCGCTCGCCAGGGCGCGGGCGCGGTCTATCTGCACGCCCACCATCCCGACATCATGCGCTTCCTCGATACCAAGCGCGAAAATGCCGACGAGAAGGTGCGCATCAAGACCTTGTCGCTGGGCGTCGTCATCCCCGACATCACCTTCGAGCTCGCCCGCGACAACGAGGACATGTACCTGTTCTCGCCCTATGACGTGGAACGCGTCTATGGCGTGCCGATGACCGAGATTTCGGTCACCGAGAAATACCGCGAAATGGTGGCGGACAAGCGCATCCGCAAGAAGAAGATCAAGGCGCGCGACTTCTTCCAGGTGATCGCCGAAATCCAGTTCGAGAGCGGCTATCCCTATATCATGTTCGAGGACAGCGTGAACCGCGCCAACCCCATCGCGGGCCGCATCACCATGAGCAATCTCTGCTCGGAAATCCTCCAGGTCAGCGATGCCTCGACCTTCAACGAGGACCTGTCCTATGCGCATCTGGGCAAGGACATTTCCTGCAATCTCGGCTCGCTCAATATCGCCAAGGTGATGGATTCATCCGATTTCGGCCGCACCATCGAAACCGCGATCCGGGCGCTGACCGCCGTGTCGGACATGAGCAATATCGGCTCGGTGCCCTCCATCGCCCGGGGCAATGCCGAAAGCCATGCCATCGGGCTCGGCCAGATGAACCTGCATGGCTATCTCGCCCGCGAGCGCATCTTCTACGGCTCGGAGGAAGGCGTCGATTTCACCAATATCTACTTCTATACGGTGACCTATCACGCCCTGCGCGCCTCGAACCTGATCGCCACCGAGCGCGAGGAGACCTTCAAGGGCTTCGAGAACTCGAAATATGCCGATGGCACCTATTTCGACAAATATACGACCAGGGAATGGAAGCCCGCCACCCAGCGCGTCGCCGGGCTCTTCGAGCAAGCCGGCATTCACATCCCGACCCAGCAAGACTGGCTGGATCTCAAGGCCAGGGTGATGCTGACCGGGCTCTACAACCAGAACCTGCAGGCGGTGCCGCCCACCGGCTCGATCTCCTATATCAATCACGCCACCGCCTCGATCCACCCGATCGTCTCCAAGATCGAGATCCGCAAGGAAGGCAAGATCGGCCGCGTCTATTATCCCGCCGCCTTCATGACCAATGACAACCTGGATTATTACCAGGATGCCTATGAGATCGGCCCCGAAAAGATCATCGACACCTATGCGGCGGCCACCCAGCATGTCGACCAGGGCCTGTCGCTGACCCTGTTCTTCCGCGATACCGCGACCACCCGCGATATCAACCGCGCCCAGATCTATGCGTGGAAGAAGGGCATCAAGACCATCTATTACATCCGCCTGCGCCAGCTCGCCCTCGAAGGCACCGAGGTCCAGGGCTGCGTGTCCTGCGCGCTGTAAGAGTTATACCTGCCGTCATTCAACAGGGCTGACGGCTCCGGCGCCTCCCTCCCCCTTGAGGGGAGGGAATGAGGGAGGGGGTCCATCAGTGGACCACTAGACCACCCCCTCCCCGACCCTCCCCTCAAGGGGGAGGGGGGCGATGGAACCAAGTCCGTCAATTTTGAAATGCAAACCCATGAACGTTCACGTAAAGCCTCTTTCCCGCATTCGCGCCATCAACTGGAACCGTATCCAGGACGACAAGGACCTCGACGTCTGGAACCGGCTGACATCCAATTTCTGGCTGCCCGAAAAGGTGCCGCTCTCCAATGACATTCCGAGCTGGGCCACGCTGACGCCGGCGGAACAGCAGCTCACCATCCGCGTCTTCACCGGCCTCACCCTGCTCGACACCATCCAGAACGGCATCGGCGCGGTGCGATTGATGGACGATGCCGCCACCCCGCATGAAGAGGCGGTCCTGTCCAATATCGCCTTCATGGAGGCGGTGCATGCCCGCTCCTATTCCTCCATCTTCTCCACGCTCTGCCTCACGCCGGACGTGGACGACGCCTATCGCTGGAGTGAGGAAAACACCTTCCTCCAGCGCAAGGCGCACTTGATCCTTGAGCAATATGACAGCGGCGATCCGCTGAAGAAAAAAATCGCCTCGGTCTTTCTCGAAAGCTTCCTGTTCTATTCGGGCTTCTACCTGCCCATGTATTGGTCGAGCCGCGCCAAGCTCACCAATACGGCCGACCTCATCCGCCTCATCATCAAGGACGAGGCCGTGCATGGCTATTATATCGGCTACAAGTTCCAGCGCGCGATCGAGCGCCTCTCCGAGGAGCGCAAACAGGAAATCAAGGATTTCGCCTTCGATCTCCTGCTCGAACTCTATGACAACGAAATCCGCTATACCGAAGAGCTCTATGACGGCGTCGGCCTCAGCGAAGACGTCAAGAAATTCCTCCATTACAACGCCAACAAGGCGCTGATGAATCTCGGCTACGAGGCCCTGTTCCCGCCCGAGGCCTGCAAGGTCAACGCCGCCATCCTCTCGGCGCTCTCCCCCAATGCCGACGAGAACCATGACTTCTTCTCCGGCTCGGGCTCGTCCTACGTCATCGGCAAGGCCATCGCCACCGAGGACGAAGACTGGGATTTTTGAGACATCGACATCCGCGCAGGCAACGCCACGCGCGAAAGCAAAAAGGGCAGCGCAAGCGCTGCCCTTCGTCATTCGTCGCCCTTGGATTCAGAAGCGGTAGTTCAGGCCCAGCTTGACGCTGTGGGCATGGGACTTGATGTCGGTGGCGCCGAGATTGGCAATGGTATTGACCGGCGCCCGCACGCTGGCAAAGTCGTGATAGGCATATTCGGCCTTGACGCTCATCGCCTCGCTGACCGCCACTTCGACGCCGGCGCCGGCCGTCCAGCCCCAGATCGTGGAGGAGAAGGTGCCGGTGGCGCCCGGCGCTGCGGGCGTGGTGGATGCAGTGATGCCGCCGAAGGCCAGGCCGGCAGTGCCGAACAGCAGCAGGCGGTCGAATGCCACGCCGGCGCGCGCCTTGCCCGTGCCCAGCCAGTCCAGCGAGCCGTTGCAATCGAAGGCGGGCGCGCCGGCGCAGGTGGCCGAACCTTCGACGCCGCTCCAAGCCAGGTCGCCCTCGAGGCCCAGCACGAAGGAGCCGAATTGCGCATTGGCGCCCAATGTGCCGCCGAGCAGCAGGCCCTCGACATCCACCGGGGAGACCGAGCCGGTCGCCACGCCCGTGCTGGTGGCGCCGCCCGCGCCATAGCCGGCGAAGATACCGGCATAGAAGCCGCTCCAGTCGAAGCCGGCGGCGTAAGGCATTGCGGGTTGCGGATGATCGAACAATAGATCGGCAGCATTGGCGCCGCCCACGCTCAACGACAGAGCGGCGGCAGGCAGAATTATTTTAAAGAACTTGTTCACATTGACCCCCATCATGATGAAGGAAAAGTATAAGAACAAGGTTAACCAATCTTTTATTTTGTTCTTCGGCGGAACCACGACCGGGCCGGGCCGGCGGTGGGCCTAGCCGAAATGGTCATGGGCCGGATCGAGTCTGCCCTCGGCCTTCATCTGCGCAAAGCGCGCCTCGAATTCGTCGGCCACATCGGCCACGCGGATATCGGCGAACCGCGCCATCAGCAGGCGCTCCGCCTCGTTCAGCGTTTCGCTCATCCGCGCATCCACCGCCCGCTCCACCAGGCAGGTCGCCGCCTCCGCGTCGGGGCCGATATTGAACAGAGCCGGCTCGCCCACGGCGCGATAGACGTCCAGCAGGCTGATCTCCGCCAGCGGCCGGGCCAGTTCCCAGCCGCCACCATGGCCCTTTTCGGAGGTGACGATGCCGGCGGCGCGGAACCCGGCCATCATGCGGCGCACCACGACGGGATTGGTGTCGAGCATCCGGGCGATGGTCTCGGAGGTGGCGCGCTTCACATGCCGGTCCATATGGATCAGCACATGCAGCATGCGCGACATTCTGGTGTCTCTGGGCATCGGACCTTCCAAAAAGAGAAGGCCGGCACCTTAGCACCGGCCCTCTCACGCAACAATCTGAAGTCCGAAAGGCCTCAATCGTCCTCGACGAAGACCTCCTGGCGCTTGCGGCGAATGGCGGGCAGCACCGCCACCAGCACGGCGGCCAGGGCCAGCAGCAACAGCGTCGCCGAGATCGGGCGGGTGACGAAGATCATCGGATCGCCGCGCGAGATGATCATGGCCCGCCGCAAATGCTCTTCCAGCAGCGGCCCCAGCACGAAGCCGAGCAGCAGCGGGGCCGGTTCGCAGCCGAAGCGGATCAGCAGATAGCCCACCATGGCGAAGAAGGCGATGGCATAGACGTCGTAGATGTTCTGGTTGATCGAATAGGTGCCGATACAGGCGAACAGCACGATGGCCGGGAACAGCACCCGATAGGGGATGGAAAGCATCTTCACCCAGAGCCCGATCAGCGGCAGGTTGAGGATGATCAGCAGCAGGTTGCCGATCCACATCGAGGCGATGATGCCCCAGAACAGAGCCGGCTGCTCGTTGATGACGTTGGGCCCCGGCGTGATGCCCTGGAGGATGAAGGCCCCCACCATCAGCGCCATGACCGGATGGGCGGGAATGCCCAGGGTCATGAGCGGGATGAACGAGGTCTGCGCGGCCGCATTATTGGCCGATTCCGGCCCCGCCACGCCCTCGATGGCGCCCTTGCCGAATTCCTGCGGGTTCTTTGAGAGCCGCTTTTCGGCCGAATAGGAGGCGAAGGAGGAGAGGATATGTCCCCCGCCCGGCAGGATGCCGAGCACCGAACCCAGCCCGGTGCCGCGCAGGATGGGCGCCCAGATGCGCCCGAAATCCTCGCGGGTCAGCCAGAGATTGGTGACCTTTTTCACCCCCACTTCGCGCTCGGTCTCGTTTTCGAGATTGCGCAGGATTTCGGCGATGCCGAAGACGCCCACCGCCACGGCGACGAAATTGAGCCCGCCGAAGAGTTCGCGCACCCCGAAGGTGAAGCGCGGCGTGCCGGTATAGATATCCTGCCCCACCATGCCGAGCAGCAGGCCCAGCACGATCATCGCCAGGGCCTTCAGGATCGAGCCGTGCGCCAAGGCGATGGAAACCAGTAGGCCCAGCACGATCAGGGAGAAATATTCCGGCGCCCCGAAATTGAGCGCCGCTCTTGCAAGGGGCGGGGCGAAGAAGGCGAGCAGGAGCGTCGCCACCGAACCGGCGAAGAACGAGCCGATGGCCGCCGTGGCCAGAGCCTGGCCTGCCCGGCCCTGCCGCGCCATCTGGTAGCCGTCGATGGCCGTCACCGCCGAGGAGCTTTCCCCCGGCAGGTTGATGAGGATGGCGGTGGTCGAGCCGCCATATTGGGCGCCGTAATAGATGCCCGCCAGCATGATCAGGGCGGTGGCCGGCCCCAGGGTGAAGGTGATGGGCAGGAGCATGGCGATGGTCGCCGTGGGCCCGATGCCGGGCAGCACGCCGACCAGCGTGCCCAGCAGCACCCCGATGAAGCAATAAAGGATATTGACGGGGTCGAGCGCGACGGAAAAGCCCAGCGCAAGCGAAGAAACGAGATCCATCCGGGCCTCCTAGAAGCTGAGCCAGGGGCCGAAAAGCGGCACGATCATACCCAGGCCCACCACGAAGATGAGGTAGCAGAGCATGGTGAGGCCCAGGGCGATGACCAGGGCCGCCAGCCATGAATTGCGGCGGCTGGACAGCGCGGTGACCAGGGCGGTGGTCAGCACCACCGGCACGAAGCCCAGCCCGCGTATGGTGGCGGCGAAGAACAGGATCGTGCCCAGCACCAGGACGATGCCGCGCCAGGGCCAGGCCGGCCCGGAACCGGTTTCGGGCTTGCCGAAGCCCTTGGCGGCCACGGCGATGCCCAGCGCCACCAGGATGCCGCCCAGGAGGATGGGCATGAAGCCCGGCCCCATGCGGAAGGGCGTGCCGAATTCATATTTCATCGCTTCGAGCGCGAAGAACGAGCCGAAGGCCACGAAGATCGCCCCCGCGGCCAGATCGTCGCGCGACGCATTGAGTGCCATTTTCGCCTCCCGATGGGTGTGGCCAATTGGATGCCGGAAGAGTGCCGGAGCCGGCGGCTCTTGCCCCCCAGAGGGAGGGTTCACCTTGGACGTCTCCCTCTCAATCTGGCGGTTCCATCGCCTCCCTCCCCCTTGAGGGGAGGGAATGAGGGTGGGGGTCCATCGGCGGTTCACCGCACGACCCCCACCCCGGCCCTCCCCTCAAGGGGGAGGGGGGCGACAGAGCCGAAGCCTTGTGAACGGCCCTATTGCGCCGACACGCCGGCCGCCGAGATCACTTCCTTCCAGAGCGCGATCTGGCCTTCGAGGGTTTCGGCCAGGGCTTCGGGCGTGGCCTGGTCGGCCGGGACCGGATAGGTGCCCAGCTCGGCGAAGGAATTGCCGACGGTTTCATTGGCCAGGGCGGCCTGCAAGGCGGTCTGCAGCCGCGCGACGATGGCCGGGTCGGTGCCGGCCGGCGCGTAGAGGCCGTGCCAGATGGCGAGGTTGAAATTGTCGAGGCCGCCTTCGGCCAGGGTCGGCAGGTCGGGCAGCACGGCGATGCGCTCGGGCGTCGTCACCGCATAGGCCTTGATTTCGCCGGCCTGGATCTGGCTGGTCGTATTGGTGGTCTGGTCGCACATCATGTCGATCTGCCCGCCGAGCAGGTCGGTCATGGCCGGGCCGGTGCCCTGATAGGGCACTTCGGTCATCTTGGTGTCGAGCGCGTCCATGATCAGCAGGCCGCAAAGCTGGCTCGCCGCGCCGATGCCGGCATTGGCATAGGTGATGTTCTCGCCGTTTTCCTTGATATGGGCGATGAGGTCTTCGAGGGTTGCCGGCTCGAAATCGCGCCGCGCCACCACCGTCATCGGCACTTCGGTGACCAGCCCGATCGGGGCGAAATCGGTCATCGGGTCGAAGGGCAGGCTGGCATAGAGCGCCGGGGCGGTGGACATGCCGATATGGTGCAGCAGCAGCGTATAGCCATCGGCATTGGCCGCGGCCACCTGGCCCGCGCCCAGCGTGCCGCCGGCGCCGCCCACGTTCTGCACCACCACCTGCTGGCCGAGATCCTCGCTCATCGCCGCGGCGACGAGGCGCGTCACCGTGTCGGTGGGGCCGCCGGCCGAGAAGGGCACGACGATGGTGATCGGCTGGTTGGGATAGTCCTGCGCCATGGCGGAAATTCCGCTCAGCGCGGAGGCCGCGACCAGGGCGGCGGCGAACGTCCTGACGAATGTGTTCATCTTGGTATTTCCTCCCAGATTGGCCCCGGCTCCGGCCAGGGGCGAAATCCCTATTGCAAAGCGCGTGCCAAGGCAGAAATGCAAGGCAGATATGCTTTTCGTGCAGGGCGTGTTAAGCGTTCGGGCAGAAAATTGCCGAGCTTTCGCCGAGAGCCTGGCAATATCTTGCCAATAAGGGCCTACCTTGGGACTTGCGCTGCGCCATCTGCTGGATCACCGCCATGTGGCGGCCATCGCCATGGGCCTGATCCTGGTGGCGCTGGTCGGCTGGGTGACGTTCGAGCTGGCGCTGAACGGGGCCATCCGCAATGCCGAGGAACAGGCGCAGCGCCGCCTCACCCTGTTCGACCGCACGCTCGAAGCCATCATCGAACGCTTCCACTATCTGCCGGTGGCCATTTCGCAATCGCGCGAGGCCCGCGCCGCGCTGGATAACCCCGAGGACCCCGAGGCGGTGGAGGCGGCGAACGGCTTCCTGAGCAAGCTCAACGAGACCGCCGGGGCCGGCGAGATTTTTCTCATGGACGAGCATGGCAGCGTGGTGGCCGCCAGCAATTGGTGGACGCTCACGAGCCTGGTGGGCACCGATTATTCCTTCCGGCCCTATTTCGCCGACGCCCTGGACCGCGGCAAGGCGCAATATTACGCCTTCGGCATCTCCACCAGCGTACCGGGCTATTTCCTGTCGCAGCGCGTGGACGGACCCGATGAGCCGATCGGGGTGGCGGTGACCAAGATTCACCTGGGCGAGCTGGAAGCGATCTGGTGGCGCTCGGGCGAATTGATCGGGATCGCCGATGTCAATGACGTGGTCATCCTCTCCACCCGGCCGGATTGGCGCTACCGGCCGCTGCAGACCATGACGCCGGCCCGGGCGGGAGAGATTTCCAGCCAGCAGCGCTATGGCGAGAACGGCGTCGACAACAAGGGCATCCTGGCCGATCGCTGGCAATCGCGCGGCGCCGAATTCGCCTATATTGCCGGGGCCGATCCGGAAGCCTCGGGCTATTTCGTGCTGGAGGAATTGCGCCTGCCCAAGCTGGGCTGGCGGCTCCTGTCCTTCATTCCGCTGGCGCCGCTCCAGGGCGCCGCCATGGTGGCGGCCGCGGCGGCGGGCCTGGCCTGCGCCGCCCTGCTGCTCGTCATCGTCCTGTTCGAGCAGCGCCGCAGGCTGGTCAGCCAGCGCCTCAGCGATCACATGCGGCTCGAACAGCGCGTGGCCGAGCGCACCGAGGATTTGCATGCCATGAACGCGCAATTGCGGGCCGAGATCGCCGAGCGCGTCCGCGCCGAAAAGGCCGAGCGCGAGGCCCAGGCGGGGCTGGCGCAGGCCGCCCGGCTCGCCAGCCTCGGCCAGGCCCTGGCCGGGGTCGCCCACGAGGTCAGCCAGCCGGTGGCCGCGCTCACCACTCATCTGGCCAGCGCGCGCCTGCTCGAACAGCGCCGCAGCGGCGGCGAGCTCGTCCCGGTCCTTGCCGCCATGGACAAGGTGGTGGAGCGGCTCGCCAATCTCACCGGGCATCTCAAGACCTTTGCTCGCAAGGACGGCCGGGGCGTCATGCAGGCCGATATCGGCACTGCCATGGCCAATGCGCTCGACCTGGTCGATCACCGCCTGCGCCAGGTGGGCGTGGATGTCGAATATCGCCGGCCGCGGCCGCCGCTGGCCGTCGCCGCCAATCCGGTGCATCTCGAACAGGTGCTAATCAATCTCATCGCCAATGCCGCCGACGCCATGGAGGATTTGCCCATGCGCGTCCTCTCCATCGGCGTCGTGTCCGAAGGCGGCCAGGCCCGCATCGCCATCACCGATACCGGCATCGGCATCGCGCCGGAGGACATGGCCAATCTCTTCGATCCCTTCTTCACCACCAAGCCCGCCGGCAAGGGCCTGGGGCTGGGCCTGGCCATCTCCTACGGCCTGGTGCGGGATTCGGGCGGCACCATCAACGTGCATTCCGTGCCCGGCCAGGGGAGTACGTTTACGATTGTTCTGCCGGTGGCGCACGATGTCGCCACACCCGCGATGAGCCCCCTCCCCCTTGAGGGGAGGGCAGGGGAGGGGGTTCTGAAGGTGCAGCGCGCTCACATCGCTGGGGGGATTGCTGATAGGCCTGAACCCCCACCCTCATTCCCTCCCCTCAAGGGGGAGGGAGGCGAAAGAACCGCACCATCGCACCGAGCGAAACGATAAGCACGATTGAGAAGCCGCCCATCATGACCAATCCCAAAATCCTCATCGTCGACGACGAAGACATGGTGCGCACCGCGCTCGAGCAATGGTTGCGCCTGTCCGGCTTCGAGACCGCCATCGCCGCCAATGCCGGCGAGGCCATGCGCCTGATCGAGGCCGGCCAGCCCCATGTCGTGCTGACCGACGTGCGCATGCCGGGCCTGTCCGGGCTCGAGCTGTTGCGCGCCATCGGCGAGGGCGGATTGCCCATCGAGGTCATCCTCATTACCGGCCATGGCGACGTGCCCATGGCGGTCGAAGCCATGCGCGCGGGGGCCTTCGATTTCCTGCAAAAGCCCTACGTGCCCGAACAATTGGTCAATTCCCTCAACCGCGCGGTGGAGCGGGCGCGGCTGCGGCGCGAGATCGCCGACCTGCGACGCCGGCTCGATGGCGGCGACAATGAACTGGCGGGCCGGCTCATCGGCGCCGCGCCCGGCATGGAGGCCTTGCGTCGGGCCATCCGCGAGCTGGCCGCCATTCCCGCCGATGTCATCCTCCTGGGCGAGACCGGCACCGGCAAGGAAGTGGTGGCGCGATGCCTGCACGATTTTTCCCCCCGCGCGGAAAAGCCCTTCGTCGCCGTCAATTGCGCCGCCATCCCGGCCGAGCTGATCGAGAGCGAGCTGTTCGGCCATGAGGCCGGCGCCTTTACCGGCGCGGGCAGCCAAAGATTGGGCAAGTTCGAATTCGCCAATGGCGGCACGCTTCTGCTCGACGAGATCGAATCCATGCCCCTCCTCGCCCAGGCCAAGGTGCTGCGCGTGATCCAGGAGCGGGTGGTCGAGCGGCTGGGCTCCAACAGGCAGATCCCGCTCGATCTCAGGATCATCGCCGCCTCCAAGGTGGACCTCGAGGCCGAAAGCGCTGCCGGCCGGTTCCGGGCCGATCTGTTCTACCGGCTCAACATGGCCACACTCCACCTGCCGCCCCTGCGCGAGCGCGGCGATGACAGCGTGCTGCTGTTCCATCATTTCCTGGCGCTCGCCGCCCGCCGTTTCGGGCGCAATCCGCCCGACCTGCATCCGGCCGACATCAATGCCATTCTCAGCCATGACTGGCCGGGCAATGTGCGTGAATTGAAGGCGGCGGCCGATCGCTTCGTGCTCGGCCTCAGCGCCAATGGCCGCGCCCTGGGCGACATGCTGGGTCAGCGCGCTCCGGAGCCGAACGGGGCGAGCCTGGCCGACAGGGTCGCCGCCTATGAACGGCATGTCATCGAGGCCGAACTGCGCCGCCATGACGATTCCGTCGCGGCCGTCGCCGAGGCGTTGCAGGTGCCCCGCCGGACCCTGAACGAGAAAATGACGCGGCTTGGCGTCAATCGTTAGCGTTTTGAGCACGCTTTCGGCCGATCGGCGGGTGCCGACGTTCACAGTCTGCTCACGAGATCCCGCCAGATGTCACAAAAAGTCCCCGCCCGAAGGGACGGGGATTTTTGCATTTGGCCGGTCGCCGGGGTCAGCGGATCGCCTGGCCTTCGGCATCGAAAACATGGGCCTTGGCCGGGTCGAGATAGGCCGAAACGCTCGATCCCAGGTCCACGCTGCGCTGCCCTTCGAGCACGATGGTCAGGGCCTGACCATCGCTGGTCGTGGCGTAAACCACTGTTTGTCCACCCAGATTTTCCACGAGGTCCACCCGGACATCCGCGAACTTGACCCCCGAACCCTCGGCGATGGTGATGTGCTCGGGCCTGATGCCCAGCATGGTCGCCCCACCCACCTCGCGCCCCAGCGACAGCGCCGTCCCCGCCGCCACCAAAGCACCGTTCTCCACGCTCGCATTGAGGAAATTCATCTTCGGCGACCCGATGAACCCGGCCACGAAAAGATTGCGCGGATTGTTGTAAAGTTCGAGCGGCGCCCCCGCCTGTTCGATGATGCCGGCGCGCAGAACCACGATCTTGTCGGCCATGGTCATGGCCTCTACTTGGTCGTGGGTCACATAGATCATGGTATTACCCAAGTCATTGTGGAGTTTGGCGATTTCGACGCGCATCGCCACACGCAATTCAGCGTCGAGATTGGATAGCGGCTCGTCGAACAGGAAGATTTTCGGCTCGCGGACGATGGCACGGCCGATGGCGACGCGCTGGCGCTGGCCGCCCGAAAGCTGCTTGGGCTTGCGCTTCAGGAGCGGCTCGATCTTGAGGATTTCCGCCGCCCGCTGCACCCGCTTCTCGATTTCCGGCCTGGGCATGCGCGCCGTCTCCAGCCCGAAGGCCAGGTTCTGATAGACGCTCATATGCGGATAGAGCGCATAGGATTGGAACACCATGGCAATGCCGCGTTTGGCCGCCGGTACCTCGTTCATCCGCTGCCCATCGATCAACAGATCGCCGCCGGTGATCGGCTCGAGGCCCGCAATCATCCGCAACAGCGTGGATTTTCCGCAGCCGGAGGGTCCGACGAAAACGGTGAATTCGCCCGGATCGATGGTGAGATCGACGCCGTGGATCACCGCCACATCACCATAGGCCTTCTTGATCTGCTTGAGTTCGATGCTGGTTGCCATGGGCCTGTCTCCTCCTGCCTGGCCTATCGGTATTGCGCCGGCACCCAGCTCTCATAGAGCGGATGCTCGGGCCCGAGCGGCAGCACGACTTCGGTATGGGTGGACGAAGAATGATAGAACGCCGTCACCAATTCCAGCGCCCGCCGGGAATCGGCGCTGGTCACCGGCAATTCGCCCTTGCCGAAAATGGCATCATGGAACCGCGCCATCTGGGTCTGGAAACGCGACGGAACATGCTGCCAATTGGCCAGCAGCTTGTCGATCCGCGCCTTGACCTCGTCATTCCGTGGCAGGATTTTCCACGGCTCCTTACCCGGATTATAGGGCGAATGGTCGCTTTCGATGGTGACGTTCTCAAATTGCAGCCGGATGCGGGTGATCTCGTCCACAGAGCCCAGGGTGGCGGTAAAGCTCGCCAGGGCGCCGCTTTTCATCTCGAGGGAGGCGGAAATGACGTCCTCGACCTCGATCGGGTTCACCCGCGTGGCGACGCGGCCGAACATGCGGGCGATATCGCCCATCAGATAGGTGAAGATATCGTGGGGGTGGATGGCGTGACCCATCAGCACGCCGCCGAGCTCGGTCTTCCACTTGCCGCGCCAAGGCACCGCGTAATAGAGCGCTTCGCGCCGCCACATGGTTTCCACCGTGCCGCAATAGGCCTTGCCGGCAATGCCGGACTCGATCACCGCCTTGGCCTGCTCGATGCCGTCGCCGAAGCGATATTGGAACACCGGCATGAGCAAGCCCTTGGCGCCCTTTTCGATCGCCATGATGGTGTCCACATCCTTGAGCGACCCGACCAGGGGCTTTTCGCAGACCACGTGCTTGCCGGCCTTGAGCGCCGCCGAGACCATGAAAAGATGCGCGCCCGGGGGGGTGCAGACGTCGATGATGTCGATGTCGTCCATGGCCAGCAGGTCATCGAAATTGACGACGCGGCGGTCGATGCCGAATTCTTCGCCGATCTTGTCGAGGCGTTCCTGGTCCAGATCGCAGATAGCCAGGACCTTGAACTTGTCGGCATTGGGCAGATAGCCCTCCACGATATGGGAGCGGCCGATGCCGCAACCGACGACGGCTACATTCAAGACGCGGCTCATTGCTGCCACTCCGTGCCCTGCTCGGCCATGGCCTGAGCGGTCAGCGCCATTTTCATGGCATTGTAGCACCGCTCCTGGGGCATCGCCGTTTCAGTGCGGTTGCGCACGTCATCGAGGAATTGGCGGCCGAAGGGCAGATCGACAGTCGAGCAATCGATGTGCCGCGTCCCCTTCCGATCCACCAGGAACAGGTGGTTTTCCCCCGGACGGCCGGCGATGTCGACATATTTGCGCAATTCGATATAGCCGTCCGTGCCCAGAATGGTCAGGCGGCCGTCGCCCCAGGTGGGCAGGCCTTCGGGGGTGAACCAGTCGACACGGATATAGCCGGTGGTCTTGTCGGTACGGATATGGGCATCGCCGACATCCTGCAGGCCGGGACGGTGCGGATGATTGCGATTGTAGACGCTGGAGGACACCACTTCCCCATCCATGGCATTCGAGAAGAACAGGAATTGCTCGAACTGGTGGCTGGCAATGTCGCAGAGAATGCCGCCATAGCGGTTGCGGGTGAAGAACCAGTCGGGGCGGTTGTTGAGGCGCAGCGAATGGGGGCCGAGGCCCACGGTATTGACCACCTGGCCGATAGCGCCCTGGGCGATCAGATTGCCGGCTTCGACGGCGGCGGGCACCTCGAAATGCTCCGAATAGAGCACCGAGAAGATGCGGCCGGTTTCCCTCTGCACCCGCTGGATCTCCTCGAGCTGGGCAAAGGTGGTCATGCCCGGCTTGTCGGTCAGCACATCCTTGCCGTGCTTCATGGCCGCGATGCAGATATCGGCGCGGTCGCCGGGAATGGCGGCGGTGGTGACCACCGCAATGGACTGGTCTTCGAGGATTTCCCGCGGGTCGGCCACACGGCGGGCCTCGGGGTATTTCTCGCCGAAGGTCTTGGCCAGATCGTCCTCCACGGCATGGAAGGCCACGAATTCGGCCCCGGCCCGCTTCAGGCAATCCACCTGTCCGTAGATATGGGCGTGATTGATGCCGATGGCGGCAAATTTGATCGTCATTTCAGCAAAGCATCCTGGTCGTCGCTGGTGATCGGGATGCGGCCGGGCCGCATCCCGAATGAGGGGGGTTAGCGTTTCATGCCCGTCGTCGCGATGCCTTCGATCAGCAGCCGCTGGAACAAGAGGAAGAAGACGAAGATCGGCACCAGGCTGAGCACGCTCATGGCGAACATGCCGCCATAATCGGACATGCCGGTATTGTCGGTGAAGGTGCGCAGACCGAGCATGACGGTGTATTGGCGCAGATCGTTGAGATAGATCAGCGGGCCGAAGAAATCGTCCCAGGTCCAGATGAAGGTGAAGATCGCCGCCGTGGCCAGAACCGGCATGGACAGTGGCAGGATGATCTTCCAGTAGATCCGCCATGGGCCGGCGCCGTCCATGCGCGCGGCCTCGTCGAGCTCCTTGGGAATGCCGCGGAAGAACTGCACCATCAGGAAGATGAAGAAGGCGTCCGCGGCCAGGAATTTCGGCACGACCAGCGGCAGGATGGTGTTGACCCAGCCCAGGTTGAGGAACAGCACATATTGGGGGATGAGCGTCACCTGATAGGGCAGCATCAGGGTCATCAGCATCATGGCGAACCAGAAGCGGCGTCCGGCAAATTCCAGCCGCGCGAAGGCATAGGCCGCCAGCGAGCAGGCCACCACATTGCCGATGACCGACAGGGCGGAAATGACGAAGGAATTGATGAACAATTGCCCGAAACCGACCCGCAAGCCGTTCCAGCCGCGAACGTAGGAATCGAAGCTCCAGTTCGCCGATGGCAGGACGGAGACGCCTGAGGTGAAGATCTCGTTTTCCGGCCGGAACGACGAGGCCATGAGCCAGAGCAGCGGATAGAGCATCACGATCGAGGCGCCGATCAGCAGCACGTGCGAAACGATCGAGATGACCTTGCGGCGCGTCACAGACGATCCGGTGACCACGGTCAGGCGCTCTGCATCAGTCGTCATAATGCACCCAATATTTCGAGGTCAGGAAGGAAAAGGCGGTGAACAGGGCCACGATGGCCAGCAGGACCCAGGCCAGGGCCGAGGCATAACCCATACGGAAGAAGCCGAAGGCCTCGTTGTAGAGATAGAGCGTATAGAACAGGGTCGAGTTGATCGGACCGCCCGTGCCGCCAGAGATGATGAAGGCGGGCGTGAAGCTCTTGAAGGCCTCGATGGTCTGGATGATGGCGTTGAAGAAGACCACCGGCGTCAGCATGGGCAGCGTGATCTTCCAGAACTGGCGCCATTTGCTGGCGCCATCGAGACTGGCCGCCTCATACATGTCCTGCGGGATCTGCCGCAGGCCGGCGAGGAAGATGATCATGGGCGAGCCGAACTGCCAGACCGCCAGGATGATCAGGGTCCATAGCGAAGTATTGGGATTGGAGATCCAGCTCGGGCCCTGAATGCCGAAATTGGCCAGGAGCTGGTTGACCAGGCCATTGCCGGCGAACATCTGCCGCCAGAGAATGGCGATGGCCACCGAGGCGCCCAACAGGCTCGGCAGATAGAACAGCGCCCGGTAGAGCGGCAGGCCCTTCATGCCGCGATTGAGCAGGAGTGCAACGCCGAGCGCAAAGGCCAACTTTAGCGGCACCGAGAACACCACGAAAACGAAGGTCACGCGCATGGAGGCGGCGAATTTCGGATCGTTGGTGAACATGCGCATGTAATTGTCGATCCCGGCCCAGCGCGGGGCGGTGAGCAGATCGAAATGGGTGAAACTCAGATAGAACGAGGTGAGGATCGGCCCGATGGTCAGGCCGAGAAAGCCGATCAGCCAGGGCAGAAGGAAGAGGTAGCCCGGGGCGTGGTTCTGCCACACCCCGGACCAGAAGGATGGAGAGGCCACGCGGCCGGCTCCGGTTGAAGCACTTGTGTCGACCTGCGTGGCCATAGTCCCGTCCCGGATCAGCTAGCGCGCTGCAGAATGGCAGTGGCTTCGGAAACGAAGTACTGTCCGGCATCTTCCGGCGTGCGGGCGCCGAAGGCAACTTCCTGGCTGAGCACGCGCAGCAGCGACGCGTCGATCTCACCCGCGGCGGCCGGCGGCGGCGGCGGCAGAGGCCCGAGCAGATCGCCCAGATTGGCCACGAATTCGAGCGCGATCTGATCGGCTTCGCCCAGATCGGGCGCAACGGCCTCGCGAGTCTTGTCGATGCAGGGAATGCCACGCTCGACGCCAAGCACCTTGGCCGCTTCGAGGTCGTTGACGAAGAAGCTGAGATATTCGGCAGCCAGTTCCTTGTTGGCGGATGAGCCGCCCACCGAGAAGAACATGGACGGCTTGCGATAGTGACCGCCACCCACGCCCGGCGCGATGCGCGGGTAATTGGTAATGGTCAGGTTGTCGGTCATCAGCGTCCGGAAGGCCACGAGCTGGTTGGAGTTCGACGGCATCATCGCCGCCTTGCCCATCACCACCATGGTGGTCTCGAGCGGACCATTGGTGTCGAGCGCCTGGTCCTCGGCAGTCACGCAGATACCGTCATTGCGCAGACCCTGCCAGAGCGTGAACCATTCGACAGCCGCGTCGGCATCGAAGCCCAGCGTACCCTCGGCGGTATAGAGCGCCAGGCCTTTCTGGCGCAGCCAGTTGTCGAGCATGGGCTCGGACCCCGAACCATCGGCGATGATCCGGATGCCGCCGCGAATATTGGCAGCCTTGAAAGCCTCGCCCTTTTCGCGGATTTCGTCATAGGTGGTGTCGCGGTTCGGCGGCTCGATCCCTGCTTCCTCGAAGGCCGACAGGTTGACGAGCTGGGCCACCGAATTGGCGCCCAGGCTGATGCCGTAGAGCTGGCCGTCGACCTTGCCCCCTTCAAGCTGGTCTTCATCGAAGCCGTCCAGCTTGAGGGCGCCGCCGACGAATTCGTCCAGCGGCGCGATGGCGTTACGCTTGGCGTATTCGACGATATAGCGATAGTCCATCTGCACAATGTCGGGTGCGTTGCCGCCGGCGGTCTCGGTGGCCAGCTTGGGCCAGTAATCGCCCCAGGCCAGGAAGCTGCTATCCACGCTGGCCCCATTGGCGGCGGTGAACAGGTCGTTGACGGCATAGGTGCGGTCGGCGCGCGCCTGGCCGCCCCAGAAGAACTGGCGCAGGGTAGCACCCTGGGCCCAGGCCGGCCCCGCACCGAAAGCCGCCGCGGCAGCCAAAGCCGAAGATCCCATCAGGAACTGACGGCGTCTTAGTCGAATGCTCATTTGTTTCCTCCCATGAAACTTTACCGTTCCGACTCCCGGAACGAATGTGCCTTGGCAGCCTCCCCACCGCCAAATCACCAACTGGTTACTAAAGCACACACCTCGCAGGCATCATTCATTACCCCAGCTTAGCAGCGCCGTAACGCGATGAAACCGCACCATCGCAATTCCCGCAAATAACCAGCCGGTTACGGTCTACCATACTCGACTCGCCAAGGGCAACCTTCTTGTATGGAAGTTGACTGGCCATGCCTGCGCCGCTGTCGAGCCTTGTCGATGAACCTCCTCCTCATCCCGCTGCCGCCTCGCGGACTGCGTTATACGCGGAACCCTTCGCCGATAGTCTGGAACAAAAAATCTAGCTGGAAAACTACGAAATCGTCGGCGTATTATAGAGAAAATCTATGGTGTGAGGCGCGATATGGACAAGCTGTTGAACCAGTTCCTGGCGGTCGCCGATGCCGGCACGCTGAGCGGCGCGGCGACTGCCCTGTTCATCACCCAGCCCACCCTCACCTTCAACATGCGCAAGCTGGAAGACAATATCGGGGTGCCGCTCTTCGAGCGGTCCTCGCGCGGCGTACGCCTGACCCGCTATGGCGAGACGCTGTACGAAAATGCCCAATTAATGCGCCGGCTCTATGACAACACGCTCAATGCCATCGCCGATCAGCAGCGAGGCACCGAGCGCGGTCTGTCGCTGGGGTCCGGCTATTCCTGGTGGACCATGTTCCTCAAGGACATGGTTGTCGCCTATCAGCGCGAGTTTCCCAAATCGCCCGTGCAGATCAGTCTGGGCAATCAATTGCGGCTCATGGATCAGATGCTTTCGGGCGACATTTCCATGTTCCTGGCCCATGAGATCGATGGGCTGAGTTCGGCGATCGGCACCGATTTCGTGCCGCTGACCCGGGTCTATAACGCCTTCTTCGTGCGCGAGGGGCACCCGCTGCTGGGCGCGCCGCGACAGCAGGCGGAGGTCGATACCTATCCCATCGTCATCAGTTCGCTTGCCGAAAGCCGGCATGAGCGCTTCTTCGATCCGTCCCGGCGCCGGACCCGGGTGGAGACGGTGTTCGATCGCGCCACCTATGCCTTTCGCTCCAATTCGCTGGCCGCCTGCATCGATTATACGCTGGGCACCGATGCCGTGTTGCTGCACACCCATGTGATGCGGGATGATTTCCGCATGCGCGGATTGGTGGAGGTCGAACAGGCGGGAGAACCACGCCGGGCGGTGACCGGCATCTATGTGCTCAAGGAGCGACGTGGCGACGAGCGCATCGAGGATATGATCCAGCGGATCACCCGCGCGGCGCACGCCGTTCTGCCGCCGCTTGCGTGATTCCGCTTCGCGAAAGACAACTAACATGTTAGTTGTCTTTCATGCAGCAAGCCGTCCTGTCCTCCGTTCAGCCCCGTGCTCCCCAACCCGACCGCCTCGCCGCCGGCGAGCGCGTGGCCGTGCGCCTGCGCGGCCAGATAAAGGGCAATGTCTATACCGACCCGCTCATGACCTATGCCTGGAGCGGGGATGCCAGCTCCTATCGGCTGATCCCGGCCGTCGTGGTTTTCGTCAATTCCGAGGATGAGGTCCGGGCCGTGTTCCAGGCGGCGCGGGCGGAGGGATTGCCCGTCACCTTCCGCGCCGCCGGCACCTCCCTGTCCGGGCAGGCGGTGACCGATGGCGTCCTGGCCGTATTGGGCGATGGCTGGCGGAAATTGGCGGTGCATCCTGATGCCGCGCAGATCACATTGGGGCCGGCCGTTATCGTAGCCGAGGCCAATCGGGCGCTGAAGCCGTTCGACAAGAAGATCGGGCCCGATCCCGCCAGCCAGGCCACCTGCAAGATCGGCGGTGTGGTCAACAACAATTCCTCGGGCATGTGCTGCGGCGTGGCACAGAACACCTATCACACCATGGCTCGCCTGCGGATCATGCTCACGGATGGCACGATGCTCGATTCCGGCGACCCGGCAAGCCGTGACGCCTTCCGGCTGAGCCATGCCGCCATGCTGGAGCAATTGCATCAGCTCCATCACGAGGTGATGGCCGATGCCGAGCTGGCCGCTCTGATCCGCAAGAAGTACCGCATCAAGAATACGGTCGGGTATTCGCTCAATGCCCTGGTGGATTACCACGATCCCCTGGATATCCTGGTCCACCTGATCGTCGGTTCGGAGGGAACGCTCGGCTTCGTTTCCGAGGTCACTTACAATACGGTGCCCGAGCATCCCTTCAAAGCCACGGGGCTCATCCCCTTTCCCGACCCGCAATCGGCGGGGCGGGCCATCATCGAAATGGCAAATGGCGGTGTGCAGGTCACCACCGGCATCACCGCGGCGGAATATATCGAGCGACGGGCCCTGGCCACAGTCGAGCACCTGGCGCCTATGGCGCCGCTCCTGCCCTGGCTCACCGAGAATTCTCCCGCGGTGCTGATCGACGTCACCGCGCCGGATGCCGACACCCTCGCCGCCGAGATCGCCAAGGCCGAGGCGCTGCTGGCCCGGCACGGCGCCACCCATATCGATCTGTCGACCGACGAACATCGCAGCCATGCGCTGTGGGATATCCGCAAGGGCTTCTTCACCTCCGGCGGCGCCGCCCGTCCCAAGGGCACCTCGATGCTGACCGAGGATGTCGCCGCACCCATTGAACGGCTCGCCGAATTCGTCCTCGACATGCGCAAGCTGCTCGACGATCACGGCTACGACGACGCCATCATTTTCGGCCACGCTCTGGCCGGAAACCTGCATTTCCAGATGAGCGACAATTTCTCCCAGCCGGGCGCGGCCGAGAAATTCGACGTGTTCAACCAGGAACTCTCGGAACTGGTCTCGGTCCGCTATGGCGGCTCGCTCAAGGCCGAGCACGGCACCGGACGGGCGATCGCGCCCTTCGTCGAGGCGGAATGGGGCGGCAAGGCCTATGCCTTCATGCACCGCATCAAGGCAATCTTCGATCCCGAAGGGCTGCTCAATCCCGGCGTGCTGCTCAACGACGACAAGAAAATCCACGTCAAGAATCTCAAGGTCATGCCGCTGGCCGACGAAGTCGTCGACCTCTGCATCGAATGCGGCTTCTGCGAGCCGGCCTGTCCGAGCCATCACATGACGCTGACGCCGCGCCAGCGCATTGCCGTGACCCGCGAGCGCGCCCGGCTGCGCGAGACCGGCGAAGATCCGGCGCGCCTCGCACGCTTCGAGGCGGATTTTCAGTATGCCGGCATGGATACCTGTGCCGCCTGCAATCTGTGCTCCCTGCGCTGCCCGGTCGGCATCGAGACCGGTACGCTGATCATGAGCGAGCGCGCCAAAAGGCGGGGCGATGCGGCACGATCGGTCGCTCGTTTCGCGGCTGACCATCGCGGCGCCGTCGAGACCATGATGCGGGGTGGCGTGGCCATTGCCGATGCGGCCCGCACCATCGTTCCCGCCCCCGCCCTGGAGGCGCTTACCGACACGGCCCGGCGCCTCACCGGCAAGCGGGTGCCCCGGGTTTCGCGCGCGCTCCATCACGGGCCCGGAGCCCCCAGGCCGCGCGATACGCGCCAGGACCCGAGAAAGACCGGGTTTCCGGTTCCCATCGCCCAATCGGGCCGGCCGCAGATCGTCTATTTCCCGGCCTGCCCCAGCCGCATGTTCGGCGCACCGAAGACCGAGCACAATCTGCTGGCGACGCCGGAGGCGATGATGGTCCTGCTGGAGCGCGCCGGATATGAGGTGATCGTGCCGGAGCATCTCAATGGGCAATGTTGCGGACAGCCCTTCCAGTCCAAGGGCTTTCCCGAACAGGCGGCGATGGTCGGAGATGCGCTGATGGCGCAGCTTTCGGCGGATAGCGATGCCGGGCGCCTGCCCATCGTCACCGATGCTTCCACCTGCGCCAAGCATCTGAACGGACTTTCGGGGTCGGCAGTGGCCGATTCGCCGCAATTCCTGGTGGAGCAGGTGCTGCCCAGGCTGACGGTGACGCAGACATTGCCCAGCCTGGCCGTGCACCACAATTGCTCGGCGCAGCGCCTGGCCGAGCAGCCGATGACCGAGGCGATTGCCCGGGCCTGTGCCGACGAGGTGGCCGTGCTGTCCTCCATCACCTGCTGCGGCTATGCCGGGGACAAGGGCCTGTTCGTGCCCGAGCTCAACGCGCATGCCACGCGGCGGATGGCGCAGGACATTCCGGAAGGCTGCGCGCTGGGCGTTTCGACCGTGTCGACCTGTGCTTCGGGACTGACCGAGCATGGCGGCATTCCCTTTGTCAGCCTGGCGAGCCTGCTCGAATGGGCGACCCGCTGAGCCTCAGTCGAAGTCCTCGTCGGGATAGACGCCCCAGATCTCTTCCTGGCGCACCCAGCCCGAATAGGTCGCACGTTCGCCCGGCTGGCCGGCGGAAACCTGGCACCAATCGCCGTTGCAGGCACTGATCGAAACCCGCACGCCGCCGGCCAGCCGCGCCCGCAGGGGCGCATCGATGGACGGATTGGCGTGCATCTGCACCTCGCCATTGGCCATGACCGGCGCGGCATAGCCGACCCGGTTGCCGGCCAGAAGGCTCTGATGCACCCAGCCTTCGTCGCCTTCGAAATCGCGGATTTTCCGCCAGGTATCGAATTCCTGGATGATCTCCACCGGCACGCCCGGCACCAGGAAGTTCCAGGCGATCTCGTAGCGTGTGCCCGGGCCGACGCGCACATTGATGGGGCTGGAGCGCGTGCTGGCGAAGCGCGGCAGCTTGAGGCCGCTGGGATTGTCCTGCGCCGAAATTGGCTGCGGCATCGCCGCGAAGGCCATGACGAGCGCCAGAAGAACCAGAAAAAATGGGCGCACAAGGCCCGAAAAGGCGGGCAAACGGAACATCACTTTGCAGACGGGGTGGATTTGCCCTATCACTAGCCCATGATCCTTAATGGTCGCTGAAGGACGGGCGCAAGCCTGGCCCGGCCGCTGCATCCGGTACGAATGACTTCCAGCAAACCCAAGATATTGGTGACGAGGCGCCTGCCGGCCAGCATCGAAGCCCGCATGGCGACCCTGTTCGAAACCGATGTCAACGATGCCGACCAGGGACTGACCCCGGACGACATCCTCTCGGGCCTGGATGGCAAGGACGTGCTCGTCTCCACCATAACCGACCGGATCGACGCCGAGCTGATCGCGCGCCTGCCGAAAAGCGTCCGGCTGATCGCCCAGTTCGGCAATGGCGTGGACAATATCGACCTCGAAGCGGCCTGGGCGGCGGGCCTGACCGTCACCAATACGCCATCCGTGCTGACCGAGGATACGGCCGACATGGCCACGGCCCTGATGCTGGCGCTGCCCCGGCGACTGGTGGAAGGCACGCAGATGCTGCTGCGCGACCGCGCCTGGGCCGGATGGTCGCCGACCTCGATGCTCGGCCACAGGCTGCGCGGCAAGGCATTGGGCATCGTGGGCATGGGCCGCATCGGCACCGCCGTGGCCAGCCGCGCCCGGGCCTTCGGCCTGTCCATCCATTATTTTTCGCGCAATCGCCGCCCGCCCGGCGTGGAAAACCCGATCGAGGCCACCTATTGGGACGATCTCGACGCCATGCTGGCGGCGGTGGACATCGTGTCCCTGCATACGCCGCTGACGCGGGAAAGCCACGGCATCCTTTCGGCCGAGCGGCTCGCCGCCATGAAGCTGGGCGCCTATGTGGTCAATGTCAGCCGGCCCGAGCTGATCGATGAAAAGGCGCTGGTCGAGCAGCTCGAAACCTGCCACCTGGCAGGGGCGGCGCTCGATGTCTTCGACAACCAGAACGGCATCGATCCCCGGCTGCTGGCGCTGGCCGAAACCGGCCGCGTGGTGCTGACCGCGCATATGGCCTCGGCGACGCTGGAGGCGCGGGTGGAGATGGGCGAGGCGGTCATCGTCAATATCCGCACCTTCATGGATGGGCATCAGCCGCCTCATCGCCTTTTGCCCGAGACGCCGGTGGCGCGCGCGGCGCGCGGCTGACTGTTGCAGCAATTCCGCAACGGAACCGCGTTCGCCTGGCTGGCTCCCCACCGATCTTGCATGGCTTCGGTTTCCTCCCTAATGGTCGGCCTGTCCGGTGCCGCGCAGGGGGCGTGCGGGAGCGGACGTGACGGGGCAATCGCCTCATGTTCCGGGTTTAGGAGAGCCCCGTGTCCAGTATGAAGTCCGCCATGGTCCTTCTGGCCTGCCTGCTGCTGGCGATGCCGGCCGGCGCCCACCAGGCCGAAGCCGTGCCATTGGAGGTGGCGGCCGAGCACCTGACCTTGCGCGCCCTGGACCAGACCCTGGCCCTGCCGCTGCCGGACTGGACGGAATTGCAGGGCGCCGCGCCCGCCACCATGCTCGACCTGGTTTCGGTGCATTTCCGCGAAGCGGATGGACAGGCACGGCTGGAAATCTATCCGCGCGGCGAGGGCGAGGCATTGTGGAGCCGGCTTTACGGCGCCAATATCTTCGCTCAACCCGGCCTGACACTGGCCGACCTGCGCACGGCCATGATCGATGTCTATGCGCGGACCTGCCGCCCCGACCGGGTGGCGCTGTTCCAGCTCGAGCCGGACAATGGCGACGACATTCCCCCGCTCGGGCTTGTCTGCGGCGCCTACCGGGACCTTCCGGGCTATGCCGGACAGGGCGAGGTGATGATCATGGGCTTCTACAAATCCCCCGCCGGGGTGGCCGCGATCTACCAGGAATGGCGCGGACCCGCCTTCGACCCCGCCGATGCGAGCACCTGGCCGGTCTCTTCGGCAGAGGTCGAAACCCGCTTCGGCCAGTTCAAGTCGCAGGCGGCTTTGCGCCCCGTGGATTGACGGCGGACCCGGGAGGGCATAAGCCGCTTCCCCATGAAAAAAGACCATAAACCCGCCGGCCCAAGCCAGCGCATGCTGCGTGTCGGTGAACTGGTGCGCCACGCCCTGGCCGCCCTGTTCGCCCGCGGCGAAATCGAGGACGAGGCCCTGCGCGGCGCGGTCGTCACCGTGCCCGAAGTGCGCATGACGCCCGATCTCAAGATCGCCAATGCCTATGTGATGCCGCTGGGCGGCACGCATGCGGAGGAGATCGTCGCCGCACTCAACCGGCACCGCAAGTTCATCCGCGGGCGGATCGCGCCGCAGATCGATCTCAAATATGCGCCGGAAATCCGCTTCTTCGTGGACGACACGTTCGAGGAGGCCGGCCGGATCGACGCGCTGCTGCGCTCGGACCGGGTGAAGCGCGATCTCGACGACGATGCCGGCACGGACGAAGACTGAATCGTGACGCAAGCCAAATCCAGGAAGCGCGCCATCTCGGGATGGATCGTGCTCGACAAGCCCTATGACATGACCTCCACCCAGGCGGTGGGCAAGGTGCGCTGGCTGCTGTCGGCGGCCAAGGCGGGGCATGCCGGCACGCTCGACCCGCTGGCCACCGGCATCCTGCCCATTGCGCTGGGCGAAGCCACCAAGGCGGTGCCGCAGGTGCAGGACGGAACCAAGATCTACCGTTTCGCCATTGGCTGGGGTCGCGCCACCTCGACCGACGACACGGAAGGGGAAGTCATCGCCACATCCGATATCCGGCCCGAGCGCGGGGCGCTGGAAGCGGTGCTGCCGCGCTTCATCGGCACGATCCTGCAGCGGCCGCCGGCCTTTTCGGCCATCAAGGTGGATGGCGAGCGCGCCTATGACCTGGCGCGGGCCGGCGAGGCCGTCGAACTGGCGGCCCGGCCCATCGATATCGACCATATCGCCTTGATCGAGCACGGGACGGAAACCAGCGTGCTGGAAGTGACCTGCGGCAAGGGCACCTATGTGCGGGCGCTGGCGCGGGACATTGCCGAGGCGCTGGGCACGGTGGGGCATGTGACCAGCCTGCATCGGGCGGCCGTGGGTCCCTTCACCGACAAGGACGCGATCAGCCTCGCGGCGCTGGAAGCCGCCGAGGCGGGGCCGGCGCGCGATGCGCTGATCGCCCCCGTCGCGCTGGGGCTTGCCGGACTGCCCGAAATCCGCCTCGATGCCGGCCAGGCCGGCGCCGTCAGCCACGGCAATACGATCCTGCTCACCGGGGCCGGCGCACCGGTGGCGCTGGAGGAATGCTGGACCAGCTTCAAGGGCCAGGTGCTGGCGACAGGATCGGTGGAATATGGACAATTCAAGCCGCGCCGCGTGTTCAATCTCTGATCTCCCGGGGCGGCATTCTAGCGCGATGGAGCGCAGCGGGGATTGATTATCGGGGGCCGGGATCCATGAGGACATGGATGCGGTCGGCTCCCATGCGGACCAGCTTGAGCAGCAGCGCCTTGCGTCGGGCCGGGGCCAGCGGGGTATCGGGGCTGTCGCGCAGAATGGCGCCGTCATGTCCGTCGGCGACGATCAGCCCCTCGCTGGCGGGAAAGATTTCCGCATCCAGCTCGGGCGGCTTGGCGAAGAAGAACTTGTCGGAAAATTCCCGATATTCGGGCCATTTGCGATCGACCTGAAAGTCGATCAGGCTCGACTTGATCTCGACGATCCAGATCTCGCCCTTCGGCCCCACGGCCAGGATATCGGCCCGGCGGCCATTGGCCAGGGGCACTTCGGCGTAGCAGGCCATGTCGTGCCGCTCGCGCAGCATGCGCATGGCCCCGCGCTGCACGCGCAGCGCGGTGGCCGATTGGCGCAGATCGACAATGGGCGGCAGGTCCTCAGCCATTGGGGCCCAGGGGTTCGGGCGGCAGGCCGGGGGGCGCCGCCACTTTCCGTTCGCCCAGGGCGAAGCTCGAGGCCCAGAGACCGGCCAGGAGCAGCGGCAGGCAGACCAGGTAGGACGCGCGGATATCGATGAATTCGGCCACGAAGCCCAGGAGCGGCGGGGCCATGAAGAAGACCACGAAACTGACCTGCCCGAGCGCGGCGACATTGACCGAAGCCGGCCTGTCGGTGCGCTGCGCCGCCGCCGACACGGCCAGCGGATAGACCGCCGAACAGCCGGCGCCCATGAGCGCGAAGCCCAGCAAGGCCAGCTCGGCCGTGGGCGCCGTGCCCACCAGCAGCGCGCCCAGGCTGGCAAAGCTGAGCATGACCATGGCCACGTTGCGCGGCCCGTAGCGGGCGACGATGGGATCGGCGGTGAGCCGCATCAGCGCCATGAAGAAGGCGAAGAGGGTGAGACCCATGCCACCCACGAAAGGCTCCACCGCGAAGACATCGCGCATATAGATGGCCGACCAATCGATGCCGGCGCCCTCGACCAGGAAGGCGGCGAAGCCGATGAGGCAGAGCGGCAGGAGCCCGATCGTGGGGAAGGCGAAGCGGTGATTGTCGGCATCGCCATGCGCCCGGACCGGCTTGGGCTCATTGGTGGCGCCATAGATGAGATAGCCGCCCACCAGAACCACGATCACCGCGATGATGATCATGTGCAGGCCGGCCGAGAGGCCGGACTGGCGGATCATGGCGCCGAACAGGGCGGTGATGAAGAAGCCGACGCTCCAGAAGCCATGGGCGCGGTTCATGAAGCGCTTGCCGGTGCGGGCCTCCAGCCGGTCGATCTCGACATTGAGATTGATCTCCAGCGCGCCCGAGAGCAGGCCCACCAGGAAGAGCACGGCGAACATGAAGGGGGCGCTGGGCAGGAAGGGAATGGTGGCGAAGAGCAGCGAGGGCCCGAGCGTGGTGAAGAAGGCCGTGGTGCGGAAACCCAGCCTTTCGATGACCGGCGCACCCACGGTCAGCGAGATCAGCGAGCCGATGGACATGCCGATCATGGTGAGGCCCAGCTGGCCTTCGCTGACGCCCAGATGGGTCTGGATATCGGGCAGGCGCGCCATCAGCGCCCCGGTGGTGACCGCGAAGAAGAAGAAGCAGGCATAGATGCGGTGCGGGGGGGCGATCATGGCGTCACCGTTCTGGTTACCGGGCGGCTGGCCAGGACATGGGCCGTGGCGAAACCCAGCAGCACCAGGGGAATGCCGATGCCGAAGGTCCAGCGAATGCCGAAATGCTCCGCCACCAGGCCCAGAAGCGGCGGGCCCAGGAGGAAGGCGGTGAAGGAAAATTGCGCCAGGGCGGCCACGTTGATGGCAGCGGGCCGATCGGTCTGCTGCGCCGCCGCCGACATGGCCAGCGGAAACAGCGCGCTCGAGCCGATGCCGATCAGCGCAAAGCCCAGATAGGCGGCCCAGGCGAACGGCGCGATAAAGACCAGCACCACGCCGATGAAAAGAATGGCCAGCAGGACGCGGGCCACCGCGACGGGGCTGTAGCGCTCCACGAAGCCATCGGCGAAGAACCGCGCCAGGGCCTGCGAGCCGGCGACGATGGCCACGGCGATGCCGGCCCAGAACGGCTCGGCGGTGAACATGTCGCGCATATAGATGGCCGACCAGTCGATGCCGGCGCCCTCCATGAGCAGGGCGGAGAGGCAGACGCCGACCAGCAGCATGATGGGCATGGTGGGCCGGGCGAAATGCGGCGTTTCCTCGGTGCTGGACCCGGTGCGGTGCGGCGCCGGCTGGAACTGGCCGAGCAGGAGCAGCGTCGTGGCCAGGATGACCGGGATCATCACCATCAGGTGCCAGCGCGGCTCCAGCCCGCTCTGGGCGATGAAGGAGCCGACAATGCCGGCCGCGAAGAAGCCCAGGCTCCAGAAGGCATGGGCCCGGCTCATGATGCGGCGGCCGATGGCGTGCTCCACCCGGTCGGCCTCGACATTGAGGATGATCTCGATGGCGCCGATGGTCAGGCCGACCGGCACCAGCAGCAGGAAGAACATCAGCGGGCCCTGGGCCCACATGGCCAGGGCATAGAGCGCCGACAGCAGCGGAATGGCGACCAGCAGCACGCGACGATAGCCGACGGCCTCGATGAAGCGGCCGGCAAAGGTCAGCGAGATCAGCGTGCCCACGGCCGAGCCGATCAGCGCCAGGCCGAGCTGGCCCTCGCCCACATTCATGGCGCGCTGAATGTCGGGCAGGCGCGGGAACATGCTTCCCATGGCAAAGGAGTAAACGAAGAACGCCCCGAAGACCTTGATCTGGGGCGGCAAGGCAAGGCCGAATCGCATGTCTGAAAATGCTCAAGGAGATCAATCGCCGCCAAGCTAGGACATTTCGCGCGACCCGAGAATAGGCTTTTGTAACGTTACCATGGACAGGCTTTTGCGCCGGACGGTCAAAAAACCTCCGGGTTTGAAACGTCGATGGAAGCCCCGAG